>NZ_JASSZF010000017.1:0-63047 GCF_031935715.1 Halomonas garicola | reverse complement strand
GGGAGCCAAGGCCCCCTTTCTCCCGTAGGACGTATGCGGTATTAGCCTGAGTTTCCCCAGGTTATCCCCCACGACCGGGCAGATTCCTATGCGTTACTCACCCGTCCGCCGCTCGACGCCCAGGAGCAAGCTCCTGTCGTTTCCGCTCGACTTGCATGTGTTAAGCCTGCCGCCAGCGTTCAATCTGAGCCATGATCAAACTCTTCGGTTTACGATCATTGTGATCCTTGCTTTCCGCTGCCCGAGGGCATTGGAAAAAGCGGATCAAACTTGGCTCAAGGTTTCAAACGTTCTCAAAAATCCAGAAATCGAGATTTCCAAATTCTGACGAGTCGCTTGCCTTGATAATAGGTGATTTGTCACCCACCCAGGCAAGCGCCCACATGAATTACCTGATCAACTTGTTAAAGAGCGTCTCGCTAACACCACTCGCCGGCGATGACCTGCCGCGGCGGCTGCGAGGAAGGCGTATTCTACACGCCTTGAAGCGCTTGTCAACGGCTTGAATTAAACCGCGTAACTGACTGACAAACAAGGCCTTTTCGGGCCCTATCACCGCCGGTGACGCTTGGCGTCGCCGGCAGCGGATGCGTACTATAGAATCTGACGGAGCATTTGGCAACGGGGAACGAGCGTTTTGTTTATTACGCTTCCCCTGACGCCGAATCAGCGCGACTACCGTTTTTTGCCCGCGATTTTTTGCAGCACCATGCCCCGCAAGCTGCCCGGAGCCTGCCCCCATGATAAAGCTCGAGCCAGCATGAGACGACCGCGACTCACACGCCACAACCGGCGCTTGGCTCTCACGCTATTGCTGCTGGGGCTTGCGCTATGCATCTGGCAGGCGGCGCGCATTGCCCACGAGCAGGCGCTCGCCAGCCTTGGCGACGACGCCCGCAATGAACTGCGCCTGTCGGCCGCCAACCTGAAAGGCTACCTGCTGCGCTATGACTATCTGCCTCTGATGCTGGCTTCTCGCGAGAGCGTGAAACGCTTTCTTGCCGCACCGGCAGAGCAAAGCCCCATGCCGCTGAACTTGCAGCTCGACCGCTTTCGCTTTACCGCCGACGTTTCCGACGTTTACCTGCTGGACCGCGAGGGCACCACGGTAGCCGCAAGCAACTGGCACCGCGCCGACACTTTCATCGGCCAGAACTATGCGTTTCGCCCTTACTATAAAGACGCCATTGCCGGCAGCGAAGGCCGATTTTACGGGCTGGGCACGCAATCCCTTGCTCGAGGCTATTATTTTTCCGCCCCGGTATGGTTGGATCACACCGCGCCCGACGCACGCCCGGAAGGTGTAGTAGTGGTCAAGATTTTACTCGACCGGGTGGAGAAAGGCTGGTCGGCGCAAAACGCCGAATTTCTGGTGACGGATGACGCCAACATTATTTTCATGGCGAGCCGGAAAGCGCTACGCATGAACGCGCTGCAGCCGTTGGCCCCGGCTCAGCGCCGGTCGCTGCGGGACACCCGCCGCTACGCTCAGGAGCCGCTCGACGCCTCGGGAATCCGCGTGGAGCGCGCTTACCGCGACAATGCGCGTATCGTCAGCTTTGCCCACGGACCGCTGGATGAAGGCCGCTACCTGAACCTGACTCACCCGCTGCCCGAGTTCGGCTGGAACATGCATATTCTCAAGCCGCTGGACCCGGTCATTCGAGCGCAGTGGCTGGCCGCCCTGCTGGCCGGCGGGCTCTACGGCGTGGTGGCGCTCGGCGGCGGCATCACCTGGCAGCGCCTGCGGCTGCGCCGCGAGCGCGAAGCCTTTGCCGAACGCGAGCGTCGCACCCTGGCCCGGGTGCGCGACGAGCTGGAAGACAGCGTCGAGCGCCGCACCCGCGACCTGACCGCCAGCAACCGCCAGCTCTCCGCCGAAATAGAGGAGCGCCGCCGCGCCGAAGCCAACCTGCGCCAAACTCAGGACGAGCTCATTCAGGCGGCCAAGCTCGCGGTGCTCGGCCAGCTGGCGGCGGGCATCAATCACGAGCTCAACCAGCCGCTGGCGGCGATTCGCGCCTATGGCGAAAACGCCCGGCGCTTTATCGAACTAGCCCGCCATGACCAGGCCGACGCCAATCTCGAACAGATTATCGAGCTGACCCACCGTATGGCCGACATCAGCGCCCAGCTGCGCCAATTTTCCCGCAAAAGCAGCGAGCGCCACGAACGCATTGCCGTGCAGTCCTGCGTGGCCTACGCCCTGCGCCTGTTTCAAAGCCGCCTCAACGACGCCGGCCGGACTCACCTCGAGCAGCGCCTGCCCGACGCGCCGGTCTGGGTATCCGGCGACCTTGTGCGCCTTGAGCAGGTCATCGTCAACCTAATCAGCAACGCCCTGCAGGCAGTACAGGACACGCAAGCGCCCAGGCTGGGCATTATCCTGACTACAGGTCCGGCGCACGCCAGCCTTTCTATAACCGATAACGGCCCGGGAATTGCCGAGGCGCACCTCTCCCAGGTGTTCGAGCCGTTTTTCACCACCCGGGCGCCGGGCACCGGGCTCGGACTGGGTCTTTCGATCTCGGCGCGTATCATGGAAGATCTGGGCGGCAGCCTGACCGCCGCCAACCGCCCGGAAGGCGGCGCCGCTTTTACCCTGACGCTTCCGCTCGCATCGCCGCCCGAGACTGACCCGGAGACACTGCCCCATGCATGAGCCGTCGAGCCTGCCGGTTATCGTCATCGACGATGAGCCGCACCTGCGCATCACCGCCGCGCAAACCCTGGAGCTTGCTGGCTATACGCCGCACTGCTTCGAAACCGCCGAACAGGCGCTCGACGCGCTGCCGGCCCATTTCCCCGGCGTGATCGTAAGCGACATTCGCATGCCCCGCATGGACGGTATGACGCTGCTGCGCACGCTGCAGAAGCAGGACCCTACGCTTCCGGTCATCCTGATTACCGGCCACGGCGATATTTCCACGGCGGTAGAAGCCATGCGCGCCGGCGCCTGGGATTTTCTGGAAAAGCCGTTTGCCGGCGACCGGCTGCTCGACGTCGTGCGCCGCGGCCTGGAAAAGCGCCAGCTGAGCCTGGAAAATCGCCGGCTAAAGGCCGAGCTGGAAGCCCAGCAGGCGGCGCTGGGGCCGCGTCTGGTCGGGCGTACCGCGGCCATTTCACGGCTGGCAGCGATGATCCAGCGCATCAGCCAGGTTGAGGCCGATGTCCTCGTATTCGGCGAAACCGGCACCGGCAAGGACCTGGTGGCTCGGGCCATTCACGAACGCAGCCACCGGCGTCACGCGCCCTTTGTCGCCATCAACTGCGGGGCCGTGCCGGAAAGCATCATTGAATCGGAGCTCTTCGGCCACGAAAAAGGCGCCTTTACCGGCGCCGTGGAGCGGCGCATCGGCAAGTTCGAGCACGCCGACGGCGGCACGGTGTTTCTCGATGAAATCGAATCCATGCCGCTGGCGCTGCAGGTCAAACTGCTGCGCGTACTCCAGGAGCGCGCGGTAGAGCGGCTGGGCGGCAACCAGCCCGTTACGCTGGACATCCGCGTGATTGCCGCCACCAAGATCGACCTCAAGGCAGCCGCCGAGCGCGGCGAGTTTCGCGAAGACCTTTACTATCGGCTGGATGTGGTGACGCTGCCGCTGCCGGCCCTGCGCGAACGGCGGGAGGATATCCCGCTGCTGTTTCAGCACTTTGCCGTTGTCGCGGCCACCCGCAGCGGCCTGGAAGCGCCGCCGCTCGACAGCCACGACACCGCCATCCTGCTCGCCCACGACTGGCCGGGCAACGTGCGCGAGCTGCGCAACCTGGCGGAGCGCTACGTGCTGCTGGGTGCCGCCTTTGACTACCGGCTTGGCGCCCTGCTGGAGGGCGCAAGCGACGATACCGCGGAGGCCGGCCTGGCCCAGCAGGTCGAGCTCTTTGAAAAAAGCCTGATCAATCAGGCCCTGTCGCGGCACCAGGGCCAGGTCACTACCGTCTGCCGGCAGCTCGACATCCCGCGCAAAACGCTTTACGACAAGCTTAAAAAGCACGGCCTGAAGGCCGACGACTACCGCCACAAAGCGCCGCCCTAAACCAGCAGCGCCTCCAGCGCCTCCCAGGGAGGGAGCCAGGGCAGCAGCGCCGCGGTGGCCGCCAGCATCAACAGGCTTGCGACCGGCCGATGCAGGTCAAACGGCTTGAGCGCGGTGCCAAAGGAGCGCTTGAGCCGCCCGCCGGCCACGTCCACGCTGTAGATTTCATCCAGCATCAGATGGATCAGAAAGCCCGCCAGCACGGCAAGGCCGTGAACCCAGGCCAGCCACCCCGGCTGCGCCAGCCAGTGGAAACTAAGCGCCGCCACTGCCCAGGTACACAGGGTCGCCGCGAGCAGCGAATGCCAGCCGCCGCGGTGGACGGTAAAGCGTGAGAACAGCGTGCCGCCGACATAGCGCACGCCAATATAAATGCCGCCGCACGCCAGCAGCAGGGCCCCCGGGGTCAGCCAGGGCTGCAGCAGCACCCCGCCGACGACCAACGCCGGGATAGCCAAAATCGTAAAAATCAGCCGGCTGGAACGCGAGTGGTCGGCGTCAATATCAGGAAGGATGCCGCCAAACGCCGTCAGAGCGCAGGCCGCCAGCGCCTGGAGCGGCGGCCACCCCTGCAGCTGATAGCCGGCACAGGCCAAAAGCGCGCCGCCGGCCGCAGCCACGGTGATATGGGTGCGAAAGTTAGCCATATAACGGAATCCTGAAAAAGCTGTATAAACTACCAGACTTTTTCACACCGCAATACGCTTGCCGGGAAACACCGTCGCCGCCGCGACGTAAGGCTCAGGTTTCTGCCAGGAACTGATCCTTGAGAGTGACGTAGTTGCCCGCCGTGTAGGCAAAAAAGGCTCGCTCGCTGTCCTTGAGCGGACGCATTTGCCTGGCCGGAGTGCCGGCGTAAACGTAGCCGCCTTCCAGCGTTTTTCCCGGCGTCACCACCGCGCCGGCGGCGATGATCACCTCGTCTTCCACCCTGACTCCGTCCATGACGATGGCGCCCATGCCCACCAGAATACGGCTACCCAGGGTGGCACCGTGCAGGATGGCCCGGTGGCCGATGGTCACGTCATCGCCCACGGTCAGCGGATAGCCCTCGGGGCTGTAGTCGCTTTGGTGGGTGATGTGCAGCACGCTGCCGTCCTGCACGCTGACCCGCGCGCCAATGCGGATGCGGTGCATGTCGCCGCGGATGACCGTTGTCGGCCATACCGAGCTATCGTCCCCAAGCGTCACGTCGCCGATGACCACGCTTGCCGGATCCACATAGACCCGCGCACCCAGGCGCGGCGTCATTCCCTGAAACGAACGAATGGCCGCCGTCATATTACCTCCCCGTTATGCCTATCGATCATGGATAAACCAAGCTGCTCTGTTTAGATAAACGCGCTCAGCAGCACGATAAACGTCAGCGGAATCGCGATCCAGCGCACGACTCCCTGCCACAGCCTAAAGCCGCGTTCGCCGGTGCCCAGCGCCCGATGCGCTGCCGCCCGGGGCATGACCCAGGCGGCAAATATCGCCGTCAGCACGCCGCCCAGGGGCAGGAAAATATCCGGCGGGATGCTGCTGACCAGCTCAAACACGTTGCGCCCCAGCAGCGGGCGAAACCCGTCAAGGGTGGAAAACGATAGCGCCGACAGCAGCCCCAAAAGCCAGACCCCGACCCCGACGACCAGCGTCGCGCGCCGGCGCCCGAGCCCCGCCCCCTGAAGCGTTGCCACCATGGGTTCGGCGAGATTGATCGCCGACGTCCAGGTGGCCAGCAGCAGAAGCAGGAAAAACACGCCCAGCCAGAACGCGCCCCAGGGCAGCTCGGCAAAGGCAATGGGCAGCGTAACGAACATCAGCCCCGGCCCGTCGGCCGGGTCCAGCCCCTGGGCAAACACCACCGAGAAAATCGCGATGCCGGCCAATAGCGCCACGCTGATATCCAGCACCGCCACCGTGACCGCCGCCCCGGGCAGGCTTTGCTCGTCGGGCATGTAGGCGCCGTAGGCCATCAGCGCGCAGGCGCCCACCGCCAAGGTAAAGAAGGCATGGCCCATGGCGTGGAGGATGACGTCCGGGGTGACGGCAGAAAACGACGGCCAGAACAGCCACGCAAGCGCCGTACCAAAGCCCTCAGTGGTGGTCGCGTAGGCCGCCAGCAGAATCAGCAGCAGGTACAAAAGCGGCATCAGCAGGTTATTGAGCCGCTCAAGCCCCTTGGCCACGCCGGCGGCGACCACCGACATAACCATCAGCAGAAACAGCGTATGGTTGAGCACCAAAAGCCCGGGGCTTGCCAGAAACGCCTCAAACCCCGCGCCCACCTCGGCCGCCGTGGCCCCGTTGAACCGCCCGCTGACGGAGGCCACCAGAAACTCGATCGACCAGCCCGAGACCACCGAATAAAACGACAGGATGCAAAACACCGTCAGCGCGCCGAAAAGCCCCAGCCAGCGCCAGTGGCGCGACGCTCCGGCCTCGACGGCCAGAGCGCCCAAAGCGCCCATGGGCCCGCGCCGCCCGGCCCGGCCGATGAGAATCTCCGCCATCATCACGGGGATGCCGAGCAGCAGGACAAAGGCCACGTAGACGAGCAAAAACGCCGCTCCGCCGTTCTCCCCGGCGATGTAGGGAAAGCGCCAGATATTGCCAAGCCCCACGGCCGCGCCGGTGACGGCTAGAATAAAGGCACGCTTTGATCCCCAGCGCTCAAGCGTTTCGCTCATCGCACGACCCCGTTTCGTCAGTGATCCTAAATAGTAGGATCGGTGAATAATAAAGCGGCTGACGCCTCGCCATCGCCGGTGGGACATTCTCTCCGGCCGGCAGACAGCGCCGCCCCGGAGGACCCGCAAGCCTAGCAGGCGCCTTGCCCCAGGCCAAACCAGGGGATTGAAACAGGCCCTTTCCGCCCGCATTTAGCGGGTATCGCATTTTTTACCCGCGGCAGCGGCCCAGGCACCCACCGCTACCGCGGCCAACCGAGGTTGATATGCCCACAAATCCCCTGCTTGAAACGCATACGCTGCCGCCGTTTGGCGACATTCGCGCCGAACACGTCGAGCCGGCCATCAGCCAGCTGATCGATGAAAGCCGCGACGCCATTGAGGAGCTGGCCCGCCAGGCTCAGGAAACGGACCCCACCTGGGAGACCTTTGCCGCGCCGCTGGAAGCCGTGAGCGATCGCCTGGCCCAGGCCTGGGCGCCGGTATCGCATCTCAACAGCACCATGAATACGCCCGAGCTGCGCCACGCCTACCAGGCCTGCCTCCCCAAGCTTTCGGCATTCAGCACCTGGGTATGCCAGCACGCCGGGCTCTATCACGCCTGGCAGGCGCTCAGGGACGGCCCCGCCTGGGACTCGCTCAACGCCGAGCAGCGCCGCACCGTGGAAAACAACCTGCGCGATTTTCGCCTGGCCGGCGTCGCGCTTCCCGAAGCGCAAAAAACGCGCTACGGCGAGATCCAGGCACGGCTCTCCGAGCTTTCCAACCGCTACTCCAACAACGTGCTGGACGCGACCCAGGCCTGGTATAAAGACATCCACGACGTAGAGAAACTTGCCGGCGTTCCCCAAAGCGCGCTGGAGACGCTCAAAGCCACGGCCGAAGCCAAGGGCGTCGAGGGCTACCGCATTACCCTGGACTTCCCCTGCTTTTTCCCGGTGATGAGCTACGCCGACAGCCGCGAGCTGCGCCACGAGGTGTATACCGCTCTCGTGACCCGGGCGTCCGACCAGGGGCCTAACGCCGGCGAGTTCGACAACGCCCCGGCCATGGAAGAAATCCTCGCCCTGCGCCACGAGCTGGCCGGGCTACTGGGCTTTGATACCTACGCCGACCTGTCGCTTGCCACCAAAATGGCCGACTCCCCGGATCAGGTGCTGGCGTTTCTCGACGACCTGGCGAGCCGCGCCGTGCCCCAGGCGCAGACGGAGTTTTCCGAGCTGGAAAGCTTTGCCCAAAGCGAGCTGGGGTTCGACAAGCTCAACCCCTGGGACATCGCCTACGCCAGCGAAAAGCTCCGCGAAGCCCGCCACGCGATTTCCGAAGAGCAGCTGCGGCCCTACTTCCCCGCGCCCCGGGTCATCGACGGCCTGTTCAAGGTGGTCGAGCGGCTCTACGGCCTGCGCTTTGTCGAAAACACCGACGTACCGCGCTACCACGACGACGTGCGCTACTTCGATATTGTCGAAAACGACGCCCCCATTGCCGGCTTCTACCTCGACCTCTACGCTCGGGAAGGCAAGCAGGGTGGGGCCTGGATGGGCGGCTGCCGGGTGCGGCGCCAAACCGCGAACGGCCTTCAGCTGCCGGTGGCCTTTCTCACCTGCAACTTCACCCCGCCGGTGGGCGAGGCGCCTGCGCTTCTGACTCACGACGAGGTCATTACGCTGTTCCACGAGTTCGGCCACGGCCTGCACCACATGCTGACCAAGCAGGAAATCGCCGAGATTTCCGGCATCAACGGGGTCGCCTGGGACGCGGTGGAGCTACCCAGCCAGTTCATGGAAAACTTCTGCTGGGAGCGCGAAGGGCTGGACCTGATTGCCGGCCACGTGGAAACCGGCGAGGGGCTTCCCGACGAGCTGTTCGAACGCCTGCAGGGCGCCAGAAACTTCCAGTCGGCCATGGGGATGGTCCGCCAGCTGGAATTCTCGCTGTTCGACCTGCGCCTGCACGTCGAGCACAGCGCCCCCAGCGCCGAGGATATCCAGGCGCTGCTGGACGACGTGCGCATGCGCGTTGCGGTCGTGCCCCAGGCCTCGTTCAACCGCTTTCAGAACAGCTTCGGTCATATCTTTGCCGGCGGCTACGCGGCGGGCTACTACAGCTACAAGTGGGCGGAGGTGCTCTCCGCCGACGCCTGGAGCGCCTTTGAAGAAGCCGGCACCTTTGACGCCGCCACCGGCCAGCGCTTCCGCCGGGAAATCCTCGAGCAGGGGGGCGCCCGGGACGCCGCCGAACTGTTCAAGGCGTTTCGCGGTCGTGAGCCCAGCGTCAAGCCGCTTTTGCGCCACAGCGGCATTCAGGCCGCCTGACGCCCGGTCCCTTCCGGCGCGGCCGAGGCCGCGCCGCCCGATTCACGCAGGAGATGATCATGTCATCGGTCAAACGCTTTATTGCCGGCGTGGTATGCCCGCGCTGCGCGGCCATGGATCGCATCCGCGCTTGGGAACAAAACGGCATTCGTTACCGCGATTGCGTGAGCTGCGATTTCTTCGAACAGCTGCCCGTCGATGAGGAATCCGCTGAGGAGTTGACCACCCGAGTCAACGGGGTGCGCGACGAACAGAAACAGCAGGACGACGTGGTCCCGGTGCGCATTCTCGACCCCGGCAAGCCCTCCTCCTGAGGCCTTTACCCGGCGGCCTTCAACTTTCCGCGTTAAACCGGCACCCGTGTGTGAAAAACCACACAGGTTCCGGTTTCCTATGTGCGCTTTTCCCGACACCCCTCCTCTCTGTCCCTGGCTTAAACTGCTGCTCTTCATCCCCGCTTGTTGTTAAATAACTGATTTAATTTAATAATATAATAACGGCACGTTAATTGCACCATACAAAGTGCTGGCCGGCTGACCGACGCGCTCGGCGCCGGCCACGCCAATGCCGCTACAACAATACAGCGATGCACATCCGCACATGGGGATTATTATGCGCACCATAGCCAAGACAACTGCACTGCTTTTCGCCGGTAGCGCCCTGCTGACCGCCGCCGGCGCCCAGGCCGATAAGGCCGACTGGCCGGAAAGCTTTACCGTGGGTACCGCAAGCCAGGGCGGCACCTACTACGTGTACGGCTCGGGCTGGGCCAACTTCATCGCCGACGGGCTGGATATCTCCGGCGGCGGCGAAGTCACCGGCGGCCCGACGCAAAACCTGGCGCTGGTCAACAACGGCGATGCCGCCTTTGGCCTGACCACCATGGGCCCCGCCGCCGACGCCGTTAACGGCAAAAGCCCGCTGGCGCCCGGGGTCGAAATGGACAACGTCTGCGCCATGTTCCCCATGTACGAAACGCCGTTCTCGATTACCGCGCTGGAAGGTTCCGGGATTGAATCCATCTCGGACATCCCCGACGGCGCGCGCATCGGCTTTGGCCCGGCGGCCTCCACCTCGGACACCTATTTCCCCGAGATTCTCAAGACCCTGGGCGTCGAGTTCGATCGCCGCAACGGCGGCTGGACCGATCTTGGCGGCCAGCTTCAGGACGGCCTGCTGGACGTGATCGCCTTTGCCGCCGGCATCCCGATTCCCGCGGTCAGCCAGCTTGAAGTGCAGACCGACGTCAACATCATCGAGTTTACCGAAGAAGAAGTGGAAACCGTGCTGGAAAACTTCCCGGTGGCCGAATTCATGATCCCGGCCAGCACCTACTCGACGCTCAAGGAAGATTCCCGCGTAGTGTCCATGTGGAACTTCGCCATTACCGGCTGCGACATGCCCGACGACTTCGTCTACGAAGTCACCAAGCGGACCATGGAAAACAACGACAAGATGCGCTCGATCCACCGCAGCGCGGAAACCACGGTGCCGGAAAACATCAAGCACAACACCGTCCTGCCCTTCCACCCGGGCGCGGCGCGCTGGTATGAAGAAAACGGCTACGACATCGACCCCGAGCTGATCCGCTGATCTACACTCGGCGATTTCTGCCCCGCCCGGCATCGCCGGGCGGGGCAGCGTACGCTTTCCCTCTTCCGTTTGTCCTGCTGTGAGGGTGACGCATGAGTCACAACGCCAACCACCAAAGCGACGACCGTATCGCCACCGCGTCGCCCGACGCCATTGCCGACGGCGTCGATGAAGATCCGGTAGAAAACAACCGCCGACTGTTTACCGGCTGGCCGCTGTGGGTGTTCGCCGTCCTGGCGATCGCCTATTCGCTGTTTCACCTGATCTCGCTGAATATCTACCCGCTGGAAACCTGGACGTACCGCATCATCCACATCGCCGGGGCGCTGGTGCTGGGCTACGGCCTTTACGCCGGCACGGCCTTTGCCGATAGCGAAAGCGACGCCTCCCCGGGCTGGCTGAAAGCGATCAGCCTTGCCCTGCTGCTGCCCGCCGGCTATGCCCTGGTGCAGGTCTTTTTCATGTACCAAACGCTCGCCGGCGAGGCCATGCGCATCGACCCGAGCATTGAAACCTTTCACTTCGGCCTGCCGCTGATGGCCGCCAGCGCCGCGGGCATTGCGCTGAGCTGGTTTTACCGGCAGACGCGCGGCCGCCTGAGCCCGCCCGACCTGGCGCTGGTGGTTTGCGCCCTGGCAAGCGCCGGCTACCTGATTCTGGTCTACGGCACCAACATCCGCATGGCCACCGGCACCTCCTTTGCCCCGCCGGGGATCTCCTGGGCGGCCATTGCCGGCTCGCTGCTGATCCTTGAGCTTACCCGCCGGGTCGCCGGCCTGGCGCTGGTGGTCATTGCCGCCGTTTTTCTGGGCTACGTGTTTATCGGTCCGTATCTCCCGGGCTTTCTGGGCTACCCGGGGCTATCGCTGCAGCGCTTTTTCAGCCAGGTCTACACCGACATCGGCATCCTCGGGCCGACCACGGCGGTCTCGTCGACCTACATCATCCTGTTTATCATTTTTGCCGCCTTCCTCCAGGCCTCCAAGGTGGGCGACTACTTCGTCAACTTTGCTTTTGCCGCCGCCGGCCGCGCCCGGGGCGGCCCGGCCAAGGTGTCCATTTTTGCCTCGGGGCTGATGGGCATGATCAACGGCACTTCTGCAGGCAACGTGGTCTCCACCGGCTCGCTGACCATTCCGCTGATGAAAAAGGTCGGCTACCCGGCCAGAAGCGCCGGCGCTATCGAAGCCGCCGCCTCTACCGGCGGGCAGATCATGCCGCCCATCATGGGTGCCGGCGCGTTCATCATGGCCGAGATTACCGGCATCCCCTACACCGAGATTGCCGTGGCGGCGATTATTCCTGCGGTGCTTTACTTCCTCTCGGTCTACTGCATGGTCGACTTCGAGGCGGCGCGCAAGGGCATGCGCGGCATGCGCAAGGAAGAGATCCCGCAGTTTCGCCGCCTGGCCAAACAGGTCTACCTGTTCGCCCCGATCATCATCCTGATTGTCGCGCTGTTCATGGGCTACTCGGTGATCCGCGCGGGGACGCTTGCCACCGCTTCGGCCGCCGTGGTGAGCTGGATTTCACCCAACAAGATGGGCATTGCCGCCATCCTCCGGGCGCTGCAGCTGGCCGGCACCATGGCCATCCAGATCATCGCCGTGTGCGCCTGCGCGGGGATTATCGTCGGCGTCATCTCGCTGACCGGGGTAGGCGCGCGCTTCTCCTCGCTGCTGCTGGGCCTGGCCGGCTTCAGTCAGCTGCTGGCGCTTTTGTTT
The DNA here is from genome assembly GCF_031935715.1 of Halomonas garicola. Taxonomy (GTDB): domain Bacteria; phylum Pseudomonadota; class Gammaproteobacteria; order Pseudomonadales; family Halomonadaceae; genus Vreelandella; species Vreelandella garicola. The sequence goes on along the minus strand of NZ_JASSZF010000017.1, from coordinate 50,706 downwards.
GCCATGTGTATTTCCATCCTGCTGGGCATGGGCATGCCCACCACCGCCGCCTACGCCGTCGCCGCCTCGGTGGTGGCGCCTGGCCTGGTAGACCTTGGCATCGAGCCTTTGATTGCGCACTTCTTCGTCTTCTACTTTGCCGTGGTCTCGGCGATTACGCCGCCGGTGGCGCTGGCCTCCTACGCCGCGGCGGGCATCTCCGGGGATAACGCCATGGGCACTTCGGTGGCCTCGTTCAAGATCGGTCTGGCCGCCTTTATCGTGCCGTTCATGTTCTTCTACAGCCCGGCCATGCTGATGGAAGGCTCGGCGTTTCAGGTGCTGCGCGTGGGCATTACCGCAACGCTTGGCATCGTGCTGCTGTCGGGCATGGTGCAGGCGTGGTTCTTCGGCCCGGTCAGCGTCTGGCAGCGCCTGGCCATGCTGGTCGGCGCCGTGTTCATGATCTACGGCGGGATCTACACCGATGTGGCCGGGCTCGCGCTGGGCGCCGTCCTCTTCGTGCTCCAGCGCAGGCGCTACGCCAACGACGGCGCCGTTGCCGCCGGCTAGCGCGCTCATCCTGGCCGCCAATCGGCGGCGTAAAAGTAAAATCCCCGCTTTACGGCGTAATGCCAGTCAGTTAAGCCTGTTCTGAATAAGCTGATCATGAGACCTTCCCGTGTCAGGTACACCGACACGGGAAGATCCATGCACTTCAGCGACGCCATTGATGCTATCGCCAAGGCGGTACCCGACGATTTCTCCAGCCTCTCCGAGGTGCTCTCTCCTGAACTGATCGACACCTGTCTTGATGAAGCCGGTGTGGCCACACTGCGCAAGCGTCGCCTGCCGTTGGACATGGTGGTCTGGGCCGTTGTCGGAATGGCCTTGTTTCGGCATATCCCGATGGGGCAGGTCGTTAATCATCTCGACATCATGTTGCCCGGCAAGCGTCCCTTCGTCGCGCCAAGTGCCGTGGTGCAGGCACGTCAACGACTTGGGGTGGAGCCCGTCAAACGCGTCTTCGAGCAGACCCAAGCTGTGTGGCATCAGCAGACCCCTCACCCTCACTGGTGCGGCCTGACGTTACTGGGTGTCGATGGTGTGGTCTGGCGCACTCCCGATTCTCCCGAGAATCAGGCTGCCTTCGCGCGCACACGCAATGCTCAGGGGGAAGCGAGCTATCCACAGATTCGCATGGTGTGCCAGATGGAGCTGACCAGCCATCTACTGACGGGATCGGCCTTCGATAGCATCGCGAGCAGCGAAATGGAGCTGACCCCTGAGCTCATCGGCAGCACCCCGGATCACTCACTGACGCTGTTCGATCGTGGGTTTTACTCACTGGGTCTGTTGCATGCCTGGCAGAGTGCAGGCGAGCAGCGTCACTGGCTCATCCCCCTGAAGAAGGGAACGCAGTATCAGGAAGAGCGCTCGCTGGGCCGCCAAGACCGCCTGGTAACCCTGACGGCCTCACCTCAGGCGCGCAAGAAATGGCCGGACTTGCCGCCGACGATGACGGCACGTCTGTTACGCCGAAAGGTGAACGGCAAGGAAGTTCAGATCCTGACCTCGATGACCGATCCGCTGCGCTTTCCGGCGGCGGATATTGTCGATCTTTACAGCCACCGCTGGGAAATCGAACTGGGCTACCGGGAAATGAAGCAATCCCTGTTGGGTAACCGCCTGACACTGCGCAGCCGCACCCCGGAAATGGTCTTTCAGGAGCTCTGGGGCACCTTGCTGGCCTACAACCTGATCCGCTTCCAGATGGCCCGCATGGCCTATAGCTTGGACGCCGTGCACCCGAACCAACTCAGCTTTCATCAGGCCGCCCACTGGCTCATCAAGGAGTTGACGATCTTACCCTGGGTCTCGCCGGGACGTGTGCCCGGCGTGATTCAGTCGATGCTGGAAATGGCACCGTCCTTCGTTCTACCAGAGCGACGCGAGCGATCTTATCCTCGATCAGTCAGGCGCCGGCCGCAGAAGTACCCTACCAAGAAAAATGCCAGTCAGCGTTAACTGACTGGCATTACGCTTTACGGCGCGTAAAGCGGGGATTGGCGTTTTATGGGAACGACAAACGGCCGGAATCACGCCCTGAGGTTATCGACGACCTTCAGCACCGGCGTCGACTGGTTCAGCGTGTAGAAGTGCAGCCCCGGCGCGCCGCCGTCGAGCAGCTGCTGGCAAAGGTTGGTCACCACCTCGGTACCAAACTGCGCAATGGCATCCGTGTCATCCCCGTAGCTTTCCAGCTGTTTGCGAATCCAGCGCGGAATTTCCGCGCCGCAGGCGTCCGAGAATCGCGCCAGCTTGGTATAGTTCACAATCGGCATGATGCCGGGAATGATCGGCTTTTCCACGCCCAGCGCCCGGGCCTTGTCGACGAAGTGAAAGTACGCCTCGGCGGTGAAGAAATACTGGGTGATCGCCATGTCGGCGCCGGCGTGCATCTTGCGCGCGAAGTTTTCCACATCCCGAGCCAGGTTGGGCGCCTGTGGATGGGATTCCGGATAGGCGGCCACGGCGATCTCGAAGTGGTCGCCGGTTTCCTCGCGAATGAACTCGACCAGCTCGTTGGCGTAGCGCAGCTCGCCGACGCTGGCCATGCCCGAGGGCATATCGCCGCGCAGGGCCACCAGGCTGTCGATGCCTTCCTCGCGGTATTCGGCGAGCAGATCGCGCAGCTGGGCCTTTTCGCTGCCGATACACGACAGATGGGGTGCCGTGGTAATGCCGCTTTCGCCCACGGCGCGCACCGCTTCCCGGGTGCGCGCCTGGGTCGAGCCGCCGGCGCCGTAGGTCACCGAGAAAAAGCGCGGCTGGCGGCTGGCCAGGGCGTCTCGCACCTGCAAAAGCTTTTCCCGGCCGACCGCGGTGCCGGGGGGGAAAAACTCGAAGCTGAACCCTAGCGGGTAGTGCTGGCGACTCATGCATCGTCCTCATACAAAAAGCGCTATTAACAGGCGCCCAAACATCGGATATCTTGCGCTATTGTGTTCGCTTGCCGCCGAGCCGGCCAATGAAAGATTCGGCGCCGGACCTTCAATCCCGCTCATACTGGCGCCCCAGATCAGGAACCTCGATGGAACATATTGCCCCCGGTGCGCTTGCCGGTCCGCTCACCATGCTGCTGGGCTTTGTCGGCCTCGGCTTTATCGCCGCCCGCCGCCTGGCGATCGACCCGCGCCCCATTGCCACGCTGCTGATCTACCTGATCGCTCCGTTCACGTTTTTCCGCGCGCTGATGAACGGCGGCCCCACGCCGAGCTACGTGCTGCTGACGCTGATTTTATTCTGCCTGTCCAGCGCCATTGCGCTGGCCGTCCGGGGGCTTACCCGCCACCGCTTCGGCGCCCAGGAAGGCGCGCTGCTGGCGTTTTCCTCGGGTACCGGCAACACCGGCTACTTCGGCCTGCCGGTCGCGCTGATCGTACTGCCGCCGGAGGGCGTCACCCAGTACCTGTTCTGCATTCTGGGCATCACCCTGTACGAATTTACCGTGGGCTTTTATTTAAGCGCCCGGGGCCAGTTTTCCATCCGCCAGAGCCTCGTCAAGATCGTCCGGCTGCCGCTGATCTACGCCTTTCTCGCCGCGCTGCTGCTGGCCCAGTTCGATCTTGCCCTGCCCGAGGCGCTGATGACCTCACTCGACGTCTTCCCCGCCACCTACACGCTGCTGGGCATGATGATTATCGGCATGACCCTGAGCCGGGTGACGCTTGCCGCCTGGGATACCCGCCTGATCCTTGCCTGCACGGCGCTGCGCTACGGCGTCTGGCCCCTGGCGACGCTTGGCACGGTGCTTGTACTGCAAACCTTCTTCGCGCTGTCGCCGGATCTGGCCATGGCTATTTTGCTGCTCGGCGTGGTGCCCATGGCCGCCAACGTCGTGGTGGTGGCCATGGAGCTTGGCATTCAGCCGCAGAAAGGCGCGCTTGCGGTGCTGGTCACCACACTGCTTGCGCCCCTGATCATTCCGCTTTACCTGGCCGGCATGCTCACCCTGACCGGGCTTGCCTGAACGCCTCCGATCAGGCTTTCACGCGGATAAGCTTCTTGTTGACGAACTCATCGATGCCCAGCCGGCCTAGCTCGCGGCCAAAGCCGCTGCGCTTGACGCCGCCGAAGGGCAGCTCGGCGGCTTCCCCGCCGACTTCGTTGATAAAGACCATGCCCACCTCGAGGCGGTCGGCAACGCCCAGCGCCTTCTGCTCGTCCCGGGAAATCACGATGGCGCCGAGGCCGTAAGGCGAGTCGTTAACAAGCTCCACCGCCTCGTCCTCGCTTGCCACCCGATAGACCACGGCGACGGGGCCGAACAGCTCTTCGTGGTAAACGTCCATCTCCGAGGTGACGTCGGTGAGCACCGTTGGCGCGAAGAAATTCTCCTCGGGGTCGGCCCCGCCGGCGCGAAGTACGGCACCCTGATCCACCGCCTTCTGCACCTGGTGCTGAAGGTTGCGGGTGGCGCTTACCGACGACAGCGGCCCCAGGGTGGCACCGTCAACGGTGGGGTCAGAGGGCTCGTGCGCCGCCATGGCGGCGGCAAAGCGGTCGACGAACTCGTCATAAAGATGGTCCATGACCACCATGCGCTTGGAGCCGTTGCAGGCCTGGCCGTTGTTGCCCAGCCGCCCGGCAACCGCCATGTCCACGGCGCCGTCGATATCGTCGGTATCGAGCACCAGAAACACGTCCGAACCGCCGAGTTCGAGCACCACCTTTTTCAGGTGGCGCCCCGCCTGTTCGGCCACGGCGGCGCCGGCGCGCTCGGAGCCGGTCAGCGACACGCCCTGAACGCGAGAGTCGGCAATCACCTCGGCCACCTGCTCGTTGGTGGCAAAAACGTTGACGTAGGCGCCCTCGGGCAGGCCGGCATCAATAAACAAACGCGCCAGCGCCAGCGCCGACTCGGGGCACTGGGGCGCGTGCTTGAGCAGGATCGTATTGCCCAGCGCCAGGTTGGGGGCGACAAAGCGCGCCACCTGATAGAAAGGGAAATTCCACGGCATGATGCCGGTCAGCACCCCAAGGGGCTGGCGGCGGATAAAGGCGGAGCCACCGGCGGGGGAGTCGATCGGCTCATCCGCAAGGAAAACGGCGGCGTTATCGGCGTAGTAGCGATAGATATCCACGCAGACGTCGATTTCTTCGCGGGCCTGGTCAACGGGTTTGCCCATTTCGCGCACGATGATGCCGGCAAGCTCCTCCCGGCGCTCGGCGTGAAGCTCTGCCACCCGCTCGAGGCGCGCCGCGCGCTCGGCGACATCGAAATCGCGTGACCAGGCGCGAAACGCCTTCGCGGCGCTGGCCAGCGCCTGCTGGATATCGGCGTCGGTGGCCGTGGGGTAGTCGGCAACCTTTTCGTTGGTTGCCGGATTGGTGACAGCGTAGTCAACCATGAGGTCTCCTTGTGGCGGTCTTGTAACGATAATGCGGGTTCGGGGCTGACACTATCATAGCGCGCCGGCTCGGCGTCGAGAGCCTTTCTCCCGCGTCGCGGCGCCGCTTTGGCGATTTGCGTCAAGTTTGTGTCGCTTTATGCATACTAAGTGCCACGCATATCGGTGACACTCCTCCTACGTTTTTCAAGGAGGTCCCCATGAACCGCAACGTTATCCTGACCTGCGCCGTTACCGGCGCCGGCGACACCACCGGCAAGAACCCCAACGTACCGGTGACGCCCCAGCAGATCGCCGACAGCTGCATCGAAGCCGCCCGCGCCGGCGCCAGCGTCGCGCACATCCACGTTCGCGACCCGGAAACCGGCGGCATCAGCCACTCCACCGACCATTTCCGAGAAGTCATGGAGCGGGTTCGCGAGGCGGATACCGACATTGTCATGAACATCACCGCCGGCGGCGGCGGCGACTGGACCCCGGACCCCAGCGACCCCACTCGCGGCGGTCCCGGCACCGACATCCAGACCCCGGCCCAGCGCCACGAGCCGGTGGGCGAGCTGCTCCCCGAACTCTGCACGCTGGACTGCGGCAGCCTCAACTTCAGCGACATGGTCTACATCAACACCGCCGACTGGCTGCGCGAGCACGCCCGTCTGGTGCAGCAGGCCGGGGTCAAGCCGGAGCTGGAGTGCTTCGACCTGGGCCACGTCTGGTTCGCCCGCCAGCTGCAGCAGGAAGGCCTGATCGACGGCGACCCGCTCTACCAGCTGTGCCTGGGCATCCCCTGGGGCGCCGAAGCCGACACCGAAACCATGCTCGCCATGCGCAGCAAGCTGCCGGAAAACGCCGACTGGGCCGCCTTCGGCATCGGCCGCCACCAGATGCCCATGGTCGCCCAGGCAATGCTGCTCGGCGGCCATGCCCGGGTCGGCCTGGAAGACAACCTCATGCTCAAAAAAGGTGTGATGGCCACCAACGGCGGCCTGGTCGAGAAGGCCGGCGGCATCATCGAAAACCTCGGCGGGCGCGTCATGACCCCGGCCGAAACCCGCGCACAGCTCAAGCTGCGCGACCCCAGCACCGGCCTGACCGTCGAGACGGCCGCGGGAGGTGAGGCATGAGCCAGCAGCTCTCCGTTATCGGCACCGGCGTCATCGGCAACGGCTGGATCGCCCGGGCGCTGGCCCAGGGCTGGGACGTGGTCGCCTTCGATCCGGCCCCTGGGGCCGAGGCGCGCACCCGGGAGTTCGTCGCCAGTGCCTGGCACTCGCTGACCCGCGCCGGGCTCGCTGAGGGCGCCGACCCCGAGCGGCTGACCTTCGTCGACAGCCTCGAAACGGCCGTCGAAGGCGCCGACCTGATCCAGGAAAACGTGCCCGAGCGTCTCGAGCTCAAGCGCGAGATCCTCGCCGCCATCGACGCCGCTGCGGCGCCGGAGGCGATCATCGGCTCGTCCACCTCGGGCTTCAAGCCAAGCGACCTGCAGCGGGACTGCGCCAATGCTCCCGGACGCGTGATCGTGGCGCATCCCTTCAACCCGGTTTACCTGCTGCCGCTGGTCGAGCTGGTGGGCGGCGAGGCCACCGTCGCGGCGCAGACCGAGCGCGCCCAGGCGCTCTACCAGGCGCTGGCCATGCGCCCGCTGGTGGTGAAGCGCGAGATCGAAGGGCACATCGCCGACCGCCTGATGGAGGCGCTGTGGCGCGAGGCGCTTCACCTGGTCAACGACGGCGTGGCTACCACCGAGGAAATCGACGCCGCCGTGGTGTACGGCTGCGGTCTGCGCTGGTCGCTGATGGGCACCTTCCTGACCTTCCATCTGGCCGGCGGCGATGCGGGCATGCGCCATATGCTCGAGCAGTTCGGCCCGGCGCTGAAGCTGCCCTGGACCAAGCTCGAAGCCCCCGAGCTCACCGACGAGCTCATCGACAAGGTCGTCGACGGCTGCGAACACCAGGCCGCCGGCCGCTCGGTCGCCGAGCTCGACCGCCGCCGCGACGACTTTTTGGTCGAGCTTCTCGGCCTGGTGCAGAAGTACTGGCCCGAGGCCGAAGGCCTCGAAGGGCGTATCTGATGGCACTGCTTAATACCCAGGTCGCGCCGGAGTGGGTGGACTACAACGGCCACATGAACGACGCCGAATACGCCCGGGTGTTCTCCCTGGGCGTCGAGGCGCTGATGACCGCCATCGGCCTTGACGAAGACGGCTGCCGGCGCCACGGCTATACGATCTATACCCTGGAAACGCACCTTTGCTACCGCCGCGAGGCCCACGAAGGCCAGGCGCTGGCGGTGGAGATGACGCTGCTGGGTCACGACGCCAAGCGGCTGCACGTCTTCTTCACCATGCACGACGCCGAGGGCACCCTGCTCGCCAGCAGCGAGCAGATGCTGATGGGCATCGACAGCGACGCCGGTCGCCCCGCGCCCTTCCCTGAGGCCGTTGCCGACGCCGTCGGCACGCTGCCCGCCGCGGGCGACGACTGGCCCAAGCTCGCCGGCCGGCGCATTGGCCTTCCCCCCCAACGTTAGACGCCTGCCCGGCACGTCCCGCGTGCCGGGCGGCCCCGGGATCGTCGGCCCCTCGACCGGCTCACCCAAGGAACCCTTCTATAGATTCGCTTGATCCTCGCCCACCAACAAAGGAAGCGACCATGTCATCACGACACTCAGCCAGTGCTGACGCGTCGACATCGCCCCCCATCTATCCGGATGCCGTTCTGGCGCACCGGGGGTTCTTTCGCCATATGCACAAGGGTATGACCATCACCTCCGCGCTGCTGGTGCTTGCCTTCGCGCTCTTCACCGGCATCGACCCGGAGTTTTCCGGAGCCCTATTCGGCACGGCCCGGGAGTGGATCGAAACCACCTTTGGCGGTTATTACATGATCACCATCGTGTTTCTGATTGCCGTCTGCCTCTATATCGTGCTGAGCCGCCACGGCAGCGTGCGCCTCGGCACCGACGACAGCCGCCCCGAGTTCAGCAACTTCTCCTGGTTTTCGATGCTTTTCTCCGCGGGTATCGGTATCGGCATCCTGTTTTTCGGCGTCGCCGAACCGATCTTCTATCTGGACGACAGCGGTGCCCTCGGCTACCCCAACAACCCTCACGCCGACATGGCCGGCGCCGCGGCCATCGGCCACGCGCGCGCCGTGGATGCCCTGCGCGTGGCGGTCTTCCACTGGGGTCTGCACGGCTGGGCGGTTTACGTCATCGTCGGCATGGCGCTAGCCTACTTTGCCTATCGGCGCGGCCTGCCGCTGGCGCTCAGATCCTCGCTCTACCCCTTCATCGGCGATCGCATCTACGGCCCCATTGGTCACGTCGTCGACATCCTCGGCGTGCTGGGCTGCGTGTTCGGCGTCGCTACCTCGCTGGGCCTCGGCGTCAGCCAGATGGCCGTGGGGCTCGAACGCCTGATCGGCGTCAGCGCCGGCCTCGATACCCAGCTTACGCTCATCGCTCTGATCTCGACGGTGTCCATCCTCTCCGCCGTTTCCGGGGTGCGCCGCGGCATCAAGGTCATCTCCGAGCTCAACATCTGGGTGTCGGTGCTGGTCGTGGGCGCCTTTTTGATCGGCGGGCCGACCCTGTGGCTGATCGCCGTCTTTGGCGAGACCATGGCCGACTACGCCGTCAACTTCGTGCCCATGGGCCTGTGGTTTGCCGATGAGCCGGGGCCCTCGCAGTGGCAGCAGGCCTGGACCATCTTCTACTGGGGCTGGTGGCTTGCCTGGGCGCCTTTCGTCGGCCTGTTCATCGCGCGCATCTCCAAGGGCCGCACCCTGCGGGAATTTGTGCTCGGCGTGCTGCTGGTTCCCACGATGATCATCTTTGTGTGGCTGATCACCTTCGGCGGCACCGCGCTCCATCAGGAGCTGAACGCCGCCGGCGGGCCCGGCACGGCGGGGATCATTGATCTGGTCAACAACTGGAACCTGCCCGCCGCGCTGTTCGCCAGCGCCGACGGCGTAGCCGGTACCGGCGCCGTCGGCTGGACCCTCTCTGCGCTGATGGTCTTTCTGCTCATGAGCTGGTTCGTCACTTCCTCGGACTCCGGCACCCTGGTACTTACGACTATCCTCTCGCTGGGTAACAGCGAGCCGCCCCAGCGCTTTCGCGTCTTCTGGGGCCTGGTCATCGGCCTGGTGGCCGCCGTACTGCTGCTGGCCGGCGGACTCAAGGCGCTGCAGACCGCGCTGCTCGCCGCCGCCCTGCCGCTGAGCGTGGTCATCCTGGTCATGACCCTCGGCGTGCTGGTGTCGCTGTTCCAGGAATCCCACCGGGCGCAGCCGGCGAAATCCTGAGCCCCTCGAGCGCCGGGCGCTACCCGGCGCTCACTGCCTCGCCTGGCGCGGCGATATCCCGTAGCGGTCGCGGAAGGCCCGGGACAGGCTCGAGCTCGAGCCAAAGCCGCAGGCCAGCCCCACCGCGAGGATATCCAGGTCGGTTTCCTCCAGCAGGTAGCGCGCCCGCTCCAGGCGCAGCGCCAGATACCGGCGCTGCGGAGAAACCCCCAGGGTGTCTCTGAAGAGCCGCTGCAGCTGGCGCAGCGAAACGCCGCTGCGACGGGCGACCTCGGTGAGCGCCAGCGGCGTTTCCAGGTGATTTTCCATCAGATTAACGGCGTCGATCAGCCGCCGATTGTGAGTCCCCAGGCGGCGCGCCAGGGTCATGCGCTGCTGATCGTGGCGGGTGCGAATGCGCGCGTGGACCAGCTGTTCGGAGACGTCCACCGCCAGCCGCTGGCCGTGGCGGCGAGCGATGGCGTGCAGCGCCATGTCCATGGCCGCGGTACCGCCGGCGCAGGAAAAGCGTCGCTCGCCAAGCTCAAAAAGCTCGTCAGAGGTGGCAATGGCCGGAAAGCGTTCGTGAAAGGCCGGCAGGCTTTCCCAGTGCAGCGTCACCCGCTCGCCTTCCAGCAGCCCCGCCGCCGCCAGCAGAAAACACCCGGTATCCAGCCCGCCCAGCGCGCCGCCGGCGGCCTCGATACGGTGAAGCCAGCGCACCAGCGCCCGGCTCAGGTAGCGTTCGGGGTCAAAGCCGCTGCATACCGCAAGCGACGACAATGAATGCGCCTGGCTAATGGACTGATCGGCGAGCAGCGTCATGCCGTTGGAGGCGGTCACCGGACTTCCGTCTTCGCTGACCAGCGTCCAGTCAAACAGCGGACGCCCGCTGATACGGTTGGCGATGCGTAGCGGCTCCACCGCCGAAAAAAACGCCATCATCGAGAAACGCGGCAGTAGCAGAAACCCCACCGGCTCGGGGGTGGGGCCGAAGTAGTCAAGGCGCATGGCACAAACCGCAACAGCAAGGGAGGCCGTTTATAGTGGCCGCCCGGCGCCGGTCGAACAAGGGCATCGTTGCAACCGCCCGCGCAGTCTCTACAATCGGCACGACTACGCCACGACGCCGACCCCACGCCCATGAGACTCCACGCCCCCGATACCGCCCCGGAGCGAATCGGTTTTTTGCTGCTGCCGCGCTTTGCCATGGTCGCCTTCTTCTCGGCCGTGGAACCCTTGCGTATCGCCAACCGCATCAGCGGACAGACCCTGTTCGACTGGGACATCATCAGCCAGGACGGCGGCCCGGTGGCCGCCTCCAACGGCATGACCCTGGACGCCGGCCACGCCATGGCCGCGGCACCTGCCGTGCCAAGCCTGGCGGTGTGCGCAAGCTTTGCCCCGGAGGCCGGCATCGATGCGGCCCTGCTCGACTGGCTGCGCGCGCGCGCCGCCGCGGGTTGCGTTCTCGGCGGCGTGGACACCGGCTGCTTTGCCCTGGCCGCGGCCGGCCTGCTCGACGACCAGACGGTGACGCTGCACTGGGAGTCACTGCCCGAGTTTCGCGCCCGCTTCCCGCGGGTCGACGCCGTCGAGTCGATCTTTGAAGTCACCCCCGAAAGCTTCTCCTGCGCCGGGGGCAGCGCCGCCATCGACATGAGCCTTGACCTGATCCGCCGCCGCCACGGCGACCGGCTGGTCAAGCGCGTTCGCGAGCAGCTGATCCACGACCCCGGGCGGCGGCCGGCCAGCCGCCAGCGCGACCGCGGCCGGCCCGACGATCCCAACCTGCAAAAAGCCATCGACCTGATGGAAGCCAACCTGGAAACGCCGCTGGCCATCGGCGAGCTGGCCGCCAGGCTCAACCTCTCCTGGCGCAGCCTGGAGCGGCTGTTCGCCCGCCATCTGGAAAGCTCCCCCCAGCGCGTCTATCTCGACAGGCGCCTCGGCCACGCCCAGCGGCTGCTGCGCGACACCCGCCACAGCGTCATGGATATCGCCCTTGCCTGCGGCTTTGCCTCGGCGTCGAGCTTTACCCGCGCCTTCCGCCGGCGCCACGGGCTGACCCCCAGCGCCTGGCGGCGGCTGCCCTGAGCCGCACCTGTCGAATTGTGCATAGCCGCCGTCGAATTCTGTGGTGAATCACCGCCGCGGCGCTGCCATCCTGTGGCCGTTCCCATGACGACGCTCAGGAGTTTTTCATGACACACAGCGAACTACCGCTAACGCCCGATTACGATGCCTGGCCGGTGGACGCCGACCTGGTCGACGTTGCCTTTACCCCGCGCCTGGTCACGGTGAACTGGAGCGACGGCCGCGTCAGCCGCTATCACAGCGTCTGGCTGCGCGAAAACGCCGCCGACGAAAGCACCGTCAATCCGGCGACCCGCGAGCGCATCCTGGATCTCTCCACCCTGTCGGCCTGGCCGGAAGTCTCCGTCGCCGAGATCGACGACGCCGGCGCCCTCTGCGTCACCTTCGGCCCCGAGGATCGCCGCCTGCGCTTCCACCCCGGCTGGCTGCGGGCCAACGACTACGACAACGCCACCGACCCCGAAGCGCCGCTGGTGCCGGTCACCACCTGGCTTGGCGGCGCCGATGCCAGCCCCGACACCCTGGACGCCAGCGGGCTGCTGGATACCACGCCGGAAAGCGAAGCCGAAGAGGCCGTTCTCGCCCCGGCGCTGGAAAGCGTGCTCGGCAAGGGCCTGGTGCGGCTGCGCAACCTGCCCACCGAACCCGACTCCATCGAGTCGCTGGCCCGGCGTATCGGCCCGGTGCGACCCACCAACTTCGGCCAGCTGTTCGACGTCAAGGCCAAGCCCGACCCGGACTCCAACGCCTATACCTCCATCGCCCTGCCGCCCCACGTCGACCTGCCCACCCGCGAGTATCACCCGGGCCTGCAAATGCTCTACTGCCTGGAAAACAGCGTGGAAGGCGGTCAAGCGGTGATGATGGACGGCTTTGCCATCGCCGAAGCCCTGCGCGACCGCCACCCCGACGCCTGGGAAACGCTGACCCGGGTTCGCTGGCGCTACGCCAATACCGCGCGCACCACCGACTACGTCTGGTTCGAGCCGATGATTCGCCTCGATGCCCGCGGCGAGCTGCTCGAGGTGCGCATTGCCGACTTCCTGCGCGGCCCGCTGCAGACCGCCTTTGAAGACGTCGAGCCGGCCTATGAAGCGCTGATGACGCTGCAGCAGCTGCTGCGCGACCCGGCGTTTTCCATCCGCTTTACCTATCATCCCGGCGACGTGGTCATCTTCGACAACCGCCGCCTGCTGCACGCCCGGGACGCCTTCGAGAACAGCACCGGCCGCCGCTGGCTGCAGGGCTGCTACATGGAGCGTGACGAGGTGCGTTCGCGCTATCGCATGATTGAGCGCGCCCGCCGCCAGCGTCGCCTGGACGACGCTGCCTAAATAGGCCCCTCGCCGGAGGCTCACCATGACCGCCACCGCCCAGCCACCCGCTACCGCCGTTTCCGCGGCCTGGAGCCTCTGGGCGCTGCTGCTCGGGGTGGGCCTTTTGATGCTGGGCAACGGCCTGCAGGGCAGCCTGCTTGGCGTGCGCGCCGCCGAAGAGGCCTTCGGCAATACCGTGACCGGCGTGGTGATGTCGGCCTATTTCGTCGGCTTTCTGGCGGGCTCGACCCTGGCGCCGCGCAAGCTGCGCGACGTCGGCCACGTACGGGTCTTCGCCGCCCTGGCCTCGGTCACCTCGGTTGCCATTCTCGTGCACGCGCTGTTCGTCGACCCCTGGGTATGGGCCGCCATGCGCGCGCTCACCGGCTTCACCTATGCGGGCCTTTACGTGGTCACCGAAAGCTGGCTGAACGGCCATGCCGGCAACCACCTGCGCGGCCGGCTGCTGGCCTTCTACATGGTGATCACTTACCTTGGCATGGGCGGCGGCCAGCTGATGCTGAACCTGGCCGACCCCAACGGCATCATCCTCTTTCTGGTGGTCTCAATTCTGGTGTCGCTGGCGCTGGTGCCGATTTTGCTCAGCTACACGCCCCAGCCGGATACCGGCCAGCCGGAATCCATGAGCCTCAGGCGGCTCTACCGGCTGTCGCCGCTGGGCACCATGGGCTGCCTGCTGACCGGCATCGCCAACGGCAGCGTCTTCGGCATGGGAGCGGTCTTCGCCAATGCCCGCGGCCTGGCCTTCGACCAGGTGGCGGCCTTCATGGGCGCCTTCATTCTCGGCGGTGCCCTGCTGCAGTGGCCCCTGGGCAAGCTCTCGGACAAGACCGACCGCCAGCTTGTCATCATGATCGTCGCCGGCCTGGCAACGGCGCTTGCCCTACTCGGCCTCTTCGTCGACGGCGCCGGCCAGCTGACCCTGCTCGGCGTGCTGCTCGGCGGCACCACCCTGACCCTCTATTCGCTCTTTCTCGCCTGCGCCAACGACGTCCTCAGCCCGTCGCAGACCGTGGCCGCCAGCAGCAGCCTGGTACTGGCGCTGGGGATCGGTGCCATCCTTGGCCCCTTGAGCACCGGGCTACTCATGGAGTGGCTCGGCCCCGCGGGGTTTCTCTGGGATCTGGCGCTGATCCACGCCGCTATCGTCGCCTTCGGCGGCTACTGCCTCGTACGCCACCCGGCGACGGTCGCCGACGATCAAGGCCGCTATGTGGCGGTTCCCGCCGGGACCGCGACCCTCGGCGCCACCTGGGTCGAAGAAGCGGCGAGCGAGCCGACCCAGCTCGAGCTTGATTTCGACCCGGCGCCGGATGCCGCGGCCGAGGCGGAGCCGCAGGACTGACGGCCTGTTAATTCGGCAAATCGAATCAAGCATCAGGCGACCAGCGCTGCGCCGAGCAGGCGCCCGTCACTCTCGTCGGCGTAGAGCTTGAGGCAGCCCGCATTGCGCCCAGCCATCAGCGCTCGCGCCTGTTTGCTGAAATCGACGCTGCCGGTGACGATGCCGGTGTCGGGCAGCTGCCGCGACGTCAGACCCGCATGGCCCGCGCCCGGCTCAGTGAAGACGATCCCCTGGGGCGTGCGTCGAGCAAGACATTGGGCATCCGGATGCAGGGCGTGATAGGCGGCAATTCTTCCCGCGTCCGCCGCCTCGTGCAGCAGCGGGCGCAGCCCGTCCACGTCGCCGGCGATAAAAACCGGCAGCTCGCCGATACGCAGCGTCGATTCGTCGAACAACGGCACGCCCCGCTGGTCGAGTTCTACCCCCAGTTTCTCGAGACCCAGCCCTTCGACGTTGGGCCGCCGCCCCAGGGAGGCGAGCACCCAGTCGACCTCCACTGCTTTCCCGCCGCCCTGAACCATCACGCCAGTATCACTTTGGTGCAGCGACACATCCGCCTCAGTGGTGACCGTCATCTGGCGCTCGAGCACCTCGAGCAGGCTGGCATTGACCTGCGGGTCGCTCAGTCCCGCCACGCTGGACCCGCGAGTGAACCCGTGCACCTCGCAGCCGAGCTGGGCAAACGCCTGGCCCAGCTCCACGCCGATCGGCCCCAGGCCGACCACGCCCAGGCGCCTGCCCGGCGCCTCGAGCTCGAAGACATCGTCGGAGGTCACCACGCGATCGCCGAGAGAGCGCCAAGCCTCGGGCAGGTTGGGCCGAGTACCGGTGGCGATGATTACGCTCTCGGCTTCAATCCGCTCGCCGTTGACTTCGAGGGTGGTGGGGTCGAGAAAGCGCGGCTGTCCGTGAATGCTGCGCTCGCCGAGGGATTCGGCGGTGTCGATCGGACCGGCAGTGAAGCGATCACGCAGGGTGCGCACGTGCGCCATGATCGTGACCAGATCCGCTTCAAGGGTGTCGGTGCCTCGTATTCCGCTCTCTCCCAGCCAGTCCCGGCGCCCGTAGGCATGGGCGACCTCGAGCAGCGCTTTCGAGGGCATGCAGCCAACCCGCGCGCAGGTCGTGCCGTAAGGGCCGGCGTTGATCAGCAGCACGTCGTCCGTGTAGCGCCGCGCCTCGCTGAGGGCAGTCAGCCCCGCTGTGCCGGCGCCCAGAATCACCAGCTTCACTTGTCGTGTCATGATTTCTCCCTCTTTCACCGTGTTGCGTTGACCCACCTATCCCACGTCATGGCCAGCCGCTTGGAGACGATCCAGGCTCAAGGAACAGCGATCAGCGCGGTATCATTCTCCGAGCATCTCCGTGTCCTCGACAAACAGTCCCACGAGCTCCGCGTCTTCGCGCTTGGCCAGCCGCGTGGCCTCGTCGAGCATCCGCTGGGCGCGACGATTGCCGTCGAGCAGTACCACGACCCGCGAAATCAGGCGACCACTGTCATGTATCGTCATCGCGCTTCGCATCCTGTCGGTTGTCGCCGCTGCTCTGCCGGCGGCCAATGTCGGCGAACTCGTTCAGGCAATCCGCGACGCGCCGGTTGACAGTGCCAGCGGGGAAGGAGCCGTCTGTCTGGCGCTCACCGGCAACCAGGCCAGTCAGCAGACCGATGGCCTCATCGACGCTATCAAGCGCATACACCCTGAACTGCCCGGCCCGTACCGCCTCGACTACATCGCTGCGCAGCATGAGATGCACCGCGTTGGCCCTGGGCAGCAGGACGCCGTGACTGCCATTCAGCCCCCGGGCCCGGCAGATGTCGAAAACCCCCTCGATCTTCTCGTTGACGCCGCCCACCGCCTGCACCTGCCCGTGCTGGTTGACGGAACCGGTCACCGCCAGGGATTGCCGCAGCGGCGCCCTGGCGAGCACCGAAAGCAAGGCGCAGAACTCGGCCACGGAGGCGCTGTCGCCGTCGACCATGCCGTAGGACTGCTCGAAGGCCAGGCTCGCCGACAGCGACAGCGCCGATTCACCGGCGTAGCGCGAGGCCAGCAGGCGCGACAGGATCATCACCCCCTTGGAGTGGATGTTGCCGCCCAGCTTGGCCTCGCGCTCGATATCCACCAGGCCACCGCGCCCGGGCCGCGCCGTGGCGGTGATGCGGGTGGGACGCCCGAAGGAATGGCCGCCGAGCTGGATCACCGACAGGCCGTTGACCTGGCCCAGCGCCTCCCCGGCGGTGTCGATGAGCATGATGTCGCGCAGAATCGAGCGCTCCAGGCTCTCGTGCACCCGCGCGGCGCGATAGATCTGCTGGTCGATGGCTTCTTGCACATGTTCGGCGGTGACCTGATCGCTTCCCGCCTCGGCGGCCCAGTAGTCCGCCTCGCGCAGCAGATCGCGAAAGGCGCGGCGCTGGACGGAAAGGCGCTCGCTGTCGTCGGCGAGACGGCTGGCATGCTCGATGAGCCGCGCCACGGCGTCGCGCCCCAAAGCCTTGAGATTCGCCTCCCGGGCCAGGGTGGCGAACAGGCGCGCATAGAGCCGCTGGGTATCCGCGTCGCGCTGCACGTCTTCCTCGAGGTCCGCCTGTACCTTGAACAACTCCAGGAAGTCCGGGTCGTAGGCGCACAGCAGGTAGTACAGCATGCGATTGCCGATCAGCACGACCTTTAGATCCAGCGGCATGGGCTCGGGCTCCAGAGACACCGTGCTGGCCAGGCTGTAGAGCTGTTCCAGGGACTCGATCTTGACCCGCGCCCCGTAGAGGGCACGCTTGAGGCCCTCCCAGACGAAGGGTTGGGTCAACACCTTGACGGCGTCGAGGATCAGATAGCCGCCGTTGGCGCGGTGCAGCGCGCCGGCCCGGATAAGGCGAAAGTCGGTCAGCAGCGCGCCCTGGTGCACCTGATGCTCTACCCGCCCCACCAGATGCTGATAAGTCGGCATGTCCTCGTAAACTACCGCGGCCCCCTGCTGCTCGGCGCTGTCCACCAGCAGGTTGGCCTGATAGCGACTGAAGACCGAGGCCATGGAACTATTGCCGGGCGCCTCCTGACTGATCAGCGCATTGACGTTCTCGGTCACGTCCTTCTGGATGGCATTGATGTGCTCGACCGCTCGGGGGTGGTCACGATAGGCCTCGCGCAGCTCCTCGAGCAGCGGCCCCACCGAGGCCGCAGCCATCTCCTCGTTAAGCTCCTGGATGCGCTGCTGCACCTCCTTGCGCCAGCGCGGCATCTGCTGAACCGTCTTCTGCAGTTTCTCCTGCAACACCGCGATGGTGCGCTGAATGGCCTGGCGACGCTCCTCGGGCAGCGCCTGGAACGCCTCCACGTCCATCACCTCGCCTTCGTCGTTGCGCGGCGCAAAGCTGAAGCCATGGGGCGACTGGATCAGGGCAATGTGATCCTGCTCGGCCTCCTTGCCGATCTCGCGAAACGCCTCGCTTTGGCGCTGACCCAGCTCCTGCTGGATTTCATGCAGGCGGCTCTGGTACTCGTCGCTCTCGAAGGTGGAAGGAATGGCGTGCTGCAGCTCCTCGACCAGCTGCTCGAGATCACGTCGAAACCGCGCGCCCTTTCCCGCGGGTAATTCGATAAGACGTGGATGCCTGCCCTGCATGAAATCGTGCAGATAGCACCAGTCGGAAGGCGTCAGCGCCTGGCGGGAACGCTCGTGTAGAAAGCGCTGCACGATCTCGTGCTTGCCCGCCCCGGAAGGCCCCAGCACGAACAGGTTGTAGCCCTGCCCCTGGATGCCCGTGCCGAAACGCAGCGCCTCTAGCGCTCGCTCCTGACCAATCAGCTGATCAAGCGCCCTGAGTTCGTCGCTGGTCTCGAAATCCAGCGAATCGGGGTCGCAATGTCGGTAGAGCCGATCAGCGGCAAGCGGTGCAGGATGAGCCGTCATGATTTCCTCATGCCCCCTGAGTTCAAGTAGTATAGTGGCATAACAAGTCAGGAAAACACTGAATAAATGTCTTCATGACACGGTAACATCTTCGTTCATGTAGTATGAATTCTCACTACGCTTAAAGGTTAGTTAACTTTTCAGGGTGCGATTAATGGGTTGGGCCTATGTTTTCTGGGCGGCATTTGTCGAAATCTTCTGGGTTCTGGGCTTGAAGTATTCAGACAATCTCTGGATGTGGTCGGGAACGGTCATTGCGCTCGTTTTCAGCTTTTATTTCATCATCAAGGCCTGCGCCGTGCTGCCCTCCGGGGCGGTCTATGCGACCTTCACCGGAACCGGCGCAGCCGCCATCGCCATCATCGACTTTACCCTGCTGGGCGAGCCGTTTACCTTCCTCAAGGGGCTGTTTATCCTGTCTATCATTGTTGGGGTTGTCGGGGTTCAGCTGACCACTGAAGCTGACAGGAAGCCACTTGAAAAGGCTCCGAGCCCAAAGGGAGACCGTGCATAAATGGCCTGGATCTACCTGTTTATTGCCAGTTTCGGCGAGATCTTCGGCGTTGCCAGCATCAACATGTACCTGAAAAGAAACTCATGGAAATGGCTGCTGACGGTTATCGTCGTCTTTTCATTGGGCTTTTACTTTCTTGCCCTGGCGATGCGCGAGATCCCTCTGGGCACCGCCTATGCCATCTGGACCGGGCTTGGCGCCACGGGCGCCGTCATCATGGGAGTAATGTTCTTCCGGGAGCCCATGAGCCGTCTGCGTCTTGTATTCCTGACTTTTATCATCTGTGGCGCCGTTGGCCTGAAAATCGTGGCGTAGTAATCGTGGCGTAGTATAAGCACCTTGAGCGCCTTCTGCTGCGCTGGTAGCTGGGCTTTGCTTACCCCTCTTTGCTCTCTGTTCGGACCTTTGCAATAATCGTGCTCTGCAACGGTCAACGCTCCTGCGCGGCAGGACATCTCAGCACCTTGGCGTAACCGCCAAACGAACACGGCCCTTACCCCATGCGAGTCTTGCTGTATAGCGATCTAGACACGGAATCGATCCCCGGCTTCAAGAAGCTGCGCACCGCCCTGGAAGCGGACAACTTTCGGCAGGCCGATGTCCGCAAGATCGGCGACAACCTCTATCGGGCACGGCTCAACAAGCGCGACCGGATACTGTTCTCGCTTTACCGGCACGCGGGCGAGACCTGCTGCCTGATACTCGAATACCTGCGCAATCACGCCTACGATCGATCGCGCTTCCTGGCCGGCGACGCGGTGATCGACGAGGACAAGATTCCGCGCCTTGACGCCCCGGACGAGGCGGACGTTGAGGCCCTGGGCTACTTGCACCCGACCCGCGAGCGCTTCCACCTGCTCGACAAGATCCTGACCTTCGACGACGAGCAGGAGGATATCTTCGCCTCGTCGCCGCCGCTGGTGGTGGTCGGCTCCGCCGGCAGCGGCAAGACGGCGCTGATCCTCGAGAAGCTCAAGGAGGCCATCGGTGAGGTGCTCTATGTCAGCCTTTCATCCTATCTGGTGACCAGCGCCCGGGATCTCTACTACGCCCACGGCTACGACAACCCCGACCAGTCGGTGGACTTCCTGTCGTTCCAGGAGCTGCTGGAAAGCATCCAGGTGCCGCAGGGGCGGCAGGTCGAGAACCGCGACTTCCAGGCCTGGTTCCAGCGCCACCGCCAGGGCAGCGGCCTGAGCGACCCGCACAAGCTCCACGAGGAGATCCGCGGCGTGATCACCGGGCCGGTGACCGAGAGCGGCTGGCGATCGCGGGAGGAGTACCTGGAACTCGGCGTCAAGCAGTCGATCTTCCCCGAGGCCGAGCGGCCCCGGGTCTATGACCTCTTCGAGCGCTACCTCGCCTTTCTCGAGGAACAAGGGCTCTATGACCCCAACCTGGTCGCCCACGATCACCTCGCCCTGGTGCAGCCCGGCTATGACTTCGTGGTGGTCGATGAGGTGCAGGATATCACCAACGTTCAGCTCTACCTGATCCTGAAAACCCTGCGCGAGCCCGGTCAGTTCCTGCTCAGCGGCGACGCCAACCAGATCGTGCATCCCAATTTCTTCTCCTGGGCCAGCGTCAAGTCGCTGTTCTTCCACGAGCGCGATCTGACCGGCCACGGCGAGGTGGTGCGCATCCTGCACGCCAACTATCGCAACGCGCCGCTGGTCACGGCGCTGGCCAACCGCATCCTCAAGCTCAAGCATGCGCGCTTCGGCTCGGTGGATCGCGAGAGCAACTACCTGGTGCGCAGCGCCGTCGAGCAGTCGGGGCAGGTACAGCTGCTGGAGAACCGGGAGGCGCTCAAGCGCGAGCTCGATAGCCGCACCGCCCGCTCCACGCGGTTCGCGGTGGTGGTGCTGCATCCGGCGCAGAAGGCGGAGGCCCGGCGCTGGTTCCGCACCCCGCTGGTCTTCTCGATCCAGGAGGCCAAGGGACTCGAATACGACAGCGTCATCCTTTACAACGTGGTCAGCGACGATGCGGACATGTTTCAGGAGATCGCCAGGGGCGTGGACCCCGAGGCGCTGGAACGCGAGGAGCTCAGCTACCGCCGCGCCAAGGACAAGCGCGACAAATCGCTGGAGATCTACAAGTTCTTCATTAATGCCCTCTACGTGGCGGTGACCCGGGCGGTGCGCCACGTTTACCTGGTGGAGACGCGGCTCGACCATCCGCTGCTACGGCTGTTGCAGGTAGAAAGCCTGGAGGGCGAACTTCAGCTGGAGCAGGACGACTCCTCCCTCGAGGATTGGCAGCACGAGGCCAGGCGCCTCGAGCTCCAGGGCAAGGACGAGCAGGCCCAGGCAATTCGCGAGCGGATACTGGAGGAACAGCCGGTGCCCTGGACGGTGCTGGACCATGCCGGCTTCGAGGCGCTACGCGACCGGGTGCTCGCCGAAGGCGGCAAGAAGGCGCGCCTCGAGGTCTTCGAATACGCCCTGCTCCACCATCACCGTCCCACTCTGAACGCCCTCGCCGAGGCCGGCTTCAAGCCCGCCCTGGATACCGAGAACAAGGCGGTGCGCCAGCTCCATCGTAACCATTTCATGAGCTACGAGATGAAGCATCCCACGGCGGTGTTCCGGGATACCCAGCGCTACGGCGTGGACCATCGCACCCGTTTCGGCCTCACGCCCCTGATGCTCGCGGCGCGGCTGGGCAACGCCGCCCTGGTGGAGCAGCTGATCGAGCGCGGCGCCGACCCCACGCTGACCGCCAACAACGGCTTCACCGCCCTGCACTTCGCCCTGGAACAGGCGGTGCTCGACGACGCCTTCGCCCGCCAGCGCCTGGCCGGTCTCTATCCCCTGCTGGCGCCGACGAGCCTCAGCGTGCAGGTCGACGAGCGCCTGGTGAAGCTCGATCGCCGGCTCATGGAGACCTTCCTTCTCGAACTGCTTCAGGCCATGTTCTATCGCCATCTCGGCCCGGCCATGGTATGGCACCAAGGCTACACCGCCCAGGATATCGAGGCCTGGGTGGCCCGGCTTCCCGACCGGGTCCTGCCGCCGCGCCGCAAGCGCCGACAATATCTCTCCAGCATCCTCGCCAAGAACGAGATCCGGCGCGAAGACCGCTACAATCGCAAGCTGTTCCTGCGAGTGAAACGCGGCCACTACGTGCTCAACCCGGCCCTGAAGCTTCGCGACGGCGCGGCGTGGGTCCCATTACACCAGCGCTTCCCGCTGGAGGACCTGGATATCCGCCGCTTCGCGGAAACCCTATCCTCGCAGCAGGCTCACCGGTTTGGCGCCGACATGCTGCACGACCATGATCGGTGGCAGCGTGACAGACTGGACACCCTGCGCCGTACCCTGGAGGCGGATCGGCCCGGGGAGGCATAGTCAGCGCGCCGCCTCAAGGCAGCTGCTGCCTCGGCGATCCGCCGGCGAGGACTGACGCCGCTTATTCCACCGCCCGGGCCGCAGTTTCCCGGGGGGATTCGGCAAAGCGGGCGCGGTAGGCGCGCGAAAAGTGCGCCAGGTGCTGAAAACCGGTGGCTACGGCGGCTTCTGTTGTCCGGCAGCCGCTGCCGGCGAGCAGCTGCTGGGCGCGGTCCAGCCGCATCCCCAGGTAGCACTGCTTGGGCGTCTCGCCGAAATGGGCCCGGAACTGGCGCGTCAGCTGGCGCTGGGACTGGCCCACCAGCCGGCAGATCTCGGGGATCGGCAGCGTTCGGGCCATGTTGGCCTCCATCACCGTCAGGCTCTTGACCACGCTGCGCGGCAGATGCGCATAGCGCACGTCAAGATCCACCGGCGAGCGCTCGTGGCGCTGATAGATCAGCTGGCGGCCGACGGCGTCGGCCAGAGCCGGCCCGTAGGCAAGCCCGATCCAGGCGAGCATCATGTCGATGCTTGCCACGCCGCCGCCGCCGGTCAGTCGCCTGGCGTTGAGCTCGTAGTACGACGAGCTGACCTCAAGCTGGGGAAACTCCCGGCGAAAGGCGGGCACGCTCTCCCAGTGCAGCGCTACCTGATAGCCTTCCAGCACCCCGGCGCGCGCGAGGATGAAAGGTGCTGTATCCAGCCCGCCGAGCCAGCCGCCGTGGGCCGCGACCCGGCGCAGCACCGCACGATCCGGGGCGCTGACGGCGGCCTCCGGCTGATAGGAGGACACCACCATCAGGCTGGCATCGTCGGCCACGCCGTCCAGCTCGCCGTCCACCTCGATGCGCACGCCGTTGCTGGCCACCACGCCTTCGCCGTCCAGCGAGCGCAGCCGCCAGGCAAAGAGATCGCTGCCGAAGCGATTGGCCACCCGCAATGGTTCCAACAGACAGAACAGCGTCAGCATCGAGAAGCTGGGCACCACCCAGACATCCAGGGTGTACTCGGCCTGTTCGGGGTCGAGAAGCGGCGGCGAGTCGGGGCGCGGATAAGGCCAAACGGGGTCGAAGTTGTCGCTCATGGCTAAAATGATCAACAAAAAGTCTATTTTTATCAAGTCATATCCGCCGCCCCGGACTAGGGTAGATGCCCGTCACCCGTAGCACGCTTGTGGAGATGCCGCCATGACTCACGTCAAAACCGTTGCCGACAATCATCGTCTGGTCGTTGACTACCAGGACCAGCCCCGGGAGCTCACAGCTCTCTGGCTGCGCGAGCGCAGCCCTGCCGAGGACACCCTGGATCCCCGCACCGGCCAGCGCCTGATCGAGGCCGCCGCTCTGCCGCTGGACCTGCGCATCGAGCAGGCCGACGTCGACGGCAAGCAGCTTTCGGTACGCTTCAGCGACGGCCATCAGGCCGAGTTCGATCTGGACGCGCTGCTCAAGACATCCTCGGAGAAGGCGGAAAAGCCGCTCTGGGACGCCACCCTCGAGCAAGCACCCCAGGCCGATTTCAACGCCGCCCTGGACGATGACAGCGCGCTGCTCGACATGCTCGAGGGGCTGCACCGCTACGGCTTCGTGCTGGTGTCCAACGTCCCCACCACCGAGGACGGCATGCAGGCGCTGATCGAGCGCGTCGGCCCGCTGCGCCGCACCAACTGGGGCGGCATTGCCGACGTCAAGTCGGTGGCCAACGCCTACGACCTGACCATGACCCAGCGCGGCCTGGAGCCCCACACCGACAACCCCTACCGCGATCCGATTCCCGGCTACATCTGGCTGCACTGCCTGACCAACGCCGCCGACGGCGGCGACAACACCCTGGTCGACGGCTATCGCGCGGCCGAGGTGCTCCGCGAGCGCAACCCGGACGCCTTTGACGCCCTGACCCGGGTCTGGCCCACCTTCCGCTACCAGGACGACACCACCCACCTGGAAAGCGAAGGGCCGCTGATCGAGCTCAACAGCCGGGGCGAAACCGTCCGGGTGCGCTACTCCAACCGCACCGAGCGGGTGCCGGCGCTGCCCGCCGACGAGCTCGAGGCCTACTACGCCGCGCGGCGGGAGTTTTATGAGCTGATCACCGGCGACGAGCTGACCGTGCACCTCAAGCTCAACCCCGGCCAGATGCTGGTCATGGACAACTACCGCCTCTTCCACGGCCGGCGCGCCTACGAGCTGGCCGGCGGCGTCCGCCACATGCGCCAGGGCTACGTAGACCGCGACAGCACCGCCAGCCGTCGCCTGGTGCTGCGCCGCCAGCTAACCCATTCCGCAAGCGAGGAGGTTGCATGAGCCAGGAACAGAATCCTTCCCAGGCCCAGTTCCGCCACTTCGGCGAAGCCAGCCGCGACGAGTGGGCGCTGATCGACGATCATTTTCGCGACTACGTCGCCGACGCCCCGCAGCGGGTGCTTGCGCACCTGCACCGCCTGTCCGGCGATAACCACGGCTACCCGGTCGACCGCTTTGAGCACAGCCTGCAGACCGCCACTCGGGCGCTGCGCGACGGCGCCGACGAAGAGATGATCGTCTGCGCGCTGCTGCACGATATCGGCGACGACCTCTCGCCGGCCAACCACGCCGAGATCGCCGCGGGGATCCTCGAGCCCTTCATCGATCCGCTCAACGCCTGGATGATCCGCCACCACGAGCTTTTCCAGGGCTACCACTACCTCCACTTTTTCGGCCTCGATCGCCACGCCCGGGAGCAGTTCCGCGATCACCCGGCCTACGCGCGCACGGTGCGCTTCTGCGACCGCTGGGATCAGGCCAGCTTCGACCCCAACTACGACACCCTGCCCCTGGAGCACTTCGTGCCCATGGTCGAGCGCGTGCTGAGTCGCGAGCCCTTCGGCGGCCTGCCGGCGGTGACCGACGCGAAGGCAAGCTCATGAACTGTGCCCGGCTACTGATCCAGCAGCTCGAATCCTACGGGGTCGACACCGCGTTCGGCATTCCCGGCGTTCACACCATCGAGCTGTACCGCGCCCTGGGGCAGAGTCAGCTTGACCACCATACCCCGCGCCACGAGCAGGGCGCGGGCTTCATGGCCGACGGCTACGCCCGCGCCAGCGGCAGGCCCGCTGCCTGCTTCATCGTCACCGGCCCGGGCATGACCAACATCGCCACCGCCATGGGCCAGGCGCTGGCCGACTCGGTGCCCATGCTGGTCATCTCCAGCGCCAACCACCGCCCGACGCTGGGCCGCGGCCAGGGCCGGCTGCACGAAATGCCCCACCAGAGCGAGACGCTCGCCGGGGTCAGCCGGCTCAGCCACAGCCTCAACGACCCGGCGGCGCTGCCCGAGGTGCTGGCGCGCGCCTTTGCGATTTTCAGCAGCGCGCGCCCGGGGCCGGTGCACATCGAGATCCCCCTTGACGTCATCGACGCCCCGGCGCCGGCGGAGCCCACGCGGCCGGCGCAGGTCTTTCCTCCCGCGCCGGCTCCCGCCGCGCTTGAGCTTGCCGGCGACTGGCTCGGCGGCGCCGAGCGCCCGCTGGTGCTGCTCGGCGGCGGTACCGCTGCCTACCCCGAGGCGGCCCGGGCGCTGGTCGAGCAGCTCGACGCGCCGACCTTTACCACCATTAACGCCAAGGGCGTACTCGGTCGGGAGCATCCGCTGGACCTGGGCGCCACCATGAGCCTGCCCGCCGCGCGCTGCCTCGCCGCCGGGGCCGACGTGGTGCTGGCGCTGGGCACCGAGATCGGCGAAACCGACTACGAGCTGGACGCCGAAGACGACTTTCACCTCGACGGCAGGCTGATCCGGGTCGATATCGACGCCGAGCAGCTGGGCCGCAACCAGGCCGCCGATCTCGCCATCCAGGCCGACGCCGGCGAGGCCATGCGCGGGCTCGCCGAGCATCTGCCGGCGAGCGCCGCGCGCGACGGCGCCGGGCGCGCCGCCACCCTGCGTCGCCACCTGGCGCTGGCGGATGATCCGCAGCTGGCGCCCTACGCGCCGCTGTTCACCACGCTTCACGACGCGCTGCCCGAGGCCATCCTGGTGGGCGATTCCACCGGCCCGGTCTACGCCGGCAACTTCCTCGCCTCGATGCCCGCCCCGCGGCGCTGGTTCAACGCCGCCACCGGCTTTGGCACGCTCGGCTACGGCCTGCCCGCTGCCCTGGGCGCCGCTCTGGCGCAGCCCGATCTGCCGGTGGTCGCACTGGTCGGCGACGGCGGGCTGCAGTTTGTGCTCGGCGAGCTGGGCACCGCCCGGGATCTCGGCCGGCCGGTGGCCGTGCTCATCTGGAACAACGACGGCTACGAGGAAATCCGCCGCTACATGTCGCTCAGCGAGGTCCCGCACCTCGGCGTCGACCTGACCGCGCCGGACTTCTCGGCTCTCGCCTTGTCCTACGGCTGCCGCCATACTCATGCCGGCAGCCCGACAAGCCTGCACGCGGCGCTTGGCCGGCTCAGCGAGGCCGATTCACCGCTGCTGATCGAGATCGATGCAGCCGCCTGGGCCGCGTCGCTCTGACACCGCGCTCGACATCGTCCGATTTTCACCCCTGATAAGGAGGCGTCTGACGCATGAATACGACACTACAACGCACCGCCACGACCCTGACCCTGATCGCCGGGCTGAGCCTGTCCGGCTCCGCCCTCGCCACCGATGAAGACGACAGCCTGCGCCTGGTGGTTCCGCCCTGGCCAGGGGTCACCGTCAAGAGCGAGATTCTCTCCCAGCTTATCGAGCCGCTTGGCTACACCACCGAAAAGCAGCAGCTCAGCTCGACGGTGGGCTACTCCACCCTGGAAAACGGCGACAGCGACGCCTTTCTCGCCGGCTGGGTGCCCGCCCAGCAGGAAAGCTACGACGCCGCCATGGAAAGCGGCGCCGTTGTCGATCTGGGCAACAACGTCAACGGCGCGCGGATGGGCTTTGCGGTGCCGGGCTACGTCGCCGATGCCGGCATCACCAGCGCCGAGCAGCTGGCCGACCCCGACGTTGCCGAACGCTTTGAGCACAGCGTCTACAGCATCGAAAACGGCTCCACGGTCACCGACATGCTCAACGACGCCATCGACGCCGACGTCTACGGGCTCGGCGACTGGGAGGGCAAGCCTTCCTCGACGCCCGGCATGCTCAGCGAGGTCGAGGGCGCGGCCAGGCAAGAGCGCTGGATCATCTTCTACGGCTGGACGCCGCACTGGATGGTGCCGGAGTACGACACCGTGATTCTCGAGGACCCCGAGGGCGTCTACGGCGACGATAACGGCAGCAGCGCCGTCAAGACCATCGTCACCCAACGCTACGCCGACGCCAACCCCAACATGCTCAAGCTCCTCGACCAGTTCGTTCTCTCCGCCGACGAGCAGAGCGAGTTCATCCGCGCCTTCGGTCTGGAAAAAGGCGACCTTGAAACCGTGGCCCACGACTGGCTGGCCGACCACCCCGAGCGCGTTGCCACCTTCCTCGAAGGCGTCACCACCCGGGACGGCGAAGACGGCCTGGCAGCGGTCAAGGAGAGCCTGTGAACGCACCCCCCGAGTCCGAAGCAGCGATCCGCCATGACCTGGCCGCCGCCTACCGCCTCATCGCCCTGGACGGCATGGACGACGGCATTTCGACCCACATCTCCGCTCGCCTGCCCGGCGAGCGCTTCCTGCTCAACCCCTTCGGCCTGCGCTTCGAAGAGATCCGCGCCGACAGCCTGGTGACCGTGGACGCCGAGGGCAAGGTGCTCGACGACCCTGCGGGGCTGGGCATCAATCCGGCCGGCTTCACCATCCATAGCGCCGTCCACGCGGCGCGCCCCGAAGTCGCCTGCGTGCTGCACACCCACACCGTTGCCGGCGTGGCGCTTTCGTGCCTTGAGGAAGGCCTGCTGCCGCTGAATCAGTGGTCGCTGCAGTTTCACCACCGCCTGGCCTACCACGACTACGAAGCCATCTCCCTGGATCTCGACGAACGCCAGCGGCTGACCGCCGATCTCGGCGACCACTCGGCAATGGTCCTGCGCCAGCACGGCCTTTTGACCTGCGGGAGCAGCGTCGGCGAGGCGTTTTTGCGCATGCGCGACCTGGAGCGCAGCTGCCAGACCCAGCTGGCCGCCCAGGCCACGGGGCGCCCGCTGCGGCTGGCTTCCCCCGAGCTTGCCGAAAAAGTCGCCCGCCAGTACGAAGCCTGGGCCGAGAGCCCCCACGGCACCGCGTGCGCCTGGCAGGCCGAACGCCGCCGCCTGCCCGACGACAACGACACCTCTCCTGAACACTGAGGGCTAACATGCGATATTCCCGACTCACCGAGCGCATCGCCGGCGAAGGCGCGGCGGCCTGGGACATTCACAACCGCGCGCTGGCCCGCCAGGCCGACGGCGAAGACATCACCGTGCTCTCCGTCGGCGATCCGGACTTCGATACCCCGGCGCCGATCGTCGAAAGCGCCGTGGAAAGCCTGCGCGCCGGGGCCACCCACTACCCCGACGTCCAGGGCAAACTGGCCCTGCGCGAGGCAATTGCGCGCCGCTATCAGGCGGGCGGGGTAGATATTTCGCCGGACAACCTGATCATCATGGCCGGCGCCCAGTGCGGCCTTTACGCCGCCGCCCAGTGCCTGCTCGACCCCGGCGACGAAGTCATCGTCGCCGAGCCGAGCTATGTCACCTACGAAGCGGTGCTTGAGTCCACCGGCGCGACCATGGTGCGCATTCCCCTGTCCGGCGATAGCGGCTTTCGCCTGGAACCCGCCGACATCGAAGCAGCCATCACCCCGCGCACCCGGGCGATCATGCTTAACAGCCCCCACAACCCCACCGGCCAGCTGATCGACGCCGAGCAGTGGGAGGCCGTGGCGACGCTCTGCCGCCGCCACGACCTCTGGCTGATCTCCGACGAGGTGTACGCCGAGCTGATCTTTGAAGGCGATCACCTCTGCGCGGCAGGCCTGCCCGACATGGCCGAGCGCACCGTGGTCGTCAACAGCCTCTCCAAGTCCCACGCCATGACCGGCTGGCGGCTGGGCTGGGTCCTCGGCCCCGAAGCTCTGATCGGCCATCTGAGCCACCTGGCGCTGTGCATGCTCTACGGCTGCCCGGATTTCGTCCAGGACGCCGCCTGCAGCGCCCTCGAGCAACAGCCGCCCCAGCTCGACGCCATGCGCGAGGCCTACCGCGCCCGCCGCGACGCCGTCTGCGACGCCCTCGGCGACTGCCCGGCAGTCGAGGTTGTCAAGCCCGCGGCCGGCATGTTCATGATGGTCGACGTGCGCGCCACGGGGCTTTCGTCCCAGGCCTTCGCCGACCGTCTGCTCGACGAGCAGGGCGTGTCGGTCCTCTCCGGCGAGGCCTTTGGCCCCTCCGCCGCGGGCTTTGTGCGCCTCAGCCTGACCGTCGACGAAGCGCAACTGCGCGCGGCCAGCCGGCGCCTGGCACAGACCGCCACGGCGGCCCGGGCCGAGGCTGCCTCTCTTTCCCCCGTCCAATGAGTTGCCTATGACGACATCGTCTAACGCTACTTCGTCTTCTTCCACCGCTTTGGCGGTGGAAGCCCGCCACCTCGTCAAGCGCTTCGGCGATCTTGAGGTACTCCGCGACGTCTCCCTTGAGGTCAGCGAGGGCAGCGTCACCTCCATTATCGGCGCCAGTGGCTCGGGCAAGAGCACCCTGCTGCGCTGCCTGAACCTGCTCGAACGCCCCGTGCAAGGCGAACTGACGATTGCGGATGAAACGATTCGCTTCGACCGCAATCGCCAGGGCGACATTGTCGGCCTGGACCGGCGCCAGCTGCAGCGGCTGCGCGCCAGAGTCAGCATGGTGTTTCAGCAGTTCAACCTCTGGCCGCACCTCACGGTGCTGGGCAATATCATCGAAGCGCCCATGCGCGTCCAGAAGCTGTCGCGCAAGCGCGCCGTCGAGCGCGCCGACCACTATCTGAAGCGGGTCGGCATGGCCGATAAGCGCGATAGCTATCCCGCCTTTCTCTCCGGCGGCCAGCAGCAGCGCGTGGCCATCGCCCGGGCACTGGCCATGGAGCCCAAGGTTCTGCTGTTCGACGAGCCCACCTCGGCGCTCGACCCCGAGCGGGTCAGCGAGGTGCTCAGCGTCATCCGCAGCCTCGCCGATGAAGGGCGCACCATGGTGCTGGTGACCCACGAGATGGCCTTTGCCCGGGAGGTATCCGACCAGATCGTGTTCCTCGACCGCGGCGTGGTCGGCGTTGCCGGCACTCCCCGGGTCGTCTTCGAGAGCAATGACAACGAGCGCTGCCGCCGCTTCGTCGCGCCGGCGGCCTGACGCCGTCACCGCTCCTGCTTCTACCCTCGTTACGGAGATCACCATGAAAAACAATCTACTGACCGCCGCCGCCCTTGCCCTGCTGACCTTTTCCACTATTACCCCGGCAGACGAGCCGCTGAAAATCGGCATTTCGGCCGAGCCCTACCCGCCCTTTACCTACACCTCCGCCGACGGCGGCTGGTCCGGCTTTGAAGTCGAGCTGGGCCTGGCCTTCTGCGAGGCCATGGAACGGGAATGCGAGATCAAGCCCACCGGCTGGAGCGGGATTATCCCGTCGCTCAAGGCCGGCCGCATTGACATGATCATGAACTCCATGTCGATTACCGAGGCCCGCCAGCGGGTCATCGACTTCAGCGACCCCTACTACTTCACGCCGGGCGCCTACGTGGCCGCCAAGGATATGACGCTCACCCCGCCGGACGACCTCGACGGCCAGGTGCTGGGCGTACAGAGCGCCACGACCAACGCCACCTACACCCGCCGCGCCCTGCGCGACAGCGGCGCCCAAGTGCGCCTTTACGACCAGGCCGAGCAGGTCAACCGCGACCTGCTCTCCGGACGTCTGGACGTGATACTCGCCGACCAGATCGCCATGCTTGAGCTGGTCGAGCGCGACGCCGCCGAAGGCTTCGAGATCAAGGGCACCGCGCCGCATCACCCGGCCTACGGCGACGGCGTTGGCATCGGCCTGCGCCAGGACGACGACGCCCTGGAAGCCGAGCTCAACGAAGCGATCGCCGAGGTGCTGGAAAACGGCACCTGCACCCGCCTTTCCAACGAGTATTTCGATACCGATATCTGCACCTGACCCCCGTCCTTAACGACGCTCCCCGGGAGGCGCCAGCGGCGCCTCCCCTTTTGCCTCAACAGGGACCTCACACTGCCATGAACGACGTTTCCCAAGAGGGGCTGCTCGACTGGGCCGGCCCCATCGCCGAGGGTGCGCTGACGACGCTGGAAATCGCCGTGCTGTCCTACGCCATTGGCCTGGTGCTGGGCCTGATAGGCGCCAGCGCGCGGCTCAGCCCCTGGGCGCCGCTGCGCGGCCTGGCGACCGCTTACTCCACCGCGGTGCGCGCCATCCCCGAGCTTTTGCTGATCATCCTGCTTTATTATGCCGGCTCTCAGGCGCTGACCGCCCTGACCCAGGCGCTGGGCCTGCCCGGCCAGGTCGCCATCAGCGGCTTTGTCACCGCCGTGGGCGTGCTGGCCTTTGTCCAGGGCGCCTACATGACCGAGGTGCTGCGCGGCGCCATTCTGGCCATCCCCAAGGGGCAGCTGGAAGCCGCCGATGCCTTCGGCTTCTCCGCCTGGACGCGCTTTCACCGCATTGTCATCCCGGGCATGCTGCCCAACGCCATTCCCGGCATGTCGAACCTCTGGCTGATCCTGATCAAGGACACCGCCCTGATCAGCGTGATCGGCTTCAGCGAGCTGTTCTTCACCGTCCAGCAGGCCGCCGCCAGCACCCGCGCCCAATTTCTGTTCTACTCCGTGGCTGGCGTCATCTACCTGGCCATGACGCTCACCTCCACCGCGCTGTTCGCGCGCCTGGAGCGCTACGTCCGTCGCGGCCAGCCGGCCAACGAGGAGGGCTGACATGGATTTTTCCTGGCTGAACGACCCTTTCTATCAGTCCTATCTCATGGAAGGCTTTATCAATACCCTGCTGCTCATCGCCGTGTCCGCCGTTGGCGGCCTGGCGCTGGCCGTCGCCCTAGCCATGGCGCGGCTCAAGGGACCGCGGCCGCTAGCCTGGGTGATCCACGGTTTCACCACGGTGATGCGAGGCACGCCGCTGCTCGTGCAGCTGTTCTTTTTCTACTACGGCGTAGGGCGCCTGCTCGAAGGCATCCCCGGTATCCAGGAAAGCCTGATCTGGCCGGTGCTGCGCGACCCCTTCTTTTACGGCGCGCTCACCTTCATCCTCAGCGTCGGCGCCTATTCCGGCGAGGTAATCCGCGGCGCTCTGCTCAGCGTGCCCGCCGGCGAGCGCGAGGCCGGCCGCGCCTTTGGTCTCTCGCCGGTTCAGGTCTTCTTCCGCCTGTGGCTGCCCCGGGCCATCCAGACCTGCCTGCCCACCCTCACCGGTGAGATGGTCCTGCTGCTCAAATCGATACCGCTGGTGTCAACCATCGCCATGATGGACCTGCTCCAGGCGGCCAACATCATCCGCGACGAGATGTTTCTGGTCTACGAGCCGCTGATGCTCATCGCCGGCATCTACCTGGCCATGACGGTGGTGCTGACGCTGGTGCTGCGCCAGCTCGAACAGCGCTTCCCCGGCATGCGCCCGACCCGGGGCCGCCGGCTGATACCGGGGCGCGCCTGAGCAGCCTAAAACCCGTCGACGCCGGCCGCTCGCAAACGGTCGGCCAGCGCCTGCACCCCGGGCGCGCGGAAAAACGCCGTCAGCGCTTCGGCGCGGGTGGCGCCGACGCCGGGTAGCGCCCGCCACTGCTGCCGGCTGTAGCCGGCAAGCGCGGCCCAGTCGCCGCTTGCCTTTTCGCTACCCGTCGGCGCCCCCAGCGCCTCGAGCCAGGCGGAAAACGGCTGCGCTCGCGCCGCGGTAAAGCGCTGCGTGAGGAGTTGCGCCCTGGCCGCGCCGATCCCCGGCACCCGCTCCAGCCGGGCCCGGTCAAGCGTTAGCCAGTCCAGTAGCCCAGCCACCGCGCCTGCGTCCATCAGCGACTGCCAGGTGCCCTCGCCTACGCCGCGCATGCGAAGCGCGTCGCCCAGCCAGTCGAGCCTGGCGAGGAGCTGGCCCTCGCAGCCCAGCGGACGTCGCTCACTTGGCGCCGACAGCGAAAAACAGCTGAGGCGATGGTAATCGTCTGCCGCGGGCACCGTCAGCGGCTCGCGCTCGACGGCCTGCCAGACCACCTGCTCGAACGCCGGAATCGTCAGCCCGCCCAGTGCCACGGCAATCTGGTCGCCGGCGCGGACGTCAAAGCGCCGCCAGCGCTCGAGCGAGCCAAGCGACACCCGGCTGATGCGCCGGCCGTCCAGGCGCACCGGGTCAAGGTGCAAAAGCGGCGTCACCCGCCCGGTGCGGCCGATGCGAAACTCGACCCCGCGCACCCCGGCAAGCGCCCGCTGCTCGGGGTACTTCCACGCCACCGTCCAGTCCGGCGGGCGTGGGCGCCAGTGCGCCCCGCCGGGCCGCTTGCCCTGCTTGAGCACCACGCCGTCGGTGGCGAAAGGCAGCGGCGCGGTATACCAGTGCTCCCGCCAATGGGCAGCGCCGCGGCGATCATCGAGCCTGTGCGTATAGTCGGCGGTGGCAAACCCCAACGCGCCAAGTCCTTCAAGGCGCTCGGGCATGGTCGCGGGGCCGTCGGGCCAGCCCCAGACAAAGAGGCCCACGCGTCCAAGCTCGGCCCGGGAAGGCGCGGCCTGGCGCATAACGCCGGCCACCTTGTTGCGCGCGAGGGGCTTTCGGGGCTTAGCCTGAACGTGGTCGGCAAGGCGCCAGTAAAGCTCGCCCTGGAGCACCGCCGACGCCGGCTCGGGAAGGGTATCGGGCACGGCCGGCAGCTGGCGGGCCCGGGCCGTCCAGTCCTGGCCGCGCTCGCCGTCGCCGCGGCTCACGGCGTCAACAAGCCTGCCGTCCGCGTAGCGCAGCGTGACCGCCACGCCGTCCACCTTGGGCTGCACCCAGAGGTCGTCCCGGCGGCTGGCCCAGCGCTCGACGCCGGCTTCATCAAGCTTCTCGAGCCCGGTCTGGGCTACCGGGTGACGGCGCACGCTGTTTTTACCCGCCGGTGGGCCGGCGCTCGCGCTGAGTTCAGGGGCATGGCGCCGGGGCGTTCCCGCGCAGGTCCGCCAGGCTTCCAGCCGCGCGGCCGCCTGGTCGTACAGCTCGTCGTCAACGGGCGAGCGTCCGCCTTGATAGTAGGCGCGGTCCCACTCGGCCAGCCGCGCCTCCAGGGCCCGGACTTCCTGACCCAGCCGCGCCTCGCTCCA
Source organism: Halomonas garicola (assembly GCF_031935715.1). Lineage (GTDB taxonomy): Bacteria > Pseudomonadota > Gammaproteobacteria > Pseudomonadales > Halomonadaceae > Vreelandella > Vreelandella garicola. The sequence continues at coordinate 16,261 of NZ_JASSZF010000017.1, read as the reverse complement.
GCTCGGGCAGCTTGCCGCCGCCGGCCCGGCCCACAGCGCCAGCGCCGCCGCTATTACTATCGCCGGCGCCTCCCACCGCCCCCGCGGCATTACTCGGCTTCCTTTCTGGCCAGCAACAACAGCCCGGCGGCAATCAGCGCGCCGATAAGGTCGCTGATCAATCCGGGGAAAATCAGCGTCAGCGCCCCGACCCCGGCCAGCAGGCGCCAGAAGACGTTGAGCGGCCGGCGCAGATAGCCTTCCACCGCCACGGCCAGCAGCAGTACGCCGACCACGCCGGTGACCACCACCAGCAGAATGTCGCCGACGGTGGCGTCGATCATCAGCATGCTGTGGGCAAACACGAACATGTAGGGCACCACGAACCCGGCAACGGCCAGGCGCATGGCCTGAAAGCCGGTGGCGTTGGGCGAGCCGCCGCTGATACCGGCGCCGGCATAGGCGGCAAGCGCCACCGGCGGCGTGAGGTTGGCAAAGATGCCGAAGTAGAACACGAACATGTGCGCCACAAAGATCGCGGTGTCGCTGCTGCCGGCCAGCTCACGAAACAGCGGCAGGTTGAGCAGGATCGGCGCCGCCATGGTGCTGGTGATGATGTAGGTAGGGATGCTCGGCAGCCCCATACCCAGCACAATCGAGGCGAGCATGGTGAGCGCAAGCGTCACCAGCAGCTGCACCGTGGGGTAGGGAATCTGCTGGCCAAGCGTCACCACCGCATCGGCCACCTCCAGGGCGATGCCGGTGAGCGTGGCCACGCCGACGATAATGCCCACCGCGCCGCAGGCAATGGCCACGGGAATGGCGTTGCGCACGCCGTCGTGCATGGCGTCCCGGCAGTCGGCGACGTCCATCTTTTCCGCTACCAGGCCAAGCTTCGCCCGCAGCGCGTTAATCGCCACCGGCAGGGCAACGATGCCAAACAGCATCAGCCGGCTGGCGGGCAGCCCGGGCATCGCGTTGCCCGCCAGCAGCGCCTGCCACTGGGGCTCGACAATCAGCAGCGCGAGAATGGCGCTGGTGCCCAGGGTGACCCGCCAGGTACCGCAGATCAGCACGGTGGCGGCGATGGACCAGAAGGCGGCGAAAAACGGCGCGCGGCCCTCGAACAGCAGCCACAGCAGCACCGCCATGGGAATCAGCAGGTGCCCGCGCTTGAGCAGTACGGCCTTGAGCGGCGTGAGCCTGGCGCGATCGATGCCTTCCAGGCCGTCGCGCAGCGCGCGCAGGTGTACCTGAAACAGCACGCCCAGATAGAACAGCAGCGCGGGGATAATGCCGGCCAGAATCACCTGGGTATACGGCACCGACAGCACCTCGGCCATGATGAAGGCTGCCGCCCCCATGATCGGCGGGAGTATCTGCCCGCCGACGCTCGCCGAGGCCTCGACGGCGCCGGCAAAGTTGGGCTTGTAGCCGGTGCGCTTCATCAGCGGAATGGTAAAGGCGCCGGTGGTCACCACGTTGGCAATCGCCGAGCCGTTGATCGAGCCGAGAAAGCCGCTGGCAATGACCGCGACCTTGGCCGGCCCGCCCCGGGTATGCCCGGCCACGGCCAGCGCCAGGTCGTTGAACAGCTGCCCCAGCCCCGACTTGCCGAGAAAGGCGCCGAAGAGGATAAACAGGATGATGTAGCTCGCCGAGACGCCGGTAGCGGTACCCAAAAGCCCCTCGGTGATAAACACCAGGTGCGAGACGATCTGGCGGCAGGTGGCCAGCACGATAGTGGCGTCAAGCGCGGGGTAGAACGACAGCTTGGCGTAAAAGCCGTAGGCCAGAAACAGCGTGGCCAGCAGCGTCAGCCCCCAGCCGGTGGCCCGCCGGGTGGCGTCCAGCACCAGGGCCACCGCCAGTATGCCCACCAGCATATCGGTATCGTTGATGCGCCCGGCCGAGGCGATAACGCGGTCGGCCACCGCCAGCATGTAAACGCCCACGCCGAAGGCCAAAATCGCCAGCGCGGCGTCGCCCCAGGGCACGCGATCCCGCGCGCCGGTGCGGGTCAGCGGGTAGAGGACGAAAGTCAGCCCCAGCAGAGTATAGAGGTGGATGCTGCGCTGGGCGACGTCGACCAGCGGACCGGAAAAGGAAGTGTAGAGGTGAAACAGCGCCAGCAGCACCGCCACTACCGTGACGCCCTTGATCACGGCACTTGGCAGCCTGTCGCGCACCAGGCTTTCGCGGTCGTATTTTTCCAGCGCTTCCTTCACCGCCGGATCGTCGGCTGCGCCGGCCGGGGCCTGCCCCGATGATGCGTGCTTGTCGTCGGACATAGCGCCCCTCTCTCTTGCCTTGATCTCTTGCATTGATGATTATTGGCTGTTGGCCCCGGTATCCCGCTCAAAAGAATAGGCCAGCCGCCAGGGTCGCACCAGCGCCGGCAGCACCCGCCACAGCGGCGCGCGCTTAACGCTGAACGTCAGTACCGGGGGAGGCTCGGCCCGGGACAGCGCAAAGGTCGGTTCGAACGGGCCGAGATGATAGCGCATGCGGTAGCGCTCGGCGGCGGCCGCCTGCACGGCCAAAGGGTCTACCGCGCGATCAATGCCGGTCATCACCACCCAGCCGTTATCAAGCCTGGTGGCCGTGCCCGCCGCGGCCGGCACGCCGGCGCCGAAGGTTTTGAAGCGCGTGCCGGTGAGCATGATGGCGCCGCTCTTCCCTACCTCGAACCACTCCTCCCAGTCTTCCTTCTCCACCGAGTGCATCCAGCGCAGGGTAAAGCGCGCGCCCTCACCGCCGGGGAAGGCATAGCGCAGATCACCCCCGTCGTGCACCGTTAGCCAGGGGAGCGGCCACGCAAGCGCGGCGGCCATTATGGCCGCCGCGACAAGGGTGATCCCGATGGCGCCGGGCGCTACGCGCGGCGCCATGGATGCCATCCAAAACGGATGTCAGAGGCTACATCAGGACGACTGGCTGTCGGCACTCTCTTTTTCCGCCTCGGCGTCGTCGGGCTGTGCATCGTCGCTGTTGTTATCGGCATCTGCCGGCTGGCTATCCTCGTCGTCCGTCGCGCCGCCGGACACGGACTCGTACACCGATTCGGCGCCGGGATGCACCGGTACGACCAGGTCCTCATTCATGGTATCGGTATCAATCTGCTTGAGCGCGCTCACCGAGACCTTGTCGGAGTTGAGGTAGTCGTAGAAGCGCTGGGTCAGCTCTTCGGCGACGTCGTCGCGCATGTCGCTACCCACGATCAGCATGTTGCGGATCGCCACGGTGTCCACTTCCTCATCGAGGTCGTAGCGCTCCGGGGCGCCGGCCGGCACGGTGTAGGACTCGTAGTAGGGGTACTGCTCCAGCAGCTTATCGGCCACCTCGCCGTCGACCGGGACGAAGGTGATATCGGTGTTCTGCTGAAGTCCGGTAATGCTCGAGTTGGGCACGCCCGAGGTGAAGAAGGCGGCGTCCAGGTTACCGTTGCTCATGCCGGTCACGCTGTCGGCGTAGCCGGTATGGCTAATCTGGGCCAGGTCGTCGTAGCTCATGCCCGCGGACTCGATGACCTTGGTTGCGCTCTGCTCAACGCCCGAGCCCACCTTGCCTACGCCAACGCGCTTGCCTTCGAGGTCGGCGATGCTCTCGATATCGCTGTCCTCGGTGGCAACGATCTGCACCACGTTGGGGTAGAGCCCCGCCAGCGCGCTGATATCCGCCGGCTCGCCGTCGAACTGGTTGTCACCGTTGACCGCATCAAAGGCCACGTCGCTCATCACAATCGCGATATGGTTCAGGCCGTCGCTGATATTGTTGATGTTCTGCACGGAGGCGCCGGTGGAGACCACCTGAACGTTTTCCACCAGGTCGCTTTGCTCAAACACGCCCTTGAGCGCGCCGCCGATGGGGTAGTAGGTGCCGCCGGTGCCGCCGGTGCCGAAGATCAGGCTCACCGGCTCGCCGTTGGCGGCCGCATCGCTGGTTTGATCGGCATCGTCGGCCTGGTCGGTATCCTTGGCCTGGTCGGTATCCTTGGCCTGGTCGGTATCGTCGGTATCGGTCTGGTCATCGCCGCCCTGGGCATCGTCCGCCTGGTCGCTAGCGTCTTCCGGCGTTTCCACCTCGGCTTTCTTGGTCCCGGCGTCGCCGGCCGGCTGCTGCGTGCTCGTGTCGCTCTCCTGGGCCGTCTCTTCGGCATCGTCACCGCAGCCTGCCAGCAAGGCGCCGGATAGTCCCAGCGCCGCCGCCTGTACCCAAATACGCTTGGTCATCGTACCTCTCCTCTTGTTATGGCGATTTGCCCACGTCGCTGCCCGGTAAGGCAGCCGTTTTAACGTTACCGTGACACTCTGCAACATAAAAAGGCCCCGGTATACCGGGGCCTTTAAACGATGGGCTACCTGGCACGGTGCTGACACATTGAAATGTCACACCGCACGATTATTCGGCGAGGCGAGGCTACGCCATACCGGCGGCCTGACGCAGGGCATCAACGCGGTCGGTTTTCTCCCAGGGGAAAGCGGTGAAGGTTTCCACGTGCTCCTGGCCCCGGTCGTCGGTCCAGCGGTAGCTGTGCTCGAACGGTTTCCGGCCGAAGTGGCCGTAGGCGGCGGTGAGCTGATACATGGGGTGCTCAAGGTCGAGCATCCGGGTAATGGCGTAGGGGCGCAGATCGAAGTGCTCGCGCACCAGGCGCACAATAGCGGCCTCGCTCACCTTGCCGGTGCCGAAGGTATCGACCGACACCGACGTCGGCTCGGCCACGCCGATGGCGTAGGAAATTTGGATTTCGCACTTGTCGGCAAGCCCCGCGGCAACGATGTTCTTGGCCACGTAGCGCCCGGCGTAGGCGGCGCTGCGGTCGACCTTGGACGGGTCCTTGCCCGAAAACGCGCCGCCCCCGTGGCGCGCCATGCCGCCGTAAGTATCGACGATGATCTTGCGCCCGGTGAGCCCGCAGTCGCCTACCGGCCCGCCGATGACAAACTTGCCGGTGGGGTTGATGTGATACTGGGTAGCCTCGTCCAGCCATTCGGCGGGGATCACCGCTTCGATGATTTCGCGCCTGACGATCTTGCGCAGCTCTTCCTGATCGATATCGGGGTCGTGCTGGGTCGAAAGCACCACGGCATCGACGCCGCAGGGCTTGCCGTGCGCGTCGTAGCGGAACGTCAGCTGGCTCTTGGCATCCGGGCGCAGCCAGGGCAAAAGCCCCTCGCGGCGAAGCTCGGACTGCTTTTGCACCAGCCGATGCGCGTAGTACACCGGCGCGGGCATGTAATCGTCGGTTTCGTTGGTGGCGTAACCAAACATCAGCCCCTGGTCGCCGGCGCCCTGGTCTTCGGGCTTGACGCGGTCCACGCCCTGGGCAATGTCCACGCTTTGCTTGCCAATGAGGTTGATGATGCCGCAGGTATCGCCGTCAAAACCGACTTCCGAGGAGGTATAGCCGATGCCGTTGATCACCTCGCGCACCAGCGCGTCAAGATCAATCCAGGCAGACGTGGTCACTTCCCCGGCAATGATCGCCACGCCGGTCTTGACCAGGGTTTCACACGCTGTGCGCGCCTGTTTATCGCGGGCAATAATGGCATCCAGCACCGCATCGGAAATCTGGTCGGCGATCTTGTCGGGGTGACCTTCGGAAACCGACTCGGAAGTAAACAGGGAATATTCGCTCATCGCGCTCTCGACCCTCTGTTCTGGTGGCAGGAGTGAAAATTGTTGCCAAAGGGCTGGAGTTTACACCCTGCCCGCACGGCTTCCTAGGATTTGCCGCCATGGGCGAAGTCAGCGATAATAACGGCTTTGATTTCCGTTTGCAGGCGAGGAGCACCCCATGCCGTCCCGATTTGAGCTGGCCAATGCCGTTCGCGCGCTTTCCATGGACGCCGTACAAAAGGCCAATTCCGGCCACCCCGGCGCGCCCATGGGCATGGCTGACATCGCCGAAGTGCTGTGGAATGACTACCTCAAGCACAGCCCTGAGGCCCCCCAGTGGGCCGACCGCGATCGCTTTGTGCTCTCCAACGGCCACGGCTCGATGCTGCTGTACTCGCTTTTGCACCTTACGGGCTACGACCTCGGCCTCGAGCAGCTGCAAAACTTCCGCCAGCTCCACGCCGCTACCGCCGGCCACCCGGAGCACGGCTACGCCCCGGGGATCGAAACCACCACCGGCCCGCTGGGCCAGGGGCTGGCCAACGCCGTGGGCATGGCGCTTGCCGAGAAAACGCTGGCCGGCCAGTTCAACCGCCCGGGCCACGCGATCGTCGATCACCGCACCTGGTGCTTTCTCGGCGACGGCTGTCTGATGGAAGGCATCTCCCACGAGGTGGCCTCCCTTGCCGGCACCCAGAAGCTGGGCAAGCTGGTGGCGTTTTACGACGATAACGGCATTTCCATCGACGGCGAGGTCGACGGCTGGTTTACCGAGGATACCGCCAAGCGCTTTGACGCCTACGGCTGGCACGTAGTGGCCAACGTCGACGGCCACAAGCCCGACGAGATCAAGGCAGCCATTGAGCTTGCCCTGACCCAGGACGATAAGCCCAGCCTGATCGTGTGCAAGACCGTGATCGGCTTTGGCGCGCCCAACAAGCAGGGCAAGGCGTCCTCCCACGGGGCCGCGCTCGGCGACGACGAAGTCGCCGCCGCCCGGGAGCAGCTGGGCTGGCATCACGCCCCCTTCCACGTTCCCGAAGACATCTACGTCGGCTGGGACGCTCGGGAGGCGGGCAAGGCGCGCCAGGCCGAGTGGGACGCACGCTTTGCGCGCTACGCCGACGCCTTCCCCGAGGACGCCGCCGAGCTTAAGCGCCGCCTGAAGGGCGAGCTGCCGCGCACGCTCACCAGCCTGGCGCTGGTGGAAAAGGCCCAGCAGGAGGCCAAGACCACCGCGTCGCGCAAGGCATCGCTTGCCGTGCTCAACGAGCTTGGTCCCCAGCTGCCCGAACTGCTCGGCGGCAGCGCCGATCTGGCGCCGTCGAACCTGACATTCTGGGACGGCGCCAGGACCATCACGCCCGACGCGCCCGGCGGCAGCTACCTGCACTACGGCGTGCGCGAATTCGGCATGGCCGCGATCATGAACGGCATCGCCCTGCACGGCGGCTTTGTGCCCTACGGCGCGACGTTCTTGACCTTTATGGACTACATGCGCAACGCCATCCGCATGTCGGCGATCATGAACCAGCAGGCCATCTACGTCTTCACCCACGACTCCATCGGCCTTGGCGAAGACGGCCCCACCCACCAGCCCGTCGAACAGCTGACCGGCTTGCGCACCATTCCCAATCTTTGTGCCTGGCGCCCCTGCGACGCGGTGGAAACCGCCGCTGCCTGGGACGCCGCGATCAAGCACACTTCCGGCCCCACCGCGCTGGTGTTCTCGCGCCAGAACCTCGTCCACCAGCCGCGCACCCGGGCCCAGCTGGCCAACATTCAGCGCGGCGGCTACGTTCTTAAGGATAGTGTCCTCAAAGACAGTTCGCTTAAAGGCAGCGAGGCCGCACCGGAGCTGATTCTGATCGCCACCGGCTCCGAGGTCGGCCTGGCCATGGACGCCGCCGCCGAGCTTGAAGCCGGCGGCACCGCCGTGCGCGTGGTCTCCATGCCGTCCACCCAGCGCTTCGATGACCAGAGCGCCGAATACCGCGACAGCGTGCTGCCGGCAGCGGTTACCCGGCGCATTGCCGTGGAAGCCGCCCACGCCGACTACTGGTACAAGTACGTAGGCCTTGAGGGCCGGGTGATCGGCATGACCACCTACGGCGAATCCGCCCCGGCGGAGGATCTGTTCAAGCACTTCGGCTTTACCGTCGATCACGTGGTCGAGCAGGCCCGAGAGCTGCTGGAGTCAATGCCTTTGTCGGTGACCTCATGCCTGCGCTGAACGGTTTTTTGTGGCTGCTGCTGTGCTGGCTTGCCGGTGAGCTGATCGTCTACTACACCGGCATCCCCATTTCCTCCGGCGTAATCGGCATGCTGTTGCTGTGCGGCGCCCTGGCGATAAACGGCGGCGTGCCGGACAGCGTGGCCGCCGCCGCCCAGCCGCTGATCGCCATGCTGGCGATGCTGATCATGCCCGGCGTGACCGGCGTGTTTTTCATGATCGACGAGCTGGCCGGGCAGTGGACCGCGATCATGCTAAGCCTGGTCGTGGGCACCCTGCTCAGCGTGTTTACTACGCTTTGGCTATTGAAGCGCCTGATGCAGGATGACCATGCTGAGTGAGGCACTGCTGCAGCGACTGACCGCCACGCCGCTGTTCGCCGTGGCGCTTACGCTGGCTGCCTACCTGGTCGCCATGGCGCTGCTCAAGCGCCTTGGCCGGCCGCCCTGGCTACCGGCCATTCTGCTCGCCACCGTTCTGCTGACCGGAGCGCTGGTGCTCACCGGGATGGATTACACGGCCTACCAGGACGGCGCCCGCTGGCTTACCGTGCTGCTGGGCCCGGCGACCGTGGCGCTGGGCATGCCGCTATACCAACTGCTGCCCCGCATTCGCCAGCTGTGGCGCCCGTTGGCCGTGTGCCTGCCGGTGTCCGCCGTCATGGCCATTGTCTACGCGCTGGGCATCGCCTGGCTCATGGGCGCGCCTGGCGAGATCATCGCCTCGCTTGCCGCCAAGTCGGTTACCGCCCCCATCGCCATGGGCATTGCCGAGCAGATCGGCGGCAACGTCTCGCTGCTGCTGGGGGCGCTGCTGATCACCGGCGTGGCCGCCATTGCCTTTGTCAGCCTGGTTGCCAGGCTGATGGGCATTACCGACGAGCGCCTGATCGGCTTTGCCCTGGGCGTCAACGGCCACGCGCTGGGCACGGTACGCGCCTTTGAAATCGGCTCCACCGCCGGCGCCTTTGCCTCGCTTGGGATGAGCCTGACGGGGATCTTCACCGCGCTTTTGCTGCCGCTGGCCTGGCAGCTGTTAAGCTGACGCCAATAGCCCCCTGAGCCCGGCTGCCGGCGGCCGCGCATCTCACTTCAGCATTGCGGAGGACATCACACCATGGCGGACGAGGCTTACCGGTACCGCATTGCCATCAACGGCTACGGCCGCATCGGCCAGTGCGTGCTGCGCGCGCTGGTAGAGCGCGAGACGGCCAGCACCGACCCGACCCATATCGACCCGATACCCATCGATATCGTCGCCATCAACGAGCTCTCGGACGCCGCTACCATCAGCTACCTGACGCGCTTTGATACCACCCACGGGCGCTTTCCGGGGACGGTGGAAAGCGACAACGGCGACCTGATCGTCAACGGCCGGCGCATCCGCCTGCTTAGCGAGCCGGACCCTACCCGGCTTCCCTGGCGCAAGCTCGACGTGGACCTGGTGGTGGAGTGTTCGGGCAGCTTCAAGGATCGCGCCACCGCTATGCAGCACATCGACGCCGGGGCCAAACAGCTGCTGTTTTCCCAGCCGGCGGAAAGCGACGTCGACGCAACCGTGGTATGGGGAATCAACCAGGACTCGCTGACGCTTGACCAGCCGGTGATCTCCGCCGCCTCCTGCACCACCAACTGCCTGGTGCCGCTTTTGACGGTGCTTGACGAAGCGCTGGGCGTGGAGCACGGCGTGACCACCACCATTCACTCGGCGATGAACGATCAGCCGGTGATCGACGCCTACCATCAGACCGACCTGCGCCTGACGCGCTCGGCGATGCAGTCCATTGTCCCCGTGGATACCGGCCTGGCCCGGGGCATCAGCCGGCTGATGCCGAGCCTTGCCGGGCGTTTTGAGTGCCTGCACGTGCGGGTGCCCACCATCAACGTGTCGGCCATGGACCTGGCGCTGACGATGCGCCGCGATACCGATGCCGCCGCGGTCAACGCGCTGCTGCAAACGGCCGTGACCAGCCGGCTCGACGGCGTGCTGGGCTATACCGAAGAGCCCACCGCCTCCAGCGACTTCAACCACGACCCGCGCTCGGGGGTCATCGACGCTACCCAGACCCGGGTCGCCGGGGCGCGGCTGGTCAAGCTTTTATGCTGGTTCGACAACGAGTGGGGCTTTGCCAACCGCATGCTGGATATCACCCAGCGGCTAGCGCGGCTGCGTCACGACGACTTGACCTTCCATGCCCCAACGACTGACTAGAGACGACGAGGACGTTTTGCCATGAACGTGCAGACCATGAACGACCTTTCCCTTCGCGGCCGGCGCGTACTGATCCGTGAAGACCTGAACGTGCCTATCAAGCAGGGCCGGGTAACAAGCGACGCCCGCCTGCGCGCGGCGCTGCCGACCATCCGCGCAGCCGTTGAGGCCGGCGCCCAGGTGCTGTTGATGAGCCACTTGGGGCGCCCCGTCGAGGGCGAGCCGGCGGACGAATTCTCCCTGGCGCCGGTGGCCAGGCGCCTGGGCGAGCTGCTTGAGCGTCCGATTACGCTGGTCACCGACTACCTGGACAGCGCCCCCGAGCTTGCCAACGGCGAAGTGGCCCTGCTGGAAAACGTGCGCTTCAACGCCGGCGAGAAAAAGGACGACGAAGCACTTGCCCGCCGCTACGCCGCGCTGTGCGACGTCTTCGTCATGGACGCCTTCGGCACCGCGCATCGCGCTCAGGCCTCGACCCACGGCGTCGCGCGATTTGCCAAGGCGGCCTGCGCCGGCCCGCTGCTCGCCGCCGAGCTTGCCGCGCTGGAAACCGCGCTTGCCGCGCCGGCGCGCCCCATGGCGGCGATCGTCGGCGGCGCCAAGGTCTCGACCAAGCTCGAGGTCCTCACTGCCCTTGCCGACAAGTGCGACCAGCTGATCGTCGGCGGCGGCATCGCCAACACCTTTATCGCCGCCGCCGGCCATAACGTCGGCAAGTCGCTCCACGAGGCAGACCTCGTCGATCAGGCCAAAGCCCTGATGGACAAGGTCGATATTCCCCTGCCCACCGACGTCGTGGTGGCTACCGAAGTGTCCGAGTCCGCCGCAGCCACGGTCAAGCCGGTGGATCAAGTCGCCGACGACGAGCTGATCCTCGACATCGGCCCGGACAGCGCCGAGAGCCTTGCCGGCCTGCTCAAGGAAGCCGGTACCGTGCTGTGGAACGGGCCCGTAGGCGTGTTCGAAATCGACCAGTTCGGCGAAGGCACCCGGCGCCTGGCACGGGCCATTGCCGAAAGCAGCGCTTTCTCGATTGCCGGCGGCGGTGATACCTTGGCCGCCATCGATAAGTACGCCATCGCCGATCAGGTGTCGTATATCTCCACCGGCGGCGGCGCCTTTCTGGAATACGTCGAAGGCAAAACGCTGCCTGCCGTCAGCGCGCTGGAAGCGGCGGCGAGATAGGCCCGGCGCTTGTAACAGGCGCCTTGTGGAGACATGATCTCAATCAGTGTATACGACACCCGCTTTCTACGCTTCCAGGCGAAGCCCGGTGTACATTTCATCCCCGCTACCGATACTAAGGTGACTTCATGGCACTAATCAGCATGCGCCAGATGCTGGACCACGCCGCCGAACACGGCTACGGCATCCCCGCATTCAACGTCAACAACCTCGAGCAAATGCGCGCCATCATGGAAGCCGCCGACCAGACCGACTCGCCGGTGATCATCCAGGCGTCCGCCGGCGCGCGCAAATACGCCGGCGCGCCCTTTCTGCGCCACCTGATCCTGGCGGCGGTGGAAGAGTTTCCGCATATTCCGGTGGCCATGCACCAGGACCACGGCACTAGCCCTGCGGTGTGCCAGCGCTCCATCCAGCTGGGCTTTTCCTCGGTAATGATGGACGGCTCCCTGGGGGAAGACGGCAAGACGCCGATGGACTACGACTACAACGTCGACGTCACCCGGCGCACCGTGGAAATGGCCCACGCCTGCGGCGTTTCCGTGGAAGGCGAGCTTGGCTGCCTGGGCAGCCTGGAAACCGGCATGGCCGGCGAGGAAGACGGCATTGGCGCCGAGGGCAAGCTCGACCGCGAGCAGCTTCTCACCGACCCCGAAGAAGCGGCCGAATTCGTCAAGGCCACCCACGTTGATGCCCTGGCCATTGCCATCGGCACCAGCCACGGCGCCTACAAGTTCACCCAGCCGCCCACCGGCGATACGCTCTCCATCCAGCGCATCAAGGAGATCCACGCGCGGATCCCCGATACCCACCTGGTGATGCACGGCTCCTCCTCGGTGCCCCAGGAGTGGCTCGACGTGATCAACCAGTACGGCGGCGACATCCCCGAAACCTATGGCGTGCCGGTCGCGGAAATCGTCGAAGGCATCAAGCACGGCGTGCGCAAGGTCAACGTCGACACCGACCTGCGCCTGGCGTCCACCGGCGCGGTGCGTCGTTTCCTGGCGCAGAATCCGGCCGAATTCGATCCGCGCAAGTTCCTCAAGGAAACCATCGGCGCCATGCGCGACGTGTGCATTAACCGCTACGAATCCTTTGGCGCCGCGGGCAACGCCAGCAAAATCAAGCCGATCAGCCTGGAAGACATGTACCAGCGCTACGAACGCGGCGAGATGGCGCCCAAGGTCAAGTAACCCTAGCCAACGCAGCCCGCCGACAAACCCGGCTGGGCAAGCAGCATGCGCACAAGAGGCGGCCACCGGGCCGCCTTTTTCATGGTGCAGCGCCGCGACCTCATCGCGCCCGAGCGAGCCATGAGCCAGTAGCCGGGTCAGGGGCTTTGTGCCACACTGAGGCGTCATCCGCTGCAAGGATTCACCATGTTTCTGCCTCTTTTACTGTTTGATTGCGACGGTACCCTGGTCGATAGCGAACCGCTGCTGGCAGAAGAAATGGCCGCCGGTCTCAACGCGGCAGGATTGCCATTTACCACCGCCGATTATCTGACCAAGTACCGCGGCGTACGCTTTCGCCATATCATCAAACAGCTGCAGAAGCAGCACGGTCACGTACCTGCCCGTAAGCTCAAGCGCATAGACAAAGCCATGCGGGTCAAGCTGGCCCAACGCCTTGCCACCGAGCTTGTGCCCATTGCCGGTACTCGGGAAGCGCTCGAGCAGCTCATCGCCTACCCCCGAGCGGTGGTGTCCAACGGCGCGGCGGCAAAAATTCGCACGGCCCTTGCCACCACCCGGCTTGACGGCTACTTTCAGACCGCCCTGTTCAGCGGCTATAGCGTCAACTGCTGGAAACCCGAGCCCTGCCTGCACCTTCATGCCGCACGCGCCATGGGGTTTGCCCCCGGCGACTGCATCGCCATTGACGATGCCCTGGTCGGCGTTCAGGCCGCGCTTGCCGCCGGCATGACGGTGATTCACCTCAATCGCTTTCCACGGATCGAGACGACGCCGGCAAATGCCATTATGATACGCCACATGAAAGAGCTCCCCGACGTGGTGGAGCAGCTGACCCGGGCGCGCCACCCTGCCCCGGCGGCTGATGACACGCCCGCAACGCCACTACCCAAGGCAGCCACAGGAGGACGCTAATGGCATCGCTGCGCGACCAGCTCGGCGGGCTGGTTTACTCTACCGAACAGGGCGACACCTGCCCTCACTGCCGCGAAGCCCTGGACCAATGCCGCTGCGAAGCAGTGGCCGACGAGCAGCGCCTCGCGGCGCTGGACGGCACGGTGCGTATCCGCCGCGAAACCAGCGGGCGCAAAGGCAAGGGGGTCACGACTCTGAGCGGGATCAAGCTGCCCGCCGACGAGCTGAAACAGCTGGCCAAGCGGCTGAAAAAGCGCTGCGGTACCGGCGGTGCGGTGAAAAACGGCGTCATCGAAATACAGGGCGATCACCGCGATACGCTTTACCAGGCGCTGGTCGAGCTGGACTATACGGTCAAACACGCCGGCGGCTAAGCCACGGGCAAGCCGCAGCGCCCTATAACACCACGGCAAAGGTCCCTCATGGTCTGGCTGGAATACCTGTTACCGCTCATCTTTCTCTTTCCCATGGCTGCCCTCGGCGCCGTGGTGCTGGCCCTGCGCAGCCTGCACGACGCCAGCGTGCGCTCGCCGTTTGATGCTGACCTCCTGCGCGGGCCGGGCCAGGCGCTGCGCACGCGGCTGGACCAGGCCTTTTCCACGCTCTTTCTCAACGGCTCGCTGGGCCCGCTGGTTAGCCTGGCGCCGCTGGTCTACGGCATGGGTCGCATGCTCTTTACCCAGCGGCAGTTCTGGGTCGAGTGGGCGCTCTACGGCCTGCTGAGCACGGCGCTGGTGCTGATTTTTTCCCTATTGCTGGTACGCGACTACCAGCGCATTCGCCGCCTCAAGCTGGGCCTTGCCTGCGAGCTTGCCGTCGGCCAGGAGCTGGAGCGGCTGGTTCACCCCGAAGCGCACCCCTACGCGGTGTTTCACGACGTGCCCGCCGGGCGCTTTACCATTGACCACGTGGTCGTCACGCCCAGCGGGGTTTTTGTCGTGGAAACCCGCGCCCGGGCTCTGGGGGTCGACAGCCGCGCGCTGAACTGGGTGTATGTGGAGCAAGAGCGGCTGCGCTTTCCTCACTGGCAGGAGCGTCGGCCGCTGTACAAGACTCGTCAGGCCGTCAGCTGGCTGAGCGACTGGCTGGAGCGCCAGTGCGGTATAGCGGTGCCCGTGCGCGGCATTCTGGTACTCCCGGGCTGGGAGATCGACACCCGGGAGGCCGCCAGCGACATCACGGTCGTCAGCGGCGAAAGGCTGGCCACCGGGCTTGCCGATATGACGCTTGGCGAGCTTGACAGGGCCGTCCACGACAAAGTGATCTACCTGCTGCTCGAGCGCTCACAGCAGTCGGACAGGCACCTGCGTCAGCCCTCCGCCTGACTCAGCCGTCACCCTTGAGCCTGCCGCCCATTTCCTGGGCCAAATCCACCGCATAGTGGTCGGTCATGCCGCCGATAAAGTCCAGCATACGACGGTAGCTGGCATACAGCGGCCACTCCTGTTGCGGCGTATTTTCCCCGATCAGGGCCAGAACACGCTGGTGCTTAAAGGACAGCTCGCCGTCGTGATGCAGCTCATGGGCTGCCCCGATGAACGCCTCCAGCAAGATACCCAGCGTCGTATAGGCGCCGATCTCCAGCTTGGCCTTGCGTTCGTTCTGGAAAATGCGCTCCCGGGCAAGCGCCTTGGCCGCGCCCACCCCACCGCTCAGGTCCGCATGGCACAGGGACAGCAGATCGCGGTCCAGAGCGCCTTTCAGCAGCGACGGCTCGTGGCGCACGAATACCTCGCCAACCTCGTTGACCGCGCGCTCCATGGCCGCCCCCCGCAACAGGGCAATGCGGCGACGCTGGGAGGCGCCGCGCTGCTGCATTTCGGCATATTCGGGCGGCGTCTCACCGGCAATGCGCTGCAAAATATCCGCCACTTCTTCGTAGCGCAGAATACCCATTTCCAGGCCGTCTTCCAGATCCAGCAGGGCATAGCAGATATCGTCGGCGGCCTCCACCAGCCACGCCAGCGGATGCCGACACCAGCGATCCTGCCCGTGGGCGAGCAGTCCCAGGCTTTCCGCTACCTCGCGCAGCAGGGAAAGCTCTGACTGATAGGCGCCGAACTTGCCGCCGGTGCTTTTATGGGTAACCGCCCAGGGGTATTTCAGCAGCGTTCCCAGCGTCGCGGCGGTCATGCGCATGCCGCCGTTAAACTGGTTGTATTCAATCTGGGTAATCACCCGAAAGCCCTGGGCGTTGCCTTCGTAGGTAAGGAGGTCGTCGCGCTCGGCGGGGGTCAGGCCCTCGAGCAAGCCGGCCTTGGCCGCCCGCTTGAACCAGTCGCGTATGGCGTACTCGCCGGCGTGACCAAAAGGCGGATTGCCGATGTCATGGCCCAGGCAGGCGGTTTGTACAATCACCCCCAGGTCCGCCGGGGTGATGGCGTCAGGCAGGCGATCATGCAGCAGCTCCCCCACGATCATGCCCAGCGAACGGCCAACGCAGCCGACTTCAAGCGAATGGGTCAACCGGGTGTGGATATGGTCGTTTTCGGTGAGCGGATGCACCTGAGTCTTGCGTCCCAGGCGGCGGAAAGAGCCGGAGAAGACAATCCGATCGTGGTCCTTGTGAAACGGCGTGCGCCCGATCTCGTGTGAAATATCAAGCCGCTTGTCGTGCAAACGCCGGGGGGACAGCAGCCTCTCCCAGCACATCATCGTCATTGAGCCCGTCTCCGTAAACGTCGCGTGTTAGTCAGGGGTAAGCCCCTAAGCTCCCCATATTACACCTCGGGCGCCTTGGCGTGCCGCCGTATGCCCTATGCATCACCGCGAGCCTGAGATCGCCACGACGTCAAAACGCCTCGCCATGACACAGCCGCACACAAAAAACCCGGCGCTTGGCCGGGTTCTTTGCGTATTGGTGCCTGACGATGTCCTACTCTCGCATGGGGAGGCCCCACACTACCATCGGCGCTGAGCGGTT
>NZ_JASSZF010000016.1:0-67616 GCF_031935715.1 Halomonas garicola | reverse complement strand
CCGAACTCAGCAGTGAAACCGCTCAGCGCCGATGGTAGTGTGGGGCCTCCCCATGCGAGAGTAGGACATCGTCAGGCACCAATACGCAAAGAACCCGGCCAAGCGCCGGGTTTTTTGTGTGCGGCTGTGTCATGGCGAGCGGAGCGTGGCCATCTCGGGGTTTGCCGACGGCGCCACCGCCCATACGAGATCGCCACGGCGTTAAAACGCCTCGCGACGACGGTAGCGGGCTGTGAGGACCGCACCCGCCACGTCATCGCGACCCCCTGGGTCATGGCGAGCGAAGCGTGGCCATCTCGGGTTTCGCCGATAGTGCCCCCGCATCCAAGAGATCGCCACGTCGCTATGCGACTCGCGATGACCGTAGCGGGAAAGTGCCAGCGCAAGTATGAGATCGCCACGTCGTTTACCCCCGTTTTCTGGTTGCTTGCGCTCCTCGCGACGACGGTAGCGGGCTGTGAGGACCGCACCCGCCACGTCATCGCGGCCCCCTGGGTCATGGCGAGCGAAGCGTGGCCATCTCGGGGTTGGTGGCTACCAGCAGGGCAAAGAGACCGCCACGCGACTTCTCGAGGGCATCACGAGGCGTTTTACGCCGTGGCAATCTCATACCGGCGGTAATGCAACGCGATTACGCACGCTGCCTATTCAGGCTGGCTAGCGCGCCAGCAGCGCGCTAGCGCTTCGTCAACGGCGCCTTCGGCACCGTCAAGGCTGAATGTCATGTACCAGGGCTCGCGCTCGCCCTGCTCAAAGCCCAGAAACAGCTTCCGACCGGCGCGCATGTCGTCAAGCAGGCCGACAAGGTCGTTCAGATAAAAGTGTACGTAAAAGCCGTCGTTGTCTTGCTCGGTGAAAAATTCGGCGACGGCCGGGCGCAGCGTTCGCTCATCCACGCGCAGCTGGGCGGGCACCACGTCGGCGGTCCCGGCCTCATCGGGGACGTCGTCCAACGCTACCCTTACTTCGAGCCAGGGCATATCGCAGACGCCGGGCGTGGCGTTGACGCTCAGGGTTGCATCGCCGTAGCTGGTGGTGTCTACCGCGCGAAAATGGCGCTCCTGCTGGCCTTCCGCACTGCGCGAAAGCGTCGCCGCCTGCCAGCCGCCGTAGGCCTCTGCGTCGCTTACGTTAAACGTCGCTGCCTGAGCGCCGCCGCCCAGGATCATGCCGGCCATCAGCATGGCGACGGCTACAAGCCACTGCGCGCGTGCCGGATACTGCCTGCGTTGTTTCATTGGATTATTGCCTGCTTGTTAGCTGTCTGGGTTGCTCTGCCGGGCCTGGGCCATGTGTGTCGGGCTGGCCGCTTATTTTGAGGCTCGATATTTTTTCAAACCCCATATATAGTACCCAGTGTTAAAAAAAATAGCTCATATGGTTTTCGGGTCGGCTATACTTCAGCGCGCCAGCACGTATAATGGCCGCCCATTTTACTTCATCGTACTGCCCGCGAGGGGAAGGAGTTTTGCGTCATGAGTACTGCTGCCAAAGCCGCTCAATCGTCCAATGATGTGCCGCTGCAGGTTCCCTCGCGGGAGATCTGGGATGCCAAATACCGTCTCAAGGACCGTCACAGCGAGCCGGTGGACGCCGACGTCAACGCGACCTACGAGCGCGTTGCCCGGGCGCTGGCCGAGGTTGAGGGCGACAAGGCCAAGCAGTGGCTGCCTAAGTTCCGCTGGGCGCTGGAAAACGGCGCCATTCCCGCCGGGCGCATTCTATCCAACGCCGGAGCGGAAGCTTACAAGCCCGCCGTGAGCCTGATCAACTGCACCGTGTCGCGTACCATACGCGATTCCATGCGCGATATTCTTGATTCCGTGGTGGATGCCGGGATGACGCTGAAGTCCGGCGCCGGTATCGGCTACGACTTTTCTACCCTGCGCCACAAGGGTGCCTTTGTCTTTGGCGCCGGGGCCGGGACCAACGGCCCGCTGGCGTTCATGGATATCTACGACAAGATGTGCTTCACCGTGGCCTCCGCCGGCGGGCGGCGCGGCGCCCAGATGGGCACCTTTGACGTGGGCCACCCCGACGTCCGCGAGTTTATCCAGGCCAAGCGCGAGGCCGGCCGTCTGCGTCAGTTCAACCTGTCGCTGCTGATTACCGACGAGTTCATGGAAGCGGTCAAGCAGAACGCCGAGTGGCCGCTGGCCTTCCCCCTGCATCCGGGCGAGAAGGACGACGTCAGCGACAAGGACATCATCTACCGCGACTGGCCGGTGGTGGAAGACGGCTACACCGTGGACGACGAGGGTCGGGTGGCCTGTCGCGTGGTCGAGATCATCCACGCCCGGGAGCTGTGGGATACCATCATGGCGTCCACCTACGACTACGCCGAGCCGGGGTTCATCCTGATCGACCAGGTCAACCGCATGAACAACAACTGGTTCTGCGAAGAAATCCGCGCCACCAACCCCTGCGGCGAGCAGCCGCTGCCGCCGGAGGGTGCCTGCCTGCTGGGGTCGGTCAACCTGACGCGCTTCGTCATCGATCCTTTCAGCGACAAGCCGCGCTTTGACTGGAAGCGCTACCGCGAAGTGGTGGCGATCTTCACCCGCATGCTGGATAACGTGGTGGAAATTGCCGGGCTGCCGCTGCCCGAACAGCAGCGCGAGATCGAGGCCAAGCGCCGTCACGGCATGGGCTTTCTGGGGCTGGGCTCGACGCTCACCATGCTCAAGATTCCCTACGGCTCCAAGGAGTCGCTCGCGTTTACCGAAGAGGTCAGCCGCCATCTCGCCATCGAGGGCTGGAAGCAGGCGCTGGAGCTCTCCCGGGAGAAGGGCATGGCGCCGGTGCTGGAAGAAGAGCACACGCTCACGCCGCGGATGCTGCGCGAGCGTCCGCAGCTGAAAAAGGACGGCTACGAGGTCGGCGACAAGGTGCCCGGACGCATTCTCCATGCCCGCTATAGCGCCTACATGGCCAAGGTAGCGGAGCACGAGCCCGAGCTGGTTACGGCGCTTGCCGAGCACGGCGCGCGCTTTACCCACCACAGCTCGATTGCGCCCACCGGCACGATCTCGCTGTCCATGGGTAACAACGCCTCCAACGGTATCGAGCCGTCGTTCTCACACCGCTATTACCGCAACGTCATCCAGACGGGCAAGAAAACCAAGGAGCAGGTCGAGGTGGTGTCGTTCGAGCTTGCCGCCTATCGCCATTTCATCGCCGCCGACGCGGTAGAAAGCGATCTGCCGGGCTACTTCATCACCGCCGACAGCGTTACCCCCGAGCAGCATGTGGCGGTGCAGGCCGCGGCCCAGCAGTGGGTGGATTCCGCGATTTCGAAAACGGTGAACGTGCCCACGGAGTTTCCCTTCGAGCAGTTCCAGGACCTGTATCTGCAGGCCTATGAAAGCCGCCTGAAGGGCTGCACCACCTTCCGCTTCAACCCGGAGGCGTTCCAGGGCGTGCTGGTGCGCGAGGACGACCTGAAGAGCACCACCTACGAGTTTGAGCTGGAAAACGGCGAAACCGTCGAGCTTAACGGCAACGACACGGTGATTTACGATGGCGAAGAGCATAACGCCGCCAACCTGTTTGATGCGCTGAAGGAAGGCACTTACGGCAAGTGGTAAGCGCCTTGCGCCCGGGCAGAGCCCTGAGCTGAGTCCCGGGCGTCATTTCGTGTCCGTCATTAAGACCTCGCTGTTGAGTGGAGAACATCATGGCCGTTGAAATTACCTCAAAAATTGTGGGCTATCGCATCAAGCAGGACGAGCCCGCGGCTCCCGAACCGGTGCTGCCGGACGAGAACCCGTTGACCGTGCGTATACCGTCGCGTCCGGAGGGGACGCTTGAAGCCGTCTCGGAGAAGATTTCCTACGTCGGCGCCGAAGGGCGCAAGAAGGTTTACCTGCTGGTCTCGTTCATGCCGGTGGAAGGCGCCGTTGGCGGCAAGCGCGTGGTGATCGAGCGCCCGGTGGAGTTTTTCTTCCCCTCCGGGCAGCTGTCCAGCGAACACCAGTGGATCACCGCCACCATGCGCAGCCTGTCGCTTGCCGCCCGGGGCGGCTACGTCACCCAGGCGGTGGCCGATCTGCGCAAGGTCGCCTGGGACAAGGGCCTGGTGCGCTGCGGCTGGAATCGCCACGGCAAGCCGGTATTTCACGACTCGGAAGTCTCGGCCATCGCCTGGTCGATCCAGCAGATCCTCTATCGCCGCGGGTTTCTCGACCAGGACGGCAACCAGGTGCCGGTGGAAGACCTGGTGGAGCGCTACGCC
Source organism: Halomonas garicola (assembly GCF_031935715.1). Lineage (GTDB taxonomy): Bacteria > Pseudomonadota > Gammaproteobacteria > Pseudomonadales > Halomonadaceae > Vreelandella > Vreelandella garicola. Next base: position 63,382 of record NZ_JASSZF010000016.1, on the reverse strand, counting down.
CAGCGTAGGGCCAACGGCTACGTCTGGCAGGCGGATGACGAAGACGCTGAAACCCCCGAGCTCGGCACGGTCGAGCCCATCGACGGCGGCACCGACGCGTCCTCGGCATCGGCCGGCCCGGCGGTCGTCGGCCACTGCCCCGAGTGTCGCGGCGAGCTGATCATGATGGACGGCTGCCCCACCTGCTACGCCGGCTGCGGCTGGTCCAAGTGCGGCTAAACCGTTATCCTTGGCGCTTTGCCTTCCCTGTGAGAGCGGGGAAGGCGCCCTTTACCCTTATTTGTGATCCGCGTAGGGCCATACCGGCCTGACCCAGCATGCCGCCACGCTTTTCGACGTTTTTCCCCAGGCCCTTTCAAGGGTTTGCCCCCTGTTTTTCTGCGCTGCTTTGCTGGCTGGTGTCGTCGCCGCTGTGGGCGGATACCCTGTGGCTTGAGAACGGCGACCGGATTACCGGCAAGGCCATCGAGAAAACGGCGACGCGCTGGCGCATTGACACCGGCTACGCCGGCGAAATCGATATTGATGCCGAGCGCGTGGAGCGCGTGGTGCTGGACGAGCCCCCGGCGCCAAGCATCAAGGTAGCCAATGCCCTGGGGTTTGCCACCCAGCCCAAGCCCCCCGACCCCGAGACCGCCAAGGAAAAGGCCGCCTCGTCACCAACCGAGCGCCCGTTTACCGCCAGCGGCGGGGTAGATATTGCCGTGGAGTACGACCACAGCACCGCCGACACCCAGGAGCTCGAGCTGGACCTGCGCCAGCGTATCGAGACCGGCCATTGGCGGCACCACTGGCGCGCCGACTATCACCGAGAGTATCGCGACGGCAAGCGGCGCAAGAACGACTGGCACCTGGCCTACTCGCCCAAGCGCTTTTTTGCCCCCCAGCGCTTCTGGCAGGGGCGCGTGAGCACCAACCGCGACTGGAACGAGGCTCTCGAGCGGCGTTTCTCCCTTGGCGCGGGGCCGGGGTACCAGCTGTGGGACAATGAGCGCGGCGCGTTTTCGCTGTCGGCGCTTTTAACCCGCAACCGCTACGAGTACGCCAACGAGGGTGACGAAAACTTCCAGGCCGGCGTGCTGCAGTGGCAGTTCAACCGCTACCTGTGGGACCAACTGTTCGAGGTTTACGCCAACGGCCGCGCCGGCCGGGCTCTTACCCGCAGCACCAGCTTTTTGCTCGACACCGAAACTGGCCTACGCTACCCGTTCACCGAGTGGGCGTCTTTGCAGATGTCGGTAGAAACCGACTGGGTGGAAAACAGCGTCGAAGACCTGAACGACACCACCTACAACCTCGGCATCGGGCTCAACTGGTGATGCGCGGACGCCAAGGCCAGCGTCGTAGCCTCTATCCCCCGGGGTGAGCCGTCAACAGGTCTGCGAGGGGGCGCTATAAATCCGTCCCTGGACGCTACCTACGCCATCCATGGCGTAGAACCCCCTCTTCGACCTGTCCCCGGCTCCTCTGGACTTATCCAACTACGATAGCCTGCCCGGACCGCCGGGTAGATTGATATTCTCCATGGCGTCTGTATATAGTCTGCATTGGCGCTTGGCCGCCGCCGGGCATACCATTAGCTTGCTACTTTTCTGGTGCCCGCTGATCCGGCACCGATCCTTCATTTGAGGAGTGCATCATGCAAAGCCGCTACTACACCATCCATGAACACCCCCAGGGGCTGCCGTCCCGGGAGCTGTTTGCACTGGAGCAGCGCGAGCTTGGCGCGCTCGCCGAGGGCGAGGTGCGCATCCGCAATTCCTGGCTGTCGGTGGATCCGTACATGCGCGGCAGGATGGACGGCGTGACTACCTATATCGAGCCGTTTGTCCTCGGTGAGCCCCTGGAAGGCGCCGCCGTGGGTGAAGTGATCGAATCCCGGGATGCGCGCTTCAAGGTCGGCGACAAGGTGAGCCACATGGCCGGCTGGCGGGATATTGCCCAGCTGCCGGCGGAGCAGGTCGAGCCGCTGCCCGACTTCGACGTGCCCGAGCAGGCGTATCTCGGCGTGCTGGGCATGCCCGGCACCACCGCCTGGGTGGGGCTCAACGTGATCGCCGACATGCAAAAAGGCGACAACGTACTGGTGAGCGCGGCCAGCGGCGCGGTGGGCTCGCTCGCCGTACAGCTAGCCAAGGCCAACGGCGGCACCGTGGTCGGCATCGCCGGCGACCAGCATAAGCTCGACTGGCTTGAGTCTCAGGGCGTGAAGGCGGTCAGCTACAAGGGCAAAAACGCCGCCGAGCTGAGCAAAGCGCTGAAGGAGGCCTGCCCCGAGGGCTTTGACGTCTACTACGAAAACGTCGGCGGCGACTGTCTCGAAGCCGCGCTGAATAACCTGCGCGTCGGCGCGCGCATCGCCGTGTGCGGCATGATTGCCCGCTACAACGATGACGCCCCGGCCGCCGGCCCCGGCAATCTGGCGATGATATTGATCCGCCGCGCACGCATGCAGGGCTTTATCGTGTTTGACCACTGGGAGCATCACACCGACTTCGTCAACGAGTTCGGCCCTCGGGTGGCCAGCGGCGAAATCGACTACCGGGAAACCGTCAAGGAAGGGCTCGAAAGCCTGCCCGACGCCTTTCTCGCGCTGTTCTCCGGGGCCAACCAGGGCAAGATGCTGGTGAAGCTGTAAGCCCACGACTGAGCCCGTTTTACTTTCTGTTCAAGGATGCCTGATGGCACACGAAACGCTACTCACGCCGGTTAATCTGGGCAGCCTGACGCTGCCCAACCGTATTCTCATGGCGCCGCTGACCCGGGCGCGTACGCCGGACAGCGTCCCCGGCCCGCTGCAGCAGACCTACTATGGCCAGCGCGCCGGCGCCGGGCTGGTCGTCAGCGAAGCGACCAATATCTCGCCCACCGCCCGGGGCTATGTGTATACCCCGGGCATCTGGACCGACGCCCAGGAAGCCGGCTGGAAAGACGTGGTCGACGCGGTGCACGCCAAGGGCGGGCGTATGGCGCTGCAGCTGTGGCACGTGGGCCGGGTCTCCCACGAGATGGTGCAACCGGACGGCCAGCCGCCGGTCGCGCCCAGCGCGCTCAAGGGCGAGGGTGCCCAGTGCTTCGTGGAGTTTGACGACGGCAGCGCCGGGCGCCACCCCACCAGCACGCCCCGGGCGCTGGAAACCGACGAGCTTGCCGAGGTCGTGGACGATTACCGCCAGGCCGCGGTGCGCGCCCGGCGCGCCGGGTTCGACATGGTGGAAGTCCACGCGGCCAACGCCTACCTGCTCAACCAGTTTCTCGCCACCGGCAGCAACCAGCGCTCAGACCGCTACGGCGGCTCGCTTGCAAATCGCGCGCGTTTCCCGCTGGAAGTGGTCGATGCCGTGGTGGAGGTGTTCGGCGCCGAGCGCGTAGGCGTTCGCCTGTCGCCGTTCATCGAAATCTTCGGCCTGACCGACGATGAGCCCGAGGCCATGGCGTTTTACCTGACCGAGCAGCTTTCCGCCCGGGGGCTTGCCTACCTGCACATCAACGAGCCCAACTGGGCCGGCGGCGATATTACCCTTTCTGAGGAGTTCCGCCGGGGTCTGCGCGAGCGTTTTGGCGGCGGCCTGATTTTCTGCGGCCACTACGACGCCGAGCGCGCCGAGCAAATTATCGACGCAGGTCTCGCCGACGCCGTGGCCATCGGCCGCTCGTACATCGCCAATCCTGACCTGGTCGAGCGCTTTCGCCAGGGGGCGGCGCTCAATGAGCCCGACTCCGCCACCTTCTACGGCGGCGGCGCGGAAGGCTATACCGACTATCCGTTCTTGCCGGCGAAAGAGCCCGTTACAGCTAGCTAACGCCTAGCGCCCTGCGGGGCGCTATTTTGTTGCCGTCGCCTTTTTTGCCGTTTTTCCGGCGGCGGCGCGCGCAAGCATCGGCGCCAGAAAGCGCCCGGTGTGAGAAGCTTCCACCCTGGCCACCTGCTCCGGCGTGCCCTCGGCGATGATACGGCCGCCGCCGGCGCCGCCCTCGGGCCCCAGATCGATCAGCCAATCGGCGGTCTTGATCACGTCGAGGTTATGTTCGATCACCAGCACGGTGTTGCCGTGGTCGCGCAGGCGGTGGAGCACCACCAACAGCTGGCGGATATCCTCGAAGTGCAGCCCGGTGGTGGGCTCGTCGAGGATATACAAGGTTTGTCCAGTATCGCGCTTGGCCAGCTCCCGGGCGAGCTTCACCCGCTGGGCCTCGCCGCCGGAGAGCGTGGTCGCGCTTTGCCCCAGTTTGACGTAGGAAAGCCCGACGTCGACAAGCGTCTGCAGCCGGCGGGCAATGGCGGGTACCGGGCTGAAGAATGCCAGCGCTTCTTCCACCGTCATTTTCAGCACCTCGTCGATGGTCTTGCCCTTGTAGTGGATATCCAGGGTTTCGCGGTTGTAGCGCTTGCCCTGGCACACGTCGCAGGGCACGTAGATATCCGGCAGGAAGTGCATCTCCACCTTGATCATGCCTTCACCCTGGCAGGCCTCGCAGCGCCCGCCCTTGACGTTGAACGAGAAGCGCCCGGGCTTGTAGCCCCGCGCCCGGGCTTCGTGGGTGCCGGCAAACAGCTCGCGGATGGGGGTAAAAATCCCGGTGTAGGTGGCCGGGTTGGAGCGCGGCGTGCGCCCGATGGGGCTCTGGTCGATGTCGATGACTTTGTCCAGCTGGTCGAGCCCGTCAAGCGTCTGGTACGGCGCCGGGGTCAGGGTGGTGGCGCGGTTCAGATCCCGGGCGGCAATGGGCATCAGGGTGCCGTTGATCAGCGTCGACTTGCCCGAGCCCGAGACCCCGGTGACGCAGACAAAGCAGCCCAGCGGCAGCGTAAGCGTAACGTCCTGCAGGTTGTTGCCGCTGGCGCCGGCCAGCACCAGCTGCTTTTCCGGGTTACCGGGAATGCGGTACTGGGGCACGGCGATTTCGCGCTCGCCGCGCAGGTACTGACCGGTGAGCGAGCCCGGGGTATGGGTCACCTCGTCCGGCGTGCCCTGGGCGACCACCTCGCCGCCGTGAACGCCGGCGCCGGGGCCGATGTCCAGCACGTGGTCGGCGCGGCGAATGGCCTCTTCGTCGTGTTCGACCACGATCACGGTATTGCCCAGGTCGCGCAGCCGCTCGAGGGTTCTCAGCAGGCGGTCGTTATCGCGCTGGTGCAGCCCGATGGAAGGCTCGTCGAGGATATACATCACACCCACCAGCCCCGCGCCGATCTGGCTAGCAAGCCTGATGCGCTGGGCTTCGCCGCCGGAGAGCGTATCCGCGCTGCGCTCGAGGTTGAGGTAATCAAGACCCACGTTGACCAGAAACTCCAGCCGCGAGTGGATCTCGGACACAATGCGCGCGGCGATCTCGCCGCGCTGGCCGGAAAGCGCCAGGCGGGAGAAGTAGTCCCAGGACTCACCGATGGGCAGTCGCACCACGTCGGCGATGGTGCGGCCGTCGACGAAGACGTGGCGCGACTCCCGGCGCAGCCGGGTGCCGTGGCACTGGGTGCAGGCGCTGGCGGTCACGTAGCGGGCAAGCTCCTCGCGCAGCATGCTGGACTCGGTTTCATGGTAGCGGCGCCTGAGGTTGGGCAGCACGCCTTCAAACGGGTGCTCCCGGGTGATCTTTTGCCCGCGATCGTTGGCGTAGACAAAAGGTACCGGCTCGCGCCCGGTGCCGTTGAGGATGATGTCGCGCTCGCCCGAGGTCAGCTTCTGCCACGGGGTTTCCAGAGGGAAGCCGTAGTGATCCGCCAGCGACTTGAGCTGGGTGAAGTAGTAGACGTTGCGCCGGTCCCAGCCCTTGATCACGCCTTCGGCAAGCGAAAGCTCCGGGTGGCTTACGAGCTTGTTGGCGTCGAAGTACTGCTGCACCCCGAGCCCGTCGCAGCCGCTGCACGCGCCGGCGGGGTTGTTGAACGAAAACATCCGCGGCTCGAGCTCGGCCAGCGAATAGCCGCATACCGGGCAGGAAAAGCGCGAGGAAAACGCCAGGTCTTCTGCGTCGCCGTCCATGTAGCGAATCATCGCCGTGCCGTCGGCCAGGGACAGCGCCGTTTCGAAGGATTCCGCCAGCCGCTGGGCGATATCGTCGCGGACCTTGAAGCGGTCAACGACGACGCTGATGTCGTGTTTCTTGCGCTTGTCCAGCGGGGCGATGTCGTCAAGCTCCAGCACCTGGCCGTCGATCAGCACGCGCACAAACCCCTGGGCGCGCAGCTCGGCCAAAAGCTGCAGGTGCTCGCCCTTGCGGCCCTTGATCACCGGGGCGAGCAGCATGAGTTTGGTGCCGGCTTCCAGATTCATCACCTGGTCGACCATCTGCGAGACGGTCTGGGCTTCGAGGTCCTCGCCGTGCTCGGGGCAGCGCGGCGTACCCGCCCGGGCGAACAGCAGGCGCAGATAGTCGTAGATTTCGGTGATGGTGCCCACGGTGGAGCGCGGGTTGTGCGAGGTGGATTTCTGCTCGATGGAAATCGCCGGGGACAGCCCTTCGATATGGTCGATATCGGGCTTTTCCATCATCGACAGGAACTGGCGCGCGTAGGTGGAAAGCGACTCCACGTAGCGGCGCTGGCCCTCGGCGTAAAGCGTGTCAAACGCCAGCGACGACTTGCCCGAGCCGGAAAGCCCGGTGACCACGATGAGCTTGTCTCGGGGCAGGGTCACGTCGATCTGCTTGAGGTTGTGGGTGCGGGCGCCCCTGACCAGAATGCTTTCCATCAATACCTCATTTACGCGCGGCAAAAGATCAAGTATACGGTTTGCCGAGCCCCGGGGGCAAAGCGCGCTTGTCTTCGGACGGCGTTTTCAGCGACGGCGAAGCGCGCTAGAATGGAGCGCTTTTCTTCTTTTTGCGCGCCGTTGACGTGGAACCGTGACGGTCGCACCCGATGTATCAACGTTGAGGCTCTATGGCCAAGGTTTCTGCACTGCTTCTACCTTCCGAGCGCCGCGCCATCAGCGGCCTGGCGGGGCTCTACGCGTCGCGCATGCTGGGGCTTTTCATGGTGCTGCCGGTGCTGGCGCTTTATGCCGACGAGCTGGCCGGCTCGACGCCGCTGCTGGTGGGCGTGGCGCTGGGCGTTTACGGGTTGACTCAGGCCTGCCTGCAGATTCCTTTCGGGCTTTTATCCGACCGCTTCGGGCGCAAGCGCATCATCGCCGTGGGCCTGGTGCTGTTCGCGCTGGGCAGCGCGGTGGCCGCCTTGGCCGATTCCATCACCGGCATTATTGCCGGGCGCGCGCTGCAGGGCAGCGGGGCGGTGGCGGCGGCGATCATGGCGCTTCTGGCCGACCAGACCCGGGAGCAGGTGCGCACCGCCGCCATGGCGACCATTGGGCTTTCCATCGGCATTGCCTTTGCCGTAGCCATGGCGCTGGGCCCCTGGCTTGCCGCCAAGGCCGGGCTTTCCGGCGTGTTCTGGTTTACCACCGGACTCACCGCCGTGGGGCTCTTTGTGCTGTGGCGCTGGGTGCCGGCAGCGCCGCGCCGGGTGAAACACCAGGACGTGGGCATGGACCGAGGGCAGCTCAAGCGCGTGCTTGTTCGCCCGGACCTGTGGCGTATCGACCTGTCGATTTTTGCCCTGCACCTGACGCTGATGGCAAGCTTTGTCGCCGTGCCGCTGCGGCTGGTGGACGCGGGCATCGAGGCGTCCTGGCATGGCCTTGCGTATCTGCTGATCATGGGTGGGGCCTTTGTGCTGATGATTCCGCTGGTGATCGTGGCGGAAAAGAAGCAGCTGATGAAGCCCGTCTGCCTGCTGGCTATCGGTGTCATTACGCTGAGCCTCGCCGGGCTGGGACTGCCGCTGTCCCACGGGGTGGGGCTGTTTGTGCTGCTGCTTACGTTTTTCACCGGCTTTAATTTGCTCGAAGCCATGCTGCCCTCCATGCTCAGCAAGCTGGCGCCGGCGGGCGCCAAGGGGACCGCCATGGGCGTGTACTCCACCGGGCAGTTTCTGGGCGCTTTTCTCGGCGGTACCCTGGGCGGCTGGCTGTCCAGCGCCTTTGGGCTCAACGCCGTATTTTTGGGCTGCGCGGCGCTGGCGCTTGCCTGGTGGGCTATCATGTGGTCCATGCCCAAGCCGCCGCCCCTGGCAAGCGAAGTGGTAGCGCTTGACGAGGCGCCGGCGGAAACGCTGGACGCGCTGCTCGAGCGCCTCGCTCAGGTGGCCGGCGTTGAGGACGTGATGCTGGCACCCGAGGAGCGCGTCGCCTATCTCAAGGTCAATCGTCAGACCCTCGACGAAGCGGCGCTTTCCCGGCTGTTGCCGGCGGCGGCAACACATTCCCGTGATGCCGGCGACGCCGGCTGACACCCTTACTGACGCATCAAGGAGCATCTGATGGCTCGCGGTATCAATAAAGTTATTCTTATCGGCAACCTCGGCCAGGATCCCGAGGTGCGTTTTGCGCCCTCGGGGACGGCTGTGGCCAACCTCAATCTGGCGACCACGGACACGTGGATGGATCGCCAGAGCGGACAGCGCCAGGAGCGTACCGAGTGGCACCGCATCGTGCTGTTCAGCAAGACCGCGGAGATCGCCCAGCAGTACCTGCGCAAGGGCTCCAAGGTCTACATCGAAGGGCGGCTGCAAACGCGCAAATGGCAGGACCAAAACGGCCAGGACCGCTACAGCACCGAGGTGGTGTGCAACGACATGCAGATGCTTGACTCTCGCGGCGGTGGCGGTATGGGCGGCCAGCAGGGGTATCAGCCCCAGCAGGGCGGCGGGCAGCCCCAGCAGCCCGCGCCTCAGCCGCAGCAGGGCCACCCCGGCCAGCAGCAACAGCAGCCGGCGCCGCAAAACCCGCCGCAGCAGGGCCAGCAGGGCGGAAGCTACGGCGCGCCCAACCCGGACAGCTTCGACGACTTCGACGACGAGATTCCCTTCTAAGAGCGACCTTGCTATGGCAAAAGCCCCGTTTTGACGGGGCTTTTTTGTGCCGGTGCGAGGGGCGCCGGGGCATGGTGTCAGCTCAGCGTCTGTACGCCACCGCCGACGTTGTTGACCAGCACGTGGCTACTGCCAAAGGTCTTGAGGGTCTTGTCGATCAGCGCTCGTCATCTTCAGGTCGTCCTCAGTACAGATGAACGGCCTGGAAGCGGGCCAGCGTCTCGCTGTCATCATTGGTAAGCGTCAGTGTCTTGCCGTTGACTTCCCAGCGCTCGACCTGGTTCAGGGCGTTGAGATAGGCGCGTTCGGCACCGGCCGTCTCCGGGCAGGCCATCATGGTGGTCGCCAGCTGCTCGAAGGCAATATGCGTATCGTCTTGGCTGTAGTTGCCCATCAGCTGGTTGCAGCCCGTGGCGCCGGCGACGCGCTGATCGTCTTCGTGCAGCACAAAGTGCGCCTCGCGCTGGTCATCCTGGGTATCCGCCACGGGGCCGTCGGCCAGTTCCGTGAGCTTCCAGTAGGTGTTGGCAAGGGCAACGTCGGGCGTGTCGTCGGCGGCGCTCTGGTCGGTGCTGTGGGCGGCACAGCCGGAAAGCCCCAGGGCAAGCCCCAGTAGCAGTGAGTAACCGGCTGTTCTGGTGACGTTTTTCATGCTTTCCCCTTGTGTTGAGCAGAACGGTTTCGTGTCGCTATTCGGTGCGCTTGCAGCAGCGCCCTGTCTTAGAGTCCTGTGCGGTCGCAAGTTCCCGATAGCTTTATAAGCTTATCATCAATGTATATGTGGACTGACCGTCACTGGCGTTAGCCGGGTGGATTGCTGTCGCACTCATGATGAGTTGGCGCGGGCAGAAAAATGCCGTGAACACGGCGTGTCCACGGCATCGTTAGCGGGCTTTTGCCTCGGCCGTTGGCGGCCGGGGTCAAGGCTCGCGCATCAGCTTGCGCTGTTGGCCTTGGCGCCAGGCTGATGGGCGACGGAGTCTTCGGCCGCCTCGGCGGCTTCGATGGCTTCGCGCTCCTTGGCCTCATCGGACAGCGACTTGTTGGGCAGTACGATGTTGAGCACAAAGGCGGTGATGGCCGCCACCACGATCGGCGCGCCGCCGATGATGTTCCGCACTACTTCGGGGAACTGCGCGATTGCTTCGGGAACCGAGGCGATACCCAGGCTCAGCGCCAGCGCCAGACCCACAATGGTCATGTTGCGGGCGGACATTTCATCCTTCACCAGCAGCTGGATGCCGGTCATGGTAATCATGCCGAAAACGGTAATGGTCGCGCCGCCCAGCACCGGGTACGGGATGGTGGTCATCACCGCGCTGAACTTGGGGCTCAGGCCGGCGAGGATCATGAAGACCGCGGTGATGGCGAGAACGAAGCGGCTGATGACCTTGGTCATGGCGACGATACCCACGTTCTGGCTGAACGTAGAGGTCGGCAAAGCGCCGAAGAACGCGCTGACGGCGGTGGTCAGGCCGTTGCCCAGCAGGCCACCGGTGAGCTCCTTGGTTTCCAGCTCGCGGTTCATGCCGCCAACCGAAGTGGCCGAAAGATCGCCGATGGTCTGCACCGAGTTGATCACGCAGATCACCACCATGGAGGCGATGGCGGCGCCGTGGAACTCCATCTCGAACGGCATTACCCTGGGTACCGAGAACCAGGCTGCTTCGCCGATGCTTGAGAAGTCGACCATGCCCAGCGCCAGGGAAATGATGTAGCCAACCACGATGCCCACGATGATCGCGGACAGCTTGATCACGCCCTTGCCGAACTGCGAGGCAAGCAGCACGGTCACCAGGGTGATCCCGCCAACGGCCCAGTTGATCAGATCGCCAAAGCCTTCCGCCGAGGTGTTACCGCTGCCGGCCATGTACTTTACGGCAATGTCGTAAAGCGAAAGCCCGATGACCAGAACCACGGTGCCGGCCACGACCGGGGGAAAGAGCTGGCGGATATACTGGATGAAGTAGCCCACCAGCATCATGACGATGCCGCCGATCAGCTGGGCGCCGAGAATACCCTCGATGCCAAAGCCGTTGCCGACGGCAATCAGCGTTGGCACATAGGCGAAGCCCACGCCGAAGAGATGGCCGGCAGGCGGGCGCCGAACTTCCACACGCCGTAAAGGTGGAAAATAGTGCAGATACCCGAGGCGAGTACCGCTACCTGAACCAGCAGCAGCTGCTCCTGGGGCGTGGCGTCAACGACGCCGGCAACGATGATCGGCGGCGTGATGACGCCGGCGATCATGGCCAGCAGGTGCTGCAGCGAAATGGGCAGAGCCTTGTAGAATTTGGGCCGGCTGTAGAAGTCGAACAGGGACCGGTTGGTCGTGTCTGTACGCTTCCCCAGTTCCGGAGATGCGCTTGCGTCGCTCATCGGGATTTCTCCTTAGCTTTGTTGTTGTATGCACTACAAAGAGTAGGTTGTTTCATCAATATCGAGCCACTGTACACAAAACGGTTGTGAAAAATAAATATGCTTGGCGTTTTTCTTTGCTGCCGTGACACCGCTCGGCGTTCGCCAGCTTCGCTGCGGCAGGCGCGGTAAGAGCGTCGCTGTAGCGCTGAAACAAAGTAAATTACTGAGTAAAACAACACGTTAATGATTTTTCTGTGGCTTTGGCGGCGCGTGGCGGACGGGTTTTTTATGCGCTTGGGGCGCTTATGATGCAGGCCGGTCCGGGCTAAGGGCTAGGTTAAGCCTTTAGTATAAGTGTATTTTTGTATACAAAAAGGGGCGATACTGTCTGCGTTATCGCGGCTATCGTTGACTCGAATGCCGGTGTAGCCGCTGCGCTGATGCTGTTACGCGTCCGATAGCCGAGCGCACCTGTCACCGCTGGATAAGCCCCGTTGGAGAAGACGAAAAAGGACTCAGCCATGGATAAGTTGCACGATAAGGAAAGCCAGCCGTCGGCGCCGGCCCGCGGCGGAGGGGCCGGTAAAAATGGCGACGGCGCCGAGCGGCATGAAGCCATTTACCGGGCCATCAGCGATGCGATTATCGAACATCAGCTGCTGCCGGGCGCCAGGCTGCGGGAGGATGCCCTGGCCGAGGTATTCAGCGTCAGCCGCACCGGGATACGCAAGATTTTGCAGCGGTTGGCTCTGGAGCAGCTGGTCACGCTCACGCCCCGGCGTGGGGCAAGTGTGACCCGGCCCACGGCGAGCGAGGCCCGGGACGTGTTCGCCGCCCGGCAGCTGGTGGAGTGCGGCCTGATGCCCGACGTCGCGCGGCGGATTACGCCGGAAGACGTCCGCGACCTGCGCCAGATGGCGCGCGCAGAGCGCGATGCCCTGGGGCGGAGCGAGAAAAGTCGGGCCATCAAGCTTTCTGCCGCGTTTCACGAGCGCCTGGGCGAGCTTTCCGGCAATGCCGCGCTTGCCGGTTTTATCCGTCAGCTGTGCTCGCGCTCCTCGCTGATTCTTGCCGTATACGGCAATACCGGCCACCTGGGCTGCGAGTCTCACGACCACGATGACCTGGTGGGGTACCTGGAGCGTGGCGAAGGCACCAACGCCAAGGCGTTCATGCAGCGCCATCTCAGGGAGGTTGAAGCCTCGCTTGCGGTAGTAGAAGAGCAGGCCGGCGCGCCCGACCTGCACCAGATATTCGGGCTGGGCGGCCACTAAAGCGCCGGGCTTTGCGGTGCGGTAACGCCGCCGCCGCGTGCCTGCTGACGGTGGCTAAACTCTGCGCTGGCCCTGGTCGCTGGGTTGAAGCTCCCTCCTTATCTCACAGTTTATTGACTTAATGCCTTGATTAACCGGTGAAAAATGAGCCGATCGGCAAGGCAGATGCCATTTTTTCATTTTAATGGAAAATATTTCCACAAATTATTGACAGCTCGGCGTCTAGCGCATACTTTTGAATACAAGTACTGGATACCGTTGTGGCCACCGCCCTTTAAAGACCGACGGTCGGGTGGCCGGTTTTGAACACAACCGTATCGGCTACGGCAATGTTCCTGACGGCGGGACGTTCGTTTATCGAGGGGCGCTGGCGCTTGCCTGATCAGAGCAGCCGGGGTTCCTGACTGAGGAGAGATTCAAATGGCTAAGATGACTGCTGCTGAAGCCGCCATCCACGTGCTCAAGAAAGAAGGCGTGGACGTGACGTTCGGCCTGCCCGGCGCGGCGATCAACCCGTTCTATGCGGCCATGCGCAAGGTGGGCGGCGTGGATCACGTGCTGGCACGCCACGTCGAGGGCGCCTCGCACATGGCCGAGGGTTACACCCGCACCGAGGCGGGCAATATCGGCGTGTGTGTGGGCACCTCGGGCCCGGCCGGCACCGACATGATCACCGGCCTTTACTCGGCCAGCGCCGATTCCATTCCGATCCTGTGCGTGACCGGCCAGGCGCCGGCGGCCAAGCTGCACAAGGAAGACTTCCAAGCGGTCGATATCCAGGCGATTGCCGAGCCGGTTACCAAGTGGGCGATCACCGTGCTGGAGCCGGCCCAGGTGCCGCGTGCCTTCCAGAAAGCCTTCCAGCTAATGCGCAGCTCGCGCCCCGGCCCGGTGCTGATCGACCTGCCCATCGACGTGCAGATGAGCGAAATCGAGTTCGACCCGGATACCTACGAGCCGCTGCCGGCGTACAAGCCGAGCGCCAGCCGGGCGCAGATCGAAAAAGCGCTGGGCATGCTCAACGAGTCCGAGAAGCCGCTGCTGGTAGCCGGCGGCGGCATCATCAACGCCGATGCCAGCGACCTGCTCACCGAGTTTGCCGAAACGGCGGGTATTCCGGTGATCCCCACGCTGATGGGCTGGGGCGCGATTCCCGACGACCACGAGCTGATGGCCGGCATGGTGGGGCTGCAGACGCACCACCGCTACGGTAACGCCACCATGCTCGAGTCCGACTTTGTCATGGGCATCGGCAACCGCTGGGCCAACCGTCACACCGGTGACGTCGCGACCTATACCGAAGGCCGCCAGTTCGTCCACGTCGATATCGAGCCGTTCCAGATCGGGCGCATCTTCGGCCCGGACTACGGCATCGTCTCCGACGCCAAGGCAGCCCTTGAGCTGTTCGTCGAAGTGGCCAAGGAGTGGAAGGCCGCGGGCAAGCTGAAGGACCGCAGCGCCTGGGCCAAGGAGTGCTACGATCGCAAGCGTGACACGGCCATGCTGCGCAAGACCGACTTCAAGGAGACGCCGGTCAAGCCCCAGCGCGTTTACCAGGAAATGAACAAGGCGTTCGGCAAGAACACGCGCTACGTCTCGTCCATCGGCCTGTCGCAGATCGCCGGCGCGCAGTTCCTGCACGTCTACAAGCCGCGCCACTGGATCAACTGTGGCCAGGCCGGCCCGCTGGGCTGGACCATTTCGGCGGCGCTGGGCGTGCGTCGCGCCGACCCGAAGACCGATATCGTCGCGCTGTCCGGCGACTATGACTTCCAGTTCATGATCGAAGAGCTGGCCGTGGGCGCGCAGTTCAACCTGCCCTACATCCACGTGCTGGTGAACAACTCCTACCTGGGCCTGATCCGCCAGTCCCAGCGCGGCTTTGACATGGACTATCAGGTTCAGCTGGCGTTTGAGAACATCAACTGCCCGGAAATCAACGGCTACGGCGTTGACCATGTCTCCGTGGTAGAAGGGCTGGGCTGTAAAGCCATTCGCGTCACCGACCCGGAAGAGATTGCTCCGGCTTTCGAGAAAGCCAAGCAGCTCAAGGAAGAGTACCAGGTGCCGGTCGTGGTAGAGGTGATTCTCGAGCGGATCACCAACATCTCCATGAGCGGCAAGGATCTGAGCACCGTTAACGAGTTCGAGGCGCTGGCCGAAAACGAGACCGACGCGCCGAGCTCCATCGCTTCCCTGCGCTAAGCAACGGCTACTCTCCGGCGCCGGCGGTTACCGGTGCCGGGCACTTTGATAGGCACGCCAAGCGCGTTGACATACACGCAAACACACAGGGAGATTGATATGGCTAAATTTGCCGCGAATCTCAGCATGCTGTTCACCGAGGTGGATTTCCTCGACCGCTTCAAGGAAGCCGGCGACGCGGGCTTCAAGGGCGTGGAATACCTCTTCCCCTACGACTTCGAAGCGTCCGAGATCAAAAAGCGCCTGGACGACAACGGCCTGGAACAGGTGCTGTTCAACCTGCCGGCCGGCGACTGGGGGGCCGGCGAGCGCGGCATCGGCTGCCACCCGGACCGCGTGGACGAATTCCGCGAAGGCGTGGACAAGGCCATCGAGTACGCCAAGGTACTGGGCAACACCCAGGTCAACTGCCTGGCGGGTATCCAGCCGGAAGGCGTCAGCGACGACGAGGCGCGCAAGACGCTAATCGACAACCTGCGCTTTGCCGCCGACAGGCTCAAGGGCGAAGGGCTTCTGCTGATCGCCGAGCCGATCAACACCCGCGATATCCCGGGCTTCTTCCTCAACCGCACCGAGCAGGCGATCGCGCTGTTTGACGAGGTCGGCAGCGACAATCTCAAGCTGCAGTACGACATCTATCACATGCAGATCATGGAAGGCGATATCGCGCCGACCATCGAAAAGCATCTCAAGCGTATCGCCCACGTGCAGCTGGCCGACAACCCGGGCCGCCACGAGCCGGGCACCGGCGAAATCAACTACCCCTTCCTGTTCGCCCACCTCGATGGCCTGGGCTACAGTGGCTGGATCGGCTGCGAATACAAGCCGAAGGCCGGTACCAGGGAAGGGCTTGGCTGGCTGAAAGACGCGCGCTAAGCCATACACAAGACATAAGCCGTACGTGTCCACCTTACCCACAGGGGACACGTATTCAGTGCAAGTGATAGGAGACTACTATGAGCAAGATCGGTTTTATCGGACTGGGTATCATGGGTCGCCCGATGGCAGGCCATCTGCTGGACGCCGGCCACGACATCTACACCGTTGTGCACAACTCGCCGCTGCCGTCTGACCTCAAGGAAAAGGGCGCCAACGTCGTCGACACCCCCAAGGCGGTTGCCGAGCAGTCCGAGATCATCATCACCATGGTGCCGGACACGCCGGACGTGGAAAACGTCCTGTTCGGCGAGAACGGCGTGATCGAAGGCCTGAAGAAAGACACCCTGGTCATCGACATGAGCTCCATTGCGCCGATGCCCACTCAGGACTTCGCCAAGCGCATCAAGGAGGCCGGCGGTGACTACCTCGACGCCCCGGTATCCGGCGGTGAAGGCGGTGCCATCAACGCTGCGCTTACCATCATGGTAGGCGGTAGCGAAGCTGCCTTTGAGCGCGGCAAGCCGGTTCTCGAAGTGATGGGCTCATCCATCACTCACATCGGCGAAAACGGCTCCGGCCAGACCTGTAAGGTCGCCAACCAGATCGTCGTGGCGCTGACCATTGAAGCCGTTTCCGAGGGCCTGCTGTTCGCCTCCAAGGCGGGCGCCGACGTCGCCAAGGTGCGCGAGTCGCTGCTCGGCGGGCTGGCGCAGTCGAAGATTCTGGACGTCCACGGCGAGCGCATGATCAACCGCACCTTCGACCCGGGCTTCAAGGTCAAGCTGCACCAGAAGGATCTTAACCTGGCGCTGGAAGGCGCGCGGACGCTGGACGTGTCCCTGCCGGGTACCGCCAACGCCCAGCAGCTCTTCCAGGCCTGCGCGGCCAACGGCGGCGCCGACTGGGACCACGCGGGCATGGTGCGCGCGCTGGAAATGCTGGCCAACCACGAAGTCGGCAAGTAATCCGCCGCTTGCGGCGCGCGACCGTGAGCGCCGCGTCCTGAGTCAGGTGCCACCCCCGGGCAAAGAGGGTGGCACCTGTTGCCACCATGCAAATGGTGCCCCTATCCCGGCGTCAGGCCCGCATCGTCGCTTGTTAAAGCGCCTGACGCCGGTTTTCCTCCCTCCCTCTTTGCCCCCTGGAACATTCAAGCGTGACGGGGACAGCCAACCCGCACCAACGTTAACGAATTTCGCGCCTCTCCGGCGCTGCCGAGGTCCGTATGAATAACAATACCTATGTTCCCATTCGCCGCACCAAGATCGTCGCTACGCTGGGGCCCGCCAGCGACCGCGAGGGCGAGTTGGAGCGCATGCTGCGCGCCGGCGTCGACGTCGTTCGCCTCAACTTTTCCCACGGCTCGGCGGACGACCACCGCCAGCGGCTGACTCAGGTGCGCGAGATTGCCGATCGCATCGGCAAGAGCGTCGCCGCCCTTGCCGACCTGCAGGGCCCCAAGATCCGCATCGCCCGCTTCAAGGACGGTGAAGTCGAGCTCGAAGAAGGCAAGCCCTTCGTTCTCGACATGGAGCTGGACAGCGACGCCGGCGACGACACCCGGGTAGGCTGCGACTACAAGACCCTGGCCGATGACCTGGACGTCGGCGATCGCCTGCTGCTGGACGACGGCCGCCTGGTGCTCGACGTTGACGCGGTCAAGGGCCGCGAAGTCCACACCCACGTTATTGTCGGCGGTACGCTTTCCAACAACAAAGGCATCAATAAGCTGGGCGGCGGCTTGTCCGCGCCGGCGCTGACCGACAAGGACAGGGAAGATCTGCAAACCGCGCTGGACATCGGTGTGGACTACATGGCCGTGTCGTTTCCGCGGACCGCGGCCGACATGGAAGAGGCGCGCCAGCTGCTGGGCGAGAAAGGCAAGGAGATCGGCCTGGTGGCCAAGATCGAGCGCGCCGAGGCGGTGGCCGACGACGACACCCTGGACGGCATCATCAAGGCCTCCGAAGCGGTCATGGTCGCCCGGGGGGATCTGGGCGTGGAAATCGGCGACTCCCAGCTGATCGGCGTGCAAAAGCGCATCATCAAGCGCGCGCGCACCCTGAACCGCGCGGTGATCACCGCCACCCAGATGATGGAGTCGATGATCGAGTCGCCGCTGCCCACCCGGGCCGAGGTCTTCGACGTGGCCAATGCCGTGCTCGACGGCACCGACGCGGTGATGCTTTCCGCGGAAACCGCCGCCGGCGACTACCCGGTGGAAACCGTCGAGGCCATGGACCGCGTGTGCCTGGGCGCCGAGCGCGAGCGCAGTACCCAGGAATCCGGCCACCGCATTCACCAGGGTTTCACCCGCAGCGATGAGACCGTGGCGCTGTCGGCGATGTATGCCGCCAACCATCTGGAAGGCGTCTCCGCCATTGCCTGCATGACCTCGAGCGGCTACACCGCGCTGATTGCCTCGCGTATTCACTCCGGTCTGCCCATTGTGGGGCTCGCCCACAGCGCTATTGCCCAGCGGCGCATGGCGCTTTACCGCGGCGTGGTGTCGCTTGCGTTTGATACCAGCCGCATGGAGGCCTCGGCGCTTCACGGCAATGCCCTGGCGCTGCTGGTCAAGGAGGGGCTTGCCCACGTCGGCGACCACGTCATCGTGACCCGCGGCGATCACATGAACGCCCACGGCGGCACCAACACTATGAAAGTGCTGCGCGTCACCGACGCCCACCGGCGAGACTGACCCGGCGAAGCCGGGCGTCAGCGCGATCCATCGCGGCAGAAAGGCGGCATCCTGAAGCAGACGCTGTCTTTTTGCCGCCTTTCGGGGCTAAAATGCGCCGTTTTATGGTGAACTCATTGTGGAGAACGGTCGATGAACCCCGTCTGGCGTAAAACGCTGTCGCCGTCTGCGCGGGAGCGCGGTCGCGTCAGCGATCAGGATATTGTGGATCACATTCGCGCGGCGGTGCTGATGCAGCGCCTGCCGCCGGATACCCGGCTGCCCGAAGTCACGCTGGGCGAGGTGTTCGGCGTCAGCCGTTCGGTGGTGCGCAAGGCGCTCACCCGGCTGGCCTCGGAGCACGTGCTGGACCAGCGCCCCAACCAGGTGGCGCGGGTGCGGGCGCCCACCATCGAGGAAACCCGCGACACCTTCGCCGCGCGGCGGCTGGTAGAAGGCGAAGCCGTGGCGCTTCAGGCCGGCAGCCTCGACGCCAAAGCGCTGGACGCGTTGAGCCATCACGTCGAGCAGGAAAAGCTGGCCTACGCCAAGGGCGACGAGCCGGCGCGCATCGAGCACTCGCTGAGCTTCCACCATCTGCTGGCGGAGCATGCGCCCAACCGTATCCTGGGCTCCATGCTTACCGACCTGATCGTGCGGACGTCCATTGTGATTGCGCTGTACAAGCGCCCGAGCCTGGGCTCCTGCTACCTGGAAGGCGACCATCCCCGACTGCTGGAAAGCCTGCAGCGCGGCGACGCCGAGGCGGCCAGAGCCGGCGTTGACCACCATCTGTACAGCCTGGAGAACCTGCTGGACCTGTGCCCCCGAGAGGCAGAAACCGATCTGATGGCCATCTTCGGCGCTCGTAGCTAGCGCGACTCAGGCCGACTCACCCCCAGCCGCTTCCGGCTGCATCGCAACGGCGCCCCACGGGCGCCGTTTTTTGTGGGCGGTCGTGGGCGGCGCGCTGCCGGGGAAGCGGCGAAAAACCGGCTGTGTGCCGGATGAAGGCATAAAGAACAACAACATTTCGGCGAAACTGTTGTCGCTTCGTGGCATTTTGTGTAGGTTATTATTGTATACAAGGGGTGTCGGGATCATGACCGGCGCCTTGTTCGGCTGACGCCCCTTTAGCTGTCAATCCGGACGTATCGCAAGCTGACTGTGACCCCGACAACAAAGCGCCAAGGCGCAACAACGCGGCGGGGCAGTCGGAGCCAACAGCCGGCGCTAAAGCACCGGCCTCGACTCTTACAATAAAACCAAAGGGTATTTGACTGATGTTTAACACCAAACACTCCGTGGCCGCCCTGGTAGGTGCCACGACGCTGGCGGCGTGCGCCTTCACCCAGGCCCAGGCGGCGACCTGGAGCGACTCTTTCATCGGTTATCGCTACGGCACCGACTTTACCGAGCCGGGCCCCGGTCCTCAGAAAGACGGGGACAAGCACATCGAAAAGCATATTCTTCAGTTCAACTACGTTGGCGGCCACTCGCTGGGCCAGCACCTGTTCAACATTGATCTGCTGCAGTCCGACAGCAACGACCCGACAAGCGGCGGCGATACCGGCGCGACCGAGGCCTACGTGATGTATCGCAACCAGCTGCACTACGGCAAGCTGTTTGGCGATGAGCTGGCGTTTGGCCCGGTCAAGGACGTGGCGCTGACCGGCGGCGTGGATCTCAATACCAAGAACACCGAATTTGCCCCGCGCAAGCGCCAGCTGCTGGCGGGCCCGACGCTCAAATTTGACGTGCCGGAAGGCTTTCTCGACCTGAGCCTGTTCTACTCCTACGAGTGGAACCACGCCAACTTCATCGGCACCCGTGAGTTTGACGACTACTACCAGGTCAACCTGGCGTGGGGTCTGCCCTTTGAAGCGGGTCCGGTGCCGATGAAGTTTCAGGGCTTTTTCAACTACAACGGCGCCAAGGGCAAGGGCGGCGGTAGTGAACATACCAAGCCCGAGCGCCTATCACGCCCGTCGCTGATGATGGACGTCGGCAAGCTTGCCTGGGGCGAGGAAAACCGTCTCTGGGCCGGCGTGGGCTACGAGTTCTGGCGCAACAAGTTCGGCAACAAGGGCGTGGATACCGATGCCGCCACGTTTAACCTGGAGTGGCACCTGTAGGCACTCCTATCGCAGCACGGCCAGGCTCGCACTAGCTTGCTGAAAAACCTGCCCCCGTTGCCTTGCGGCAACGGGGGCAGGTTCGTTTGGGGCGCTATACGGGAGCTAATAGTGCCGCTGGCGGCGATACGCTTTAGTTGCCGCGGTAGGTGGAGTAGCCGTAGGGGCTCAGCAGCAGCGGAATATGGTAGTGGTCCAGCTCGCCGTCGATGGCGAAGACTACCGGCACCTCGGGGAAAAAGGTTTCGGTGTCGTGGCTTTCGAACCATTCGCCGGTATCGAACGTCACCCGGTAAACGCCGTTTTCAAGCTCGGTATCTTCGGGGTAGAGCGCGTTGATGCGGCCGTTGTCGCCGGTGACGGCGCTGTTGATTTCTTTCCACTCGCCGTCGTCGTGACGCTGCTCAAGCGTGACGTTGACGTCCGGCGAGGGCAGGCCGTTTTCGATGTTGAGCACGTGCACGCTCATGGGGTTGTCGGCGGCCAGGCTGGCGCCGGCAATAGTGGCCATCAGGCTGCCGGTAGCAGGGCGGTAGTCAGCGCTGTTTTCATCAAAGGCTCCTAAGGTTGTCCAGTTATTGTACACAGTATATTTTTTATAGCACTTTCTGGTCGGCGTCAAGAAAAACCGAGCATCGACGCCGATGGCTGATCGGAGCGAAAGCTGGCAGAGCGGGTGGGAAGAGCAGGCAGAATCGTAATTAAGTAATAAGAATTTTGTATTTAATGCTATTTGTACATAAGTCGCTGCCGGGTCTATGATGGAAGCGTATGGATCAAGCTGCGTCCAATACGGACGCCAGAAACGCAACTGTCAGGAGTCAACGATGTCGCTACGTATCAACGAGACCGTCCCGGATTTTGACGCGCCGACGAGCCAGGGCAATATCAGCTTTCACGACTGGATCGGCGACGACTGGGCGATCCTCTTTTCCCACCCGAAAGACTTCACCCCGGTGTGCACCACCGAGTTTGGCGCCGTGGCCACGCTGAATGACGAGTGGCAAAAGCGCGGGACCAAGGTAATCGGCGTCTCCGTTGACGGCGTGGAGGATCACCAGGGCTGGGTCAAGGATATCGAGTCCTACGCCGGCTGCGCTGTAGGTTTCCCGATCATCGCCGACGAAGACCTCAAGGTTTCCAAGCTGTTCGACATGCTGCCGGCGGAAGCCTACCTGCCGGACGGCCGCACGCCGGCGGACAGTGCCACGGTGCGCTCGGTGTTCATCATCGGCCCGGACAAGCAGCTCAAGCTGTCCATGACCTACCCGATGAACGTCGGCCGTAACTTCGGCGAAATCCTGCGCGCGCTGGATGCCCTGCAGACCGCTGCCGGCCACGGCGTTGCTACGCCGGCCGACTGGACCGTCGGCGAAGACATCATTATTCCGCCGAGCGTGTCCGACGACGATGCCCGGGCCAAATTCGGCGAGTTCGAAGCGCCGCTGCCCTACGTGCGCAAGGCCAAGCAGCCCCAGTAAGGGTTTTGCCCGACGCCGTGCCATAAAATAAAAGCCGCCTCGCATGGCTGCGAGGCGGCTTTTTTCGTGCAGGGCTAGCGCTTCACGGCGCTATCAATGGTAGCCGTCGTCGGCCTTCACCTTGCCGCGGAACACCCAGTACGTCCAGGTGGTATAGGCGAGGATGACGGGGATAACGAACACCGTGCCGATGAGCAGGAAGACCTGGGATTCCGGCGCCGAGGCGGCGTCCCAGATGGTGTAGTCCGGCGGCACGATGACCGGCCATTTGCTGGCGATCATGCCCAGATAGGTAAAGATAAACAGCCCCAGCGCCATGATGAAGGGGCGACCCTCCTCGCGCTGCTTGACCGCGCGGTACAGGGCGGCGGCGCAGGCCATGGCGAGAATAGGGAATACCCAGATCAGGTGAATATGGCTGAGCCAGCGCTCGCGGACGTCCACGCTTACCAGCGGCGTCCACAGGCTGATCACGGCAAACACGCCGAGCACCGCCCAAAGCAGCCGGGGGGTAATGGCGTAGGCCCAGTTCTGGACGTGCCCTTCGGACTTGAGGATCAGCCAGGTAGCGCCGAGCAGCGCGTAGCCCGCCATCAGCCCAAGGCCGGTGACCACGGTGAACGGCGTCAGCCAGTCGAAGGCGCCGCCGACAAAGACCCCGTCTTCCACCGGGAAGCCCTGAATATAGGCGCCGACCACCGCCCCCTGGGCGAAGGTGGCCACCACGGAGCCCCAGCAGAAGGCGCGGTTCCACCAGTGGCGGTTCCGCTTTGCCTTGAAGCGAAACTCAAAGGAAATGCCGCGGAATATCAGCCCCGCGAGCATCAGGAACACGCCGATATAAAGCGCCGGCAGAAACACCGAATAAACCAGCGGAAAGGCGCCGAGGAGGCCGGCCCCGCCCAGCACCAGCCAGGTTTCGTTGCCGTCCCATACCGGGGCCACCGAGTTCATCATCACGTCCCGGGAGTTTTCGTCCGGGGCGAAGGGGTAGAGGATTCCCAGCCCCAGATCAAAGCCGTCCATCAGCACGTACATGATGACACCAAAGCCGATAATGCCGGCCCATACCAGGGTAATGTCCAGATTCATGACTTGGCTCCCTGCAGGTCGTTGTCGTCAAAGGGCGTATGCGCGGCGGACAGCGGACGCTTGGCGCTTCCCATGCCGTCGTTGATTTCGTCGGGCTCGGGCAGCATGCCGTTGCTGATGACCCGGGTCAGATAGTAAATACCGACCATGAACACCACGGCGTATACCGCCATATAACCAATCAGGGTGAACAGCGCCATGGCGCCGGTGAGCGACGGCGTCAGCCCCTCGGCGTGGGTCATCACGCCGTATACCAGCCAGGGTGAGCGGCCGGACTCGGTGACCACCCAGCCGGCCAGCACGGCGACGAAAGGCGCGCCGATCATGCCCACCAGGGTCTTCAGGTAGAGCGGGTGGCGATAGACGCGCCCGCCCCGGCGCAGGACAAGCCCGGCCAGCGCCACGGCGATCATCGCCAGGCCCAGGCCCACCATGATGCGAAACGACCAGAAGACGATAAACACCGGCGGCTGCTCTTCGGCCGACACGTCCTCAAGCCCCGGCACCGTGCCGTCGAGGTCGTGGGTCAGGATCAGGCTGGCGAGACGGGGAACCGCTATTTCCAGGTGGTTGGTCTGGGCGCCCTTGTCGGGCAGGGCAAAGAGCAGCAGCGGCACGCCGGAGTCAGTTTCCCAGTTGCCTTCCATGGCCGCCACCTTGGTCGGCTGATGCTCCAGGGTGTTGAGGCCGTGGAAGTCGCCCACCACCGCCTGAGCCGGCGTCAGAATCAAGAGCATCCACAGGCACATGGAGAGCGCTTTCTTGTTGGCCTCGACGTCGCGCTTGCGCAGCAGAAACCAGGCGCTGACGCCGGCCACCACAAAGCCCCCGGTCAAAAACGACGCCATGACCATGTGGGCAAAGCGGTAGCGGAAGGAGGGGTTGAAGATGGCCTCGGTCCAGGAAGTAATATGAAAGCGGCCGTCGATCAGCTCATAGCCCACCGGCGTCTGCATCCAGCTGTTGGCGGAGAGGATCCAGAACGAGGAAATGAAGGTCCCAAGCGCCACCATGAGCGCAGCAAACAGGTGCGCGCCTTCGGGCACCTTGTCGCGGCCAAACAGCAGCACGCCGAGAAAGCCGGCCTCGAGGAAAAACGCCGTCAGCACTTCGTAGCTCAGCACCGGGCCCAAAAAATTGGACGTGGCCTGGGAGAAGTTGCTCCAGTTGGTGCCGAACTGGAACGACATGACGATGCCCGACACCACGCCCATGCCGAACACCACGGCAAAGACCCTGGTCCAGAACAGCGCCAGGCGGTCCCAGGCGGGGTTCTTGGTTTTGTAGAACAGGCCGTGCAGCAGGGCGATGTAGGATGCCAGACCGATGGTGAACACCGGAAAAATGGCGTGAAACAGCA
Source organism: Halomonas garicola (assembly GCF_031935715.1). GTDB lineage: Bacteria > Pseudomonadota > Gammaproteobacteria > Pseudomonadales > Halomonadaceae > Vreelandella > Vreelandella garicola. The sequence continues at coordinate 39,043 of NZ_JASSZF010000016.1, read as the reverse complement.
CCACGAAAGCAAATTGCAGCCTGGAGAGCAGAAGCGGATCCAGCTCCATGATGACCTCCGGGGGATAAAAGGGGCGTACCGAAACAAGCCGGCAAATGTGCAGCTAAGTTTCATTCATATAGAGGTTAGCGCTTTTTGCAGCGGATTAGCACTGACCTATCGTCTATACGCTGTGTGAATATCCTATTACTGCGGGCTGCCCTCAGGGCCGTGGTGTATGGTCGCAGCGCGCGTCGGCCGGCCGTTGACCAGCGATATCGTCTGCTGAATGCCCGGTAGCGCGACCTCACCGCCGGCCTTGTGCACCAGATAAACCACGCTGCGCCCGGCAAGCCAGGCGTCAAGCGCGGCGCCCAGCGCCTGCGCCGTGGTTCGGTCGACGCCGGCAAAGGGTTCGTCGAGCACCACCAGCGCCGGGTCGCGCAGGAAAAGCCGCGCCAGCGCCACCCGGCGCGCCTGGCCGCCGGAAATCCGCCGGCCGCCTTCGCCCACCCGAGTCTTTAGCCCCTGGGGGAGCGCTCCCGCCCAGGCGGCAAGCGAGACCTGGTCGAGCGCCTGCCAGAGCGCTTCGTTGTCGGCCTCCGGGTTGGCCAGGCGCAGGTTGGCGGCGAGGCTATCGTCGAGCAGCTCGGTCTGCTGGGTCAGCACCGCGACCCGGCGGCGCAGCGCCTCCTCGGGCCAGGCGTCGAGCGCTATATCGCCAAGGGTGATGCTGCCTTCCGACGGCGCCAGCTGGCGGCCGAGCAGGGCGGTGAGAGTCGACTTGCCCGAGCCGGAAGCGCCCTCGACGGCCAGCCGCTCACCCGGAGCAAGGCGCAGCGAGAGCCCGTCCAGCGCCGGCTCCAGCGCGCCCGGGTAGCGCACGCCGACGTCGTCGAGGGTCAGCGTCAGTTCGCCCGAGGGGGGTGCTTTGGTGGGCTCCGGCTCGGCGGCAGGCGCGGGGTCGGCCAGCTCGTTGAGCCGCTCGGCCGCGCCCCGGGTGGCGCCGAGCCAGGTAAAGGCCGCCGGCAGCGCGCCGAAGGCCTCGTTCATGGCCAGCACCGCCATGGGCAGCATCACTGTTACCGCGCCGCTGATGCTGCCGGCCTCGAAGGCGCCGGCGGCAAGCCACAGGGTGACCGCAACGGCGGTGCCGGTCAGCCATACCTGCAGCGCGTTGCCCAGCGCCACCCGGCGGCCAAGCTGGCGCTGGCTTTCGTGCAGGCGGGCTTCCAGCCGTTCGAGCCGTTGCTGGCGCTCGGCCAGGGTGGCGTAGGCTTCAAGCTCCGCAAGCCCCTGCAAGGTTTCCATGACGCCGCCGCGCAGCGCCTCAAGCTCGCTTACGTGGCGGCGGCTCGCGGCCATGCCCAGCCGCGCCTGCCCCAGGGTAAACCACAGCCAGCCGGCCAGCAGCGCAGCGCCCAGCACCGCGCCGGCCAGGGGCACAAAATATGCCACGAAGGCGCTGAGCAGGGCCCCGGCTACCAGCGCCACGGCGGGCGGCGCCAGCAGCCGCAGGTAGAGGCTGTCCAGGGTGTCGATGTCCGCGGTCAGGCGGTTGAGCCAGTCGCTGGCCCGGCGGCCGGCGAGCACCCGGCTGCTTTGGCCGGCCAGCGCGGCAAACAGCCGGGTGCGCAGATCGGCGAGCAGGCGCAGCACCGTATCGTGGTTGTACAGCCGCTCCAGATAGCGGCTCGCCGTGCGGGTGACGGCAAACAGGCGGATCAGGCCGCCGGGCACGTAGACGTCAAGCGTTGCCGCCACGCCGGCGGCGAACAGCAGGCCGGTGAGGCCGGTCGCGGTGATGAACCAGCCGGACACCGCAAACAGCCCCAGCGCCGACAACAGCGTCAGCGCCATGAGCCCCCCGCCCAGCCACAGCCGGCGGCGGCGTTTGGCGAGCACGCCGAGCCAGGGGCGCAGGGTGCGCATAAGGGATGAAGAATCAGCCATGGGGCACCTCCTCGAGCCGGCCCTGATCCAGCTGCCAGCGGCGGCTGGCCAGGGCAATCAGCGCCGGATGGTGGGTGGCGATGATCAGGGTGCGCCCGGCGGCCTTAAGCGCCTCAAGGGCGCTCATGATCGCCTGCTCGCTGCGGGCGTCGAGGCTGGCCGTGGGCTCGTCGAGCAGCACCAGCGGCGCGGCCGAGAGAAACACCCGGGCCAGCGCCAGCCGCTGGGCCTGGCCGCCGGATAGCCCGGCGCCGCGCTCGCCGACGGGCGTCTGGAGTCCCTGGGGCAGGCGCGCGAGCAGCTCGCCCAGGTGCGCGCTTTCCAGCGCCCGGGTGAGCGCGGCGTCGTCGGCCTCCGGGTCGGCCAGGCGCAGGTTGTCGGCAAGCGTGCCGTGGACCAGCAGCGGGCGCTGGTCCATCCATGCAAAGCGCAGGTTTGGGGCGCGCCGGCAGGCGCCGTCCTCCTCGGGGGCGACAAAGCCCGCCGCCAGCTGCAGCAGCGTGGACTTGCCGCTGCCCGAGGCGCCGGTGATCACGATGGTATCGCCCCGGTTGACCGTCGTCGTGACCGGCCCCAGCACCGTGCCGCGGCCCGGATGGGCGACGCTTGCCGCGTCGAGCACCAGCAAATCTTCCTCGCTTGCGGGGGGCGGCGACGGGGCATCATTGCGGCGCGTGGCCGGCACCGGCTGGTCGAGCAGTTCGGCAATGCGTTCGGCCGCGCCCAGGGCGGCGGCGCGGTCGTGGTAGTGCTGGGCGAGGCTGCGCAGCGGCTGAAAGAACTCCGGCGCCAGCAGCAGGATGAAAAGCCCGCTGAACAGCGTCAGCTCGTCGGCGGGGCCGTAGCCGATATAGCCCAGCAGCCCGAAGCCCACGTAGATGGCCACCACGGCAATGGCCACCGAGGCAAAGAACTCCAGCACCGCCGAGGAGAGAAACGCCAGCCGCAGGGTGCGCATGCTGCGCACGCGGTAGCCGTCCGCCGCGGCGTGAATGCTCTGGGTGGCGCGCTCGGTGTGGCCGAACAGCCGGAGCGTGGTGAGGCTGCGCACGCGGTCGATGAAGTGCCCCGACAGCTGCGACACGGCGGCGAACTGCTCGCGGTTGAGCCGCTCGGCGCCCATGCCCACCAGCGCCATGAACAGCGGAATCAAGGGGGCGGCCAGCAGCAGAAAGATCGCCGCCAGCCAGTCGAGGTAGAGCGTGATGCCAAGCACCAGCAGCGGCACCGCCACGGCGAGTACCAGCTGCACGCGAAAGCGCGCCAAGTAGCCGTCCAGCGCCTCCACCTGCTCCACCGCCTGGTAGGCAAGCGACGCGGTGTGGTGCCCGGCCACCTGCACCGGCCCCAGCCGCGCCAGGTGATCCAGCAGTCGGTGGCGCAGGCGCTTGCGCACCGCCAGCGAGGCGTCCTGGGCCAGGGTTTCCCGGGCGTAGCCGAGCAGCCCGCGTAGAGGCAGCGTTGAAAGCCAGAGAGCAAACGGCAGCGCCATCCGGGCAAGCGGCCGGTGATCGACCAGCAAGGCGCTGGCGATCCAGGCAAAGAGCCCCGCCTGAAGTACGACCAGAGCCCCTTCCAGCAGGCCGCAGCCGGCGGCCAGAGCCAGGCGCCGGCGCTGGGTGGCGGCAAGGTCGGTGAGTAGCCGGGTGGCGGTAAGCGCGGGCATGAAGGCTCCTTGGCAGCACGGGCAACCAGCTTAAGCCCTGCGCCGGCGTTCGCCAACGTAACGCGCCGCCGGCGCCGGCCTTTTAACCCCTTTGCGACCTCGCTGGCGCCTTTATGCAGAAAAGCGGGGCAATTGTGGTACACGTCGCGGCCAAAGGGCGGTTATGGTGTGAGCACACGCTGCTGCTTGGCAAGGAGTCACTCCATGAGTCAGTGGATAAGTCCCGATCAGATACGCGCGCGCTTTGCCCGGGCGATGTCCGATATGTATCGCAAGGAGGTGCCCCAGTACGGGGCGCTGGTCGAACTGGTAGAGGCGGTTAATCGCGAAACTCTCGCCGCCGATGTCGGGCTTGCCGCCCGCCTGGCCTCCGCCGACGGGGTGCGCCGGCTGGGCGTGGAGCGCCACGGTGCCATCCGCGTGGGCACGCCGGCCGAGCTTGCCATGCTGCGCCGCCTGTTCGCGGTCATGGGCATGTTCCCGGTGGGCTATTACGATCTTTCCCCGGCCGGCGTGCCGGTACATTCCACGGCGTTTCGGCCGGTCGCCGACGACGCCCTCCAGGAAAATCCGTTTCGCGTGTTCACTTCATTGCTGCGTCCCGAGCTTATTACGTCGGACGACCTGCGCGAGCGGGCGCTGGCGCTGCTCGACGCCCGGGACATTTTTACCCCCGGCGTAAAAGAGCTAATCGAGCGCAGCGAGGCCCAGGGCGGGCTCGACGAAGGCGACGCCAAAACGTTCGTGAACGAGGCGCTGGAAACGTTCCGCTGGCACAGCGACGCCACCGTGGACAAGCCCACCTACGACGCGCTTAGCGCCGAGCACCGGCTGATTGCCGACGTGGTGTGCTTTCGCGGCCCGCACATCAACCACCTGACGCCGCGCACGCTGGATATCGACGAGGTCCAGCGGCGCATGCCCGACTACGGCATCGAGCCCAAGGCGATCATTGAAGGGCCGCCGTACCGGGGCTGCCCGCTGCTGCTGCGCCAGACCAGCTTCAAGGCGCTCGACGAGCCGGTGCGCTTTACCGGCGATGCTCAGGGCTCGCATACCGCTCGGTTCGGCGAGATCGAGCAGCGCGGCGTGGCGCTGACGGCCAAAGGGCGTGCGCTGTACGACCGGCTGCTGGCAAGCGTCAACCAGCAGGCGCCGGCCGCGGACAACGCCACCCACCAGGCGCGGCTGACGGAGGCCTTTGCCGAGTTTCCCGACGACGACGCCGCGCTGCGCCGGCAGGGGCTGGCATTTTTTCACTATTGGCCGGCTAGTGACCTGCGGGAGTCCCAGCGGCTTTCCGATGAGGCCCTCCAGACGGATAACGTCGAGGCGCTGGTGGAGCGCGGCGCGCTGCTGGCAACGCCGATGGTGTACGAGGACTTTTTACCCGTGAGCGCCGCGGGGATTTTCCAGTCGAACCTGTCCGGCGAACCGCCGCACCGGGACGACGGGAAGGAAAGCCGGGACGAGGCGCCGCCGGACGGCTCGAGTCAGGCGCAGTTTGAGGCCGCGCTGGGCGCCGAGGTGATCGATGAAATCGCGCTCTACGCCCGGCGCGAGCGCGGTTCCCTGGAAGCGGCCCTGAAGGCGCTGAAAAGCCGCTGAGCGGCGGCATCGGGCCATTACCCATGGCCGCCGCGCCTGCTTAGCGGGCCCGGGCCGGCTGCCCTGTGCTTGAGACGTCGGTGACGGTATCGGCCAGCATCTCGGCGGTAATGGCGGAAAGCGTCCAGCCCAGGTGGCCGTGGCCGGTGTTATAAAATACCGTCGGCTGCTTGCCTTGCCCGACGTGGGGCATCATGTCGGGCATCATCGGGCGCAGCCCGGCCCAGGGCACCACCCGGCGGGTGCTGACGCCGGGGAAGCACTCTTCCACCCAGCGGATCAGCGGACGAATGCGCTCGTCGCGGATATCCTTGTTGAAGCCGTTGAACTCGGCGGTGCCGGCAACGCGGAAGCGCCTGTCGCCCAGGCGGCTGGTCACCAGCTTGGTTTCATCGTCCAGCAGGCTCAGCGTGGGCGCGGCGTCCTGGGAGGCCCGATCATCAAGCTCCACGGTGATGGAGTAGCCCTTGACCGGATAGACGTTGACGCGGTCGCCAAGCTTTGAAGCCAGCGCGCGGCTGGCGGTGCCGGCGCAGATCACCAGGCCGCCAAAGGTCTGGCGCACCGGCGCGCCGCCGGCGCTTGAGGTGACCCAGGCGCCGTCCTGGTCGGCGCCAAGGTCCTCGACGCAGTAGCCGTAGTGAATATGGCCGCCGCGGCGCTCTATGGCCCCGGCGAGCCCTTGGGTAAACTGGTGAATATCGCCGGTGGCGTCGCTTTCTGTATAAAAGCCGCCGTAATACTCGCCGGCAAGCGTCGGCTCCAGCTCGCGCATTTCGTCCGGGGTCACCGCGCGGCGCTCAAGCCCGCCCCGGGCCAGCAGCTGGGAGACTTTGGCGGCGTGGTCGAAGCCGGCCTTGTGGCGGTAAATATGCAGAATGCCCTTGTGCTTGAGGTCAAAGTCGATGTTTTCCTCTTCCGCCCAGCGAAACAGGTGTTCGCGCGCGGCAATGGCCAGCCGCGCGGTTTCGGTGGTGTTGTCGCCGTAGCGCGGGATGGCGCGCATGAACTCGGCAAACCAGCTGAGCTTGTGCCAGCCGGGGCGCGGATTGACCAGCAGCGGCGCGTCCCCGCGCAGCATCCAGCGCAGCCCCTGGACAATAGTGGGCCAGTGGTTCCAGACCTCGGCGTTGGAGGCCGACAGCTGGCCGCCGTTGGCAAACGAGGTTTCCATGGCGGCGTAGCGGTTCTGTTCGAACACGCTGACGTCAAAGCCGCGCTTCAACAGGCTATAGGCGGTGGTAATACCGGTAATGCCGCCGCCGATGACAGCAATATGGCGCATGGTGTGCTCCCGAAGCAGGGGAAGAAGGGGATTCAAAAGCGCTGTAAAACAGCCGCGAATCGCTGTTCAGCGTTTGCCCCTTCCGTCTTGAACCTGAGAGATTCACGCGCGTCGGCGCTTGCTCCTTCGGTGCGCCGGCGGTGGCCGGCTGCTCTTCGGAATGTCGTTGTGCAGGCGGTCCGGTTGCCTGAGAGTTTCCGGGGCTGTTGCTCCTTCGGCGCTGCCGCTGGCGGCGCGTCTCTACACCACGCTCGCCAGGGCAGTCTCTCCCGCCTGCACTGACTCTGGGATACCCCGGGATAGAACGCAAAAGCAATGGGGCAAAGGTCTATACGGACGGCCTGACGTGTCGCCGGGGCAGGAAAGTTGCGCCAGGCGCAGCGATCAAGGGATGATGGGCGGATCATCTGCAAAAGGGAATGAACCATGCTGGCCAACGGATTTTTCGACGATGTCGGCGAGGCGATCGGCAACGCCATTCACGCGCTTGTCACCTTCCTGCTGGCGCTATTTGGCAACGCGTTTGCCGCCGTCGACGACTTTGTCGACGGCCTGACGCGCTCGCTTGGAATCAGCGACTCGTTTTTCAGCATCCTGGTGCTGGTGGTAGGGCTTTTCCTCCTGCTGGGCGGCTTTCGCGCCCTGCTTCGCGGGGGGCTACTCGGGGCGATCGTGCAAATTGGCCTGGGGCTATTGATCCTTGGCTGGCTGATGGTGTGACCGCGGCCGGCCGCCGCGCTTGCCGTCAGGCGCGCTGGCTCAGGCGGGCCTGGAAGATGCCGCCGGCGAGCACCAGCCCGCCGCCGGCCAGCTGCAGCGCCGTCAGCGCCTCGCCAAACAGGCTCCAGCCAAACAGCACCACGGCCAGCGGCTCGCAGTAGGCAAGCGTGCCGTATAGCGCGGTCGGCAGACGGTTGATGGCGAGCACGGCAAACAGCAGCGCCAGAAAGCCGGGCACCAGGCCGGTGCCCAGCAGCCACGGCCACTGCCAGGGCGCGGCGGTGAGCCCCTCGGGTCTTAACAGGGCAAACGGCAGAATGGCCAGGGCGCCGAAAAACAGCTGCCAGAATGCCCCAGTGCGGTCGTTAAGGCGTCGTGGCAGGCCGCGGTTGCTGAGGATAAAGCCGCTGTAAGCGAGCATGGCCAGCAGCCCGAAACCCAGGCCGACGGCGTCGCGCCCGCCGCCCAGCTGCAGACGAAACTCCTGCATCATGGCAAAGCCGAAAAGGGCGGTGGCAATACAGAGAATCTGGGCGCGCCCCAGCCGCTCGCGGAACAGAAAGTGGGCGACCACGGCAGAAAACACCGGCGCCAGATAGACCATCAGGATAGCGTTGGCCATCTGCGTATAGTTCATGGCCTGGACGTAAAACAAAATAAAAGCGGCGAGAAAGCCGCCGCTGATCACAACGCCCCAGCCCGGCGCGTAGCGCAGGTAGCGCCCGCGCCGGGTGAGCACCAGATAGAGCAGCAGAAAACAGGCGCCAAGCCCCAGCCGGTAAAAGGTGATGCTTTCGGCGTTCAGCCCGGTAATGCGCGAGATGACCCCGATGGTGGCCATGCCCACAGCGCCGGCAACGGCAAGCAGCAGGCTGGAAAGCGGAACGGCGGCGGGCCGGGACGAGGCGGGCATGGTACTCCTTGGGTATGACGGCAGTCGGTGCACGCCATGCTATGCCAGCGCCTTGGCATAGCGCCACTCTCCAATAGAAGGACGACGCAGTGTCAGACTCCAGGCGCGCGATTTTTCTGGTCGATAACGGCTCGCTGCGGCCCCAGGCAACGCACAGTCTGCGCCGGGTAGCGGCGCGGCTGAGCGAGGCCTGCGGTGAGCCGGTGCAGGCGGCATCGCTTTTGCATTCGTACAAGATCCCCGCTGACGAGCTCGGCGGCGAGCCGGCGATCACCCTGGGCCCGGCCGCCGAGCGGGCCGCCTCTCGGGGGGCAAAAGAGATCGTCGTGATCCCGTTTTTCTTTGGCCCCAGCCGGGCGCTGACCGACTATTTGCCCAGGCGTCTGGGCGAGATGCAGGCGCGCTTTCCAGGCGTTGGCGTGACGGTAGCGCCGCCGCTGGTGGACGAGCAGGCCCCGGTAGACCTGCGCCTGGCGCGGATACTCGCCGACCACGTGCGCGCCTGCGCCCCGGCAGACGCGCCGTTCAACGTGGTGCTGGTGGATCACGGCAGCCCCGCCCCCGAGGTCACCGCGGTGCGCAACCGCCTAGCGGGCCAGCTCAGCGTGCTGCTCGCCGGCGAGGCCACGGGCGTGATGCCGGCCTCCATGGAGCGCCGCGACGGCGAGGAGTATCGCTTTAACGAACCGCTGCTGGAGCACGCGCTGGAAAGCGAGGCCCTGGCCGGCAGCGACGTGGTGCTGGCCCTGCTGTTTCTCTCGCCGGGCCGCCACGCCGGGGAAGGCGGCGATATTGACGGCATCTGCGCGGCGGCCAAGCGCCGGCCGGGCCGGCGCATCGTCTCGACGGCGCTGGTGGGCGAGCACCCGGATATTGTCGCCATTCTGGCCTCGCGGGTGGCCCAGGCGCTGGGCGGCTCAGGCGCGGCGGTTGCGCCGCCAGACGCTGGCGTTGAGCGCCAGCGCCAGCGTGACCCAGAGCAGGTACGGCACCATCAGCCAGGCGGCAAGGACGCTTGAGCGGGCGAACAGCGCGATGGATACGGCGATCAGGCCCAGCAGCAGGGCGATATCCAAAAGCCCGAGCAGAATTTGCCGGCGGCCGAAGAACAGCCACGACCAGGCCGCGTTGGCGGCGAGCTGGAGCGCATAGACGATCAGCCCCGCCGTGCGCCAGGTCGACGGCTCGGCGAGAAACACCCGCCAGGCGGCAAGCGCCATGAGCAGGTACAAAATGCCCCAGGCGATGGGAAATGCCAGGTCGGGGGGCGTCCAGGCGGGCTTGGCCAGCTGGCGATACCAGCCGTCAGGACGGAAGCGCGCGCCGCTGGAGGCCGCCGCGCCCACCAGGCCGAGCGAAATCAGCAGGCTGAACAGTGAAAGCAAGAAAGGTCTCCCGGGTTGACGGCATCAGGTAGCGCCAGCATACGCTCAGCGCCGCTGCCAGGGCCAGCGGCGCTTCGGGGCCGGCAGCTCCAGGCATGCCAGGGCGCCGCCAAGAGGGAGCAGAATAGCCGCCAGCTGGCGATGGCAAACCGTGCTGCTGAGCACCCCGGGGCACTGTTTGAGGAGCAATTCGCAGCGCTCGCCGGCAATGCCGAGCTGGTCGCAGGCCTCCCGGGAGAGCGGCCGGGCCTGCTGCTGGCAGCGGCACAGCTCGCGCAGCAGCATGGTCAGCAAGGTGGCGTCCAGCCAGCACGGCAGCGGGTCGTCCAGGCGACCGGCAATGGAATGCTGCACCGCCTCGAAGGAGGTGCGCAAAAAGATCAGTGTCTGGCGCAGTTGGCGGGCTTCGCTGTTCATGACCGGGACGCCTTTGTAGTGATTCTCATTTACTTTAAAATAAAGTTAGCGGCAATCCGGCGCGCTGTCAAATGCCCACCCCCTGCCGTATGCCGGGTATAGCGCCGGCAGATACTTTACTGCTGCGCTGGATCTGGCATGCTATTGCAAGATAATCAACGCGATAACCAAGACCTTGCTGGCACCATGACTGACATATCCCCTATAGCGGACGGCCGCCCTGAAGACGCCGAGCTGCGCATTGCGGCGACGGCGTTTCATACCCATCTGGGCATGGCCATCACCGACCCCCAGTGTTGCATTCTCAAGGTCAACGAGACGTTTTTGCAGATGACCGGCTACGCCGAGGAAGAAGTGCTGGGCAGGCACCCGCGCACGCTAAGCGCCGGGCGCCACGGCGACGATTTCTACACGGCGCTTTGGCAAAGCGTTAACCGCCAGGGGTTCTGGGAAGGCGAGCTCTGGAACCGGCGCAAAAGCGGAGAGGTATATCCGCAGTGGGCGACGCTGAGCGCGGTGCATGACGAAAGCGGCGAGCTGACCCACTATGTCGCTACCCTGAGCGATATGAGCGAACACAAGGCCGCCGAGCGGGAGATCCAGCGGCTGGCGTTTTATGACCCGTTGACCGGGCTTGCCAACCGCCGCTTGCTCCTCGACTGCCTGGGCGAGAGCCTGACGGCCGCCCGGCGCGAAACGACGCACTGCGCGCTGCTGTTTCTGGATCTGGATAACTTCAAGCAGATCAACGATACCCTGGGCCACTACGCCGGCGACCAGCTTTTGCAGCGCATGGCCCGGGAGCTCAGGAGCACGCTTGGGCCAACCGACACCCTCTCGCGGCTGGGCGGCGACGAGTTCGCCGTCGTGCTTCATCAGCTGGATGCCGACCTCGGGCCGGCGGCGGAGCAGGCCGAGCGTATGACCCACAAGCTGCTGGCAGCGATCGGGCGGCCGATGGCGCTGGGTAGCGCCACGGTGACGGTGACCGGCAGCATCGGCATTGCCATGCTTGACGGCAGCGAAGACGGGGTGGAGTGCTGCCTGCAGCAGGCCGACATGGCGCTGTTTCAGGCCAAGGACGCCGGGCGCAATACCCTAGCCTTCTTTGACCCGCGCATGCAGGCCAAGCTGGTCAACCGGGCGCGGCTGGAGGCTGACCTGCGCCATGCGCTGGCCAACGACGAATGGCGGCTGTACTACCAGCCCCAGGTCAACGCGGCCGGCGAGCTCAACGGTGTTGAAGCGCTGCTGCGCTGGGCGCACCCCGAGCGCGGCCTGATATCGCCGGGGGAATTTATCCCGCTGCTGGAAGGGTCGCGAATGATTAATGAGGTAGGCGCCTGGGTGCTGGAAAGCGCCTGCGCGCAGCTGGTGGCGTGGCAGAGCGACCCGCGCACCGCGGCCTGGGAGATGGCCGTCAACATTAGCCCGGTGCAGTTTGTCGAGGCTGACTTCGTGCCCCGGGTCGAGGCTATTCTGCAGCGTACCGGCGCGCCGGCGTCAAGGCTCAAGCTGGAGATGACCGAGTCGCTATTCGTCGAGGCCGGAGACGAGACCCGGAAGAAAATGCAGCACCTGCGCGAGCTCGGCCTGCGCTTTTCGCTTGATGACTTCGGTACCGGCTATTCGTCGCTGGCGTATCTGGCCTATCTGCCGCTGGATCAGCTCAAGATCGACCAGAGTTTCGTGCGCGAGCTGCCCGCAAGCAAGGCCAACGGCGCTATCGTGGAAAGTATCATAGCGCTGGCCGGAAGCCTGGGGCTTGCGGTAATTGCCGAGGGCGTGGAAACCCACGCCCAGCATGAGTGGCTGGCCGCGCGCCGCTGCTGCGCCTACCAGGGCTATCTGTTCGACCGACCGCTGCCGGTGGCCGAGCTTGAGGCCTGCTGGCGCGACGCTTAGCCGCCGGTCATGTTCATGAAGCGCACCACCTGGACATCACCGTCGGTGGTGAAGTGGTGGCGCTCGGGCTTGAGCGGCATGGCGTTGATGATCGCCTCTTTCAGCGCGTCCATGTCGCCGGGATAGCGGCGCAGCACGGCGCGCAGATCCACCGAGTGCTCGTTGCCCAGGCACAGCAGCAGCCGGCCTTCCACCGTCACCCGGACGCGGTTGCAGGTGGAGCAGAAGTTATGGCTGTGCGGCGAAATAAAGCCGATGCGCGAGTCGCTGTCCGCCATGCGGAAGTAGCGCGATGGTCCCGGCGTGGCCTCGGTGGTGGGCACCAACGGATAGCGCGACTCGATGTCCGCCTTGACGTCGTCGCTGGAGTAGTAGGTCTCGTCCCGGCCGTGGTCGGACACTTCGCCCAGCGGCATTTCCTCAATGAAGCTGATGTCCAGCCCTTCATCCCGGGCGAAATCCACCAGGTCGAGGACTTCGTCTTCGTTGCGGCCCTTGAGAATTACCGCGTTGAGCTTGATGCGCTTAAAGCCCGCCTCCTTGGCGGCGCGGATGCCGCTGATGACCTTGTCAAGGTTGCCGGTGCGCGTCAGGCGCTTAAAGCGCTCCGGGTCCAGCGAGTCAAGGCTGATGTTGAGCCGGCGCATGCCGCCGTTATACAGCGCCTCGGCGTGCTTGGGCAGGCTCGCGCCGTTGGTCGTCATGGTGAGGTCGTCGAGCCCCGGCAGCGCGCCGATTTCGTCCACCAGCTTTGTTACCCCGCCGCGCACCAGCGGTTCGCCGCCGGTCAGGCGAATCTTTTCTACCCCTAGTTCGGTAAACGCCCGGGCGACCATGCCCAGCTCTTCCAGGGTGAGCACCTGGGCCCGGGGCAGGAAGGTCATTTCTTCGCTCATGCAGTACACGCAGCGAAAGTCACAGCGATCGGTAACCGACATGCGAACGTAGTTAACGCGCCGGCCGAAGCTATCGATGAGCTGTTGTTGTTGCGTCATGGGTCTCTCCTCAACGGCTGAATCGTGACCGTGTCGCCCGGCGATACCGCCGCGCAGGTATCGGGCAGTTCGATCAGGCAGTTGGCGTCGACCATCGACGCCAGTATGCCCGACCCTTGGGCGCCGGTGCTGCGCACCCCGAGTCGCCCTCGGGCGTCCACGGTATACACCCCGCGGATAAAGTCGCAGCGGCCTTCGCGCCCGGTAAAGGTTTCTTCGGCCACTGCTTGCCGCCGCGTGGGCGGGCGCGGCGGCCGGTCTTCCAAGCGTTCCAGAAGCGGTGCCACAAATTGTAAAAAGGCGACCATAGCCGCTACCGGGTTGCCCGGTAGGCCGACGAACGGCGTGCGCGCTTCGCCCAGCCAGCCGCAGGCCAGCGGACGCCCCGGGCGCATGGCCACGCGCCAGAACGCCAGTTGGCCAATCGCGTCCAGCGCCTCTCGGGTGTAGTCGGCCTGGCCCATGGAAACGCCGCCGCTGGTCAGCACCAGGTCGGCATCGGCGGTGGCGCGGTCAAGCGCCTCGCGGATGGTGGCCGGGCAGTCGGGCAAAATCCCCAGGTCAATGACCTCGGCCTGGTGCTCGCGCACCAGCCCGCCCAGGGTAAAGCGGTTAGCGTCAAAAATGCCCGCGGCGGGCAGCGCCTCGCCAGGGGCAGTGACCTCGCTGCCGGTGGAGAACACCGCCACCCGGGGACGGCGATACACGGCCACCTCGCCGGCACCCAGCGAGGCGGCAAACCCCAGACGGGCAGCGTCGAGCCGCTCGCCGACGGTAAGCGCCACGCTGCCCCGAGCGATGTCTTCGCCGGCCTGGCGGACGTTTTGCCCGGGCGTCACGCGATCCGGGGAGGCTACCATAACGTGGTCGGCGTGTATCTCCAGCTGCTCGCGCATGATCACCGTGTCGGCGCCGCTTGGCAGCGGCGCGCCGGTGGCAATGGTAACGCACTCGCCGGGGGCCAGCGTCGTGGTGAAGGGCGCTCCGGCAAGCGCCTGGCCGGCAAGCGCCCAGCGGGCTTGCCCGGCCTGCCAGGCAAGGGCGATGCCGTCCATGGCGGCGTTGGTGTTTTGCGGCACGTCGATGGGGGCGGTAATGCTTTCTGCCAGCCGCCGGCCGTGGGCAGCGTGCAGGGCAATGCGCTCTTGGGGGAGCGGCGCTTCCACCAGCGTCAGCAGGGTGTCGCGCGCTTGCTCCACGCTTAGCTGGCGGTCGTCCAGGTCGAAGCAGGAAAGCGGCCCGTCAGGCGCTTTTGCTGCGGGTGTTACCGGTGACGGGGTCATGAGGCCTCCCTGGCAAGCGTGGCTTCAAGGCGTGCCTTGTCGGCGGGCGTATTGACGTTGACAAGCTCGCCGGCGCAGTCGGCCATGTCTACCTCGTTGACATAGCGGCCGGCATAAAACTCGCGCACCGAGCGCTTGCCGGCGTCCAGCGCCTGGCCCAGCGCTGTAGCGAGATCGGTGCGCATCAGCGCGATGACCGGGTGCACCCGCTGGCCGTCGTGGGCCACGGCGATATCGGCATTGCCAAGGCCCTGGATCAGGCGCGCGGCGAAGTCTCGGGGCAGCGCCGGGATATCGCAGGGGGCGACCAGCAGCCAGGGCGTGCGCGCCGTGCAAAGCCCGGCGTAAAGGCCCATCAGCGGGCCGTGAAAGTTGCCGCGCTGGCCGTCCAACGCTTGGTCGGCCACGACCCGGTCGCCGTAGCGCCGATAGTTTTGCGGATGGCGGTTGGCGCTGATCACAAGCTCGCTCACCTGGCCGGCAAAGCGCTCGCTGACGTGGGCCACCAGCGGCCGGCCGGCGAGGAGCTCGAGGCCTTTGTCGCGCCCGCCCATGCGCCGCCCTTCGCCACCGGCGAGAATCAGCCCTGTGAGATCGTTAGGGGGTATCATGGCGGGGTCTCCCGTAGCCAGCCGTTGAGGTCATCAGGGGCACGGCGAGGCGCGTGCGATACCTGAGTAAATTTGTCGACTATGTGAATGATGGCGCCCGCGCTCCCGCTTTGTCCAGCCTGTTTGTTGACCAACTGATCAACATACGCTGTGATCGGCGGGCGTGGCAGGCGCTGGCCGCCGGCGCGCTTTTTGTTAAGCTGGCCGGTAGCCTCGCCTCATCGTCATACACGCTGCTTTGCAAGCGGCCTTTCTGAAGGAACCCCAAATGCAATCGTTTGACCATGCTACCCGCACCGAGCTTGAAGCCGCCGCCTTTCGCCGTCTGCTGCGTCACCTTGACGCGCACAAGGAAGTACAAAACATTGAGCTGATGAACCTGGCCGACTTCTGCCGCAACTGCCTGTCCAAGTGGCTCGTGGCCGAGGCCGAGGAGCGCGGCGAATCCCTGGACTACGAAACCGCCCGGGAGTACGTCTACGGCATGCCGTACAGCGAATGGAAGGCCCGCTATCAGGAGAAGGCCACGCCGGAACAGCTGGCCGCCTTTGAGGCACGCGAGGCACAGAAGCAGGGCTAAAACACCACGCCACCTTTTTCACGCCACCTTATTACAGAGGGCAATATCGCCATGAGCGAACCGATGATACCGCTGAATATCGCGGTGCTGACCGTTTCGGACACCCGTACCGAAGACACCGACAAAAGCGGCCGGACGCTTGTGGAGCGCGCCACCGAGGTCGGGCACCGAGTGGTGGAAAAGCGCCTGGTGGCCGACGACGTTTACCACGTCCGCGCGATTGTCGCCGGCTGGATCGCCGATCCCGACATCCAGGTGGTGCTGACCACCGGCGGCACCGGTTTTACCGGCCGCGACTCCACCCCAGAGGCCGTTTCGGTGCTGTTGGACAAGGAAGTCCAGGGCTTCGGCGAGCGTTTCCGCCAGCTCAGCGGCGACGAGATCGGCAGCTCTACGGTGCAGAGCCGCGCGCTTGGGGGGCTTGCCAACAACAGCGTGATCTTTTGTCTGCCCGGCTCCACCGGCGCCTGCCGCACCGGCTGGGACGGCATCCTCGCCGAGCAGCTCGACAGCCGCCACAAGCCGTGTAACTTCGCTAACCTGGTGATTCCGGGGCGGGGGCAGCATGGCTGAACAGTCTTCTCCTGAGCTTGGCACCGTTGAGCAGGCGCTGGGCGCGCTGCTGGAAGGCGTTACCCCGCTGGAGAGCGAACCGCTCTTGCTGGATCACGCCGGCGGGCGGGTGCTGGCCGCAGACCAGATCGCCCGGCTGAACGTCCCCGACTTTGATAACAGCGCCATGGACGGCTACGCCCTGCGCGCGGCGGATGGCGGCCAGTGGCTGTCGGTCAGCCAGCGGGTGGCCGCCGGCAGCGCCCCGGAGCCGCTGGCTCCCGGCACCTGCGCGCGGCTGTTTACCGGCGCCCCGGTGCCCCCTGGAGCCGACTGCGTGGTGATGCAGGAGCGCGTCGAGCGCGAGGGCGAGCGCGCCCGCTTCCCCGAAGAGCTGACCGTCGGCGACAGCATCCGCCGGCGCGGCCGGGACGTCGCCAGCGGCAGCGTTCTGCTTGCCGCCGGCACTCGGCTGGACGCCGCCGCACTCGGCCATCTGGCCGGGCAGGGCGTGGTCGAAGTCGAGGTGCGCCGCCGGCCGCGGGTGGCGCTGTTATCCACCGGGGATGAGGTCATCGATCCCGGCACGCCGCTGGGCCCCGGCCAGCTTTATAACACCAACCGGCCCATGCTCAAGCGCCTGCTGGAAAGCTTTGGTGCCGAGGTCACCCGCTGCGTCAACGTGCCCGACGACTTCGACGAGACCCGAGCGATCCTTGGCGAGGTTGCCTTTGATGCCGACGTGGTGATCAGCACCGGCGGGGTCAGCGTGGGCGAGGAAGACCACGTCAAGCACGCCCTGGAAAGCCTCGGCCAGCTGGACCTCTGGCGGCTCGCCATCCGCCCGGGCAAGCCGCTGGCCCTTGGGCGTTTACCCAACGCCCGAAACGGCGGCGACACCCGCTTTATTGGCCTGCCCGGCAACCCGGTTTCCAGCTTTGTTGGCGCCTGGCTGTTCCTGCGCCCGCTGATGGGCGCGTTTTCCGGCTGCCCGGCGCTTGACGCGCTGCCGGCGATCCCCGCCACCGCCGATTTTGCCACCCGCACCGGCCCGCGCAGCCACTACATGCGCGCCGCGCTTGCGTTTACCCCCGAAGGCCCGGTTGCTACGGCCTTTGCCGACCAGAACTCCGGCGTGCTCTCGTCGTGTGTGGGCGCCGACGCCCTGGTGGTCGTGCCGGCCCATACCGCGGTGGAGAAGGGCGACGCCGTGACCTGCCTGTGGATCAAAGGCTGATAAGCAGCCCTGGCGCCATTTTGAAGGAGCGGGTGGGATGAAAAGAGCGGGCGTATGGGGGCTGCTGCTGGCGATGATGATCGCCGGCATGGCGCAGTACAGCCCGTCGCTGCTGTCGCGGATCACCGGCGACGCCGGCCCGCCGGCGCCCGCCGCGGACGAGCAGCAGGGCGACGGCGCCCACCCGACTTACCAGCGGCGCCACCACCGGCAGCAGATTGCCGATAGCGGGCGGGTGGTAGCGATACTGGACGATGACCTGGACGGCAGCCGCCACCAGCGGTTTATTCTGCGCCTGGCCAGCGGGCAAACCTTATTGGTTGCCCATAATATCGACCTGGCCCCGCGGGTCAGCGGGCTGGAGGCCGGCGATACCGTGGCGTTTTACGGCGAGTACGTGTGGAATGACAAGGGCGGCGTACTGCACTGGACCCACCGCGACCCCCGGGGCGCCCATCCGGGCGGCTGGTTAAAGCACCGGGACCGCCGCTATCAATAGCTTCAAGAGGCCGTATTACTGTGCTGCTTTTGCGCCGCATCGAACACGTCCAGCGCGTGTTTGAACTGGTCGTTGGCCTTGGAGACGTACAGCAGCACTTCATCGACATAGCCGTCGGTTGAGGCCGACCAGATGCGGTTGATATAGCGCTCGCCCGCGGCAAAGGAGCTCATGATGTCAGCAAAGCTTTGAATGCCGAAAAGGTGCTTCATGCTGTTGCGCGCATCGGCAAACTGGCGTAAATCCTCGCGAAACAGATGATCAATTTCAAAGCGCATGTCATAGGTAGGCACCTTGTCCTTGCGGCCTTCCAGGGCGTTCAGGTTGGCCACGATGTTATGCAGCGACGTGTCCATGGTCGTCTGGTTGTTCTTGAGCGTATCGCTATGGATGGCGGCTTTGTTGGACTCCTTGATATACACAAGGGCACTCACAAAGCCCACCAGCATGGTCGGGGTAAACAGTAGCCAGTTAACCTCGTTTTCGTCCAGCGAGGCTAAAAAAGCACCGCCTAAAAAGGCGAGGATCACCAAAATAAAGGCTGCGTTTTTCATCTGTCTATTCCTTGTCAGGCCGATGCAATCACGTAAACGGCGTTGCCCACGCCAACCAGGGCCTCACCGACGATGAGGCCTGCGGCAATCGGAATGCCTTTATTTTCTGCCCACGCCTGGCCTTTGGTGCGGTCCACAATCTCGCGGATTAACGTGCCCACGGCGTAGGTGAGAACAATACTGAAGGGCAGATAAAAGCCCAGGCCGACGGTAATGCCCAGCCCCGTTTGCAGTAGCGACAGCAGGCCGCCCAGCACCGCCCCGGCGATGTACTTGGCGGCCGGCACGTCGCCGCCGGTAATGCCTTCTACCATAGAGGCCAACGCCTGACCCTGGGGCGCGGGGAACTCCTCGCCCCCGAGGCCAAAGGCCTTATGCAGCATAAAAATGAGAATGATAACGATGATGGGGCCAAGCCAGGCCCCCATAAACTGGCCCAGCTGTTGCTTGCGCGGGGTCGCCCCGACCAGGTAGCCGGTTTTCAAGTCCAACATCAGGTCGGTTGCCTGGCTCATCGCCACGCAGGTGGCAGCGCCCACGGTAATCGCCGCCACGATGGCCGGGCCGGTGCTCATGCCGCCAAACATCTGGGTCACCATGATCAACAGGGTAACGGCAATCAGGGTTAACCCCGACAGCGGCGACCAGTTGGTACGGCCAATGGATTCGGACAAAATTATACCCGCCATCCAAATCCACAGAGTACCTAGCGCGGCCATCACGACACCGCGCAATAAGCCCACTTCCTGGGCCGACGTCACGGCCATGACGCCGAGCAATATAGCGGCACCCACCACCGCGAAGTAGAGTAGCTTGATGGGCATTTCATCCTTGCTTAACGCCGCATTGTTCTTGGCTGATGACTGCATCGACTTGATCGCCGAGGCGATGAGCGGCAGGGCAAATAAAACCCCCACAATGGCGCCGCCAATCAGCATGCCGATCCCGGTAGGCCTGAATAATATTAACCGTAATTGGTTCGGGTCAGTGATGGTGGTGCCATCAACGACGGGAAACATGCCGGTAATATCCAGTAGCGGGGCTAATACCCAGTAGCAAACGAAGCCACCGATGATAAACGCAAGCCCGCCACGGCCGGCAATAAAGGCCACGGCGGCGGTCATTAAGGACAGATACCAGGTGCCGTTGAGGTAGGCCGGCAAGCCCAGCTGTTCGAACAGGGGCCAGTACTCAACCCCCGACACGAGAGAGACGACGTGCACGATGCCCGACAGCAGCATGGCGCCGACCAACAGCAGCGCCTTGCGAATGCCCGCCCCGGGCGATTTCAGAATCGACGCCACCGCCACCCCGCCGGGGTAGGTCAGGCGTTCGTAGTCGATCATCTGCTTGCGCAGGGGGATAATAAAGGCGATCCCCAGAAAGGCCCCGGCGATAGCGCCAAACGTCAAGACGTAAGGGTTGAACTCGGTGCCGTAGCCCAGAATAAAAATCGCCGGTACGGAAAACATCATGCCGGACGAGGCCCCGTTAACGCCGGAGGCCACCGTTTGAACCACGTTATTTTCCACGATGGACCGGCGACGCAGCATGCCGCGCAAAATACCAAAGCCTAAAATCGCCGCCAGCTCGGAGCCTTCGATGGAAAAGCCCAGCTTCAACGACGCATAGCCAATCGAAATGGCGAGAACAATACCCAGAAGATAACCCACAATAATGGCATGCAGCGTGAGTTCCGGGTAAGGACCTCGGGTAAGAGGGTCGTGGCTAAGGGAGCCTTGGGTCAGGGAGCCCTGGCTAGGCGGGGCGTCGGGGCTTTTTTTAGACATGCTGTTCTCAAGCTATATGCAACGAATTGACGGGCCATATGGCGTGCTTACAAGAGCGCGTTATACTTCTGCCACCTTGGCTGGCTGGCGTGAAAAATCCGCCGAAAATAACATGAATATAAAGTATGCCTCAAGTTGAAAATAAGCGCCGAGTTTGCCCATGCTGGCCGTCGCCAACGCCGCGGTAGAGCCGGGCGATACGTGCGGCTGGCGAGCGCTACCCCTAAGCGTGCTAAGGTAGAACGCCTTTACGTCTTGCTCGGGAGGCTGTGGTGAACGATTCCATCATTCGTATCAACGGCGTGGGCAAGACCTACGAGGGCGGCTTTGAGGCGTTGAAGCGCGTGGATCTTGAGATCCAGCGCGGCGAGATTTTTGCCCTGCTCGGCCCCAACGGCGCGGGCAAGACCACGCTGATCAGCATTATCTGCGGGCTGGTATCGCCCAGCAGCGGGGATATCCGCGTAGCCGGGCACGACATCATCACCCAGTACCGCGCCGCGCGAAAGCTCATCGGCCTGGTGCCCCAGGAGCTGACCAGCGAAGCGTTCGAAACGGTGTGGAACACGGTGAGCTTCAGCCGCGGCCTGTTCGGCAGACCGCCAAGCCCCGCGCACATTGAAAAGGTGCTGCGCGCGTTAAGCCTCTGGGACAAGCGCAACAATCGCCTGATGACGCTCTCCGGCGGCATGAAGCGCCGAGTGCTCATCGCCAAGGCGCTGTCCCACGAGCCCCGGGTGCTGTTTCTTGACGAGCCCACCGCCGGGGTCGACGTTGCCCTGCGCCGGGAAATGTGGGGCGTGGTGCGCCGGCTGCGCGAAGACGGCGTGACCATCATTCTCACCACCCACTACATCGAGGAGGCCGAGGAAATGGCCGACCGCATCGGCGTGATCAATCACGGCGAAGTGGTGCTGGTAGAAGAAAAGGCCGCGCTGATTCAGAAGCTCGGGCGCAAGCAGCTCACCCTGCAGCTGCACACGCCGCTTTCCCGGGTGCCCGAGGTGCTCGCGCCCTTTGATCTGACGCTTGCCGACGACGGCGCGACGCTCAAGTACACCTACGACGCCGCGGCGCGGGAAGAAGGCGAGCACGGCATCGCCGCACTGCTGAGCGCGCTAAAAACCGCCGGTATTCGCGTCAAGGATTTGAACACCCGGCAAAGCTCTCTGGAAGATATCTTCGTTGACCTGATTCAGGAGCGTGCATGAACCTCTACCCCGTCCGGGCCATCTACATGGCCGAAATTGCCCGGGTGCGCCGCACCCTGCTGCAGAGCATCGTCTCGCCGATTATTTCTACCTCGCTGTATTTTGTGGTGTTCGGCGCGGCCATCGGTTCGCGCATCGACCAGGTCGGCGGCGTGAGCTACGGCGCCTTTATCGTCCCCGGGCTGATCATGCTGATGCTTTTGACCCAGAGCGTGTCCAACGCCTCTTTCGGCATCTTTTTTCCCCGCTTTTCCGGCAGCATCTACGAGCTGCTTTCGGCGCCGATATCGTATCTGGAGATCGTCATCGGCTACGTCGGCGCGGCGGCGACCCGGTCGATCGTGCTGGGGCTGATTATCCTTGCCACGGCCAACTTCTTTGTGCCGCTGCACATTGCCCATCCGCTCTGGATGGTGCTGTTTCTGGTGCTCACCGCGGTGACCTTTAGCATGCTCGGGTTTATCATCGGCATCTGGGCCGACGGCTTTGAAAAGCTCCAGCTGGTGCCGCTGCTGGTGATTACGCCGCTGACGTTTCTCGGCGGCAGCTTTTATTCCATCGATATGCTGCCGCCGTTCTGGCAGGGCGTGACCCTGTTCAACCCCGTTGTCTATCTGGTCAGCGGCTTTCGCTGGAGCTTCTACGGCGTCAGCGACGTCAGCATCGGCGCCAGCGTGGCGGTCATCGCGCTGTTTCTGGCCCTGTGCCTGGCGACCGTGGCGTGGATATTCCGCACCGGCTACCGCCTCAAGCCCTGAGCCGGCGTTTCGGCCCAGGCCTTTATCCCGTACTGAATAAAAGACAGCCGCCATGCCGCTATTGCACAGCATCGTTCATCGCCTTGACCCGACTCTTGACGGCGAAACGCTAACCCTGACGCCCGCCGACGCCGCCCACCCGCTGGATGACCCGCACCTCGAGGCGCTGGCGGCGGCGCTGCATGAAACCTTCAACGCCAAGCCCAAGGGCTGGGGCCGCTTTGCCGAAGAGGGCGCCGAGGCCGCGCCGGTATCGGCCTGGCTGCAGGCCTGGCTTGACGGCAGCGATAATTTTGCCGGCGTGACGCAAAAGCTGGCCGAACGCCTGGCCAACCGCCTCGCCGGGCAGCTGGGCGTTGGCGGCTATCTAGTGCTCGTTGACCAGCAGCAGGGCGATACCCGCACGCTGCTCGTGGCGCTGGTTCACCAGCGCGAGGGTATCGGCATTGACGCCTCGCACCACGCCGTGCCCGCGGCCCAGCTCAACGTGCGCCAGCTGACCTTTGCCGCGCGGCTGAACATCACCCAGTGGCAGGGCGGCGACGGGCAGACCCAGTACGCGTCTTTTCTTAAGGAGCGCGGCGGCAGCAAGCTTGCCCTGGCGCTGGCCGAGTGCCTGGGCATTGTTGAGGGCGCCGACGCCCCGGCGGATACCCGCACTCTGCTCAAAGCGTTCAGCGACTACGTCGAGAAAGAGGACCTGGACGATACTGCCAGCCGGGAGAAAACCGACGCCCTGGTGGGCTACGCCAACGAGCAATTGAGCCGGGGCGAGCCGATGACCCTGGAAGACGTCTCGGAGCTGGTGGACGAGCAGCAGCCCAAGGCGTTTTACGACCATATCCGCAACGCCGACTACGGCCTGGCGGCGGAAATCCCCCCGGATAAGCGCACGCTCAATCAGTTTCGCCGCTTTACCGGCCGCGCCGGCGGGGTGTCGATCAGCTTCGATTCGCACCTGCTCGGCGGCAGCGTGGAATACGACGAGGCCGGCGACCGCCTGATCATCAAACAGGTCCCCGCCAAACTGAAAGAGCAGCTGAAAGGCCAGGGCTGAGCCCGGCGGTGCAACTCTGGCCTGTTGGCACGGTCAGAAAGGCCCACCGCCGCCCTTTAAAGATGACAGAACAAACAGGAGTCCCGCATGCTGGACGCCGTAACCCAGTTTTTTCAGCGCGCCCTGGCCGAGCCCGAGCAGAGCCGGGACCCGGCGCTGACCCTGGAGCTCGCCTGCGCCGCGCTGCTGTGTGAAGTCATGCGCGCCGACTTTGACTCAAGCGCCGACGAACGCGCCGCCCTGCGTACCATGCTGGTCTCAAGGCTTTCCGTGAGCGCCGACGAAGTCGACGAGCTGATGGCGCTGGCCGAGCAAAAGGTCGACGACTCCGTGGATCACTACCAGTTCGTGCGCCTGATCAGCGAGCACTACGGTGAGGTCCAGCGCTATGAGCTTGTCAAGCTGATGTGGCAGATGGCCTGGGCCGACGGCGAGGTCGACCCTCTGGAAGAGCACCGTATCCGCCGGCTGGCGGGGCTTTTGTACGTCAGCCACAGCGATTTTATCCGCGCCAAGCTGGCCGTAGAGGAGCGCTGAATGTCCGAGTCCGATACCTCCCAGACAGCGGCGGCAGAAGTGAGCGAGGAGGAAGAAGCGCCGTTAACCGCCAACCTCACTGAGCTTTTGGCGCTGCTGGAACGCATCGAGCGGCACAACCCCAACATCAGCGTGGACGACGTGCTGGCGGCCATCGGGCGGCGCTCCTTCGGCCCCATGCTGCTGATCGCCGGGCTGATCACTCTTGCGCCGCTGATCGGTGACATCCCCGGCATGCCGACCCTCATGGCACTGCTGGTGCTGCTCACCGCCGGCCAGCTGCTGGCCGGGCGCAAACGTTTCTGGCTGCCCGGCTGGCTGGTCAGGCGCAGCATCTCTCGGGAGAAGTTCGACAAGGTCCTGCCGTACATGAAAAAGCCCGCCCGCTGGGTGGATAAGCTCTTGCGCGTGCGCCTGCCGTGGCTCACCGGCTACTGGGGCAGCCGGCTTACCGCGCTTGCCGGCATCGCCATTGCCCTTGCCATGCCGCCGATGGAGTTCATCCCCTTTACCGCCAACGGCGCGGGGCTTGCGCTTGCGCTGTTAGGCCTGGGGCTTGTCGCCCGGGACGGACTGGTGCTGCTGATCGGCTTTACCCTGACCGTCGCTACCTTCGCCATTGTCGGGGTGAACCTGTTTTAAACCGTTCCTTTTAACATGCCCGGCGTTTCGGCGCGGCCGCTTATTCCAGGTAATAGTCCACCGTGGTGACCACGCGGACGGTCTTTTCGGCCTGCTGGGTCTGGCTGACGCCGGCGGCGTGGTCCCGGGCGCGGATCTGGAAGACGCCCTGATTGGCACGGCGAAGCTTGCCTACCTCGGCGCTGGCGTCTTCGGCAAACTGCTCGGCGGACTGCCGGGCAGCGGCGGTGGCGTTGGCGATCATTTCCGGCTTGATGTCGTTGAGCTGGCTGAACAGGTAGCTAGGGCCGCTATCGCCGTAGTCGGACGACAGCACCACGCCGGCATCCACCAGCTCGCCGATGGCCTGGGCGGCCTGGCGCACGCGGTCGATATTCTGGCTGCGCACGGTGAGGGTCTGGTTGATGATGAAGCTCGGCCCGCCGTCGCTGCTCTGGTAGGGATCGGCGCTGGTATCGTTGACGCTGAGCTTTTGCAGTTCCACGGCGTCGGTGTCGATCTGCTGGCGGTCGAGAAAGGCCATGACAGCGCGCTGGCTCTCCCGAGCGTTGGCCTGGGCCTTTTCCAGGGTGTCGCCGGTCGCCACAAAGCGCAGCGGCCAGAGGGCAGTGTCGGCGGTGACGTCGCGCTCGGCCAGGCCTTTTACCGTCACGTAGCGGTCGCCGGTGCCCAGATCGGTCAGGCCGCTGCCGATGAAGGTGGCGGCGATGATGCCGGCGGCGCCGAGAATCAGCGCGGGGACGATACGCATAGCGGCCTCTCTGTGTGATGCTGGATGAATACTGGGTTAACAAGTGACGCGCGGGCGCGGGGTTGTGGTGTATCACGGTAAGGTGAAATACTGCAAACACCGTGTAGCCCCGGAACCCGCCGAGGTACGCACATCCACAGAAGGAGAGACGTTATGGTTGATCAGCCGTTTCTGACCGACATCAAGACCATTCGCGAGCGCGCCCGCCGGCACATCGAGCAGGGTGCGGTAACGGAGGGCTACACCGCCGACCGTGAAAACGTCATCCGCCTGCTGAACGAGGCGCTGGCCACCGAGATTGTCTGCACCTTGCGCTACAAGCGCCACTATTACATGGCAGAAGGACTCAGCGCCAGCGTGGCCCAGGCGGAGTTCCTGGAGCACGCCCAGCAGGAGCAGCAGCACGCCGACTGGCTGGCCGAGCGCATCGTGCAGCTGGGCGGGGCGCCCAACTTTTCGCCGGAAGGGCTGGTGACTCGCTCCCATGCGGAGTATACCGAGGGCGATTCCCTGCGCGAAATGATCAAGGAAGACCTGATTGCCGAGCGCATCGCCGTGGACAGCTACCGCGAGATTGCCACCTACCTGGGTGACAAGGATCCGACCTCCCGCCGGCTGATGGAAGATATCCTCGCCCAGGAAGAAGAGCACGCCGACGACATGGCCGGCCTGCTCGACGGGCTGGATGCCATGGGCCGGTAAGTCGCTTGCCGGCGCGCGTAGAGCCGGCATGTGACGAAGACGGCATCAGAAACAAAGCGGCCGCCCCGAGATACAACTCGGGGTAGCCGCTTTGTTTTATGCCTCTATCCTGAATTCACGCTCCCCGCCGGGGAGCACTCTTTCCAGGCGATGTGGCTGATCAGGCGTCGGGGATCTCCAGCGCGTCCTGTACGGCGGGCCAGGCTTCCTGTTCGCCGCTGCGGGTGGTGACGCCTTCCGTGAAGGCCTTGACCTTTTCGGGGTGTTCCTTCAGCCACTCCCGGGCGACGTCGTCGGCGGGCTTTTCGTCAAAGCTGAAGCCGTAGATCATCGCGCTCTGGTCGTCGGCGCTGAAGCTCAGCTGGTCGAGCAGCCGGGTGGCGTTGGGCTGATCCTCGGCAAAGGCCTG
This sequence comes from Halomonas garicola, assembly GCF_031935715.1. Lineage (GTDB taxonomy): Bacteria > Pseudomonadota > Gammaproteobacteria > Pseudomonadales > Halomonadaceae > Vreelandella > Vreelandella garicola. Next base: position 13,044 of record NZ_JASSZF010000016.1, on the reverse strand, counting down.
GCGTACCAGGGTGCGCACGTTGCTGCGGCCGCCTTCGTCGCCCCAGAAGTCTTCGGGATCGTCGAGGTAGCGCACGTCGTACTCGATGTTCATCCAGTGCGGTGTCCAGGCGGTGAAGACCACCCACTCTTCGCGCTGTAGTGCGGATTTTACCGTGCTCAGCATGCCCGGGGTGGAGGTTTCGGATACGTTCCACTGGGTCAGGTCGTAGGTGTCCTTGTCCATGTTATCGTCAAGAATCTCGCTGATGCCCGAGCCCACTTCGATGGCATAAATCGTATCGCCAAACTTCTCGCGCAGCTCGGGATCCTTGAGGTCCTCACCCGAAGTCACGCCGGCATCATAGACGTAGGTGGGTACGGCAAAGCCCAGCCGCGCGCCGTCGACGTTGTTGCCCAGGTCGTTGATTACGCCTTCTTCCATGGCGGTGTCGTAGGAGGTGCTCTGGCCGGGCAGCCAGGCGGCAAGGTAGACGTCCACGTCGCCCTGATTCAGCGCCTCGTAGGCGATGGTGGAGCCCAGCTCTTGCTGCTTCGGCTCGTAGCCCAGCGCTTCCAGCAGCTGGCCGGCAAGCTCGCTCTTGACGGTGACCCCGGGCCAGGACGGCACGGCAAAGCGTACGTCGGCGGGCTCTTCGGCCACAGCGGTAGCGCTGGCGGCAAGCGCACCGACGAGTACGGCAGCGCCCAGGGCAGGGGGAACAAAGCGTTGATGGGAGTACATGGCGGCTCCTTGAAAATCCACGAATAGACATTCTACAAATAAAAGGTCAGAGCCAAACCTTACCCGCCGGCGCGCTCAAAGAGCAAAAAAGGCGGCTACAGCAGCACAAGCGACAGCAGATAGACCAGCAGGATGGCGGTGACGCCCTGCACCAGGGTGGCAAGGGTCTGGGCGCGGTAGGCCAGACCCACGCTCATGCGGCTGAAGCGCGAGACCACCCAGAAAAAGCTGTCGTTGGCGTGGGAGACGGTCATCGCCCCGGCGCCGATGGCCATCACCGTCAGCGTGCGTCCCATGTCGCTGCCCAGGCCCAGGGAGTCAAGCATCGGTGCGACCAGCGCCGAGGTGGTGACCAGCGCCACGGTGGACGACCCCTGGGCGGACTTCAGCCCGGCGGAGACGATGAACGGCATGAAGATGCCGATGCCCAGGGTGGAAAGCGTGTTGCCCAGATAGTCGCCCAGCGGCGAGGCGCTGAGCACCGCGCCAAACGCGCCGCCGGCCCCGGTGATCAGCAGGATGGGCGCGGCGGAGACGATGCCTTCGCTGATGCGCTCGCTGAACTCGCTGATCTTGCTGTCGCTTTTCAACAGCGTCGTGGACAGCAGCAGGCCGATGAGCAGGGCGGTAAGCGGCTGGCCCAGCAGGCTGAGTACGGCCATGGCGGTGCCTTCGCCGAAGGGCGCGGCGGGTAGCCGGGCCACGGTGCCGATGCAGATCAGCGCGATGGGCACGATGATCGGCGCGAACGCCGCCAGCGGCCGGGGCAGGCGGCCGTAGCTGGCCTTGAGCGCCTCCCAGTCCTGATGCTGGTGGCGGGCTTCCGCTTCCGTCAGGGTGTCGTCCACGTCGGGCTGGGTATTGACGAAGCGCCGCGCCCAGAGCATGCCGGCAAGCGCCGCCACGGCAGCCACGGGAATGCCGGCGGCAATGACCAGCCCCAGGTTGGACTCGAGCCCCAGGTTGCCCGCCGCGGCGATGGGCCCCGGCGTGGGCGGAATGAAGGTGTGGGTGGCGTAAAGCCCGGTGGCCAGCGCCACGCTCATGGCGATGGGCGAGGTGTCGAGCTTTTTGGCCAGCGACTCTTTCAGCGAGTTAAGGATGATAAAGCCCGAATCGCAAAACACCGGTATGGAGACGATGTAGCCGATCACCGACATGGTAAGCGTAGGGAAGCGGTCGCCGAGTCTGGCGATCATGACGTCGGCCATGGTGATGGCAGCGCCGCTCTTTTCCAGGATCACCCCGATGATGGTGCCCAGGACGATGACCAGGCCGATGTAGCCCAGAATGCCGCCAAAGCCGGAGGTGATGGTCTCGACCACCGAGTCGATCGGCAGCCCGTAGGCAAACGCGGCGATGAACGCCGCCCCCAGCAGGGCAAGAAACGGATGCAGCTTAAGCTTGCTGGTGGCGAGCACGATAAACCCCACCACCAGCAGTAATATTACGATCAAACCCATGGTTGTCCCCTGCGCGTTGCGTTTTCATGTCGGGCGGCCGCCGTTGCAGCGCCGCAAGGTGCTTTAATACGCACCCGCCGGGGAAATGTAAAGAGGGCAAAACCGCGCCTTGTGCCCGCACCTCGGCGCGGGCACCGGGCGGTTAAAATTCCACGGTAACGCCGAGGTTGTAGCGGCGTCCGTCGAGGACCTTTTCGAAGTCGGCGTAGTTCACGTCCTTGTCCAAGGCGTTGTACACGCCGCCAAACAGCTTGGCGCTGGGCGTGAGCTGATAGGCGGTGCCCACGTCGACAAAGGTGTAGGAGGGGATTTCCCGACCGCTGCTGCCGTGGAACTGCGGCGCGCCGCTGGAGCGGCCGCGGAAGTTGACCCGGGTCCAGGCCGAGAGCGGGCCTTGCGGCTCCCAGTCAAGGGTGGCGTTGGCCATGTGCTCGGGCAGGTTGTTGAGCGAATCTCCCTTGTCGTCGCCGCTTTTCTGCTCGGAGTCGGTATAGGTGTAGCTGGCGGTGAGCGAGTAGGCCTCGGCCAGCGGCAGGGTCAGCGTGGCTTCGACGCCCTGGGTCACGGCCTTGTCGATATTCTTGCGGGTGTCGATATAGGCGTACTCGTGGTCATCGCCTGCTACTACGCACTCTGGCGCCACGTCGTCGCCGCGGTAGGCGCCGCTGTAGCACACCGGGTCTTCGGCGATCTTGTCCTTGAACTCGTTATGGAAGACGGTGAGCCCCACCTGAGTGCCGCTGTCGTTGCCCCAGAGCACCCCGAGCTCTTTGTTCAGGCTTTTTTCCGGCTCTAGGTCCGGGTTGCCGATGAGCAGCGCGTTGCCGCCGGGTCCGCCCGTGGCCTGGCCCCAGCCCGGCGCGGTATAGCGCAGGTCCGGCGCGCGGTAGCCGCTGGTGATACCGCCTTTTACCGTCCACTGCGGCGTCGTGTTCCACACGCCGTAAAGGCGCGGTGACCAGTGGGTGCCGTAGTTTTCGTCCTTGTTCAGGCGCGCTCCGCCGGTGAGAGAGAAGTCCTCGGTCAGCATCCACTCGTCTTCGACGAACAGCGCCCACTGCCAGCGGTCGATCTTGCCTTTATCGTCCGCCAGGGTGTTGCCCTGGCTGGTGAGCTTTTGCGTCTCGTACTGGCCGCCAAGCGTCAGCATGTGCATGCCCAGGGGCAGCACCGTCTGGGTATTGAACACGGTATCTTCGTAGTTGATGCCGCCCCGGGCGTTGGGGTTGCGGACTTTCTCGTGCTGGACGTAGCTGTCCGAGGTGCCGATGTCCCAGCTCCCTTTGTGGCTGAGCGTATAGTGGCGGCGGTCGTATTCATCCTTGGAGCGGGTGTTGGGGCCGCGCCGACCCTCTTCGGCGATGGATTCGCCGGGATTGGTGGTGCGCTCCTGCTCGCTATAGCCGGCTTCCAGGGAAAGGTCGTGATCCTCGGAGGCGTTCCAGCTAAGCTCGGCCGTGGCGTTGGCCAGGCGCTGGTCGTTGTAGCCGTTGACGATCTGGTCTTCGTCGCGCTGGGAGTACTGCCCGTAGACCTTGAGCCCGAGCACGTCTTCCTTGAGCGGCCCGCCCACGTAAAAGCGGCTCTGCTGCCGATTGCCGGAGTCGGCGTCTTCCTGAATCGTGGTGTCGACGGTGACGCTGCCGCCCCATTCCCGCTCGACGCTGCGGGTGATGATGTTGACCACGCCGCCCAGCGCATCGGAGCCGTATAGCGACGACATCGGCCCGCGGATGACCTCGACCCGCTCGATAGCCGAAAGCGGCGGCAGCCAGCCCTGCTCGATGCCCGGGCCGTCGCTGCCGGGGCGCGTCTCACGCGAGCCCTGGCGCTTGCCGTCGACCAGCATCAGCGTGTACTTGGCGCCCATGCCGCGAAGGCTGATGTCCTTTGAGGAGCCGCCGCCGGTGACGACCACGCCGGGCACGTCTTTCAGCGCGTCGGTGACGTCGCGGTAGGCCTTGTCGTCAAGCGTCTGACGGTCAATCACGCTGATCGAGGCCGGCGCATTTTTGGTCTGCTGCTGGTAGCCCGTGGCCGTGACCACGACGTCATCGAGCTCGGCGGTGTCCTGGGCCTGGACAGCGGCGCTGGCAAGCCCGGCCATGGCCAGCGCCAACCCACGCTTGGGAAACCTGGGGTGGGGTCGTGAGGCCTGCCGGGGCGGAAGAAATGACATGATGTTCCCTTACGGTGCGTTGTATGAATTAGCAGCGCGGCATAAGATAATGGGAATACTTTTTATTTGCAATAACTATCGCATCCATGCAGGGAACTTTTTAGCGTTAAAAATGCCGCCGTCCGACGGTGCGCGGTCGTTGCCAAACGCCAGGCATAAATACCAGACACAAAAAACCGGGCCGCGTTGGCGGCCCGGTTAAGGGGATGGCATCAAACGTTTCGCCTGTCAGCGTTAGCCGGCGTCGCGCGGTGACGGCTGGGAGAATACCGTTACCTCGGGCAGGTCATCGGTAAACTTCTCGACGTCGGCGACCCCGGTCTGTCCGCAGTTGGCCTGGGCCAGTTTGGAGGTGGCGATGCCCGGCGTCAGGACGTTGACGTCGCCGTAGCTGCACAGGCTGCCGATCTCGGTCGGGTCGACGGGGTCGAACCAGCCGCCTTCCTGGACGCGAATGACGCCGGGCATGATGTCTTCGGTTACGACCGCGCCGGCGAGCAGCTGCCCGCGATCGTTGAAGACCCTCACGACGTCGCCGTCCTTGATGTCGCGCTCCTCGGCATCCCGGGGATTGAGCCAGCAGGGCTCCCGCCCCTGCACCGCGTAGGTCTCGCGGAAGGAGGTGCCGCAGATCTGCGAGTGCAGGCGGCCGCGGGGGTGGTTGCTGGCAATGCTCAGCGGGTAGCGGGTCGTGGGGCCGTCCAGGCGTTCGATGGGCTCAAGCCAGGTTGGGTGCGGCGGGCAGTCGTCGTAGTCGTACTCGGCGATGGCCCGGGAGTAGATCTCGAACTTGCCGGTGGCCGTGCCCAGGGCGTTGAGAATCGGATCTTCGCGGAAGGCTTCGTGCCTGACGAAGTATTTCTGCTCGTCCTTCAGCGGAAAGCCCAGCGGCTCGTTGGATTCCCAGAAAACGTCAAAGACCGGCATTTCCATGCCCTTGGCGCGGGCTTCGATCTTGGCGCCTTCGTAGAACCCGCGAATCCAGTCCATCTCGGAGCGACCTTCGGTAAACTCGTAGCCTTTACCCATTTTGTCGGCAATGTCGGCGAAAATATCGAAGTCGCTGCGCGCCTCGAACTGGGGCTCGACGATCTTTTTCATCGCCACGACATGGCTCAGGGCGTAGTCGCCGAGCTGTTCGATATCGTTGCGCTCGTAGGAGGTGGTGGTGGGCAGGACGATGTCTGCGTGCCGGGCGGTGGCCGTCCACTGGAAGTCGTGGACGATAAAGGTGTCCAGCTCCCGCCAGGCGCGGAGCATCTCGTTGCGGTCCTGGTGGTGGGCAAAGGGGTTGCCGCCCGCCCAGTAGGCCAGCTTGACCAGCGGAAGCTTAATCTCGTTGCCGTTGAACTGCATGGTCTCGCCGGGATTGAGCAGGGTTTCCACAAAGCGCGCTACCGGAATCATGGTGTCGCTGCCGGACTCGTCAACGGAGCCGCCGTCGCCGCCGCCGGCGGCATCGCCGATGGCCTTGAGAATGGGGCTTTCGTGAGTCGGCGCGCCGCCGGACGAGTAGTGATAGCTGAGGCCGTAGCCGCCGCCGGGCAGGCCGATCTGGCCGAGCATGCAGGCCAGGGTGACCAGCATCCAGGTGGACTGCTCGCCGTGGTGCTGGCGCTGCATGGAATAGCCCAGCGCAAACATGGTGCGGTGGTTGGCAAAGCGCCGGGCCAGGTCGCGGATGGTGTCGGCCTCAAGGCCGCAGATCTCCGCCGCCCAGTCGGCATCCTTGGGTTGGCCGTCGGCCTCGCCGGTCAGGTAGGGGAGAAACTCGTCGAAGCCGCTGGTATAGCGGTCGAGGAAGTCCTGATCGTGGAGATCTTCGCTGTACAGGGTGTGGGCGATGCCCAGCATCAGCGGAACGTCCGTCTGCGGCTTGGGCGCGATCCACTCGCCGTCCAGGTAGTCGCAGGTATCGGTCATCAGCGGGTCGATGGAGAGGGTGTCGACGCCGGCTTCCTTGAGCGCCTCCATGCCCTCGAAGGCCCCGTGGTCAGCGATCTGCCAGGAGATCTGGGAGTTGTTGCGCGGGTCGCAGCCCCAGTACACCATGAGCTCGGTATGCTCTGCGAGCACCGGGTAGGTGGTGCACTGCTCATACACTTCGATGGATCCGCTCACGTAGGGCAGAATGACCTGGGCCGCCCCGGTGGAGTAGTCGCCGATGCTCGAGGTAAAGCCGCCGGTCAGGTTCAGCATGCGCCGCAGCAGCGTCTTGCAGTTGTGCAGCTTGCCGGGGCTTTTCCAGCCGTAGGAGCCGCCGTACACCGCCTGCTGGCCGTAGGTGTCGCGCACCCGGGTAATTTCCTTGGCGACCAGGTCAATCGCCTCTTCCCAGGAAACGCGGACGAAGTCGCCGTCGCCGCGGCTGTCCGGGTCGGCCCCCGGCCCCTGCTCCAGCCAGGCGCGACGCACCATGGGATAGCGGATGCGCGAGGCGGAATAGATCGAGTCGCGCACCCCGTCAAGCATCGGGGTGGGGTGCGGGTCCTTCGCCCAGGGCTTGAACTCGACGGCGCGGCCGTCTTCGACGATGCCCTTGAAGGCTCCCCAGTGGCTGCCGGACAACATTTCCTGCTGGCCGGTCTGGGCCAGGGCGCCGCGGCTCAGCAGCGACATCGAGAACGGCATGGAACCCAGCGCCACGGTGGCGGCAGAGCCCTGGAGAAAACGGCGCCGGGAGAAGGCGCTGACGGGAGCGTCGGAAAACTTGGTACTCATGCGAACTCTCCTTCAATTCGTTCGGTCGCTATCGCTTCTTCCCCCTCGAGCGCAGCGGCGGACTCGCGGATCAGGGCAAGCAGTAAATCGCCCGCGGCGCCGTAAAAGCCGCCGGCGTCCTGGCGGGTGAGCGCCGCGCAGAAGGCCGGCACCCAGCCCTGGAGCCGGCGGATCAACTCTTGAGCGATGCGTTTCTGGCCGTCGCGCAGCGCCATGGCAAGGGCGGCAAGCTCGATGGCCAGGTGGTCGGCCGGTTCACAGCACTCGCCGCTTACGTGCAGGTCGAGGGCGCGCAGCGTGGCTTCCATCTCGGTAACCGGCGTGCCGCCGAGCACCGTGCCGTCGGCGCCGGGCTGCCAGGCGCTTTCGTAGGGCAGCACGGCGCTGGGCGGGAAGATTCCCTCGAACAGCGCCGTATAGCGGCGCTGCAGCGTGACGGCAAGCGGTGTGGGCGCTTCCCGGGTCAGGGCCTGGTCGATGGCTTGGGCCGCTTCCCGGGCGCTCAGCTGCTCCCCCATTTGCGCCAGCGCGTCGCGCCCGGCCGGGGCGACGTACGTTTCCACCAGCCCCGCGTCGGGCGGCGCGGCGAACACGCCGCCAAGCCAGTCGGCCGCGGTCATCAGCGCGCTGACGTCGGTTGCGGTGTCGCGGCTCATTGCGGCACTCCTTCACTGGCGTGCTCCGGCACCGCCTCGCCGGCTTTTTCGGGGGTCAGATCGCTTGAGTGGTTCTGCAGGTACGCAAGGATCAGGCGATACTCGTCGTCGCTGAAGGTGGTAAAGCGCTTCATGGACTTGAGCGTACCGATCCACTGGTTGGCGGTGTAATGCCCCTTATCCGGCAGCGTATGGCAGGACGAGCAGCTGGTCTGGTAGGCATCCTTGCTGTAGCTCCATAGCTCATCCAGGTCGAGATTGACCTCGTCGGCGGCGGACCAGGCTTCCAGAGAGACCGGGCGCCAGACCTGATCGGTGTTGGGGTCGGTTTCGCTTTCGCCGCGCTGGGTGGCTTCAATCGCCCGGTCGCCAAGGGCGGCCATGATCACCCGCTGACCCTTTTCCTGATAAATGACCGTGGGCGAGTTCTCCGGCTGCCAACCCTTGATCTCGAACTTGAGCCTGTCGTTTTCCCGGTCCAGCACTTCAAGGGAGGCGCCGCCCAGCAGCTTGCCGTCTTCGCCCTCGCCGTCCTGCTCCGCCGAGGAGAGGAACAGCGACTTGGTGCCGGCCACGTGGACGCGATCGCCCACGTCGACCTTCTGCGGCTCGCTGGTCGGCAGCGGCGGCCGGCTGTCCACCATGGTGTCGAGCATCACCACTTCTTCGGTGCGGTTGGGTTCGGGCATGCCCGGGGCCGGGTTATCAATGGCCGGCAGGTGGTTCAGATAAACGGCCATGGCCTGCAGATCTTCCCAGGGCAGCTGCGACGTATTGTCGATGACTTCCGCCATGTCGCCGCCGGCGGTACGGCCGATGGGGCTGATGCCGGTATGCAGGTAGTTGGCGATGGACGCGGCCGACCAGAAGCCGATGCCGGTCTCGTCCGGGGTGATGTTGGGGTAGTGGCCGGTACCTTCGGGGTTTTCACCGCCGGCGTAGCGCTTGTCGCCGGGGACGTTACCCATGAAGGTACGCGGCGAGTGGCACTCTACGCAGTGGCCGGCGCCTTCCACCAGGTAGCGGCCCTTTTCGAACTGTTCGCGATCGACGTCTTCGGGCAGGTTGTCAGCGCTGACGCCCACTTCCTCGGTGCTCTTGTCGTTGAGAAAGGCAAGCCGCCAGACACCGATGCCCCGGCGCAGGTTGTAGGGGAACTTGAGCTCGTGATCGGGCACTGCCTTGTCGCTTGCGGGCAGCTCCATCATGTAGGCGTAGAGGTCGCGCACGTCTTCCGGCTCCATGCGGACATAGGAGGTATAGGGAAACGCCGGATACAGGTTCTTGCCGTCGGGCCAGAGGCTGCTGGGACCGACGCCCTCGCGCAGCGCGCGGTCAAACTCGGCCAGGGTCCAGCCGCCGATGCCGTGCTCCGGGTCGGGCGAAATGTTGGGCATGTGAAACTTGCCGAAGGCGGTATCCAGCACCATGCCGCCGCCCAGCTGTTCGTCGCTCTCCTGGTCGGTCGTCGCGTGGCAGGTGGCGCAGTCGGAGGCGACAAAAATGCGCCGGCCGTTGTCGAGGTCCGCCTCGCCCTCGGCGCTTTCAATATCGGGGATGTCGTGTGTCGCTGACCACATCCAGGGGGAGGTCAGGACGAGGAATCCGGCGATGCCGATGATGACGAGTACCACCATCGCAACGGAAATTTTCTTGCCTTTGCTTGGCATGGCTTGCTCCCATGGTTGCCGCAATGGTGATGCGCATGACTCACGCAATATCCCGCTTGGGGATCGGTTATGCTCAAGCGCCCGACCAGTGGGTCATCAAGTTTCCTTGCACTGTCTATTCATTATTATATTCTTTTACGCTAAAGGTGGGCGACACTAGTGACAACAGCGGTGGTGTTTCAATGGGACTTTGGTTGATGTGAGTCAAAAAAGAGCGCTTTTTATTTTTGACGTTTTAACCACCTCGGCAAGTTTTATTCGTTATTATAAAGGTGCTTTTAAAATACGCCTTATTAAGGGTAAAAGAAGTATATAGTTTGCATTTTACTATGGCTGTCGTTCTTTTAAGGCGGCGCCTATCAATGCTCGCCTAGTTAGCGGTTACCAATAAAAAAGCAGCTCCCAAAGGAGCTGCCGTTTATCCATCAAACCAGCCATCAAAGAGGCCGGGAGGCTTTATCAGGCAAGCCTTGACGGGGTCGCCGGGTCATGACGTTTCCGGCGTTTTCCGGGAAGCCAGAAACTTGATCAGCAGGCCCTGGATCACCACCCCGATCAGCAGTAGCAGGTAGGGCGACGCGACGACGATAGAGCCCACATAAAGCAGGGCGCTTACCGCCGCCGGGACCGCAGCATAGGGGATCTGCGTGCGCACGTGGGCCACGTGGTCTGAGCCGGAGAAAATGGACGCCATCACCGTGGTGTCGGAAATGGGCGAGCAGTGATCGCCAAAGATGGAACCCGAGAAGATGGCCCCAATAGCCATGCTGACCAGCGTCATGTCGCCGATGTTGAAGGCTAGAGGGACGCCGATGGGGGTCAGAATCGCCATGGCGCCCCAGGAGCTGCCGGTGGAAAAGGAAATGACCATGGCGATGAGAAATATCAGCAGCGGAAGCAGGTTGGGTGACAGCCACTCGCGGGTCGCCTCGATGACGTAGTCCCCGGTTTCCAGGGCGTCGGTGACCGTGCCGATTGACCAGGCCAGCACCATGATCACCAGGGCGGGAAGCATCGTTCTGAAGCCCGCCAGCAGAGTTTTCTCGCAGTCTTCCATGGTCTGCTTCTGCAGCAGGGCCATTGCCATGCCTACCGCGACCATGGCGAAGGCCGCCCAGCTTAGCGCGACGCTGACGTCGGTATCGGCAATGGCGTCCATCAGCGGCTTGCCTTCGGCGCCGCCGCCGGTATACCAGAGCGCCCAGCAGCCGAAACCGATCAGCACGATCAGCGGAACGATGAAGTTCCACACGCTGCCGCGTCCTTCGGGGACCTCGCCCAGGTCTTCTTCCACGCTGGAAAGGGGCGTATCGCCGGGCGCAATCAGTTCGCCCTTTTCCGACGCCCGCCGCTCTGCCTTGCGCATGGAAGCAAAGTCGCCCATCAGGATGATCATGGGAACGGAGATCAGGCACAGCAGGGAATAGAAGTTCCAGGGGATTGACTGCAAAAATACCCAGTAGGGCTTTTCGTCGGTTAGGCTAATGACGGCAAAGGCGCCGGCAATCAGGGAGACCTGGTAGCCGATCCAGTCCGAAACGGGGCCGATGGTCGCCATGGGCGCCGAGGTGGCGTCCATGACCCAGGCGAGCTTTTCACGGGAGACGTTCTGCTTGGCGGTCAGCTCGCGCGACGCGTTGCCGACGATGACCGAGTTGACGTAGTCGTTGAAGAAGATAAGCACGCCGAGCGCCCAGGTGAGCAGCAGGGAGCCCCGGGAGGTGGATATTTTTCCGGATAGCCACTGGGCCAGCGCCTGGGAGCCGCCGGTGCGATGCATGAAAGCGGCCCCGGCGCCGAGCAGAGAGACGAGCACCAGAAACCGGGCGTTCCACTCGTCGGTCATGACCGCGGCAAACCAGTCGAACGTCTGGGCAATACCGGCAATCGGGTTGCCGGTGAATATCCAGCCGCCTATCCAGATACTCACGAACAGCGAGATGTTGACCCGCCGGGTCGCAAGGGCAAGCGCTACCGCAAAAAGCGGGGGCAATAGCGAGATGAAAGCGTCCAAGGCCGGTCTCCTGCACGTTGTTTTTCTGCTGTCTGTCTACTGATCGTAGTCGCCCCCGGCGGGATGAACAATTCGCTTGCGTTCTACTTTAGTGGCCGTAGTGGTAATGGTAGTGGCAGTGGCCATAGCGGTTATGGTGGCTGCTGGCTGGGGGAGGGTGACGGTATCCGGCGTGGGGTGATGGCCGCTCAAGAAAGTGCCGGGTCTGGTACCGTGAAGAGGCCGGGGGATGCTATAAGGCCCGCGGCGGTTCGCACTCGGAATGGCATTCGTCCTCACACAATTCGGAGGCCCCCATGCCGGAAAGCAAAACGCTTCTGATTATTGCGCACGCGCCCTCTCCCAATACGCAGAAGCTGTCCCGCGCCGTTGCCAGCGGCGCGTCGGATGCCGACATCGACAACGTCGCCGTGCGGTCGCTGGCACCGCTTGATACCCAGCCCGACGATATCAACAGCGCCGACGCCGTTATTCTGGGTACCACGGAAAATCTTGGCTATATGGCCGGCTTAATGAAGGACGTCTTTGATCGCTGCTATTACCCGTGCCTGGAAAAAAACCAGGGGATGCCGTTCGCGTTTTATGTTCGGGCCGGCCACGATGGCACCGGTACGAAGCGAGCGATTGAAAGTATTACCCAGGGGATGAGCTGGAAGCTGGTGCAGGACCCGCTGATTTGCCGAGGAGAGTTTCAGGAAGCGTTTGTCGAACAGTGTGAAGAGTTGGGGCTATTGATGGCGGCGAGTTTAGACGCCGGCATTATCTGACGAGCCCTTAAGTGCTCATACTAAGTCATCATATAAAGCACTCATATAAAAAAGCAGCCCCACGAGGGGCTGCCGTTTATCGGCTCTTCGACGTCGGGTGTGGAATTCACCCCCTGAGCTAGGCCAGGATATGACCTCCACGATGACAGGAGGTAGGACATGAACGGCACTCAGATTCTAACCCTTGGCCTGGGTCTTGAAGCGCCCTGGATTCTCAAGGACCAGCACCTGGATACTACCGTGTCACCTCACCGGCTGGAGCTTCATGTTGAAGCCGAACGAGGTAGCCTCTACCCCTGCCCGGAGTGCGGTAAGGCCTGCCCGGCCCACGACTTTGCCGACAAGACCTGGCGCCACCTGAACTTCTTCCAGCATCACTGTTACCTGCACGCCCGCGTGCCTCGCACCCAGTGCCCCGAGCATGGCGTCAAGCGCATCGAGGTGCCCTGGGCGCGGCCGGGCAGCGACTTCACCCTGCTGTTCGAGCAGGCCGCCATGGCCCTGGTCCGGGAGATGCCGGTGCTGGCCGCTGCCCGCCTGATCGAGATCACCGACAAGCGCCTGTGGCGCATCGTGCATCACTATGTCGGCCGCATGCTCGAGCAACTCGATTTATCCGCGGTCAAGGCCGTGGGCCTGGATGAAACCGCGGCCAAGCGCGGCCACCGCTACGTCACCGTGTTCCTCGACATGCAGCGCAAGACCGAGCCGGTGCTCTTCGCCGTGCCAGGCCGGGGCAAGGCCACGATCGAGGCCTTCAGCGACTTCCTGGCCGCGCATCAGGGCGCTCCCGGCAAGGTGCTGGAGGTGGTCTGCGACATGTCGCCGGCCTTCCTCAAGGGCGTGGAAGA
>NZ_JASSZF010000015.1:0-68631 GCF_031935715.1 Halomonas garicola | reverse complement strand
ATAGGCTTTCACCCATAGCGGATGGCTCTCTTGGTTCAGGTTCTTGGCGGAACACATTGAATTTTCAAGAGAATACCATCCGCTATCTTCGTTTTCAGGCCGGCCTCATGAATAGGCCGGGTTTACTACTAAATCTTCAGCCCTCAAATGCGTATACCGCCGCAGCATTTGCATGGACTTGTGCCCGCTGATCGCCGCCACTTCCTGGTCAGACAGACCGGCCTCAACCAACCGACTGACGGCCTCATGGCGTAAGTCGTGAAAGCGGAAGTCATCGAGTCCCGCCTGCTTCTTCGCTTGGTTCCAGAGCTTGGTGTAGGCATAGGGGCCGCGCTTGCCATCCTTTCCAGGCTCGCCGAAGAACACCAGGTCGCAGTCGAGCGGGCGCACCGGGTTGTTCAGCGCCTGCTTGAACACCTCGGTGGCGGCCTGAGTCAGCGGCACCAAGCGGGCTTCGTTGTTCTTGGTGTCTGTGAGGCGCACCACGCGGCGTTTCACGTCGACCTGGGAGCGAGTGAGGGTCAGGATCTCTGAGGAGCGCATGCCCGTCTCCAGGGCGATTCTTGCGATCCAGGCCAACATGGGATTGCTGTGCTGCCGTAGCACGGCGAACAGGCGCTTCTCCTCGTCGGCGCTCAGGCGTCGGTCGCGCCCTTCTCCAGGGCTGGGTTTGCGGATGTTTTGGACGGGGTTGTAGGTCAGGCCCAGCCCCCATTCCTGGATGGCCACGGTGTAGAGATGGCCGAGCAAGGCGAGCTCCAGGCGCACGGTATTGGCGCTGATAGGCTGGCCACGATGGCCAATGCTGTTCAGGCGGGTGTCACGGAAGTTGGCAATCAGCTCCGGCGTCAGGGCCGCTAGGGAGTACTTGCCCAAGTGCTCGATCAGCGTGCTGGCCTTGTGGCGCTCGCTCTTTTGGGTGCTGGGCTTCTTGGTGGGTGTGACGTCGGCCAGGTAGCGCTTGAGGGCTGCTTCGAGCGTCATGCGCTCCGAAGCGCTGCGCTGGATATAGACACCGCGCACCATTTCGTCTTCGGTGCGGCGTGCCCAGTCCTGGGCGTCTCGTTTGGTGCGGAAGGTCTTGGCGGTGGTGGGCCAGCCGGTCTTGCGGATGACGGCTTTCCAGCTACCGGCAGGGGTCTTGACGATGGTGGCCATGGAAGTCTCCAGGGGGCTGAAGGATCGGCACTGTACCGAAACTGTACCCTTGGACCATGGGACTCACCAGGCAAAATTCGTAAGACACTGATTTCATTGGTGGGCCCAGCTGGACTCGAACCAGCGACCAAGGGATTATGAGTCCCCTGCTCTAACCACTGAGCTATAGGCCCATATACGGGGGCGTATCATACCGGACGAAGGAAACCGAGACCAGACTTCCGCTGTCAAAATCGCGTTGGATTGTTTACACCTCGCCGGGCGTCCCGGCGACCGGACAGGAGTTTGCCTATGTGGCATCACAGTTGTCGTTGGGCCGCGATATGGGGGTTGGCGTGTTTCAGCGTCGCGTTGCCGGTACAGGCGCAGTGGGCGCTGGCGCCGTCAGCTTCCCAGGTGGGGGTGACAATCACCGAACGTACCGCGACGGAGTCGATACCTCACCAGCACCGGCTGCGCGGGCTTGCCGGCGAGGTAGACGATGACGGCACGCTGCGCTTGCCGCTGCGGCTTAACCAGCTCGACGTGCTGGATCGCTTTGACGAGCTGCCGCCCTGGCTTGCAGGGTTGGCGGATAGGCCACTGGTAACGCTGACGGCAAGCGTGGACACGAGCCGTCTGGACGCCCTGACGCCGGGTAGCGAGCTGGTGGAGAGCGTGATGTTTCACGCCAAAGGGCAGCAGGCGCCGGTACGGCTGCGCTTCAGCCGGCTGGATGAAGAAAGCATTCGCGTGACCCAGGCCGAGCCGCTGTCGCTGGACGCCCGGGAAGTCCGCGATGACCCGGTGGGGCGCAGCGTGCTGGCCCTGCTGGGCTACGACAATATACGCAACGCCATTCCCGTGACCCTGGATGCGCGGCTGGTGCGCGCCGTCGGGTCGCCCGCTCAGCCCTGACGCTCAGCCTTGAACATAGGGCCCGGTGGCCGGCGGGCAGTCGTCTGCGCTACGCGCACCGGCCAAAAACCGTTAACCGGGTCTTGTGACAGGGTCGCGGCATCTATGTATAATAAACGATAATACTGCTTACGTATTGCACGCCTTTTTTCATTATGGTGCACGGCACCAGGCGGGCTGTTCCGGAGGATCCCGGGGCAGCACGCTTGGGTCGTGCCTTTATATGAGGGCGTGTTTTCTTTTCACCAACCAGGCATCGCTGATGGACGACACACAAAACGTCAAGATTAAGGTGCGCGGGTTAAGCAAGGTTTTTGGCAAACACCCCAAAAGAGCCTTGGAGCTGCGTGATCAAGGCTTGGGACGTACCGATATCCTCGATAAGACCGGCCAAACGCTGGCACTTTCCAACATCGATTTCGACGTGTATGAAGGGGAGCTGCTGGTCATTATGGGGCTTTCAGGCTCGGGCAAATCGACCTTGATTCGCTGCCTCAACCGCCTGATTGATATCACCGAAGGGGAAGTCGTCATTGACGACGAAAACATCCCCAAGCTTAGCGACAAGGCGCTGCTGGAATGCCGCCGCCGACACTTCTCCATGGTATTCCAGAACTTTGCCCTGTTCCCCCACCGCACGGTGCAGAAAAACGCCGAATTTGGCCTGGAAATCCGCGGCATCAGCAAAAACAAGCGGTTTAAGCTGGCGCGGGATTCTCTGCATCAGGTTGGGCTTGACGGCTGGGAAGATGCCTACCCCAATCAGCTTTCCGGCGGCATGCAGCAGCGTGTCGGCCTTGCCCGGGCGCTGGCCAACGACGCCAGCGTCCTGCTCATGGACGAGGCCTTCTCGGCGCTCGACCCGCTGATCCGCAAGGACATGCAGCAAGAGCTGATGCAGCTGCAGGCCGAAACCCAGAAAACCACGGTGTTCATTACCCACGACCTCGACGAGGCGCTCAACATCGGGGATCGCATCGTGCTGCTCAAGGGCGGCGAGATCGTCCAGATCGGCACCCCCGAAGAGATCCTGACCAAGCCGGCCGATGACTATGTGCGCCGCTTCATCGAAGGCGTGGACATGTCGCGCATCCTCACCGCGGAAAGCGCCATGCGCCGGGTACGCTCCACCGCTCGCAGTACCGACGGGCCGCGCACGGCGCTCCACAAGATGCGTGAAAACAGCATTGATTCCATCTACGTGACCGGCCGTAACCGTAAGCTGCTCGGCCTGCTCGAGGTCGATGCGGCAAGCCAGGCTGCCGACCAGGGCGCCGACACCATCGCCGACTACATGACCCAGGACTTCCGCAGCGTCACGCCCGACGAGCCAATGCAGAACCTGTTTGCCTTGTTCACCGAGAAAAGCTTTCCCATCGCCGTGGTAGACGACGAGCAGCGCCTGCTGGGCGTTGTGGTGAAAGGTGCCGTCCTGGATGAACTCGCACGGACAGGAGATCAATGATGGATATCGTACGCATTCCCCTCGGGGACTGGATCGAAGGCGGCCTGGACTGGCTGACCAGCGAATATTCCGTGGTCACCCGGAGCATTTCCCGGGTGACGCAAACCGGCATCGACGGCCTGAACGATGCGCTGATGTGGCTCCCCGAATGGGGACTCATGGCGATTGTCGTGCTGCTGTGCTGGCGGGCCTCTTCCATCCGCCTGGGCATCGGCGCCGCTGTCGGCCTGGCGCTGATCTGGAACATGGGCCTCTGGTTTCCGATGATCGAAACGCTGACGCTGGTGGTTATCGCCACCCTGGTCGCGGTGGTCATCGCGCTGCCGGTGGGGATCGCCGCGGCGCTTTCCGAGCGGCTTTACCGAGCGATCATGCCGGTGCTGGACTTCATGCAGACCATGCCGGCGTTTGTCTATCTGATCCCGGCGATTCCGTTTTTCGGCATCGGCTCGGTCTCGGCCATCTTCGCCACGGTGATTTTCTCCATGCCGCCGGCCATCCGCTTTACCACCCTGGGGATTCGCCAGGTGCCGGTGGACCTGATCGAAGCCGCCGACGCCTACGGCGCGACCCGCGGCCAGAAGCTGTTCAAGGTGCAGCTGCCGCTTTCCCTGCCGACGCTGATGGCGGGGATCAACCAGACCATCATGCTGGCGCTTTCCATGGTGGTCATCGCCGCGATGATCGGCGCTGACGGCCTGGGTAGCGAAGTCTGGCGCGCCATCCAGCGCCTGCGCCCGGGTGACGGCTTCGAAGCCGGCATTGCCGTGGTGATTCTGGCCATGCTGCTGGACCGTTTGACCCAGTCGCTGCGCCGCTAAGCTCCACCGATGGCGATGCCGCCCGGCTTGCCAAGTCGCGAGGGCTTTGCCATCCTGTACCGGAGTGATGCAGCGAAAACAGTGCTGTATCATAAAACCAGAGCGTCGCCGAGCGGCGCCTGTCTATCACCAAGGGAGCAACGCTTATGACAACATCAATGCTGACAAAACGCGTTCGCGTCACTTCGCTTGCCCTGCTCGCCGGCGCAGGCCTGGCAGCCGGCGGCACCGCCCATGCCCAGGACAAGGGCACGGTCAACCTGTCCTACGTCGAGTGGGCGTCTACCGTCGCCTCCACCGAAGTCATGAAGGTCGTGCTGGAGCAGGAAGGCTACGAGGTTGACGCCACCTCGCTGTCGGCCGCGGCCATGTGGCAATCCGTAGCCAGCGGCGATACCGACGCTTTCCTCGCCGGCTGGCTGCCCGCCACCCACGAAGACTACTACGCCAAGCTCAAGGATGAACTGGACGACCTTGGCCCCAACCTTGAAGGCGCCAAGCTTGGCATGGTGGTGCCCGAATACAGCGACGTCGACTCCATCGAAGACATGAACGACAACGTCGACAGTTTCAACGGCAAGATTACCGGCATTGATCCGGGCGCCGGCGTCATGCGTCTTACCGAAAAGACCATCGACGAATACGACCTGGACTATGACCTGGTTAGCGGCAGCGGCGCCACCATGACCGCCGCGCTCAAGGCCGCCATCGACAACGATGACGATATTGCCGTGACCGGCTGGACGCCGCACTGGATGCTCGCTCGCTGGGATCTCAAGTTCCTCGACGACCCGAAGGAAACCTACGGCGGTGCCGAAAAGATCCACACCATCGCTCGCCAGGGCCTTGAAGACGACATGCCCGGCGCCTATGCGATTCTGGACGCGTTCGAATGGTCCTCGGACGACATGAACGAGGTCATGCTGATGCAGGAAGAGGGTGATGATCCTGCGGCAGCCGCTGAAAAGTGGGTCGACGAGAACCCGGACAAGGTCGAAGAATGGCTTGACAACTAAGCTCAAGCCCTTTGATTACAGCCACGCTCCAGCGTGGCTGTTTTTATGCCTTGTCTCTGCCTCAAGCCGGCAAAGGAGTTGTGTATGTTTGATCACATCATGGTGCCGATCGACCTTAAGTACGTGGAAACCCTCGAACCGGCGCTTGCCAAGGTGGCCGATCTCGCGCGCCACTACAATGCCACCATCACCTACGTGGGCATCACTTCCAACTCGCCCAACAGCGTAGCCCGCACGCCGGAAGAATATCAGCAAAAGCTCGAAGCCTTTGCGCAGAAGCGCCATGCGGCTCACGGCCGTCCGGTGGCGGCGAAGGTCTACCGCTCCACCGACCCTATCGCCAACCTGGACGACCTGCTGCTCAAGGCCGTTGACGACGTCGGCGCGGATCTGGTCATCATGGCCACCCATCTGCCCCGCTCGCTGGATATCGTGCTTCCGGCCCACGGCGGCACCCTGGCGTCGCGCGCGTCCGCGTCGGTCTTTCTGCTGCGCCACGACCAGGGCTGAGCGGAGCAGTTTCCAGACTACCGGGTCTGCAACACTATTACCGATAAGCCCATCGTCACGCCTGGGGCGTTTTATCACGCTCTCGCATGAGGCGCCTGTGCGACTCACTTCTTGTCTACTTTGAAGGAAAACCGCTTATGGCCAACAAAGAAACGCCGGAGGCATCAGAACAGAGCGCCTCGGAAGGCATTCCCGCGCCGGAGGGCGCAGCCAATCTGATTGATACCGATTACGTGATCGGCCAGGACAACATCGCCACCAGCCGGTTCGGGGTCCCCGTCGACCTTCACAGCGTGGTCTTCACCGTATCCTCGCTGGTGATTTTGCTGTTCGTGGTGATCACCCTGGCGCTGCAGGATCAGGTAGCGCCGGTGTTCACCGGTACGTTTGACTATTTGACCGGCAACCTGAGCTGGGTGTTTCTGCTGGGCGGTAACGTTTTTGTCCTGGTGGCACTGGGGCTTGTGCTGTCGCCGCTGGGCAAGGTGCGCATCGGCGGTGCCAAAGCAACGCCCGACTTCAGCTACGCGGGCTGGTTTGCCATGCTGTTTGCCGCCGGTATGGGCATCGGCCTGATGTTCTACGGCGTGGGCGAGCCGCTGTCCCACTTCGGCACGGCGATGAGCGGCTCGGACGCAGCCCCGCTGGGCGGCGCCGAGGGCAACGCCGAGGCATCGGCGACGCTGGCCATGGCGTCAACCATCTACCACTGGGGCCTCCACCCCTGGGGGGCGTATGCCATCGTCGGCCTGTCGCTTGCCATCTTTGCCTTCAACAAGGGGCTGCCGCTGACCATGCGCTCGATTTTCTACCCGATCCTCGGGGAGCGCATCTGGGGCTGGCCGGGCCACATCATCGATACGCTGGCCGTGTTTGCCACGCTGTTCGGGCTGGCCACCTCGCTGGGGCTGGGTGCCACCCAGGCCTCCACGGGGCTTAACTACCTCTTTGATATCCCCAACACCGACACCACCATGGTGGTGCTGATCCTCGGCATTACCGCCGTGGCGCTGGGCTCGGTGATGGCCGGCGTGGACAAGGGCGTACAGCGCCTGTCCCAGCTCAACATGGCGCTTGCCTTCCTGCTATTGGTGTTCGTGATTGCCGTAGGGCCGACGCTTGCCATTGCTACCGGCTTTTTCAGCAACCTCGGCGCTTACGCGAAAAACCTGCCGGCTCTGGCCAATCCCTTCGGGCGTGAAGACTCGGCCTTTGTGCAAAGCTGGACGGCCTTCTACTGGGCCTGGTGGATTTCCTGGTCGCCCTTTGTCGGCATGTTTATCGCCCGGGTCAGCCGCGGCCGCAGCGTGCGCGAGTTCCTGATCGCGGTACTGCTGGTCCCCATGCTGGTGTCCGTTCTGTGGATGACGGCCTTTGGCGGCACGGCCATTGACCAGATCGTTACCCAGGGCATCTCCACCGTCCAGGACGCCGAGCTGGACCTGCAGCTGTTTGCCATGCTCGGCGAGCTGCCGCTGTCTGCCATTACGTCCTTCGTGGGTATCGTGCTGGTGATCGTGTTCTTCGTGACCTCGTCGGACTCCGGCTCGCTGGTCATCGACTCGATCACCGCCGGCGGCAAGGTCGACGCGCCCAAGCCCCAGCGCATGTTCTGGGCCATCATCGAAGGCGGTATTGCCATTGCGCTGCTGCTGGGTGGCGGCCTGAGCGCGCTGCAGGCGGCGTCGGTTTCAACCGGCCTGCCGTTTACCGTGGTGCTGCTGTTCGGCTGCTACGGGCTGATCAAGGCGCTGATGAGCGAGCCGCGCACCGTATAACCGGAGCACAGCGCAAGAAACGTAAAATGCAAGAAAGCAAAAAAAGGCAGCCCGAGGGCTGCCTTTTTTACGTCTGGCGTACGGGTCAGCACCACAGATCGCCCAGCGGCGTCTGCGGGTGATAATGGGTCGCCACCTGCGCCTGCAAAAGCTCGGCGGTGGCCAGGGCGTCGACCAGCGCGTGGTGCCCCTGGTAGGCGGGCAGGTGATAGCGGGCGCGGCTGGCATTCAGCCGAATGGACACCGGCGGGTGCCCCAGCCAGCGACGAAAGCGGGCCCACCGAGTCTGGCGGTACAGCCGCGCCTCGAGCGACATGGTGTCGATCATGGGAAACAGGACGCCCTCCCCCCGGCGCACGCGCACGGCAGCTTCCAGAAAGGGGCGCTCGATGTTGCGAAAATGCACCACCACGATCCGCCCGGCAAGCATCGGCAGCAGCTCGTCGATGATCGCGTCGAAATCCGGCGCGCGGGCAATTTCCGAGTGGGTGATGTGATGATGGGCGATGGACGAGGCAACCAGCGCCCGCGACGGCTTCACCACCCAATAGCGCCGCCGAGCGAGGGTAATGCGCGAAAACGTAAAGGGCACCACGCCGAGGCTGACAATGGCATGGCGGCGCTCGTCCAGGCCGGTGGTTTCCATATCAAGCGCTACCATCGGCACCTCGGAGATCGGCGTGTCCCACGACGGTAGCGGCGTGGCGAAATAGCGTTTCACGGCGGCGTCCCGGGCCTTATCGGCGCGGGCGCGCATGTAGGCGGCCCAGTCAGCCCTGACGATTTTCTGGCGCGGCCGGATAGCCGGCATTAACGCCGCTCCGTCTGCCCGCCGACCATGGGATAGCGGAACTTGAGAAACTTCTGGGCGTTGCTCAGCACCTGGAAAGCGTCTTTCAGCGTGTGGCGCTCGCTGCTTTCGACGTTTTCCGGCTCGATGTTGTTGTTCGGCTCCCGGCCTTTACCAATATCGATGGCCTGGTGGCGCAGACGCGATATGCACAAAAACTCGAAAGCATAGCGCAGCTTGTCGCTAACGCCCGAGGCCAGAAGCCGGGTCTGATGAATATCGTCAAGCCGCTCGAAGGAGTTCTGGGCGCTCGAGCCGCAGGCCAGGGCATGGATGCGAATCAGGTCCACCATGGGCGCGGTGCCGCGACGCTTGAGGTTGATGGAGTTGTTGTGCTTGCCGTCCTGCTCCATCACGAAGGTGCGGAAAAACCCCAGCGGCGGCGTGCGGTTCAGGGCGTTACGCGCCATGGCCGCGAGAAACTGCGGCGAGCGCGGCGCCTGCTCGGTCACCAGGTCCTGCAGCTCCTCGACCAGCTCCGCTTCGCCGTAGGCGCTGTCCAGATCAAAAAAGATCGAGCTGTGCAGCAGAGTTTCGGGCGTGGGCTCGCTCATCCAGCCCCGAAAATAGCCTTTCCAAACCTCCAGCGGTTGGCGCCAGCGGGCGTTGGTCGCCATGATATCGCCTTTGCAATAGGTGTAGCCGCAGGTGTCCAGCCCGTCGCTGACAAAGGTCGCCAGCCGGCGGAAGTAGTCGTCGTGCTCTTCCGGATCAAAGGCATCATCAAGCACCAGGGCGTTATCCTGATCGGTGACGATACCCTGCTCGTTGCGCGCCATGGAGCCGTTGACCATGAACGCATAGGGCACCGGCGGCGGGCCCAGCGAGTCCTCGGCAAGCTCGCACAGCCGGCGAGTGAAGCTGCGCCCGACGGTAGAAAGCGCGCTGCCAACCATCTGCGAATTGGCGCCCTCCTCTACCATGCGCACAAAGGCCGCGCGGACGTCCGGCGCCAGCCGCGCCAGCCCTTCCACGCTCAGGCGGCTGAAAATATTGCTGACCAGGTAGAGCCCGCTGTGGGTTTCGTAGCGAATGATATCGGACAAATGAACGATGCCCAGGGGCCGCCGGCGGTGAAGCACCGGCAGGTGGTGCACGTTGTTGCGCAGCATGACCAGCATGGCTTCGTAGATCGAGACGTCCGCCTGCACGCTGACCAGCACCTGCGATGCCGCATCGCCTATTGCCGTCTGTGCCGATAACCCCCGGGCGACGATGCGGGTGCGAAAGTCGGTGTTGGTCATGATGCCGCGGATCCGGCGCATTTCGCTGCCGTCGTGAAAGCAGCGCAGCGTATCCCCGGTGCACGGCTCGGTGACCAGCAGCGCCGAGGCCTGGTCTTCACTCATCTGGCGGGCGGCGTCCTGGACGCTGGTATCCACGTTGACCATGACCGGCGCGCGCGACAAAAGGCGCCGTATCCGGGTGACCATCATGTCGTTGGATTCGCGCTGCTCTTCGGCCGCGGACTCGAGCCGCGGGCGCTCCAGCTCAACAAAGTCGGCAAAGTGTTCATCGGCGTCGCACAGCTGCTGAAACACGGCATCGGGGATAAAATAGATCAGCGTGTCTTCAATGGCCCTGGCCGGAAACCGCACCACGTGATCGCGCAGCAGGTGAAAGTGGCCGAAGATGTCGCCTTCACCCAGGCGGTTGTACAAATCGCCCTGACGGCGGTAGACCTCGACCGCGCCGCTGCGTATATAGCAAAATTCGTCGACGTGGGCATTGAGCAGCAGTATATCGCTACCCGTCTTGAAGTAGCGCACCTCGATGTGACCTGCCAGCTCGTCCAGCAGCGCCTCGCTCAGCGCATCGAAGGGCGGGAACTGGCTCATGTGCTGGCGAATTTCCATCAGCTCGGCGTCCATACTGCCTCCTGAGCGTTATCGGTAGCGGCGTGGGCTTATTCTGGAACGCCTTTCGCCCCCGGTAAAGCGCGCAGCGGGCGCCCACAAAAAATCCCGGCGCAACACGCCGGGATTGTTCATGCCCTGCCAAAGGCAAAGCTTACAAGCGAGGCTGCCGGCGCGGAGGCGCCGAAGCGGGGAATGCCTCAGGACTGCCCGGCCATCTCCTGGACGCGCTGCATCATTTCGGGATCCTGCTGGATCGCCTGACCAATGGCGTTGAAGGTGTCGACGTCCAGGCCGCTGTTCTCGACGATCTGGATCATTTTCTCGTTGGCTTCAGCACGAACTTCCTGCTGTGATTCTTCGTCATCAGCCGACTGCAGACGCTCGGTATACTCCTGGGAGACAACGGCGATTTCCTGAGATGCATCGGCGAACTGCTGCAGCTGCTGATCGCTGAAGTCCTGCGCCTGCGCTTCGGCGCTGGGCGCCTGGCTCTGGGCAGTGTCCGCGGATTGCTGCGCCTGGGCGGTGCCCGCCATCAGACCGGTGGCGAATAGGGCTGCGGAGAACAAGGCAGTAAAACGTGGCATGAAATAAAACCTCATGTGATGCATGTTGAATGTGTCCCTGTGACGGCGCTTTATCGTACAGGTTCCCTCTTTCATGTTTCAAAATGTAATAAAGCCGTTTATCAACGTGCCGGACGGCGGCAGTAGCCGGCCTCCGGCCCCACTCTTTTTGGAATGATCTTCCTGAAACAATTGGCCCTGGAGCAACAAGCGACATGATCCATCCATCCCTGCGCCAGCCCGGCGCGCTTGGCCTGGCGGCCATGCCGGGGCTGTTCGTGCTGCTGTGGAGCACGGGCTTCATCGGCGCCAAGTTCGGCCTGCCCTACGCGGAACCACTCACCTTTCTGTGGCTGCGCTGCGCCTTTACGCTCCTCGTCCTGGCGCCGCTGGTGCTGGTCAGGCGCATGCCCTGGCCGTCGGGCGCGAGGCTTTGGGGGCACATTGCCGTCTCGGGGCTGCTGGTCCACGGCGCCTACCTGGGCGGGGTGTTTTACAGCATCGAGCTTGGCATGCCCGCCGGGCTCACGGCCCTGCTGGTGGGCTTGCAGCCGCTGCTGACGGCGGCCTTTGCCGGGCCGCTGCTGGGCGAACGGCTGGGCCGGCTTCAGTGGCTGGGGCTCGCTCTGGGGCTGGTCGGTATCAGCCTGGTGCTGGGCAGCAAGCTCGACTTCAGCGACTCGCTGTTTCAAGGCTTCGGCATCAAAGCGCTGGCAAGCGTCACCGTCGCCCTGCTGGGCATCTCCCTGGGCACGCTTTACCAGAAGCGCTTTTGCACGCACATGCCGCTGCTCTCCGGCGCGGTCATTCAATACCTGGCCGCGGGTGCCCTGTTCACCCTGGGAGCGGGGCTGTTCGAGACGCGCCAGGTCATCTGGACGCCCACCTTTATCCTCACCCTTGGCTGGCTGGTTCTGATTTTATCCATCGCCGCGATCCTGCTGCTGCTGGCGCTGATAAAAAAAGGCGCAGCGTCGCGGGTGGCGAGCCTGTTTTATCTGGTGCCGCCGGTTACCGCGCTGGAAGCCTGGTGGCTGTTTGACGAGCGCCTGCCCTGGCCGGGCCTTGTGGGCATGGCCATCGCCATTGGCGGCGTGGTTCTGGTAGCCCGTACCGCGCCTGCCGCCAGCAAACACACCTAACCCCCGGCAGCCGACCGTTGGGTCCACGGCCAGGGGCAAGGCACAGGCTGATACGAACGAAAACGAAGGGTTACGGCTGGGTCAGGTGCTCAAGATAGCCGGTGCCGCCGAGATTCCCCATCTGCCGGCGAATCCAGCGGCTGCGCTGCTCCACGCTTGCCGAGGGCCGGGCGGCGCTGCGCGTCAGCGGGCTTGGCAGAATGGCCGCCAGCAGGCTTGCCTGGCGGCCGTCAAGCTCGTTTGCCGGCACGCCGAAGTAGTGCTGCGCGGCGGCTTCCAGCCCGAACACGCCGCGATCCCACTCGGCGACGTTGAGATAGACGTCGAGAATGCGCTGCTTGCCCCAGAAAAGCTCGATCAGCAGGGTAAACCAGGCCTCGAAGCCCTTTCGCAGCCAGCTGCGCCCGCTCCACAGAAACACGTTCTTGGCGGTCTGCTGGCTGAGCGTGCTGGCACCGCGCAGCCGCCCGCCGTTGCCGCTGGTATCCAGCGCCCGGCGGATCTCCACGAAGTCAAAGCCGCTGTGCCGAGGAAACCGCTGGTCTTCGGCCGCAATGACGGCGATCCGCGCCGTGTCGCTCAGCGCGCTACGGCCGCGCCAGCGGTAGTCGATCGAGAGCGGCTCGCGCGCTACCCAGCTTTGCACCTTGCGCTCGACCATCACCATCGACCCCGGCAGCGGCACGACGCGAAACAGCAGCACCAGCGCCACGGAGACCAGCACAAAGGCCAGCGCCAGGCGCCATAGCAGCCGCGCCACCCGCTGCCAAAGCCGTCCGGCGGCGAGGCGCAGGCGCTCCTGCCGGCGGGGGGTGGCCCCCTGCCGGGCGGTGGATGAACGAGGCTTACCGGCTCCCTTCTGACGCCGGGAGCGGGTAGCCGGCCGGCTGGGTTTATTTATACAGGTGCTCGGCGTGGTAGCGCAGGTGGTCTTCAATGAACGAGGCAATGAAGAAGTAGCTGTGATCGTAGCCCGGCTGGCGACGCAGCGTCAGCGGATGGTCGTGCTTGGCGCACACCGCTTCCAGATTCTCGGGCTTGAGCTGCTCTTCGAGGAACTGGTCGGCCTCGCCCTGATCGATGAACAGCCGCTGGCGCGAAGCGCCGTTGGCCACCAGCTCGCAGGCGTCGTACTGGCGCCAGCTGGATACGTCCTCGCCCAGGAGGTGGGTAAAGGCCTTTTGTCCCCAGGGGCACTCCATCGGGTTGACCATCGGGGCAAACGCCGAGACCGAGCAGAAGCGGCCAGGGTGGCGCAGCGCCAGCATCAGGGCACCGTGACCGCCCATGGAATGGCCGCTGATGGACTCGCGCCCGTTCACCGGGAACTGCAGGCGGACTACCGAGGGCAGCTCTTCTACCAGGTAGTCATACATATGGTAGTGGGCTTTCCACGGCGCCTGGGTGGCGTTGATGTAAAAGCCCGCGCCCGACCCCAGGTCAAAGCTGTCGTGCTCGCCGGGAACGTTGGTGCCCCGCGGGCTGGTGTCCGGGCAGACAATGGCCACACCCAGCTCCGCCGCCATGCGGTGGGCTCCGGCTTTCTCCATGAAGTTCTGGTCGTTGCAGGTCAGCCCCGACAGCCACCACAAAAGCGGCACCCGCTCGTCCTCGGCCTGGGGCGGCAGATAGACGGCGAAGATCATGTCGCAATCAAGCGCCCTCGAGTAGTGGCGATAGCGCTTGTGCCAGCCGCCAAAACTACGATTTTCCGACACTAACTCCAAGGTTTCACTCATGCTCATGGCAGGCTCCTGTTGATACCTGGCGCAGCGATGCGCAAAGCGCGGCACGCGGCCGCGCGAATGGAACTGACGCTTGTTGCCAAGCGCGGGTGACGTTAGCCGTCACGCTCAATAGTGCAGCACGGTGCGAATACTTTCACCGGCGTGCAGCAGGTCAAAGGCTTCGTTGATTTTCGCAAACGGCATGTTGTGGGTAACGAAATCGTCGATGTTGATTTCGCCCTTCATGTACTGGTCGACATAGCCGGGAAGCTCGGTGCGCCCCTTGACGCCGCCAAACGCCGAGCCTTTCCAGACACGGCCGGTCACCAGCTGGAACGGCCGCGTGGCAACTTCTTCGCCGGCGCCGGCGACGCCGATGATGATCGACTCGCCCCAGCCCTTGTGGCAGCACTCAAGCGCCGAGCGCATGACGTTGACGTTGCCGATGCATTCAAAGGAGTAGTCCACGCCGCCGTCGGTCAGATCGACAATGACTTCCTGGATCGAGTCGTTGTAGTCCTTGGGATTGACGAAGTCGGTGGCGCCGAACTGCTCGGCCAGCTTGAACTTCTCCGGGTTGACGTCGATGGCGATGATACGGCTGGCCTTGGCCATCAGCGCGCCCTGAATCACCGCCAGGCCGATGGCGCCGAGGCCGAACACCGCTACCGTCGCACCGGGCTCGACCTTGGCCGTGTTCATCACCGCGCCGATGCCGGTGGTCACGCCGCAGCCCAGCAGGCAGATCTTGTCCATCGGCGCTTCCCTGGACACCACCGCGAGCGACACTTCGGGCAGCACGGTATATTCGCTGAAGGTGGAGCAGCCCATGTAGTGGTGAAGCTTCTTGCCGTCCAGCGAGAAGCGCGAGGTGCCGTCGGGCATCACGCCCTTGCCCTGGGTAGCGCGCACCGCGCCGCACAGGTTGGTCTTGCCCGACAGGCAGAACTTGCACTTACCGCACTCGGCGGTATACAGCGGAATGACGTGGTCGCCGGGCTTGACGCTGCTGACCCCGGGGCCAACGTCTTCGACAACGCCCGCGCCTTCGTGGCCCAGCACCGCCGGGAAGTTGCCTTCCGGGTCGGCGCCGGACAGCGTGTAAGCGTCAGTGTGGCACACGCTGGTAGCCACCAGCCGCACCAGCACCTCGCCTTCCTTCGGCCCTTCCACATCAATCTCGGCAAGCTCCAGCGGCTTGCCGGCTTCCAGCGCCACGGCAGCACGTGATTTCATTATCTGTCTCCTTGTCGAGGGTACCGCCACGACCTCCGAGGTCGGGCATTGGCACCTGATATCTTCTATATATTACAGCATCTTGCCATCTTTGCAGCCATGCCGCGCGGCGTTGCTCGCTTTGACCGAGGCAATGGCATTGCGCTCGCGGCAGAGCACCGAGTTGTCCCCGCCGACTTTCAGGCTAACTGTCAAGATAGCCGGCAGGCGCTTCTCTTTATACCTATTCCTTCATACCTATCATTTCATACCTATCACTTCACACCTGTATAATCTGCAAATTTGCCGGCATGGCTGGATGCGCGCCGGGGCACAACGCGATATACTCACATACATCTTTGCATGTTTAACCACCGACCAGAGCTTGCCGGCATACGCCGGTGCGCATTTCAGGACGTATGATGCACTATCCCAAATCTTCGTGGCCCATTCATACCAGCGCGCTCTTTCTGCGCGCCACGCTGTATCTCCTTGTCACCGGCGCCATTGCCCAGGGGGCCTATATGGAGGCTCTGTATCTGCCCAAAACGCTGCAGTTTTCCGAGCTGGGCTTCATTGAGCTCAACCAGACGGTCTTTTTGGCGCTCTCCTGCGGCCTCCTGCTCTATGTGCGCCAGCGGCTTCAGGTATGGCCCATGGTCACGCTATTGCTGCTGGCGTTTATCGGCTCGTCGCTGATTCGCGAGCAGGATGCGCTGCTCGACCACTACGCCGGCAGGCACGTCTGGAAGATACTCGTCACGATCGTCATCCTCCCCATTGTGGTGTGGGTCGGGATTCACTGGCGGCGCTTTCTTGACGAGCTTTATGAATACAGCAACAGCTTTTCGCTGGGGCTGTTTACCGCCGGTCTTTTCACCACTTACGCCTTTTCCCGGCTGTACGGGCGCAAGATCTTCTGGCAGGCCATCATGGAAGACCATTATCTGGGCGACATCAAAAGCATGGCGGAAGAAGTCGTGGAGCTGCTGGGCTACAGCCTGATCCTGTTTGCCATGATCGAGCTTTTACTGCTGGCACGGCGCATTTACCACGCCCGTCAGCAGACCGCTCCGGACAGCTGACGCGGCCCCGGCCACGCAGCAGACGCCGTAAAAAGCCCGCCGTGTGACTCACCGGCGGGCTTTTTTCATGCGCCCCGTTTCCAGGGCGAAACGGGCAGCGGACGCACGCTACTCGTCGAGGAAGGAGCGCAGCGGCTCCGAGCGGCTCGGATGGCGCAGCTTGCGCAGCGCCTTGGCCTCGATCTGGCGGATACGCTCCCGGGTGACGTCGAACTGCTTGCCGACCTCTTCCAGGGTGTGATCGGTGTTCATGTCGATACCGAAGCGCATGCGCAGCACCTTGGCCTCCCTCGCGGTGAGCCCGCCGAGCACGTTGCGCGTGGACTCGACCAGGCCCTCGCCGGTGGCCAGATCGATGGGCAGCATCATGGTGCTGTCCTCGATGAAGTCGCCCAGGTGCGAGTCGTCGTCGTCGCCGATGGGCGTTTCCATGGAGATCGGCTCCTTGGCGATCTTGAGCACCTTGCGCACCTTGTCCTCGGTCATTTCCAGGCGCTCGCCCAGCTCTTCCGGCGTCGGCTCGCGGCCCATTTCCTGCAGCATCTGGCGCGATACCCGGTTGAGCTTGTTGATCGTTTCGATCATGTGCACCGGAATGCGGATGGTGCGCGCCTGGTCGGCAATCGAGCGGGTGATCGCCTGGCGGATCCACCAGGTGGCGTAGGTCGAGAACTTGTAGCCGCGACGGTATTCGAACTTGTCCACCGCCTTCATCAGGCCGATATTGCCCTCCTGGATCAGGTCCAGAAACTGCAGGCCGCGGTTGGTGTACTTCTTGGCAATCGAGATCACCAGGCGCAGGTTGGCCTCGACCATTTCCTTCTTCGCCCGGCGCGCCTTGGCCTCGCCGATGGAAAGCTTGCGGTTGACTTCCTTCAGCTCGCCGACGTTGAGCCGCACCATGTTCTCTTCGAAAGCGATCTTGCGCTGGTAGCGACGGATATCGGCGCGCAGCGGTTCGAGGCGGTCGGCGTAGCGCGGCGAGGCTTCCTGAAAGTCGTCCAGCCAGTCCTTGCGCGACTCGTTGCCGGGAAACGCCTTGATGAACGTCTTGCGCGGCACCTTGGCCTTTTTCACGCACAGCTGCATGATGCCCTTTTCCTGGGCGCGCACCTGCTCCACGCTGATGCGCACCTGCCCCACCAGGCGCTCGAAGTGCTTGGGCACCAGCTTGATCGGCGAAAACAGCTCGGCCAGGCGTGCCTGACGCGCCTTGAGCTCTTCGCTGCCGCGGCCGTACTTTTCAAACGCGGCCTCGACGGCTGCGTTTTTCTCGCGGATCTGCTCGAAGCGCGCCCGGGCTTCTTCCGGGTTCGGTCCGCCTTCGTTGGCGGTGGTCTCTTCTTCCTCGTCGGGATCGTCGCTGGGCTCGGGCTCGATTTCCTCGGGCTCGGCGACGTTGGGAATGCCGCCGTCGGGGTCGATGAAGCCGGAAAACAGGTCCGACAGCCGGCCCGGCGCCTCTTCGTCCTGGGTGGCGTCGTAGGCGTCGAGAATCGAGTTTACCGCACCGGGCAGGTAAGCCAGCGCCGACATCACCGCGCGGGTGCCTTCCTCGATGCGCTTGGCGATCTCGATCTCGCCTTCCCGGGTCAGAAGCTCCACCGTACCCATCTCGCGCATGTACATGCGCACCGGGTCGGTGGTGCGGCCGACGTCGCTTTCCACGGCGGCAAGGGCGGCAACCGCTTCCTCGGCCGCGGACTCGTCGGTGGACTGATCCGACATCATCAGGGTGTCTTCGTCAGGAGCGACTTCGACGACGCTGATCCCCATGTCGTTGATCATGCCGATGATGTCTTCCACCTGATCGGGATCGGCGATATCCTCGGGTAGATGATCGTTGACCTCGGCATAGGTAAGGTAGCCCTGCTCCTTACCTTTCGCGATCAACTCCTTCAGACGCGACTGCTGCTGCGCATTTCCAGCCATAGAAACCCTATCTCGACGAAGAAGAATGAAGCACCTGACGCGCAAGTGACGTGCCAGAAGCGCCCGGAAAGCCGAACAGTATAGCGTCGGCCGCGGGCGCCTTCCAGCACGGTTTGTTTGCGCCGCTATTCAGGTGTGTTAGCTTGTTTGGTTTAGCCAGCATCTGGCAATTGGTCAACTATGTGGTAGCAAAGAGCGGCAAATTCAACCCCGGACCCGGTATTCGGGTGCCCGCAACGCTCCCGCTGCGCGCCTCGCCGGCTGCATCACTGCGCCCCGGCGAGCTCCACCAGCAGGCTTGCCAGACGCTGCTTCTGCGTTTTATCCAGCTTCTCTCCGGCCCGCTCCCGGGCCAGCAAAGCCTCGTACTCTTCCCGCGGCGAGCGCGCCCGCTGGGTGCGCTGCAAATACTGCACCAGCCCTTCGAGCTCGGCCCTGCGCGCCGAGCGCGGAATCAACAGCTCCCGCCGGGCCAGGGCCCCGAGCGTGCGGCCCTGGGCGCTGCCCTGAAAGTGCGACAGCACCACCTGAGGGCTGGTGTAGCGCCCGGCCTGCAAGAGCGCGATCAGCTCGCGGCATAGCTGCCCCGCGGCGCTTTCCGGCAGCCACTCGAGCGCCTCGGGCAGCGCCTCCACCAGGCGCGGCTCGTGCAGGAGCAGCTGCAGCACCCGGCCCTCGGGCGAGAGCACCTCGAGCGCCGGCGATTCCGCCGACGCCTCCTCGACCGGCCCTGCCGTCTGCGGCGGCCGGGAGGGCGGTACCGGCTCGGCGGCGGGCCCTGGCCGGGCCTGCTGCTGGCGGGCCAGCAGCGTTTCGAGCTGCGCCTGGCGCAGGCCGCTGCGCTCGGCCAGTTCCTCAAGCAGCATGGATTGGAGCATGCCGTCGGGCATTTTGTTCAATGCCGCCAGCACGTCGCTGGCAAACCGTTCGCGCCCTTCCACCGCCTGCAGATCGCGCCCCTCTGCCGCCTGCTCGAACAGAAACTCCGACAGCGGCATGGCGCAGGTCACGCGGTCGGTAAACGCCTGGGCGCCTTCCCGACGCACCATGTCATCCGGGTCGTCGCCCTCGGGCAGGAACAAAAAGCGCGCCTCGCGCCCGTCGAGCATCTGCGGCAGCGCCGTTTCCAGCGCCCGGCGGGCGGCCTGGCGCCCGGCGCGGTCGCCGTCAAAGCAGAACACCACCCGGTTGACCAGGCGAAAGAGCCGCTTCAGGTGCTCTTCGGTGGTGGCCGTGCCCAGGGTCGCCACGGCGTTTCTCACGCCGAACTGGGCCAGCGCCACCACGTCCATGTAGCCCTCGACGATGACCAGCTGCTCGGGCCGCTGGGGCGCCCGGCGCGCTTCGTAAAGGCCGTAAAGCTCGCGCCCCTTGTGAAACACCGGGGTTTCCGGCGAGTTCAGATATTTGGGTTTGGCGTCGCCCATCACCCGGCCGCCAAAGGCAACGGTACGCCCGCGCCCGTCGCGAATGGGGAACATCACCCGGTCGCGGAAACGATCGTAGGTGCGCCCGCTGTCTTCGCGGTGGATCAGCAGCCCGTACTCGATCTGCACCGCTTCGCTGACGCCGCGCTCGTCGAGGTGGCGCTTGAGCGCCTCCCAGCTGTCCGGGGCGTAGCCAATGCCGTAGGTGTCGATCACCTCCGCCGACAGGCCCCGCTCCTCCAGGTAGCGGCGCGCCGCCTGGCCTTCGGGCATCACCCGCCGCTCGCGGTAGAAACTTGCGGCAAGCTCGAGCAGATTGACGCCCTGCTTGCGCTTTTTTTCGCGCTGCTGGGCGTGGGGGTCGTCGGCGCCTTCGCGCTCGACCTCAAGCCCCAGGCTCGCGGCCAGCTGCTCCACCGCGTCGGGAAAGCCCAGCCGTTCGTATTCCATCAAAAAGCGTAGGGCATTTCCGTGGGCGCCGCAGCCGAAGCAGTGGTAAAACTGCTTGTCGGCGCTAACGGTAAAGGACGGCGATTTTTCCTGGTGGAAGGGGCAGAGCCCCGCATGGTTGCGACCGGCCTTCTTCAGCTGCACCCGGGCACCGACGACTTCCACGACGTCCACCCGGGCGAGCAGGTCATCGATAAAATGCTGTGGAATACGGCCAGCCATGGACTGTCTGCCTCCGACCGTCGCGGCCCGCAAGTGCCGGGCCAGGGATGCTGCCGGGCTGAGGTGATGCCACAGTCTCAGCGACCATCGCCTCAGATACCATAGCCTCAGAGACCACCGTATCGCCTATGGCATCATCATCTATGGCATCACCGCAGCCCGTCGGCGGTTATTGACGGATAAAAAAACAAACGGCCACCGGACGGCGGCCGTTTGGCGTCCTTCCAGGAAGAGTGGCCTTGGCCACCCTTCCGGTACGGATCAATAGAGCCGTTCGAACCGCTTACGCTCACGCTGAAGCTTCTTCGCGTGGCGCTTGACTGCGGCAGCCGCCTTGCGCTTGCGCTCGGCCGTCGGCTTTTCGTAGCTTTCGCGACGACGAACCTCGGACAAAACGCCGGCTTTTTCACAGGAACGCTTGAAACGACGCAGGGCGACGTCAAACGGCTCGTTATCGCGTACTTTTACAGAAGGCATTAAGCACTCACCTACCTTAAGGAGTCTTGATGGCGGATAGTCCGTACACGCGCAAGGCGCGTTAGACACCTTTCGTGCACGATCTGATTTTTACAGCGCACAATATTCTAGTAGCGAACCCCTTTTTTTGCAAATAGGTCCGAGGATTTCCCCTCAACGCCGGCACACGAAGATGCTAAACTCGCCGGTTTACTCCGCCTGTCTTCAGGTCTTTACGTCACGGGGAAATCCGCTATGCGCGTACTGGGCATCGAAACGTCCTGCGATGAAACCGGCGTGGCCGTTTACGACACCGCGCTTGACGGCGGCGACGGCCTGCTGGCCGACGCCCTGTACAGCCAGGTGACCATGCACGCCGAGTACGGCGGCGTGGTACCGGAGCTTGCGTCGCGCGATCACACCCGCAAACTGCTGCCGCTGGTGGAGCAGGTACTGGCAGACGCGGGCATGACCCGCCGCGAGCTTGACGGCGTCGCCTATACCGCGGGCCCGGGCCTGGTCGGCGCGCTGATGGTGGGCGCGGCCACCGCCCACGGCATGGCCCGGGCGCTGGATATCCCCGCCCTTGGCGTGCACCACATGGAAGGCCACCTGCTCGCACCCATGCTGGAAGACGACGCCCCGGCGTTTCCCTTCGT
The DNA here is from genome assembly GCF_031935715.1 of Halomonas garicola. Taxonomy (GTDB): domain Bacteria; phylum Pseudomonadota; class Gammaproteobacteria; order Pseudomonadales; family Halomonadaceae; genus Vreelandella; species Vreelandella garicola. The sequence continues at coordinate 47,396 of NZ_JASSZF010000015.1, read as the reverse complement.
CGCGCTGCTGGTCTCCGGCGGGCATACCCAGCTGGTGGAAGTTCAGGAGCTGGGGCGCTACCGGCTACTCGGCGAGTCCGTGGACGACGCCGCCGGTGAGGCCTTCGACAAGACCGCCAAGATGCTCGACCTGCCCTACCCCGGCGGCCCTCACGTCGCAAAGCTTGCCGAACAGGGCGACCCCGGGCGGTTTCGCTTCCCCCGGCCCATGACCGATCGCCCGGGGCTTAACTTCAGCTTCTCCGGACTCAAGACCCACACCCTGACCGCCATTCGCAAGCTCGACGACGCCGGCGAGCTTACGCCCCAGGGCCGGGCGGATGTCGCCCGGGCCTTCGAGGACGCCGTGGTCGACACCCTGGTGATCAAATGCCGCCGGGCGCTTGACGACACCGGCCTCAAGCGGCTGGTGGTCGCCGGCGGAGTCAGCGCCAACGTGCGGCTGCGTGAGGGGCTTAATCAGGCCTGCAGCAAACGCCGCGCCCGGGCCTTCTACCCCCGCGGGCGCTTTTGCACCGACAACGGCGCAATGATTGCCTACGTCGGCGCCCGGCGCCTGGAAGCCGGCGAGCGCGACACCGCCGGCCGGATGCAGGCCACCCCGCGCTGGCCGCTCGAACAGCTGCGCGCGCCCGGCAGCGCCGATACCAGAGTGGAGACCCCGGCACCATGAGCGACCGTATTCTAATCGAAGCGCTTGAGGTGGAGACGGTAATCGGCGTCTACGACTGGGAGCGCACGATTCAGCAGCGTCTCAGTCTGGACCTGGAGCTTGCCACGGACATTCGTCCGGCGGCGGCCACCGACGATCTGGCGCTGACCCTTAACTACGCCGCGCTCTGCGAGCGCATTCAGACGTTTGCCGCCGAGCATCGCTTCGAGCTGGTGGAAACCTTTGCCGAGCGGCTAGTGGCCGCGCTGCGCGAGGAGTTTGGCATTGCCGGCGTCACGCTTACCCTGCGCAAGCCCGGTGCGGTGCCCGCGGCGGCAAGCGTGGGGCTGAAAATGACTCGAGGCAGCTTTGCCGCGCCGGCGCATACAGAAGGCGGCGCTGAAACGTGAGCGAGTCACGTCAAATTCTGCTGAGTCTGGGCAGCAACGAAAACGCGCTTGCCAACCTGCGCCGCTGCCTTGGCGCCCTTGAGGCACGCTTTGGCGAGATTCAGGCGTCAACGGTGTATCAAAGCGCTGATGTGACCGCTCCCGACGCAGGGCCTGCGCCCGCCTCTCACGGCGTAATTTCCCATAGCCCCGTCTTCCACAACATGGTCGTGGCGTTTACAAGCGACGCCTCGCCGGCGGAGATAAAAGCCTGGGGCAAGGCGCAGGAGCGCGCCCAGGGCCGCCTGCCCCAAAGCGCCGGCGCGAGCACCCACCCCATCGACATCGACCTTCTCGCCGTGGGCGAGCTGCGCGGCGAGTTTGAAAGCGAAGATGGCGCCATTGACCTGCCCCACGGCGACATCCTGCGCCACGCCTTTGTCCTCAGGCCCCTGGCCGAGCTCCTGCCCGACGCCCGCCACCCGCGGGAAGGCACCGTCTACGCCGAGCTTTGGCAGCGCGCTCGGGCAAGCGAACGGTTTGCCCGGCAGCCGCTGCGGCCGGTGGCCTTTAACCGCTAGCCGGCGTCACCCAGCGCCCGGGCAACGGCCTCCCGGCGAACGATGCCGATTTGTCTGCCCAGCGCCGCGCCCCGATAGCCTTCGGCCATCAGCGCCTGGGGGCTTACCGCGGCGGCGCCGTCAAGGGCCGCTTCCAGCACCGCGTGCCGCCGCTCCGGCGCCAGCACCTTGACCAGCGCCAGCTGGGCCCGGGCGCGCTCGGGCTTGCGCCAGCTGTCCTGGCCGTCAAGCCAGGCCATTACCGCTTGTGTCGTCAGCGGCTCGCCGACCAGCCGCGCCGTGGCCGCGCTTTGGCGGGCCAGCTGCGCCACCGCCCGGGGCAGCTTCAAGCGCGCGGCAAGCGCTTCGCGCTCCGCGTCAGAAAGCGGCGTCACCAGCCGCGCATAGCGCCAGTGGGAAAGCGCGATGGCCGGCCAGTCCGGCACTGTCTGCATGGCGGCGAGGCAGGCGTCCAGCCGGCTTTCGGGAACGCTGCCGGGTGCCGCCGCAATTTCTGCCCACCAGACGGCAAGCGCCTCGCACTCGGCAAGCGCCTTGAAGTAGGCGTCGGGGCTTTGCTCGCCCAGGGCTTTCTCGCTTTCCGTCCAGACGCGCTCGGCGGCCAGATGCGAAAGCTCGCCGCTGCGGCTCACTTCGCGCATCAGCGCCCGGGTATCCGGGGCTACGGTGAAGCCCAGGTGGGCATAGCGGGCGAGAAAGCGCGCGGTGCGCAAAACCCTAAGCGGGTCTTCGGCAAAGGCGGCGGAAACGTGGCGCAGCACGCGGCGCTCAAGGTCATCGCGGCCGCCGTAGGGGTCGACAAGCGTGCCGCCCGGCGCTTCGGCGATGGCGTTGATGGTCAGATCCCGGCGGACCAGATCGTCTTTCAGAGTAACGTCGGGGCTTGAGTGAACGGTAAAGCCCGAGTAGCCGTGGCCGGCCTTGCGCTCGGTGCGCGCCAGGGCATACTCCTCGGCGGACTCCGGGTGGAGAAACACCGGAAAATCCCGGCCCACGGGCTTGAAGCCGCGCCGGCGCATTTCCTCGGGCGTGGCGCCGACGACGACCCAGTCGTTATCCCACACCGGGCGGCCAAGCAGCGCGTCGCGCACCGCGCCGCCCACGCGGTAGACCTCAAGGCCCGCTTCGGGAGCGGGCTTGCTCGCTTTCGGCCGCGGCATCAGGCCTCCTGGGGTTGGCGGCTGGGCACCCGGGTGCGTTTCCCGGTCTCGAGCTCAAGCGCGGTAAGCGTGCCGCCCCAGGCGCAGCCGGTATCCAGCGCCCGGGCATCGACCCGAGCGCCGGGCGTCTGGCCTTCAAGGGCCGCCCAGTGGCCGAACAGCAGGGTGGCGTCGTCCCCCCGAGGGAAGCGAAACCAGGGCTCAAAGCCGTCAGGAGCGCTTGCCAGACCGCGCTTGGCGGTAAACTCCAGCCGCCCGTCGGCGTCGATAAAGCGCATGCGCGTCATGGCGTTGACGATAAAGCGCAGCCGGTCCATGCCTTCCAGATCGTCGCGCCAGCGGCTGGGCTCATCGCCAAACAGCCGCTCAAGAAAGGCCCCGGCCTGCTCGGCGGCGAGCGCCGCTTCCACCTCGGCGGCCAGGGCTTGGGCCTGATCAAGCCCCCACTCGGGCAAAAGCCCGGCGTGGACCATCAGGGTATTGTCCCGGCGCACCGTCAGCGGCCGGCTTTGCAGCCAGTCCAGCAGCGCGCCGCCGTCGGCGGCGTTGACGATAGACGCAAAGGCGCTTCGGGGCTTTATCCTGCCGCCCCGGGCGGCGACCAGAAAATGCAGATCGTGGTTGCCAAGCACGCAGCGGGCGGCGTCACCCAGCGCTCGGACTTCGCGCAGGCAGGCAAGGGAGTCCGGCCCGCGGTTGACCAGGTCCCCGACCAGCCAGGCGCGGTCCCGGCGCGGGTCGAACGACAGCGCTTCCAGCAGGTCGACAAATTCGGCGTGGCAGCCGTGCAGGTCGCCGATGACATAGGTGCTCACATAACCCTCCTGGGCGCCGGTTAGTGAATAGCGGCCGGCTGAGCCAAGCGAAACGGCGCGACCGGGGCATCAAAGGGCCGCTGGGTAGTGGTATCGAGCAGCGTGTAGGCGCCTTCCATGATGCCCACCGGGGTGTCGAGCACCGCGCGGCTGGTGTAGCGGAAATGCTGGCCCGGGCCAATCAGCGGCTGCTGGCCGATCACGCCCTTGCCGCGCACCTCGCGGACGTCGCCGCTGCCCTGGGTGATTTTCCAGTAGCGCGCCAGCAGCTGGACGCTGCGGCCGCCCTGGTTATACAGGGTGATGGTGTAGCTGAACACGTACTGTGACTCGGCCTCCCGGGATTCGTCCGCGCGGTAGCGGGGCGTGACGCTGATACGGATCGCCGGCTCGGCGGCGCTTGGATCAACGGTCTCGGCGGCGCGCTCGGTGTCATGTTCGCTCACGTCCTGTCTCCTTCCCGGGATGCGGATGCTTCGCTGTGTGTCACGGCGTTGGCCAGGCGCACAAACTCCTCGACGGAGAGGGTCTGGGGGCGACGGCGCGGATCGATATCCAGCGCCTCAAGCGTGTCGGCGCCCACGCGGCCCTTGAGGTTGTTGCGCAGGGTCTTGCGTCGCTGGCCGAAGGCCTGCTTGACCAGGTCAAACAGCAGCGCCGGATCGTCCGCCACGTGGGGCAGCTCGGCGTGGGGGGCGAGCCGCACGATCGCCGAGTCCACCGCCGGGCTCGGCACAAAGGCCTCCGGCGGCACGCTGAACAGCTGCTCGACCCGGCAGTGATACTGCGCCATGACCGAAAGCCGCCCCCAGTCCGGCCCGCCGGGTTCGGCGGCCAGCCGCTCGACCACCTCTTTTTGCAGCATGAAGTGCATATCGGCCACCGCGCTGCCCGCGCCCAGCAGATGAATAATCAGGGGCGTGGCGACGTTGTAGGGCAGGTTGCCCACCACCCGCAGCGGCGGGCCGTCGCCGCGCAGCTCGGCAAAATCGTACTTGAGCGCGTCGCCTTCGTGGATGACAAAGCCCGGGTAGTTGAAAAACTGCACCCGCAGCCCGGGGATCAGGTCGCGGTCCAGCTCGATCACGTCGAGGCCGTCGGCGGCGTCCAGCAGCGGCTCGGTCAGCGCCCCCTGCCCCGGGCCGATCTCCACCAGGCGCTCGCCCGGGCGCGGGTGGATGGCCCCGACGATGCGCGCGATAACGCCCGCGTCGCGGAGGAAGTTCTGCCCGAAGCGTTTACGGGCGCGGTGATGCAGCACTGATGCCATGAAACGGGTTCCCGGAATAGCGTTACGCGGTGAGTGACAAAGGATTAGCCGGCCCTACGCCGGTCGGCCAGCCGGCGGGCAAGCGCCACCGCCACGCCCAGGCTTGCCGGCGAAGCCAACCCCCTGCCGGCAAGATCCAGCGCGGTGCCGTGGTCCACCGAGGTGCGCACCAGCGGCAGCCCCAGGGTAATGTTGGCCGCGCTGCCGAAGCCGGCGTATTTGAGCACGGCCAGTCCCTGGTCGTGATACATGGCGAGCACCGCGTCGACCTCGGCCAGGTGGCGCGGGGTGAACAGGGTATCTGCCGGGTAGGGGCCGCGTATATCCCGGCCTTCGGCGCGCAGGGCGTCGAGGGCGGGAATCAGGGTGTCGATCTCTTCGTGGCCCAGGTGGCCGCCCTCGCCGGCGTGGGGGTTGAGCCCGCAGGCGGCGATGCGCGGCGCGGCAATGCCGAACTGCTCGCGCAGATCGTGCTCGAGAATCCGCGCCACCCGGCCGATGCGCTCGGCGGTCACGGCGTCGGCCACCTCGCGCAGCGGCAGGTGCGTGGTAACTAGCGCCACGCGCAGCTCCGAGGGGCCGTCAAAGTCGGCGCGGGTGGCGTGCAGGGCGCTGTCGGTGGCCAGCATCATGACCACCTCGTCCACCCCGCAGGCATCGCGCAGCCATTCGGTGTGGCCGGTAAAGCCCGGGTGCCCGCCGTCGATAATCGCGCCCTTGTGCAGCGGGGCGGTGGTCATGGCGGCGGCATGGCCGGCGCGGCAGGCGGTGACCGCAACGGCCAGCGTCCCCATCACGTAGTCGGCGTTGGCCGGGTCGAGCACCCCGGGCGTAGAGGGCGCCTTGAGGATAACCGGCCACACCGGCAGCACGCCCTGCCCTTCGGGCAGCGGCTCTCCGGGCCGGCACGGCGTCGGCGTTACCTCAAGCCCCAGCGCCGCGGCGCGCTCGGCAAGCATCGCCGGATCGCCCACGGCGACGCTGCCCGCCGGCAGCGCGGCGTCGGCGGCCAGCTTGAGCGTAAGCTCGGGGCCGATGCCCGCCGGCTCACCGGTGGTAATCGCCACCGGCAGCGAACGAGGGGCGCTTCGAGACTCTGCCATGACGCTGCCTCTTATAGCCGGATATCGACAAACGCCTGGGAGCGAATCTCGCGCTGCCAGGTGTTGAGCTCTTCGTTGGCCCGGCGCTGAAAGATCGCCTGGCGTGCCTGCTCGCGCTGCTCCTGCTGGTTGACGTTTCGGCGGCGCCGCTCCTCAACCTCGATGAGGTGAAAACCGAACTGCGAGCGCACCGGGTCGGAGACTTCCCCCGGGGCGAGGTCGCTCATGGCCTCTTCGAAGGCCGGCACCGTCTGGCCCGGACGCAGCCAGCCAAGCTCGCCGCCGTTGAGCGCGCTGCCCTCGTCGTCGCTGAGCTCCCGGGCCACGGCGGCAAAATCTTCGCCCTGCGCGATCTGGCGGCGGGCTTGCTGCAGCCGCTCCCGGGCCTGCTCTTCGCTGCGCTCGGCGTTGACTTCAATCAGGATATGGCGCGCGCGGGTTTCGCGGTTCGCGCCGTCGCCCTGCTGCTCCAGGGTACGCTCAACGTCGCGGTTGCTGATCGACACGCGCTGGCCGATCTGGCTTTGCTGCACCTGCTGCATGAGCATTTCGCGGCGGACCTGCTCGCGCACCTCGCCGAGGCTTCCGCCGTCGGCTTCCAGCCGGTCGGCAAAGGCCTCGAGCGACACGCCGTTGGACTCGGCAATGCTACGGAGCTGGCGGTTGAGCTGGGTGTCGTCCACGCTCAGCTTGGCGTCGCGGGCCATCTGCAGCTGGATTTCCTCGAGCACCATACGCTCCAGCACCTGCTGCTCAAGCTCGCCGCGCGGCGGCAGCGCGCTGCCCTGGGCTTCGGCCTGGCGCGCTACCTGCGCCATGCGGTCCTCAAGCTCGCTGTGCATAATGGCACCGTCGTTGACCACCGCCACGACGCGGTCAAGCTGCTGGCGCTGGGTGCTGGTGGACGGCTCATCCAGAGTTGCCTGCTGGGCAAGGGCGGCCGCCGGCAGCGTGCCGCCGGCGCCCAGGCACAGGGCCAGGGCGCCCGGCAGCAGAGCGGCTCGCGTCCGCGACAGAAGCGCCGTGCGCGCTGTGGCACAGGGGATAGCGCGAAAACGCCAGGGCGCTGTCCTGGCCCGGGGCATTATCTTGGTCCAGGGCGTGGTCTTGGTCCAGGGCGTCGTCTTGGTCATAGCATGTTCGTCTCTTGGGGCCTTGGCCGCCGGCACTAAAGCGCCGGCGGGCGGTAGCCCGGAATGGTACGTTCAAAGTAGCTGTCGGCGTCCTGGCCGGCGCCGCCGAGGCCGTGGAGGACAAAGCGCAAGAAGAGGCCGCGATCGTTGAAATCGTCGTCCGCCCGCGCGGTGTCGTTGTCGTCCACCCAGCGGCGCCACACCACCTGCAGGCCGTAGCAGCAGCTGTTCCACTGCACGCCGGCGAGCTGCTCCAGGGCGCGATGATTGGTCTGATCGTGCAGGTAGCGGCCGATCAAATCAATCTCGGGGCTGGCGTTCCAGGCAAAGGACAGGTCCATCTCTTCGCGGTCGTAGTTGCGATAGGCGTCATCGCCGGGCTCCAGGCTCGGGGCAAACCCTTCGATCTCCCAGCGGTAGCCCAGGTTCACCACGTGGCCGTCGGGATGGCGATAGCGCAGCTCCGCGCTCGAGCGCTCGGTCAGGTCGCGGTGGTCATCGTAAAGCCACTCGGCGCCGGTACTCCAGCGCGGGTTGATCTGCCAGTCCAGGCGCGTCACCACCGGCGAACGGTCCCGGGTGGCCTGGTAGTAGCTTTCCGGGTTGACGTCGGCGTTGCGCTCGGGGCGCGGCGGCAGGGTCTCGTCGTTGCCGTCAAGGCCCACCCGGCGGTCGTCGAAATAGGCGCTCTGACCGATGCCGGCGGAGAGCTTTTCCCGCCCGCTGTCGTCTTCGAGCAGCCGCGTTTGCAGGCCAAACGAGAGGCGGTTGAGATCGCCCACGCGGTCCACGCCGGAAAAGCGGTGCGGCGACCACAGCTGCTCCCAGGAAAACGCGCGCTCGCGGCTGTCAAACTCGGGCAGGTCGCGCTGGTCGGTGCGCGGCACAAAGGCGTAGTTCAGCCGCGGCTCCAGGGTCTGGCGGTAGCCGTCGTCGCCGAGCGTCAGCTCGCGCTCGAAGGTCAGCCCCGCGTCCACCGAGCTGAGCGCTACGCTGCGGGTCGGCGTGGTATCCAGCGCGGTGTCCCGCTTGCCGTAGTCCAGCGAATAGGCGGTGTTCCACAGCTCGGCCTGGGGCTCGACGTAGCCCCAGGGGCGCTCAAAGCGCGCCCCGACCACCGGCGCCAGGTGCACGCGGCTACCGGTGGCGGCCTCGCGCTCGGGCACCCGGGTTTCGTCCACGTCGCGCCAGAAATAGGTGGCGTTGGAGCGCCACTGGCTGTAAAAGCCGTGGCCCAGCTGCCAGCGGGCGTTGGCGGTGAAGCTCGGCAGGCGGTAAAAGGGCTTGTCGCTGTCGCTCAAGGGGTCATCCAGCCGCTGGTAGCCCTGGGCCCGGGCGTCGAGCTGCCAGGTGTCGCCGCGGTAGTCGATCTGGGCCAGCCGCTCCATGCCGTAGCGGTCGCTTTCACCGAAGTTGCCGCCAAAGTCGTCAAAGTAGCGCCCGTCGCTCGCCGCCCCGTAGCGCAGCTGGTAGGTGCTGCGCGGCGCGGCGCGCCCGGCGTGGTTAGCCTCTATGTACCAGCGGTCTTCGCCTTCGTAGCGGTTGGCGTCGCCGCCGGAGCCGCCGCGGTCGTCATTCAGCCAGGCGCCCTCCACGGTGCCGCTGCTCTGCTCGAACAGGTAGCGATACTCGCCGCCAAGCAGCAGCCCGCGGTCGCTGACCCAGCGCGGGACGATGGTGGCATCGCGGTCCGGGGCAATATTCCAGTAAAACGGCTGGGCATAGTCCAGCTGGTCGCTGGAAAAGCCGATGGTCGGCGTCAGCAGGCCGGTGTGGCGGCGCTCGTCGATGGGAAAGCGCAGCCACGGCGAATAGAAGACCGGCACGTCCTTGATTTCCAGACGGGCGTTTTTGGCCGTACCGAAGCCGCTTTTCTGGTTCAGGCGAATATCGCTGCTCACCAGCTGCCAGGTATTGGCGCCGGGCGCGCAGGTGGTAAAGCTGGCGTTGCGCAGGCGGTACTGCTGGTCGCCGGTTTGCTCGAGCTGGGAGGCCTGGCCGCGCAGGCGCTCTTCGTAGAGCACGTAGTGGCTGTCCTTGACCTGGCCGCGGTCGCTTGTGAGCGAAAGCGTCGCTTCGCTTCCGCGCACCAGCGCCTGGCCGTCGCGCAGGGCGAGATCACCTTCGGCGTCGACGCGCTCGCGATTGGCCGGCACAAAAATGCGCTCGGCTTCAAGCTCGGTGTTGCCCCGGCGCAGCACCACGTCGCCGCGCAGCAGCGCCTCGCCCTCGGCGGAGTAGTCGGACTCGCGGGTTTCCACCCCAAGCTCCTGGGGGCTGTCGTTTTCCGGTAGCCGGTAGGCGGGCATTACGTAGCGCCCACCGCATACCTGATCGGCCGCCTGCTCGTCACTCCACGGCTGCCAGTCGAGCGCCTGGGCCGGCAGCGGCTCGCTCTGGCCCTGCGCCGACAGCGCCGCCCCGGCCATCACGCTGCCGGCGAGCGTCTGCGTGATTGGCGCCGCGCGCATAAATCGCTTGCCCATGTTCGTTATCCTTGGCGTCGAGAAGGCGTATTATACAGTTCGCATGATGCCCGACCAGCAAGGAGCTTGCATGTCCTCTTACCGGTTTACCACCCTCACGGCCTGGGCGGCGCGCCATCACGGCCTGCCGCCCGAGCAAATTCGTCTGGCCCCCGCCGGCGGTGACGCCAGCTTTCGCCGCTACTTTCGCCTTCTGCTGCCGGGCGGCGCAAGCCAGATCCTCATGGACGCCCCGCCCGAGCAGGAAGACAGCACGCCCTTTGTCAGCGTCGCCCGGCGCTTTGCCGCCGCCGGCCTGCCGGTGCCCGAAGTGCACGCCGCCAACCTCGAGGACGGCTTTCTGCTGCTCGACGACCTGGGCGATACGCCGCTGCAGGCGCTGTTTACCGACGACGCGGCGGTCATGGCGCACTACCATACAACCCTTGCGCTGCTCGCTGAGATGCAAAACCGCGTCTCCCCGGACGACCTGCCGGCCTACGACGCCGCCCTGCTGGGCCACGAGCTTGCGCTCTTCCCCGAGTGGTGCCTCGGCGCCTGGCTAGGTATTGAAACGCCGGCGGAGTACGCCCCGCTTGGCGAGGCGCTGGTCGGGCAGGCGCTGGCCCAGCCAACGGTCACCGTACACCGCGACTTTGACGCCATGAACCTGATGCCCCACCGCGGCACGGTGTACATGATCGACTTTCAGGACGCCGTGGCCGGGCCGCTGAGCTACGACCTGGTGTCGATGCTGCGCGGGCGCTACTGGCGCTTTACCCGGGACGACTTCACCGCGCTGGTGAAACGCTTCTACCATCAGGCCCGGGCCGACGGCCGGCTGAGCGCGGCCACCGGCGCCGAGGCGTTTGTCCACCAGGCCAACGCCATGGCCGCCCAGCGCACCCTCAAGGTGCTGGGTATCTTCTGCCGGCTGACCCTGCGCGACGGCAAGACCTGCTATCTTGAGCGCCTGCCGCGCTTTCTCGACCACCTGGAAGACAGCCTGGCGGCGCTTCCCGAGCACGCCGCTTTCGCCCGCTGGGTCGAAGGCACGCTGCGCCCGGCGGTCATGGAAAAGCTGGCCGCCGCGGAGGTCACCCCGTGAAGGCGATGATTCTGGCCGCGGGGCTCGGCACGCGCATGCGCCCGCTCACCGACACCTGCCCCAAGCCGCTGCTGCCGGTGGACGGAAGGCCCCTGATCGAGCATCACCTGGCGCGGCTGGCCCGGGCCGGCATTGCTGAGGTGGTCATCAACATAAGCTACCGCGCGGAGCAGATCGTACGCGCCCTGGGCGACGGCGAGCGCTTCGGGCTATCGATTCGCTACAGCCGCGAGGCCGCGCCGCTTGAAACCGGCGGCGGCATTCAGGCCGCCCTGCCGCTGCTGGGCGAGGCGCCGTTTTTGCTGGTCAACGGCGACGTCTGGTGCGAAGCGCTGCCCGACCTGCGCGCCCTGGGCAAGGGCGATCTGGCCCATCTGCTGCTGGTGGACAACCCCGGCCACCACCCCCAGGGCGACTTTTGCCTGCGGCGCGGCCGCGTGGTCGCTGAGGGCAAAGCGGCCGGCAGCGAGGCGCGGCTGACGTATTCGGGCCTTGCCGTGATCGACCCTTCGCTGGTGGCCAATGAGCCGCCCGGCGCCTTTGCCCTGGCGCCGCTTCTGAGAGCCGCCATCGGAGACGATCGCGTCAGCGGCGAGCATTTTAGCGGCCGCTGGGTGGACGTGGGCACGCCCGAGCGGCTGGCCGCGCTGGACAAGCACCTGCGTTGTCGCAGACCCTGATAGGCTCGAACACGAATCTGTTGAACACGGAGTAACGCATGAAAGCACGGGTAAAATGGACCGACGGGCGCCAGTTTGTCGCCGAATCCGGCAGCGGCCACAGCGTGGTCATCGACGGTCCGCCGGATCACGGCGGGCGCAACAGCGGCTCGCGGCCCATGGAAATGATGCTCATGGGCATGGGCGGCTGCAGCGCCTTTGACGTGCTGAACATCCTCGACAAGGCCCGCGCCGACGTTACCGACTGCGTGGCCGAGCTTGAGGCCGAGCGCGCCGACGGCGTGCCCTCGGTCTTCACCAAAATCCACGTGCACTTCGTGGTCACCGGCCGCGGGCTCAAGGACAATCAGGTGCAGCGGGCGGTGTCGCTTTCCGCCGAGAAGTACTGCAGCGCCTCCATCATGCTGGCCAACGGCGGCGTCGAGATCTCCCACTCCTACGACATCGCCGAGGCCTGACCGGGAGCACTCTCGCCAAGCCCCCTGCTCAGTAAACGCCCGCCTCGCCTTCGGGGCGGGTCTTGAAGCGCCGGTGCAGCCACAGATACTGCTCCGGATGCTTGCGAATGGCCTGCTCGATGAAGGCGTTGATGCGCGCCGCATCGTCGACCTCGTCGCCGCTGGGGAAGTCCTCGAACGCCGGCAGCGCCTCCAGGGTATAGGTAGCGTTATCCGGATTGCGGTGGAACCTAAGCGGCACCACCGGCGCGCCGGTCATCCGCGCGATCTTGGCCGTTAGCCGAATGGTCGCCGCCTGCTGGCCGAAAAACGGCGCGAACACGCTCGCCTCGCGGCCAAAATCCTGATCCGGCGAATACCACACCGAATGCCCGGCCTTGATCCGTCTGACCACGCCGCGCAGGTCGTGGCGGTCAATGGTGGCGCCAAAAATCCGCCGCCGCGCCCGGGTCATGAAGCGCTCAAACAGCGGATTATCGTGGGGGCGATAAACCACGTCCGCAGGAAAGAACAGCGAGTGCAGCGCCCCGCCCAGATCCAGAGTGGAAAAGTGAATGCCGATGATCAACACGCCCTTGCCCCGGGCCTGGGCGCGGGCCATGTTCTCCTGACCCAGAAACACCGCGCGATGGCGCATGGCCTCGGCGTTACCGCACCAGCCGGTCGCGGTTTCCACAAGCCCAATGCCGTTGGCAATGAACGTATCCTTCACCAGCCGGCGCCGGGCCTCGGCGCTTTTTTCCGGGAAGCACAGGGCGATGTTGGTCGCGGTAATGTGGCGCCGGCGCTTGGCCAGCCGCCAGACCAGCCGGCCAATGCCGCTGCCCACGGCCATTTTCAGCCGCCACGGCAGCCGAGCAGCGACGTGCATGGCGCCAATGGCCAGCCAGGTCGGCCAGTAGCGCGGGTGAGCAAAGGAGCGGGGATAGTGCGTTTTCGCCATAAATCAGGTCAGAACCGTCGAGGAGGTGCTAGGGCACCGGATGGTAGCACCGGGGCACCCGGGGCAGCACGCCGGTGAGCAGGGTATAGCTGATGGTAGCGCAGTGGCGGGCCACTTCGTCCACCGGCAGCACCGCGCCGTTGGCCGCCCGGCCCCAGAGCACCACCTCGCTGCCGATGCGCGCGTCGGCAATGCCGGTCACGTCAACGGTAAGCATATCCATGGAGACCTTGCCGGCAAGGGCGGTGCGCTGGCCGGCTACCAGCACCGGGGTGCCGTCGGCGGCGTGGCGGTCGTAGCCGTCGCCGTAGCCGGCGGCCACCACGGCAATGCGCGTGGGGGCCTCGGCGCGGTAGCGCCCGCCATAGCCCACCCGTTCGCCGGGGGCGATATCGCGCAGGGCAATGATTTCCGAGCGCAGCGTCATCACCGGCAAAAGCGCGCGCGAGGCGTCGTTGGCGCGCTCCAGCGGGTCGCTTCCGTAGAGCATCACCCCGGGGCGATTGTACGCCCCGTGGGCGTCGGCGTGGGCAAGCGTCGCCGGCGAGTTGGCAAGGCTCAGGGGCGCATTCAGCCGGCGGGCAAGCTCGCTTACGCAGTCGAGCTGGCGGGCATAGTGGGGGCTGTGCGTTGCATCGGCGGTAGCAAAATGGGTCATCAGGTGAAGCTCCCCCGCCTGGGGGGCGGCGCGCAGCGCCTGCCACACGGCGCCCACCTCGTCGGGGCTAAAGCCCAGCCGGTGCATGCCGGTATCTACCTTGACCCAGACCGGGATCGGCGCGTGCGGGGTAGAGGCCTTGAGCGCCTCGAGCTGCCAATGGCTGTGCACGGCCATCCACAGCCGGTGGGCGTCGACGGCCTCAAGCTCGTCGGCGCTGAAGATACCTTCCAAGAGGATAACGGGCGTGTCGATGCCGCCGCGGCGCAGCACCAGCGCCTCCTCAAGGCTTGCCACGGCGAACGCCGGCGCTTCGTCCTCGAGCGCTTGGGCACAGCGAAGCGCGCCGTGGCCGTAGGCGTCTGCCTTGATCACGGCGACCGATTGGCCTTGGGTCGCGCAGCGCTGCGCAACGCGATAGTTATGACGCAGGGCGTCAAGGTCGATATGGGCTACCAGGGGGCGCATGGTCTATCTCGATAGGGGCTGTCTTGATAAAAGGCTTTCTTGATAAGGGCCGTCTTGATAAAAGGCTATCTCGGTAAAAAGCTGCCTTGTGGAAAGGCAGCTCGTTAAGAAACGGTTCGTTGAAGGACGGCTCGCTGAAGGGCAGCGTTACTCCTCTGCTTTCAAATCAGCTTTCAAAAATGGCGTCCAGCGACAGGCCCTGCTTTTCCAGCATCAGGCGCAGCTTTTTCAGCGCCTCGACCTGGATCTGGCGCACCCGCTCCCGGGTCAGGCCGATTTCCGCGCCGACCTCTTCCAGAGTGGCGGCCTCGTGTCCGCGCAGGCCAAAGCGGCGCACGACCACTTCGCGCTGCTTTTCGCCAAGCGAGCCCAGCCAGTGGTCCACCAGCTGTTTGACGTTGCCGTCGACCAGCGCGCCTTCGGGGCCGATGTCGTCGTCATCGGCCAGGGTGTCGATGAGCGGCTTGTCGCTGTCGCCGCCCACCGGGTGGTCCACCGACGAGACCCGCTCGTTGAAACCCAGCATTTTCTTGACCGTGGCCACTGGCTTGTCCAGGTGCTCGGCGATTTCTTCCGCCGCGGGCTCGTAGTCCAGGCGCTGGGTCAGCTCCCTAGCGGCGCGCAGATAAATGTTGAGCTCTTTCACCACGTGGATCGGCAGGCGAATCGTGCGGGTCTGGTTCATCAGCGCCCGCTCGATGGTCTGGCGGATCCACCAGGTGGCGTAGGTGGAAAAGCGGAACCCGCGCTCGGGGTCGAACTTTTCCACCGCGCGGATCAGCCCCAGATTACCCTCCTCGATCAGGTCGAGCAGCGTAAGGCCGCGATTGAGATAGCGCCTTGCGATCTTGACCACCAGCCGCAGGTTGGACTCGATCATTCGCGAGCGGCCCAGCGGGTCGCCCTGGCGCGCCAGGCGCCCGTAGAACACCTCCTCCTCCGGCGTAAGAAGCGGCGAGAAGCCGATTTCGTTGAGGTAAATCTGAGTCGCGTCAAGGCTCTGGGCGCGCGATTTATCTTCCCGCCCGAGGGCCTTTTCGAAGGCCGCCTCTTCCGCCGCGGTCTGCTTGTCGTCAAGCGCTTCCAGCGCTTCTTCCACCGCGTTCAGATCCACTTCCTGCAAGTCTTGTTCTACCGTGCTCATCCCTTACCCCCAGCGCCAGCCTGGCGCTTTTCACCGGGCAATCCGTCCGGCACGCCGGTGGCGATGCCCGCGCGCCATGTCCGGCGTTGTTGTTGTTTTGCGGCGGCCCGGCAGCCACGGCCCGCAGGCCGTGGGACAGCGGAAACAAGCGGGAACTAGCGTGAAGGCAGGTACTCGAGCGGGTCCTGCGGTTCGCCGTCCTTGCGCACCTCAAAATGCAGCCTGACGCTTTCCGCATCGCTACTGCCCATGGTGGCAATCACTTCGCCCGCCTTGATCACGTCGTTCTCGCTGACGTTCAAGCTGTCGTTATGGGCATACGCCGACAGAAACTGATCGTTGTGCTTGAGCAACACCAGGTTGCCGTAGCCGCGTACGCCGCTGCCTGCGTAGACCACAATACCCGGGCCGGCCGCCTTGACAGATTGCCCCTTTTCCCCGGCGATATCAATGCCCGCGGTAATGCCGGCATCGTCATCAAAACGGCCGACCAGCTCGCCGTTCACCGGCCACTGCCAGTCGATAGTTTTCGCCGGGGTGTAGCTGCGTTCGTCGCGCTTTTCAGCCGACGCCGCCGCTTTCTCGGTCTTATCGGCCTCCTGGCTTTCGCCGGCGGTGGCGACCTGCCCGGTGTCGTCGGCGGTGTCCTTGGCCGCGGCGGCCTTGTCGGCCTTGTCGGCCTTGTCGTCTGACCTGTCGGCGTCGCGATCAGCAGGCGCTGTGTCCTTCTCGCTTTCGGCCACGGCGGGCTTCTGATCCTTGTCCCGGTTCTTGTTCCGATCCTCGTCCTGGCGCTCCTCCTTGTCGGCGGTCACCGGCTCGTCGGGCAGCAGCCAGTCAACTTCCTGGCTGTCGGCGCCGCCCTGCCCGGCCGTGCCCGAAGAGGCATCCAGCCCGGTGGTCACGGCTTTGCTGTCCTTCTTCGCCGCGGTATCGGCCCCGGCCAGCCGGCGGTCGTCGGCGGTCTGTTCGCCCTGGCGCAGGCGGATCTTCTGCCCCGGATAAATGTTGTAGGGCGGGTCGATATCATTAAGCGCGGCCAGGCGGCGATAGTCGAGGTTGTGCTCCCAGGCAATCCCGTAGAGGGTATCCCCTGCCTTGACGGTATACCCCGGCGTGCTTTCGACCGCCTGCTGAGCATCGCTTACGTCGCGCACCTGGGGGCGGGACTGCTGCTGGTTGGCGCAGCCGGCAATGGCCAGGGCCAGCACGGACATCACGAAAATCTTGCGCATGCGACTATGTCTCCTGTTGATCAGCGCTTGTTCGGTTGGCTTGGCGGTTGAGCATCACTACAAGCAGCGCACCGGCGAGCATCAGGCCCAGCACGCCAAGAGTCTGCGCCGACGCGCCGGTAAGCGTAGCGTAGTCGCCGGGCAGCAGGTAGCGGTGCGCCAGCGGAATCAGCTGCCCGTCCGGCCCCATCTGGTAGCGTACCAGCTCGCGCCACGGCCAGAGAAGCGGCAGCGAGCCGAGGATGAATCCCAGCAGCAGCTGCATGGTGGCGGCATGATGCCGCTGCAGCAGCCATGACAGCAAGCGTGAAAACAACATCACCCCGATCACGCAGCCGCCGCCGAACAAGGCGATGACCGGCAGGTCCAGCCCGCGCACGGCCTGCATGACGGTGCCGTAAAGCCCCATGGACAGCAGCAGAAAGCTGCCCGACACCCCCGGCAGCAGCATCGCGCTGATGGCAATACTGCCGGCCATGACCAGCATCAGCGAGTCGTTGCCCACGGCCAGCATCAGCGGCATCAGGGACGGCAGCGCCCGGGCCAGCGTAAGCCCCAGCCCCAGCGTAATCAGGTAGCGCCACTTGAAGCGCTCCCGGGCATCGTTGACCACCAGCGCCGAGGCCGCCACCAGGCCAAAAAAGAAGCCGTCCAGCAGCAGCGGATAGGCCTCCATCAGCCACACGGCCAGGTGCGCCACGCTGAATACGGCAAGCGCCACCCCGGCCAGCAGCGGCAGCAGAAAGGCCAGGTTCAGGTGGCGGGCAACGCCTTTCAGCCCGCCCCGCCGCCAGACGCCAAAAACGCCCGGGCCGAACTGGCGAATGGTGTGGATCAGCTCGGCGTAAAAGCCGCTGATAAAGGCAATGGTACCCCCGGACACGCCGGGCACCGCGTCGGCTGCCCCCATGCCGGCGCCGGTGATAAATACGCGCAGGGTGGAACGGTTCACTCCACAACTCCTTCCAGCAGGGGGACAAAGCGCACGGACGCAAGCCGGCGCTGTTCAAAGGTGCGGCCCTGGCGGCGCACCTGGACCAGCGACTGCTCGCCGCCGGGGGTTTCCAGCGGGGCAACCAGCCTGCCGCCGTCGCTTAGCTGCTCAAGCAGCGCCTCGGGCAGCGTGCGCGCGCAGGCGGTGAGCAAAATGACGTCAAACGGCGCAGCCTCTGGCCAGCCCTGGGTGCCGTCGGCGACCTTGAGGCGCGCCGAGGACTCAAGCCCAGCCAGACGCCGGGCAGCACGGCGATGCAGGGCCGCGATGCGCTCTACGGAATAGACCTCAGGCACCAGCCGCGACAGCAGCAGCGCCTGGTAGCCCGAACCGGTGCCCAGCTCCAGCACCCGCTCGGGCGCTTCCTGGCGCACAAGCTCGGTCATGCGCGCCACGATAAGCGGGCTGGAGAGCGTCTGGCCAAAGCCGATGGGCAGGGGGCTATCTTCGTAGGCGCGGTGGGCAAGCGCCTCGTCGACGAACAGGTGGCGCGGCTCTTCCGCCATCACCTCGAGCACCCCCGAGTCGCGGATGCCCTGGCGCGAAAGCCGCGCGACCATGCGGTTTCGTGTGCGCTGGGAGGTCATGCCTCGCCCGCGTCGTTTGTGAGCATCAACATCAGGCGAATGCATCCAGCCAGTCCTGCACGTCGGCGCGCGCCGGGTGGCGCGTCAGGTCGGTCTGCAGCGGGGTGATCGACACCCAGCCGGCCTCGACGGCGGCAAAGTCGGTATCTTCGCCGTCGTCGGCGTTGGCGCCTGCCGGGGCAATCCAGTAGCGCGTGCGCCCGCGCGGATCGCGGGTTTCCACGGGCTTTGCCGCCGGCCCACGATAGCCCATGCGGGTCACCTTCACGCCCTGGATAGCGTCCCAGGGAAGGTCCGGCACGTTGACGTTGAGCAGCGTGCGCGGCGGCAGCGACAGGTTGCCCGCCGCCCCCACCAGCGTGGCCGCCACCCGGGCGGCGCTGTCGAAGTGGCGCCATCCGCAAAGCGATACCGCAATCGCCGTCATGCCCAGGTTGCGCCCTTCCATGGCCGCCGCCACGGTGCCGGAATAGAGCACGTCGTCGCCCAGGTTGCCGCCGTGGTTGATGCCCGAAATCACCAGATCGGGCTTTTCATCCCAGACGCCGTTGACGCCCAGGTAGACGCAGTCGGCGGGCGTACCGTCGACGCTGTAAAAACCGTTTTCCAGCGCGGTGAGCGAAAGCGGGCGCGACAGCGTCAGCGAGTTGCTCGCGCCGCTGCGATCCCGGTCGGGCGCCACCACGCGCACGTTGGCATGGGCGATCAGCCCGTCGTACAACGCCCGCAGCCCCGGCGCGTGAACGCCGTCATCGTTGGAAAGCAGCAGTCGTCGCATGATGTCACTCCTTGTTCGTAACCTGCCATGGTGCCTTATGCGCCCGGCGTCACGCGCCGGGCAGCGGGGCAAAGTCCGGGTGGGCGATCAGCTCGCGCAGCACGGCGGTAGCGAAGCTGCCCCGGGGCAGCGAAAATTCAAGCCTCGCGCCGGCCTCCAGCGGCGTCAGCGCCGGCTCGCCCAGGCGCAGGCGCAGCGCCCGCCGAGCGCTGTCGACCCCGGCCCTCTCGATGCCGGCACACAGCGCCGGGTGGTCGAGGCGCAGCTGCGCTTCAAAGCGCTTCGCGGGCGCGCCGGACTCACCATCCGCAGCGCCGTCGTCCTTCCCCCACAGGGGGCCCGTGGGGTGCAGATCAAGCTCGGCGACGCGGCGCTTTATCTCGGTGTCAGCGTGGTCAGCGGTAAATAAGCTATGAGTGCCGTCGAGCATCAGCGTATCGCCGTCAAGCGGCGTCGCCCAGCAGCCTGCCGTCAGCCGTGCGCTCAGCAGCTCGTTGAACAGAAAACTCCGCGCGCTGGACAGCAGCATGCCCTGGCGGTCGTCGCGCTTGCGCCAGCCCCGGGCCAGCAGCGCCTGCGCCCGCTCAAGGTTGCGCCCTCCGGCGCCGAACCGCTGGGGGCCAAAATAGTTGGGCACACCGCCTTCGCACAGCGCCTGCCAGCGCGCGCTAAAGCCCTCGGCGTCGACGGCCTCGCCGCCCACGCGCAGGGCAAAGCGGTTGACGCGGTGCACGCCGCGCTTGAGCTTGCGCGGATGGCGCCCCCGCTCGAGCACCGCGGTGCCAAGGGCTTCGAGCCGCGCTTCCAGCGCGTCCGGAGCGCCCCGGCCGGGCAGGTGCACGCTGAGCCACTGGCGGGTGATGGCAAAGCGGTCCTTCATTCCCGAATACCCCACCTCGCGCGGCGTGACGCCGCACAGCCGGGCAAGCGCTCTGACGACGTCAAGCGTGGTCTGCTCGCGCTTTTCGATGCGCAGCCAGAGATGCTCGCCGTGGCCTTCCGGGGCAAAGTCGAGCACCTCGTCGACGAGGAAGTCTTCCGGCGCGGCGCGATACTCGCCGGACAGCGGCGGGCCGAACGCAGCGTCCAGGCAGCGCGCCCAGTCGGGTATCTGGCTCATGAGCCGCGACGGGCCAGCAATACAACCGCCTCGGCGGCGATACCTTCACCGCGGCCGGTAAAGCCCAGCCGCTCGGTGGTCGTGGCCTTGACGTTGACCTGGCCAAGCGAAAGCTGCAGGTCGTTGGCGATAGCCTCGCACATGGCGTCGATGTGCGGCGCCATCTTCGGCGTCTGGGCCAGCAGCGTGGCGTCCAGGTTGACCGGTGTGAAGCCTTCGTCCTCGACCAGCGCTCGCACCCGGCGCAGCAGGTCGCGGCTGTCGGCGCCCGCCCAGGCCGGGTCGGTATCGGGAAAGTGGCGGCCGATATCGCCCAGCGCGCAGGCGCCCAGCAGCGCATCGCACAGCGCGTGCAGCAGCACGTCGCCGTCGGAATGGGCGACAAACCCATGCTCGAAGGGCAGCCTGACGCCGCCGATCATCACGTGATCGCCGGGACCAAAGCGGTGGACATCAAAGCCGTGGCCGATGCGCATGGCAACCTCCTGATAGCAAAACGTCTCTCTCCCCCTGACGGCTGACGCGGCAGGGTCTGTTTACAGCGTCGGGGCCGTTTATAGCTGAGCCCCCTGGGCCGCGAGGATAGCGGCGGCCAGCGCCAGGTCGTCCGGGTGGGTCACCTTGAGGTTATCCCGCCGCCCGGCCACCAGCCGGGGCTGTCTTCCCAGCGCCTCAACCGCCGAGGCTTCGTCGGTGACTGCCGCGCCGCCGGCAAACGCCTGTTCCAGCGCCCGGCGCAGCAGTCCGTAGCGAAACCCCTGGGGCGTCAGCGCGTGCCACAGGCCGTCGCGGGGCTCGGTGTGCGCGCAGGTGCCCTCGGGCGTGGCGCGCTTCATGGTATCGGCGACCGGCATGGCCAGCAGCGCCCCGTCTACGCTCTTTGCCGCAGCGCCGGCGAGCGCGCGGACGTCACCGGGCATCACGCAGGGCCGCGCCACGTCGTGCACCAGCACCGTATCGTCGGCGGCGGCGGGAACGGCGCGCAGCGCGCCGAGCACGCTGTCCATGCGCTCGGCGCCGCCGGCGACCCGCTGCCAGCGGGCAAACGGCACCCACTCGGGCCGAAACCAGCGATCGCCGTCGTCCAGGCACAGCGCCAGCCGCGCGTCAGGCAGCGCCTGATGCAGGCGGCCCAGGGTGCGCGCGAGCATCGCCTCGCCGGCAAGCGGCAAATACTGTTTGGGGCGGTCGCCGCCCATGCGCCGCCCCTGGCCGGCAGCGGGCACCACAAGCCAGGTCGTCTGGCTCACTGTTCGGCCCCGGGCACCCAGAAAAACTGCTCGTCAGCGCGCACCATGCCCATATCGCTGCGGGCGCGCTCTTCTACGGCATCAAGGCCGGTCTTCAGGTCCCTGACCTCGGCCGCCAGCCGGTCGTTGCGCTCGCGCATGGGCGCGTTGACGGCTTCCTGAGCCGCCACCCGGCCCTGCACCTGGTGCAGCTCCTGCACGCCGCCGCGCCCCAGCCACAGCTTGTACTGCAGCAGCGCCAGCAGGGCACAGAGCCCCAGCACGAGCCACTTGTGCATCGGCCATGTTCGAGTTTTGCTACTCACCGCATACGCCTGTCTTGGCCTACCTTGACCCATCTTGAAAAGATATCGTCCGTCGAGAAGAGGCTTCGCAAAGCCGGACGCTACCGCCCCTAAATCGGCGCATTATGCCATCAACTCCGCGCAGGCGGCCACGCCGTTGGCGGATAATTTATCCGCCAACGGCGCGCAAGGCTTAAGCCGGCGGGCGTTCTTCCGGTATCATCCGGTTAACTCATGCATCCGGACGTGCCTCTATTCTGCCGCCGCCGGGAAGGCGCGCCGCGCCCCGCCTGCCCCCCATCCACGGAGACCCTGATGGCCCACGACCTGCTTGATCGCCTGCGCCAGCGCCTGGAAGACCTCAACCGCTCGGAGCGCAAGGTTGCCTGCGTGATTCTCGACGATCCCGCCGCCGCTACCAGTCTGAGCATCGCAAGCCTCGCTCAGGCCGCCGGGGTCAGCGAGCCCACGGTTAACCGCTTTTGCCGCAACTTCGACGCCAAGGGCTACCCCGACTTCAAAATCAAGCTCGCCCAGAGCCTCGCCGGCGGCACCCCCTACGTCACCCGAGCGGTGGAGCCCGGCGACAACGCCAGCCAGTACACCAGCAAGATTTTCGGCGCCACCATTGCCGCTTTGGACGAGGCCCGCCGGATCATCGACATGGACGCCGTGGAGCGCATGGTGGACTACCTGACCCAGGCCAAGCAGATCCATTTTTTCGGCCTCGGCGCTTCCGGCGCCGTCGCCCAGGACGCCCAGCACAAGTTTTTCCGCTTCAACCTGCCGGTCATGGCCTACGTGGACGTGCTCATGCAGCGCATGGTCGCCGCCGCCTGCCATACCGGCGACGTCGTGGTGGTGATTTCCTACACCGGGCGCACCCGGGAGCTGGTAGACATCGCTCGGGTAGCCCGGGTCGCCGGCGCCGTGGTGCTCGGCATCACCGCCCCGAATTCGCCGCTGACCCGGGAGTGCAGCGCCGTGCTCGAAGTCGTCACCCCCGAAGACACCGACCACTACATGCCCATGACCTCGCGGATGATCCAGCTGGCGCTGGTGGATACCCTGGCCACCGGCGTCACCCTGCGCCGGGGCGAGGACTTCCTGCCCCACCTGAAAAAGATCAAGGACAGCCTGCGCGACACCCGCTTTCCGGTGGAAAAACGCAGCGGCAAGAAGCCCGCGCCCTGAGCACGAGCGCCAATAAAGAAAAAAGGGCCTGACGCGTGCGTCAGGCCCTTTTTACGATGTTCGGTCTGTAGATGTTCGTTCTGTAAAGGTGGTGCCGGTGGCCGGACTCGAACCGGCACGCCCGTGAGGGCGGCGGATTTTGAATCCACTGCGTCTACCCATTCCGCCACACCGGCAACAGGCGAGCATTATACGGCTCTCGCTTTTGGCGTCAATCGTAACGCCTGACTTTAGCGCGCCAACGCGCTATCCTGTGCGCCGCTTTTATCCCGTCCGGGCATCCCGTCTGAAGCGCCCCGGACTCTACACGAGCCTTGTCATGCAGCGTGCCGACTTTGCCTACGAGCTCCCCGAGGAGCTGATTGCCCGCTACCCCGCCGAGCAGCGCAGCGACTGCCGCCTGCTGTGCGCCGACGACGACGGCCGGCTTGCGCACCGCCGCTTCCCCGAGCTGCTCGACATGCTTAACCCCGGCGACCTGCTGGTCTTCAACGACACCCGGGTGATCCCTGCCCGGCTGCACGGCCACAAGGCCAGCGGCGGACGGGTGGAAATGCTGCTGGAGCGCCCCCTGGATGCCCACCGGGGGCTTGCCCACCTGCGCGCCAGCAAGGCGCCCAAGCCCGGCACCGAGATCGTCTTTGAGGGCGACGTCCGCGCCGTGGTGGAGGCCCGCCGGGAGGCGCTGTTTGAGCTGCGCTTTCTCGGTGACACCCCGATGATCGCGCTGCTCGAGCGCCACGGCCACATGCCGCTTCCGCCCTACATTACCCGGGACGACGAGTGGAGCGACCGCGAACGCTACCAGACGGTCTACGCCCGCCGCGACGGCGCGGTGGCCGCCCCCACCGCCGGGCTGCACTTTGATCAGCCGCTGCTCGACGCCCTGGCGGCCAAGGGCGTGGAAAGCGCCTTTGTTACGCTTCACGTGGGCGCCGGCACCTTTCAGCCGGTGCGCGCCGACGACATCCGCGATCATCACATGCACAGCGAGTGGATCGAGGTAAACGAGGCCGCCTGCGACAAGGTGCGCGCGGCCAAAGCCGCCGGCAGGCGCGTGATCGCCGTGGGCACCACCGCCGTGCGCTGCCTGGAAAGCGCAAGCCGGGCGGCGCCTAGCGGTGACATCGCCCCCTACCGCGGCGACACCGATATCTTTATCTACCCGGGCTACGAGTGGCGCTGCGTGGATGCGCTGATCACCAACTTCCATCTGCCGGAATCGACGCTGTTGATGCTGGTCGCGGCGTTTATCGGCTACGAGACCACCCTTGCCGCCTACCGCGCCGCGGTCGCCGAGCGCTACGCCTTTTTCAGCTACGGCGACGCCATGCTGCTGACGCGCGCCGCGCCCGAGGCCCCGCGACGAACGAACCGAACGACTGAATCGAGTGAGCAACCGGATTGACGAGCCCTGCCATGCAAAACCCGTTTAAGCGAAGCGAATGCTTCATGCGCTTTGAGCGCCTGGCCGCCGACGGCCGCGCCCGCCGCGGACGGCTGCACTTCCCCCGCGGCACCGTCGAAACGCCGGCCTTTATGCCGGTCGGCACCTACGGCACGGTCAAGGGGATGACGCCTGAGTCGGTCAAGGAGATCGGCGCCGACATCATCCTTGGCAATACCTTTCACCTCTGGCTGCGCCCGGGGGTCGAGGTGGTCAAGGCCCACGGCGATCTGCACGACTTTGCCCAGTGGGATAAACCCATTCTCACCGACTCCGGCGGCTTTCAGGTATTTTCCCTGGGCAAGACGCGCAAGATCACCGAAGACGGCGTGCACTTCCGCTCGCCGGTGGACGGGGCGAAAGTCTTCATGGGGCCGGAAGAGTCCATGGCGGTACAGCGCTCGCTGGGCTCTGACGTGGTGATGATCTTTGACGAGTGCACCCCCTACCCGGCGACCCATGCCGAGGCCGAGCATTCCATGGAGCGCTCGCTGCGCTGGGCCAAGCGCTCCCGGGAAGCCCACGGCGATTCACCCTCGGCGCTGTTTGGCATCATCCAGGGCGGGATGCACGATGACCTGCGCGAGCGTTCGCTCAAGGGGCTTATGGACATCGGCTTTGACGGCCTGGCCATCGGCGGGCTCTCCGTGGGCGAGCCCAAGGAAGAGATGCTCCGAGTGCTCGACTACCTGCCCGGCTGGATGCCCAACGACACCCCGCGCTACCTCATGGGCGTGGGCACGCCCGCAGACCTGGTGGAAGGCGTGCGCCGGGGCGTGGACATGTTCGACTGCGTGATGCCCACCCGCAACGCGCGCAACGGCCATTTGTTCACCGCTGAAGGCACGGTCAAGATCCGCAACGCCGCCCACCGCTTTGCCACCGGCCCGCTGGAAGAGGGCTGCGACTGCTACACCTGCCGGCACTTCTCCCGGGCCTATCTGCACCACCTTTATCGGTGCAACGAAATGCTCGGCTCGATGCTCAATACCATGCATAATTTACGCCATTACCAGCGCCTCATGGCGGATTTGCGCGCGGCAATCGAAGCGGGTACATTGACGCCCTTCGTGGAGACATTCTACGCCAGGCGTGGCCTGCCCGTGCCGCCTGCACCCGCATAAACATCGCCAGGCCGGCGCATCGTTTTCGCACACGTTTTTGCTCGTCAACCCAGGAGTGCTTTGAATGCTGGATTTTTTCATTTCCTCGGCCCACGCCCAGGATGCCGGCGGTGCCGGTGGCGGCATCGCCCAGATCGTCATGCTGGTCGGCTTTGTGGTGATCTTCTACTTCCTGCTGTGGCGCCCCCAGGCCAAGCGCGCCAAGCAGCACAAACAGCTGATCGCCAACCTGGAAAAGGGTGACGAAATCGTCATCGGCGGCGGCCTGGTCGGGCGCATCACCAAGGTCAGCGACGAGTTTCTGAGCATGGAAGTGGCCGACGGCACCACGGTCAACGTACAGAAAAGCGCCGTGGCCGCCGTGCTGCCCAAGGGCACCATCAAGTCCATCTGATCCGCCTCTGCCCTGCCGGGCGCCGCCAGCCAGCACCCGGCAGGGATGCCACGGTGAACGATGGCACGCCTTGCTGCGCGCTGCCCGGCGGCGCGCAGCGTTCCGTTTGTTATTCAAGGCAGGGCTTACATGCTCAACCGTTACCCCCTGTGGAAGTATCTACTCATTCTGGTCGTGTTGGTGACCGGGCTGATCTATTCGCTTCCCAACCTCTTCCCCGAAGATCCCGCCGTCCAGATCAGCACCCAGGGCAGTGCACTGAGCGAAAGCCAGCGTGACCGCGTTACCGATGCCCTGAAAGACAACGACATCGCCATCAAGCGCGCCGAGCAGCAGGACGACCAGTGGCTGCTGCGGCTGAACAACGCCGAGGACCAGCTGCGCGCCCGGGACCTCATCAACGACACCCTGGATGACGACGACGTGACCGTGGCGCTCAACCTCGCCGAGGCCACGCCTGGCTGGCTCAAGGCGTTCAACGCCTCCCCCATGACGCTCGGCCTCGACCTGCGCGGCGGCGTTCACTTCCTGCTCGAAGTCGACATGGAAGCCGCTCTCACCCAGCGCCTGGAAGTCAACGCCAGCGCCATGCGCGAGCTGCTGCGCGACGAGCGCATCCGCTACCGCAATACCGAGATCGACGACCGCTCGCTGTCGCTGGAGTTTGCCAGCGCTGAGGATCGCGACGACGCCCGCCGGCTGATCCGCCAGGAATTTCCCGACTTTGACTATCAGAGCGAAGGCGACGGCCGAGGGGCGACGCTTTCCATGGCGCTCACCGACCAGAAGGTCAACGAGATCCAGGACTACGCCATCAACCAGAACCTCACGACGCTGCGCAACCGCGTCAACGAGCTGGGCGTGGCCGAGCCCAAGGTCCAGCGCCAGGGGCCCAACCGCATCGTCGTTGAGCTGCCCGGGGTTCAGGACACTACCGCTGCCAAGCGCATCGTCGGCGCCACGGCCAACCTGGAGTTCCGCCTGGAGGCGCGCTCCGACACCCCGGATCGCGAAACCGAAACCATCGCCTTTCGCAGCAGCCCCGAGCGCGACGCCACGGTGCTGCGCGACGTGATCATCAGCGGCGACAGCGTGTCCAGCGCCAGCCAGAGCTTTGATGAAAACGGCGGCCCCCAGGTCAGCATCAACCTCGACGGCACCGGCGGCACGCTGATGAACCGCGCCACCCGGGCCAACATCGGCCGCAACATGGCGGTGGTGTTCATCGAGCACAAGAGCGAAGACCGCGAAGTGACCGACCCGGAAACCGGGGAAACCAAAACGGTCCGCGATCCTTACGTCGAGCGCGGCATCATCAGCCTGGCGACCATCCAGAGCGCCTTTGGCAACAGCTTCCGCATTACCGGGCTGGAGTCATCTTCCGAGTCCTCGGAGCTTGCCCTGCTGCTGCGCTCGGGCTCGCTTGCCGCGCCCATCTACTTTGCCCAGGAGCGCACCATCGGCCCGAGCCTGGGGCAGAAAAACATCGAGCGCGGCCTGCTCTCGGTTCAGCTGGGCCTGCTGCTGGTCGTCGCCTTCATGCTGCTGCGCTACAAGGTGTTCGGGATATTTGCCAACATCGCCCTGGCGTTCAACCTGACGCTGCTCGTCGCGGTCATGTCGCTTTTGGGCGCGACGCTGACGCTTCCGGGCATCGCCGGTATCGTGCTCACCCTGGGGATGGCGGTGGATGCCAACGTGCTGATCTTTGAGCGCATTCGCGAAGAGCGGCGCAACGGGCTGTCCGCCCAGCAGGCGATCCACGCCGGCTACGAGCGCGCCTTCACCTCGATCATCGATGCCAACATCACCACGCTGCTGGTCGCGATCATTCTGTTCTCGATCGGCACCGGGCCGGTGAAGGGATTTGCCGTCACGCTGTCCATCGGCATTTTGAGCTCCATGTTTACCGCGCTGCTGGTGTCCCGCGCCATGGTCAACCTGACCTACGGCGGCAAGCCGGTGAAAAAGCTCTGGATTTAAACCCTGGATCCGACTCCCGGCGCACAGCACAGACTTAAGAGGTGGTAATGAAATCCCTGACAAACCGGCAAATCGACTTCATGGGGGGGCGCCGCTGGGCGTTTATCCTCTCCGGCATCCTGCTGCTGGTAGCGATTGGCGCCATGTTCACCCAGCAGCTCAACCTGGGGCTGGACTTTACCGGCGGCACCCTGATCGAGGTGCGCTACCAAAGCGCCCCGGCGCTTGACGGCATTCGCCAGATACTCGAGCAAAACGGCTTCGAGGACGTCGCCGTGCAGACCTTCGGCGCCTCAACCGAGGTACTGATTCGCCTGAAGCAGGCCTTCGATGCCGAGGTGGGCAACGACATCGTTACCCTGCTGCGCGATAGCGGCGCCAGCGTCGACCTGGTGCGCGCCGAGTTCGTCGGCGCTCAGGTGGGCGACCAGCTGCGCGACCAGAGCGGTCTTGGCATGCTGGTGGCGCTGGGCGTGGTCATGCTCTATGTGGCGCTGCGCTTCCAGTACAAGTTTGCCGTCGGCGCGCTGCTCGCCCTGATGCACGACGTGGTCGTGGTCATCGGCGTGTTTGCGCTGTTCGGGCTGGAGTTTGACCTGACGGTGCTGGCGGCCATACTCGCGGTCATCGGCTACTCGCTGAACGACACCATCGTGGTCTACGACCGCATTCGCGAGACCATTCGCAAATCCCAGATCACCGATATGGCGCAGATCTTCAACGAGGCGATCAACGCTACGCTGTCGCGGACGCTGGCCACGTCGGGCACCACGCTGCTGGTGCTGCTCGCTCTGCTGTTTCTCGGCGGCGACATGATCGAGAACTTCGCCATCGCCCTGCTCATCGGCATCGTGGTGGGGACGTTCTCCTCGGTCTACATCTCCGGCGCGCTGCTGATTCCGCTTAAGCTCAGCCGCGAAGACCTGATCCCGCCGCAGAAAACCCAGGACGACGAGGAAGAGGAACTGCCGTAACTCGACCGTCTCCCCTGCAACGCAAAAGCCCCTGCCGGACGCACCGGCAGGGGCTTTTTTATGACAATGTCAATCAACCGGAAGCGCGGCTGACGATCAGAAGTGCGGCGTCAGCTGCTTGACCAGGGCCTTGTAAAGGCGCGGGCCGGCGGCCATCAGCACGCCTTCGGGCTTGATCGCGGGCTGGCCGTCCGGGGTGCCGATGAGCGCGCCGGCTTCCTTCAGCAGCAGCGTGCCGGCATACAAGTCCTGCTCTTCGAGGCCCACCACAAAGGCGCTGTCGACCCGGCCGGTGGCCACTTCGCAGATATCCAGCAGGCCGCTCCCCGAGGCGATCAGCGTGTCCACGTCCGTGCCCAGCTGCTGGGTAAGCGTCTGGTAGGCGGGCAGATGGCGGCGGCGCAGCCAGGCCGGCGGCAGGCTCAGCGCCGTGCGCGTGCCGGCTACCGCGCTGGGTTTGCTCACGCGCATGCGCTTGCCGTTGTGCTGGGCGCCGCCGCCCCGGGTGGCTAGGTATTCGTCGTCGGCAAAGGGGCAGACGATCACCGCGTGCTCAGACCGGCCTTTTACCCGGCAGACCGCCGAGATCGCGAAGTCCGCCCCGGCGACCGCGAGGCTGGAGTAGCCGTGCATGGGCTCGATGTGCCAGACGGTATCGCGCCCTTCGCCTTCCCCCTCGCGGTGCGAGGTAAAGCGCCCGACGACGCCGTGCTCGGGATAGCCGCGCTCGAGCTGCTGGACAATGATGGCCTCGGCCTTGCCGGCGGCATCAGCCAACAGGCGCTCGAGATTGGCTTCGTCGTGAGCGTTTTCAATACGCTCGCGGATACGTAAAAACTGATCAGCGGCCTTGCGCGTGGCGCGCAGCGTGAACTGGACCATCGGATTCATGGGCGAGAACCTTGTGACGATAAGGGGAAAGACAGGGCTGTTAAAGAACGGTGCAGGCAGTACCTGATCAAGCACTAGCGGATAACCACTAAAGGATAACAATGCAGCGCAGAATGCGCGGGGCGGCAGGCGGTGCCGCGCTGGGCGGCGATTCTAGCAGAGCCCGTGCCCGGGCGCCATGCAGTCGTGCTAAACTTGCGCCCTCTCCGCCCTTCGATCCAACCGTTGAGTCACGCCATGCTCGAGCGCCTTCGCACCGTCCTTATCGGCACCAGCCACTCCGGCAATATCGGCGGTGTCGCCCGCGCCATGCACAACATGGGGCTTAGCGATCTGGCGCTGGTCGCCCCGCGCAGCGAGGTCATCCATCAGGACAGCATTTCCCGGGCCTCGGGCGCCGATCACCTGCTCCACGGCGCCCGGGTGAGCCAGACGCTTGACGAGGCCGTGGCCGACTGCACTCTGGTGGTCGGCGCCAGCGCCCGTTCGCGCACCCTGCCCTGGCCGATGCTTTCCCCCCGGGAGCTCGGCCGGCGCCTGCCCGACGAGTGCCGCCAGGAGGGCGCGCGCATCGCCCTGGTATTCGGTCGCGAAGACAGCGGGCTGACCAACGACGAGCTGCACCGCTGCCACGCCCACGTGCATATTCCCACCAACGCCGACTTCAGCTCGCTGAACCTGGCCGCCGCGGTTCAGGTAGTGGCCTACGAATGCCGCCTGGCGTGGCTCGAGCAGCAGGCGTCATCCGGGGGCAGCGATGCCGACGAGGCGGAAGCATCCCTTGGGGCCGACGAGCAGCGCGCCTCCCACGCCGATCTGGAACGCTACTTTGCCCACCTCGAGCAGACCCTGACGACCATCGGCTTTCACGACCCGCAAAAGCCGCGCCAGCTCATGGCCCGCCTGCGCCGGCTGTACCTGCGCGCCCGCCCGCGCCGGATCGAACTCAATATCCTGCGCGGCATCCTGTCGGCGACGGACAAGACCGCCGCCGACAGGGCCGACCGGCCGCCGCGCCCTTGAATCCGGCGCTCGGCGCCGCCAGTCTATTGCCTCTGGCCTCGCCGCCGGACGCCCACCCACTAAAGGAAAGGTCGCATGTTTAAACGCCTGCGCGAAGATATCAACAGCGTGTTTGTCCGCGATCCGGCCGCACGCAACTTCTTTGAAGTGCTGACCAACTACCCCGGCCTGCACGCCCTGCTGCTGCACCGCTTCCACCACTGGCTGTGGAACAAGGGCGC
Organism: Halomonas garicola; assembly: GCF_031935715.1. Lineage (GTDB taxonomy): Bacteria > Pseudomonadota > Gammaproteobacteria > Pseudomonadales > Halomonadaceae > Vreelandella > Vreelandella garicola. The sequence goes on along the minus strand of NZ_JASSZF010000015.1, from coordinate 16,870 downwards.
CAAGTGGCTGGCGCGGACGCTTTCGACCTTTGCCCGTTTTTTAACCGGCATCGAGATTCACCCCGGCGCCACCATCGGCCGGCGCTTTTTCATCGACCACGGCATGGGCGTGGTCATCGGCGAAACCGCGCTGATCGGCGACGACGTCACCCTTTACCACGGCGTCACTCTGGGCGGCACCAGCTGGCACAAGGGCAAGCGCCACCCGACCCTGGGCGACGGCGTGATCATCGGTGCCGGGGCCAAGATACTCGGCCCGCTCACCCTTGACGCCGGGGTCAAGGTCGGCTCCAACGCCGTGGTCACCAAGGACGTCCCCGAAGGCGCTACGGTGGTGGGGATACCCGGCAAGATCGTCAAGCGCGCCGAGCCCGACACCGAACAGTCCATGGACGTCGACCCCGACCGGCGCGAGGCCATGCGCCAGAAGTTCGGCTTTGACGCCTACGGCGTCAGCCAGGATATGCCCGACCCGGTGGCCCGCTCGATGCAGGCCATGCTCGACCACATGCACGCGGTAGATGAGCGCATCGAGCAAATGTGCTCGACCCTGACCCGGCTGGATACCAGCTACCGCAAGGGCGAGCTGCCGGAGCTGCGCAGCGAAGACTTTGCCGACGTGCTCGGCGAAGCCGCCAGCGAATGCGCCGACCACACGGCCAACCACCGCAGGCGGACCCGCTCGCCCGGCAGCGAAAGCGAAGATACGCCCGACGACGCCTCGGGCAAAGGTTGACCCCTGCGCTCGGGCTTTCCCATAATGGGCCAGATTTTGCCATCAGCGCGCTCATGTGGAGCAGCCGGGGTCCGTTATGCGTTTGAACCGCCTATGCGTTTAACCACCAAAGGACGTTACGCCGTTACCGCCATGCTGGATCTGGCGATCAACGCCGATACCGCGCCTATCAGCCTTGGCGATATCGCCCGGCGCCAGGACATCTCGCTTGCCTATCTGGAGCAGCTGTTTGCCCGGCTGCGCCGGGCCGGCCTGGTCAACAGCGTGCGCGGCCCCGGCGGCGGCTACCTGCTGGCGCAGGCGCCTGGCGCCATCTGCGTTTCCAGCATCGTCGACGCCGTCGACGAAAGCGTGGACGCCACCCGCTGCCAGGGACTTTCCGACTGCCAGCAGGGCGACACCTGCCTGACCCACCACCTGTGGTGCGAGCTTTCCGGGCAGATCCGCCGGTTTCTCGACGCGGTGACGCTTGAACAGCTGTCGGCGCGCCCCGATATACAGCATATTGCCCGGCGCCAGCAGGTGCGCGTGGACGACGCCATTCTCGCGTCAGCCCCCTAGCGCCAGCCTGCCCGCGCCCACTGACCGATGTGAATCAAGATGCCACAAACCACACCCACGCTGCCCGTTTATCTTGACTACGCCGCCACTACGCCGGTGGATGACCGCGTAGCCGCGGTGATGCAGCGCTATTTAACGGTTGACCAGCTCTACGCCAACCCCGCCTCGCGCAGCCACATGCCGGGCTGGCAGGCCGAACAGGTGGTCGAGCAGGCGCGCCGCCAGGTGGCCGACGCCATCGGCGCCGACCCGCGCGAAATCGTCTGGACCAGCGGCGCCACCGAGGCCGACAACCTGGCGCTCACCGGGTTCATGCGCGCCAATCGCGAGCGCGGCATGCACCTGGTGACGTCCGTCATCGAGCACAAGGCCGTGGTGGATACCGCACATGCCCTCGAGGCCGAAGGCTTCGAGGTGACCTGGCTAACGCCCGGCGGCGACGGCCGCGTTACCCCCGAGCAGCTGCGCGGCGCCATGCGCGACGACACCGCGCTGGTATCCCTGATGACGGTCAACAACGAGCTTGGCAGCGTTAACGATACGGCGGCGCTTGCCGACGTTGCTCACGAGTTTGGCGCGGCCTTCCATACCGACGCCGCCCAGGCCATCGGCCGCGTACCGCTGGACGTCGGCGCCCAGAGTATCGATTTGATGTCGCTTTCCGGGCACAAGGCCTACGGCCCCAAGGGCGTGGGCGCGCTCTACGTCAAGCGCCACCCGGACATCCGCGTGGAGGCGCTGATTCACGGCGGCGGTCACGAGCGCGGCATGCGCTCGGGTACGCTGCCCACGCACCAGATTGCCGGCATGGGCGAGGCCTTTGCCCTGATGATTCAGGAAAGCGAGGCCGACCAGGCGCATATCGCGGCGCTGGGCGAACGTTTTCTCGGCGGGCTTGCCCAACTGGAAGACGTTCATCGCAATGCGGCAAGCGAGGCAAGCCTGCCCAACATCATCAACGTCGCCTTTGGCGGCGTGGACGGCGAATCGCTGCTGATGGCGCTGCGCGACGTGGCGGTGTCCACCGGCTCGGCGTGCAACTCGGCAAGCGTGGATCCGTCCTACGTGCTGCTGGGCGTCGGCGTGCCGCGCCGGCTGGCGCTTGCCTCGCTTCGCTTCAGCTTCGGTCGCTTTACCACCGAGGCCGATATCGACCACGCCGTAGGCGTGCTGCAGCACGCCGTCACCGGCCTGCGGGCGGCTTAGCCCTCCGCGGCGCGGTTCACCAAGAGTCACCACGCTAGCTAGTAGAAACAACAGTAGAAACAACAGTAGAAACAACAGTAGAAACAACAGTAGAAACAACGACGGCTTCAACAGGAGGAGGTCACCATGGCCACGCTCAACATTACGCCCGCTGCTGCCGAGCAGATTCAGCACGTCCTCGCCGAACGCGGCGAAGGCCTTGGCCTGCGCGTATCGGTCAAGCCTTCGGGCTGCTCCGGCTACAGCTACGTGCTCGACTTTGCCGACGAGGCCGCCCCGGACGATGCCCACTTCGAGGATCACGGCGCCCAGGTATTTGTCGCCCCGGACGCGCTGACCATGCTCGACGGCAGCGAAGTCGACTACGTCAACGAAGGGCTCAACCGCTACTTTCGCTTCAACAACCCCAACGTCACCGACGAGTGCGGCTGCGGCGAAAGCTTCACCATCTAACCGCGGGGCCGGCACGGGCAGTATTCACGGCCTTGATGAAGCGCTATAATCGCGCCTCCCCGCCGCCGGCCCGGTTCTGCCGTACCGGCGGCGGTGCTTTGCCTTCTCGCTTTAAACGCGACTTTTTACGCCCTATTTTTTACGTCCGATCCAGGAGATTTGTTACATGGCGAACGAACGCACGCTGTCCATCATCAAGCCCGACGCTGTCGCCAAAAATGCCATCGGCGAGATCATTGCCCGCTTTGAAAAAGCCGGCCTCAAGGTCGTTGCCGCCAAGATGATCAAGCTCTCCAACGACAACGCCGGCGGCTTCTACGCCGAGCACAAGGAGCGCCCCTTCTTCAACGATCTGGTCGGCTTCATGACCTCGGGCCCGGTAGTGGTACAGGTGCTGGAAGGCGAAGATGCCATCGCCAAGAACCGCGATCTGATGGGGGCGACCAACCCCAAGGAAGCCGAAGCCGGCACCATCCGCGCCGACTTTGCCGAAACCATCGACGCTAACGCCGTTCACGGTTCCGACTCCGTGGAAAGCGCCGAGCGCGAAATCGCCTACTTCTTCGACAACGACGAAATCTGCCCGCGCTAAGCGCGCTGCAAGGCAGCTTGCACGTTGCCGGCCATTTTCGCGGGAGCCCGGCTCCCGCCTTTTCTTCCGACGCTGACTGCCATGACCACTGCCGCTTTCCAAGACGCATCTACTACCACTTCCCCTGACGCGACGTCCGTCGCCCCGGGGCAGGCCCCCGAGCGCGTCAACCTGCTGGGCATGTCCCGGGCGCAGCTGGAGGCGTTTTTTCTCTCCATCGGCGAAAAGAAGTTCCGCGCCGCCCAGCTGATGAAGTGGATGCACCACGAAGGCTGCGACGACTTTGCCGCCATGACCAACCTGTCCAAGGCGCTGCGCGAAAAGCTTGCGCGCCTGGCCGAGGTGCGCGGCCCGTCGGTGGTCTACGAAGGCGCCTCCAAGGACGGCACGCGCAAGTGGGTACTGGAAGTCGAGGACGGCAGCTACGTGGAAACCGTGCTGATCCCCGCGGATAACGGTAAGCGGCGCACGCTTTGCGTGTCGTCCCAGGTGGGCTGCTCGCTTGACTGCAGCTTCTGCTCCACGGGCAAGCAGGGCTTTCAGCGCAACCTCACCGCCGCAGAAATCATCGGCCAGGTATGGGTGGCCTCGCGCAGCGACGTGCCGCGCAACGACAGCCGCCAGCGCCCGGTGACCAACGTGGTAATGATGGGCATGGGCGAGCCGCTGCTCAACTACGATAACGTCGTGCCGGCCATGCACCTGATGCTCGAAGACGACGGCTACGGCCTGTCCAAGCGCCGGGTGACGCTTTCCACGTCGGGCGTGGTGCCCAAGATCGACAAGCTCAGCGACGACATCGACGTAAGCCTGGCCATTTCGCTGCACGCGGCCAACGACGAGCTGCGCAACGAGCTGGTGCCGCTGAACCGCAAGTACAACATCGCCACGCTGCTGGACGCCTGCCGGCGCTACCTGGACAAGAGTCCGGAGAACCGCCAGGTCACCGTCGAGTACACCCTGATTGCGGGGGTCAACGATCAGCAGGAACACGCCACCGAGCTTGCCGAGGTGCTTGAAGGGCTGCCGTGCAAGATCAACCTGATTCCGTTCAACCCGTTTCCCCACTCGGGCTACGAAACGCCGTCGCGCAACCAGTGCGTGCGCTTTCAGCGCTGGCTTGACGAGCTGGGCTACACCGCGCCGATCCGCATGGCCCGGGGCGATGACATCGACGCCGCCTGCGGCCAGCTGGTCGGCCGAGTGAAGGATCGCACCAAGCGCCAGGCCCGCTACATTCAGTCGGTACAGCTTGACGCCAACTAGCTTGACGCCAACCAGCCTAAAGCTAGCCAGCACCGCCTTGACTTGTGCCGGGCACAGCGCTTTGATAAACGCGCCCTTGGTGCGGTGCAGGAGTCGCTTCGCGCTTTTGCGCCAAGACTCACTGCGCCGTTTGGACTGCCACCATGAGGATACCGATGCTTTGCCGCCGCCCGCTACCGCGTATTGCCCAAGCGCCTGCCATTCTGGCTCTTTTCGGCACGCTGTGGCTGTCCGGCTGCGCCTCGTCGTTGCTTTCCTCTCCGGATACGCCGGAGGCCGGCAGCGCCTACACCCGGCTGGGTCTTGCCTATCTGGAGCAGAACAACCTGAAGCGCGCGCTCAACGCGCTGGACCGGGCCGAAGAGCTTGACCCCGGCAATCCCGAAACGCTGCAGGCGCTGGCGCTTGTCTACCAGCGTCAGGGCGAAAACGACCTGGCCGCCGAGCAGTTCAAGAAGGCGCTCGCCGCCAACACGGACTTTACCCGCGCGCGCAACAACTACGCCGCCTTTCTTTATCAGCAGGGGAATTATCAGCGCGCCTGCCAGCAGCTCGAAACGGCAGCCAAGGATCCCCAGTACGAACACCGGGCGCGGCTTTTCACTAATCTGGGACAGTGCTATACCGCCAGGGACCAGACGCAGCGTGCCCGGGAAAGCCTGGTGCGGGCCAGCAAGATCGACCCGCGCCACGCACGCAGCTATTGGCTGCTGGCCCAACTGGAGTACCGTCAGGGCAATCACGCCCGGGCCTGGGCGCCGCTACAGCGATTTTTGCGGCTTGGCCGGCCCACCCGCGAAGCGCTGGAAATGGCCGCAGAGCTGGCCCTTGAGCGCGGCGACAGCGAACTCGCCGGCAAGTATCGGCGCCAGCTTGCAAGCACGGGCGATACGCCCTGATCACCGTTTTGAGGATGCTCAGCCATGAGCGACACACATAACGACGAATACGCTGACGATCAGCCCGGGGATTCCCCCGGCGAACTGTTACGCAGGGAGCGGGAGCGCCAGGGTATTGCCCTCAGGGACGCCGCGCACGCCCTGCACCTGCGCCCGGCCGTAGTCTCAGGGCTGGAGCAGGATCATTACGCCGAAATCCCCGTGGCCACCTACCGCCGCGGCTATCTGCGCACCTACGCCCGCTACCTGGGCATGGATGACGCCCCGGTGCTCAGGGCCTACGAGGCACGCCACGGCGCCCCGGATACCGCGCGCGACATCAAGCCGGTATCGGTGACCCGCCCGCCCTCGCGGCTGGGCGGCATTTTGTTCAAGCTGGTGACGCTTTTAGTCATCGCCGGGCTGATCGGCGTCACCGTGACCTGGTGGCAAAGCCGCGGCGGGAACGCCCCGCCGAGCCTGGACGACGGCGCCGTGACGGCGCCCGACTCCTCGGCGGCGGCGGAAACGTCGTCCTCTACCGACGACGCCACAGACGAGATTGACGCCGCCGCCAAAAGCGCCGCTGAAACCACGGCTAACGCCGACAGCGCTGCCGAAGCCGACTCTGTCCAGAACTCTGTCGAAACAGGCTCCGCCGACACCGCTCCCGCCGCACCGTCGGATAGCGCCCTGGCCGCCGCCACCCGCGTGGCCGGCGCCGATGAAGCCGAAGACTCCAGCGCCGACGCCGACAGCGGCGCCGACGCCACCACCCTGGCGCTGACGTTCAATCAGCAGTCGTGGACGGAAATTTTCGATGCCCACGACGAGCGCGTGTTTGTCGGGCTACAGCAGCCCGGCACCGAAGCAAGCGTAGAAGGCCAGCCGCCGTTTCGTTTAACCGTCGGCAACGCTACCGGCGTCGAACTGCGCTACCGGGGCGAGGTCGTCGACCTTGCCCGGCACGCCGGCGCCAATAACGTCGCCCGCTTTACCCTGGGAGAGTGATCCGCCCTATGCACGCCCCGTCCTCTATTCAACGCCGCGCCTCACGCCAGATCCACGTCGGCAACGTTCCGGTTGGCGGCGATGCGCCGATTGCCGTCCAGAGCATGACCAACACCGACACCCTTGACGTCGAGGCCACCGTCCGCCAGGTGCGCCAGCTGGAAACCGCCGGCGCCGATATCGTCCGCGTTTCGGTGCCCAGCATGGACGCCGCCGAGGCGTTCGGCCGCATCCGCCAGGCGGTCAACGTACCGCTGGTAGCCGATATTCACTTCGACCACAAGATCGCCCTGCGCGTGGCCGAGCTGGGCGTCGACTGCCTGCGCATCAACCCCGGCAACATCGGCCGCGAAGACCGCGTGCGCGCGGTGGTCAGCGCCGCCCGGGACCGCGGCATCCCCATGCGCATCGGCGTCAACGCCGGCTCGCTGGAAAAATCCCTGCAGCGCAAGTACGGCGAGCCCACGCCTGAGGCGCTGGTGGAGTCCGCCCTGCGCCACATTGACCATCTTGACCGGCTGGACTTCCCCGACTTCAAGGTCAGCGTCAAGGCAAGCGACGTGTTCATGGCCGTATCCGCCTACCGCGATCTGGCCAGCCGCATCGAACAGCCGCTGCACCTGGGGATCACCGAGGCCGGCGGGCTGCGCTCGGGCACGGTCAAGTCCTCCATCGGCCTTGGCATGCTGCTGATGGACGGCATCGGCGATACTCTGCGGGTATCGCTTGCCGCCGATCCGGTGGAAGAGGTCAAGGTCGGCTTTGACATGCTCAAGAGCCTCAAGCTGCGCACCAAGGGCATCAACTTTATCGCCTGCCCCAGCTGCTCGCGGCAGAACTTTGACGTCATCGACACCATGAACCAGCTCGAAGAGCGCCTGGAAGACGTGATGACGCCGCTGGACGTGTCGATCATCGGCTGCATCGTCAACGGCCCGGGCGAGGCCAAGGAGAGCGATCTGGGCCTCACCGGCGGCAGCCCCGCCAACCTGCTGTATCTTGACGGCAAGCCGGCGCAGAAGCTGCGCAACGACAACCTCGTTGACGATCTTGAGCGGCTGATCCGCGACAAGGTGCGCGAAAAACAGCAGCGCGAAGAAGATACTATCGCCCGCAGCGTGTAGCCTGCTGCGACACACAAGGAGTTTCCATTGAGCCAGACCGCAGCCCCCTACACCGCCCGCAAGATCCAGGCGATTCGCGGCATGAACGACCTGCTGCCCGACGAAAGCCCGCGCTGGCAGTTTTTTGAAGCCCGGATCCGCGACCTGATGGCGCGCTACGGCTTTGCCGAGATTCGCACGCCCATTCTGGAGCAGACGGCGCTTTTTGCCCGCTCCATCGGCGAAGTGACCGACATCGTCGAAAAGGAGATGTACACCTTCGACGATCGCAACGGCGACAGCCTCACCCTGCGCCCGGAGGGCACCGCCAGCTGCGTGCGCGCGGCCATGCAGCACGGCCTTCTGCACAACCAGACCCAGCGGCTGTGGTACCAGGGGCCGATGTTTCGCCACGAGCGCCCGCAAAAGGGCCGCTACCGCCAGTTTCACCAGGTCGGCGTGGAAACCTACGGCCTCGACGGCCCGGACATCGACGCCGAAGTCATCCTGCTGTCGGCGCGGCTGTGGCAGGAGCTGGGGCTTGCCGATCACGTCACCCTCGAGCTTAACTCGCTGGGCTCGGCCGAGGCCCGGGCAGCCTACCGCGAGATGCTCGTGGCCTACTTCGAGCAGCACCTCGAGGTGCTCGATGAGGACTCCCGACGCCGCCTGACCACCAACCCGCTGCGCATTCTGGACTCCAAGAACCCGGCTCTAGCTGAGGTGATCGCCGGCGCGCCGCGGCTCATCGATCACCTGGACGAGGCCTCCCGGGAGCACTTCGAGCGCCTCAAGGCCATGCTCGACGCCGCCGGCGTCGGCTACGTGATCAATCCGCGGCTGGTGCGCGGGCTGGATTACTATTCGCGCACCGTGTTCGAATGGACCACCGATGCGCTGGGCAGCCAGGGCACCGTGTGCGCCGGCGGCCGCTACGACGGCCTAGTCGAACAGCTGGGCGGCAAGCCCACCCCGGCGGTGGGCTTTGCCATGGGCATCGAGCGGCTGATTCTGCTGCTCGACACCTTGGCGCTGATTCCCGACGAAGCCCTTGGCGGCTGCGATGCCTATCTGGTGCCCATGGACGACGCCGCGACTCCCGAGGCGCTGGCCCTGGCCGAGCGGCTGCGAACCGCCCTGCCTGAGTTAAACCTGACCCTGCACTGCGGCGGCGGCAGCTTTAAAAGCCGCATGAAAAAGGCCGACAAGAGCGGTGCCCCGCTGGCCATACTGCTGGGCGAGGACGAGCGCGCCGAACAGGCCGCCACGCTGAAATTTCTGCGCGACGACCGCGAGCAGCGGCGCGTAGCGCAAAGCGAGCTGGCCCCTGCGCTGGCGTCCCAGCTGGGATTCACCCGGGCCAACCCCTGAGCCGCTCGCCGGCGTGGAAACTTGCCCGTCATAGCCGTCATAGACAGTTTCAAGGAGGCCGCCCGTGGCGGAGCTGAGAACCGAAGAAGAACAGATGGACGCGATCAAGCGCTGGTGGAAGGAAAACGGCACCTCGCTGGTAGCCGGCCTGATAATCGCCGGCGCCGGCGTGTTTGGCTTCAAGGCCTGGCAGAACTACCAGGACGGCCAGGCCGAAGCCGCGTCCCTGCGCTACCAGCAGCTGATTGCCGAAACCGCCGGCCAGGATGCCGCCGAATCAGCCGACGAGCAGTCGCTGCAAAACGCCCGCAGCACCGCCGACGAGCTGGTCGAAAGCCACGGCGGCTCGCTCTACGCCGAGCTTGCGCTGCTGCTCGACGCCCGCCTGGCGGTACAGCAGGACGACCTGGACGGCGCCCGCGCCTCTTTGGAGCAGGCGCTTGACGACTCCTCGCGGGGCTACGTTCAGGGCCTGGCTCGGCTGCGCCTGGCGCGGCTTGACGTTGCCGCCGGCGAGGCGCAGCAGGCGCTCGGCCGGCTGGAAGACGACGTGGTCGCCCCGCTCGCCGCCCAGCGCCACAGCGTGCACGGCGACGCTTATTTCGCCCTCGGTCAAAACGACGAGGCCCGCGCCGCCTGGCAGCAGGCGCAGGCGCTGACCGAAGAGCAAGGCCGCCCCCTTTACGGCGTCACGCTGAAACTTGATGACCTGGGCAGCGATACTCCAGATACCCGCGAGGCCACGCCATGATCGCCACCCGTTTTTCCCGCACCCTGCGCCTGACGCTGGGCGCCGGCGCCATTGCCCTGCTGGCCGGCTGCGCCAGCAAAGGCGAGCCGCTTTACACGCCCAAGCCGCTCTCCGACATTGACGCTACCTCCACCCTTGATACCCGCTGGGACACCGGCATCGGCAAGGGCCTTGGCCGAGCGCGCTACCCGCTGACGCCGGCCCGGGACGGCGATACGCTGTTCGCCGCCGACGCCCGCGGGCTGGTGGTGGCGCTGGATGCCGACAGCGGCAAGCGCGACTGGGAAACCACGCTCGACAGCGCCGTCTCCAGCGGGCTTTCTGCGATTGCCGGCCACGTTTATCTGGGCAGCAAGAACGGCGACGTCATCGCCCTCAAGCAGGGAGACGGCAGCGAGCAGTGGCGCGCGCGGGTCTCAAGCGAAGTGCTGGCCGCTCCTCAGCCCAACCGCGACCTGCTGATCGTGCAGAGCACCGACGGCCAGATCACCGCCCTTGACCGCCAGAGCGGGGAGACCCGCTGGTCCTACGAAAGCAACCCGCCGTCGCTGACCCTGCGCGGCACCGGCACGCCGCAGACCATTGACCCCGTCACCTTTGCCGGCTTTGCCAACGGCCGCCTGGTCACCCTGGACAACCGCACCGGCGAGCCGCTGTGGCAGCAGCAGGTGGCCATTCCCCAGGGGCGCACCGAAGTCGACCGCCTGGTGGATCTGACCGGCCAGCCGCTGCTGACCCCGGATGGCCGGCTCTACGTCACCAGCTATAACGGCCGCCTGATTGCCCTGGAGGCCACCCGCGGCCAGCTGATCTGGGAGCGCGAGCTCTCCAGCCGGCATACGCCGCTGCTGGTGGGCGACTATCTGTTCGTGGTCACCGACGACAGCCGCGTGCTTGCCCTGGACGCCCAGAGCGGCGATGAAGTGTGGCAAAACGACGACCTCACCGGCCGCTGGCTAACCGCGCCGGCGTTTGCCGACGGCCGCCTGGTGGTGGGAGATTTCGAAGGCTATCTGCACCTGCTCGACGCCCGCCAGGGCGAGCTTGTGGGGCGCACCCGCGTTGACCGCTCCGGCATCAGCATCACCCCCGTCACCGAAGGCGGCACGATTCACGTGCTCGCCAACGACGGCACCCTGGAAACTCTGGACGTCTCCCCATGACACCGGTTATTGCGCTAGTCGGCCGCCCCAACGTGGGTAAATCCACCCTGTTCAATCGCCTGACGCGCTCACGCGACGCGCTGGTGGCCGATTTTCCCGGCCTGACCCGGGACCGCAAGTACGGCAACGGCATGCTCGGCGGCAAAGCCTACACGGTCATCGACACCGGCGGCATCAGCGGCGACGAGCACGGCATCGACGCGGCCATGGCCGAGCAGTCCCTGGCCGCCATCGACGAAGCCGATATCGTGCTGTTCATGGTGGACGCCCGGGCGGGGCTCAACGTCGCCGACGAAGCCATCGCCAACCACCTGCGGGTCAATCAGAAAAAGACCTGGCTGGTGGTCAACAAGACCGACGGCCTGGAAGAGCACTCGGCCATGGCCGACTTCTGGACCCTGGGCCTTGGCGACCCTCACGCCATTGCCGCCGCCCACGGGCGCAACGTCGCCGCGCTGGTCGATCAGGTACTCGAGCCGTTTCCCGAGCGCGACGAGTCGATCCCCGCCGACACCGGCACCAAGGGCATCCGCATCGGCGTGATCGGCCGGCCCAACGTGGGCAAGTCGACGCTGGTCAACCGCCTGCTTGGCGAAGACCGTGTGGTGGTGTTTGATGAGGCCGGCACCACTCGGGACGCCATCGAGATCCCCTTCGAGCGGCGCGGCAAGCCCTACGTGCTGGTGGATACCGCCGGCGTGCGGCGGCGCAAGAACGTGCGCGAAGCCACCGAGAAGTTCTCGATCATCAAGGCGCTGGAAGCCATCAAGGAATGCCACGTCGCGGTCATGGTGCTCGACGCCCGCACCGGGCTGGTGGAGCAGGACCTGCATCTGCTCGACTACGTGCTCACCACCGGCCGGGCGCTGGTGCTGGCGGTGAACAAGTGGGACGGGCTTGAGAGCGAGGCCCGGGACAAGATGCGCGCCGAGATCAAGCGCCGGCTGGGCTTTGCCGACTACGCCGAGCTGCACTTCATCTCCGCGCTGCACGGCACTGCAGTGGGCGATCTCTACCCGTCCGTCGAGCGCGCCTTCGAGGCCGCCAACGCCCGCTGGTCCACCAACCGGCTGACCACCCTGCTCCAGGACGCCGTCGCTCAGCACGCCCCGCCGATGGTTCACGGCCGGCGCATCAAGCTGCGCATGGCCCACCAGGGCGGCAGCAATCCGCCGATCATCGTGGTCCACGGCAACCAGACCGGCGCGCTGCCCGACGCCTACCGACGCTACCTCACCAACACCTTCCGCAAGGTGCTCAAGGTGCGCGGCACGCCCATGCGCTTCGAGTTTCGCTCGGGGGACAACCCCTACGACCCCATGGCCGACTCAAGCGACAAGGCCAAGGCCAAAAAGCGCGAGCTCAACCGCACCCGGGAGTCGCGCAAACGGCGCCGCTAGGCACTCTCGACATCGCTAGCCCTTCTCGACATCGACAATGCGCCGGGCGTCTCGGCCATGCCTTCCCCCAGCAGCGGCGCCTCGGGGTAGCGACGATCCAGATAGCTCATGATCGCGTAGCTATCGGTGACGACCTCGTCCCCGTCGACCAGCACCGGCACCTTGTCGTGGCGGGCGAAGGCCAGCGCTTCCTTCTCGGTGAAGCGCCAGGGTCGCGTCTCCGCCTCGAGCCCCTTGTGCGCCAGCGCATAGCGAATCCGCCAGCAGAAAGGCGAGAAACGCAGCCCTTCCTCGATGCCGCAGAGTTCATCAGAATTTGCGCGGGATACCCGGTACGTTGAGTGCCGGGAGGGATAACGCGTCGCCCGCAGGGCGACCTGGACTACACCACCGTCTGTCCCGCTCCTCCCTGGTGGTTAATGGATGGTGTGGAGTGATAGCCGTAGCCATCACCGCGTTGAATCAGGGTGCAGTATTGGTACGAAATGCCTTGCACTGCCCCTTGTTGGGTTTGGATGTTGAAGCTGCCGGTTTTGCGCACGGCCACACGACCGATATGCGTGCCGGCTTTCTTACCTGTGGGCACGAGGGCCGTGATCATATCGCCCGTTTGAAAGCCTTTAACCTGCTTTTGGCGCATCAAGTAACCCCGAGGAAAACCGTGTCGAGTCAGCCGAGTGCGTTGATAACCGCCGCGCCCGGTGGCTTTGATCGTCAGAGTGGGCACCTGCCAGTGGTGCAGGGCGTCCATTGGGCCGACGCAAGCGGCATTCAGGGCGTGAGTTTTGGGAATACCGAGGCGCTGGCGGTTGTATTTGGTACGGCCACCCGTGCCGACCGTGACAGGTAAGCCGATGGCCTTGAGCGCGGTGAACAGCGCCCAACGGGTCGCATTGACCGCACTGGCATCGCGTAGCGGTTGCTTGAGTTGGCGCTGTACTCGCTCAAGCCGTATGTCAGCGGTATGTCCATGTTGTTTCAAGCGGCGACGAAGCCCCCTCGCCGTGGCAAAAAAATCAGTCAATGCTTGCCGATCCTTTTCTTGATTGCAGGCATGGCAGGCTAATGACAGGTTGCTGACGCGGTTGGAACCGCCACGGCTGCGTGGTTCAACATGCTCGATTTCCAGCGGTGTGTCCGTGGCCCCACAATAGGCACATTCCCGGCCCCATTTCTCCAATAGGTACTCGCGCACCTCGTACCCCAACAGCGTCCCTTGCTGGTATCCAACGCCGCTTATCTCGGGGTTGTCGAGCCGCTGGGTATCAAAGCGCACCAACTCCTGATCCAGCGCGGTGATGGGAGCGAGTCTGCGTAGCCGTTCCACCCAAGCTGTGACGGTATCGACCCGATGCTGCAATGAAGGGGGCAGCCAACCTTTGGGCCGAATGCGATTATCAAAGCGCGGGGCGCGGTAGCGCAGATTGGCCGAGCGGCGGCGACGCCGAAACGTGGCGCGTTGCTCCAGGGCTTTTTTGATCTGAAAGCCGCGATGCACCAGATCAAACAGGCACAGGACATGCTGGCCGTCGCCGGCTTTACGCACCACCGCCAGCCCCGTGGTCTTGCTACCCGGATCAAGCTTCAAACGCAGCGGTTGTGTGTCGCCGCCCACCCGATCCTTGAGCCGGATCGCGAACGGGTAGCGTTTATGCACCACGGCGCGACCGTCTTCCAGCAGCAACCGAGCACGCTTTTCGCTGCACGGCATCAACGGCTGCTTGCGGTTGTCCAATACGAAAACCGCCATGCGATTTCCTCCTTGATAAGTGCCCTTACGGGCCTTGTGACGCAGGGCTTGCGCCCTGTCTCCCCTCGGGAATGTCGATAACCGGCTCCTGCTTGGCGGCAGCGGTCAAGACCTTCGGCATTTTACCTTGCGCCAGCATGATCCCGACCTTTCAGAGCAGCAGACTGAGGAAGCATCCACTGGTGAGTCTTGACGACCTATTATCAACGTAGCGGACTGGCTACCGCTTTCCCTGGTCAACCGGGCTTGCTTTCACAAGCCTCTGCCTTTAGGCAGAGGTAGTTGACAGAGTACCCGTGCCATGCTGCCTCCCGTTGTTCAGTCTGTGTGGTGTAATGACCTGGCTCGATGCTGCCAGCGCAAGCCTTGTACGAGCCTCGCTCATCCCTGAGCCCCTTTCCGACCGCTCTCTCAGGATGCCTCGCAGATCTCCAGGCGCTCACCGGTGGTGCCGTCGGCCAGGTGACGGAAAAGAATCCCCTCGGAGCCGGGGCTGATCCCCTTTGTCCACCATTCCAGATCGTCACCCGCGTAACGCGCGCCGCTGCCGGAAACCGCGATTTGCATGTCGTCGCGACGATCCTTGTATTCGACCCTGGCCGAGTCGGTGGAGGGATAAGCGGCGGCGATGGTTTCGCCGCTCTCGCACCGATAGGTATGCACGGTGGCCGTTGACGCTGCCGCTTCGGGCGCTGGGGCATCCGCCTTCTCCTGGGGGGTGCTGGCGCAGGCGGAAACGAGCAGGGTTGATGCAAGCGTCAGAAAAGCAGGGATTTTCATGCGAATCTCCATGGTGGCGATGACGGGGTGCGGGCGTGCAGCGTAACAGAAGGTTTACCCTCGCTGTCGGCAGGCCACTTTCAGGGAGCGCGCCAGGGCCCGAGTGGCCGGGCCTGCCGCGTCGCGATTGGCGTAGGCCAGAAACAGCGCCTCCTTGCGCTGGCCGCCTTCGATCAGCGGTAGGCGCTTCAGGCTGCCCGCTTCCAGCTCTTCCCGGATGTGGCCGTAGGGTAGCCAGGCAAACCCCAGTCCGTCCCTGACGAACTGCACCGAGGTGTTGAGCTGGGTGACGGTCCAGCGCTGCTCGGCGGCGAGCCAGCCCGCATCCTGACGGCGCCTGAGCCCCGAATCCCGAACCACGAACTGGCGATAGGCGCGCAGATCATGGTGGGTCAGGTCGCGCTCGAGCTGGTGAAGCGGATGCCGGGGATGGGCCACCGCGAGAAAGGTCACGTCCAGCAGCGGCTGCCCGAGAAAACCGGGCGGAGGGCGGTGGGTAATGGCCAGATCCGCTTCCCCGTTGAGCAGGGCCTCCTGGGTGCCGGACAGCACCGACTCGATGAGCTGCACCCTTGACGCCCGACTCTCAGGCACAAAAGCGGCCATGGCCCGGCTGAGCAGATCCGTGGGAAAGATGGCTTCTACCGCCAGGCGAACCTCGGTTTCCCAGCCCTCGGCCAGGTTGCTGGCCAGGTACTCGAGACTCAAGGCGTCTTCAATCAACACCCGGGCTTGCCGCAGCAGCGTTTCGCCTGCCGGCGACAGTACCGCTTTGCGCCCTTGAATCGTCAGCACGTCAACAGGCAGCTGTTCCTGCAGGCCTTTCAGCGCATAGCTGACCGATGACTGGCTGCGGCTGAGCGCCTCGGCGGCCCTGGCATAGCTGCCTTCATCCACCACCGCCTGCAGTATCGCCCACTGCTCGAGGCTGATACGGGGAACTCTCTGGATCATGAAACACTCGCGGATCGATGCGCTGGCTGGATATCACCGCGCATGGCCGAACGATACGGCAATTGATCGAATTATCCGTTCTTTATGCGTGGAATAGTGCCACTTTCTCACGCAATAGAACAGCTAGGCTAGGTTCTGTAAACCAAACAGCAGGGGATATTCCCCAGGAGGCAACAACAATGACCAAGGTACTGGTGCTCTATCATTCCATGTACGGCCATATCGAAACCATGGCCAACACCGTCGCCGAAGGCGCACGCCGGGTAGACGGCGTCGAAGTCACGGTCAAGCGCGTCCCCGAAACCATGCCGGCTGACGCCTTTGCATCGGCCGGCGGCAAGACCGATCAGGATGCCCCGGTCGCTTCACCGGCGGAACTTGCCGAGTACGACGCGGTTATCTTCGGCACGCCCACGCGCTTTGGCAACATGTCCGGCCAGATGCGCACCTTCCTCGATCAGACCGGCGGCCTCTGGGTCAACGGCGGCCTGGTGGGCAAGGTGGCCAGCGTCTTTACCTCGACCGGCACCGGCGGCGGTGAAGAAACCACCATTGCGTCCACCTGGACCACCCTGGCGCACCACGGCATGGTAATTGTGCCGATCGGCTACGCAACCTCTGAGCTTTTTGATATCTCTCAGGTCGGCGGGGGCACGCCCTACGGTGCCTCGACCATTGCCGCCGGCGACGGCTCGCGCCAGCCCGACGAGCGCGAACTGGCCATTGCCCGCTTCCAGGGCGAGCACGTGGCCAAGGTGGCGGCAAAGCTCAGTCGCTAGGGGGCGTTAACAATTAGGCCAGCCATATGGCGGCTGACACGAGGCAGAGGAGTGACTGGTAGTTTCTTGCCAGTCGCTCATAGCGTGTAGATAACCGCCGGAACTTCTTGATTTTC
>NZ_JASSZF010000014.1:0-69250 GCF_031935715.1 Halomonas garicola | reverse complement strand
CACGGTCACCGCCACCACCTCACTGGCAATGCCTTTTTCCTTGAGACGCACGGCCTCTTCCACGGCAATCTCGCAGAAAGGATTCATGGCCATCTTGACGTTAGTAAGGTCAACGTCTGACTGATCCGGCTTAACGCGAATCTTGACGTTATAGTCAATGACGCGCTTGATCGCGACGAGTACTTTCATAGAAGCATCCCTAATCAGGGTTATTGATAATAATAAGTAAAAGTAGAGGTAGCTAAATAAAAGCAAATATCGAGCTTTCTCCCATCGTGCTATTACGCTGCTAGTACACTTTCCAGTTCAGGGGATGCCCGTCACAATTTGACGAGCATCGAAAAAAAAGCGTTAGCTTATAATTTAGCGCCTTAGTCCACAGCAACTGCAGTGATTTCACGACGGAAGGGCAGATCGTCACCGATATCCTCGCTGTCCAGCTCGCGAGCGTAGCGGTGCCCAGCATAGGTTGCCCAGGCAATCGGGCCCGGTGCATTGGCATCACCGATGAGCTTCACTGACTTGATGCCGGCGTCTTCCCACTCGCCTTCACGCTCCATCAATGCTTCGTACAGCTCATTGTTTTCCTCGAGACCGGCAACTATCACGACGGCATCAGCGTCAAATTTCTGGGTATACTGGGTGTAAACGCAGTTGCTGACAACGTGATCGGCGGCAACTTTAGTAATGCCCCGGTTCAGCACGATATCCACGCCGGCCTCTACCAGGCGGGGGTGGATGGCGACCTGTTCCAGCGTGTTACGTGTCCAGTCTGACACATAGGCCGCTGGCGTAATCAACGTGACATCGGCACCGTTTTTCGCCAGCAGCTCAGCCATCACGCCGCCCATGTAATAGTGGTCATCGTCAAAGACAATCACCTTGCCTTCAGGAATATCCCCGTCCATCAAGTCATCCGGCGTATATACCTTGGCATCTGAGGACATCGGCATCGGCACCACATGCTGACGGGCCACGCCGTCGCGGCGCCAAGTGGCACCGGTAGCGATCGCCACATTCTCGAAGCCGAACTCCATGATGTCGTCTGCGCTCAGCTTGCTATCCAGGAAGATATCAACATCGGAGCGCTGGGAGAGTTGATACTGGCGATAGTCAACCACCCGCCCCCATTCACTAAGTCCGGGAAGCTTGCATTCCCGAGTCACACGACCGCCGATTTCCGTGCGGGACTCGGCTACGGCCACCTGGTAGCCACGGCGACACAGTGCCCAGGCTGCCTCCAGGCCGGCTGGGCCTGAACCCACCACCAACACGTTGTCACTATCGCCTTTGGGGTTCATCTTTTCGGGGTGCCACCCTTTACGCCACTCCTCCATGAAGGTGGGGTTCTGGGTGCAACGGCTGATCGACATAGTCATATCGCCGGTAATGCAGATATTGCAGCCGATGCATTCGCGAATATCTTCAATCCGCCCTTCTTCGATTTTCTTAGGCATGAAGGGATCGGCAATTGAAGGGCGCGCGCAGCCGATGAAGTCGAGCACGCCAGAACGCACCTGCTTGGCCATGACATCGGGGCTGGTAAAACGGCCCACGCCAACAATAGGCTTATCGGTGAGCTCATGGATACCACGCACCAGCTCCTGCTGGGCCCCTTCTGCCTTGAAGCGCGACGGCCCTGAACAGTCTTCCCAAGTACCCTGTGCTAGATCCCAAAGATCCGGCAGGTCCTTGTTCATTTCAACATAGTCCCGCAGCTCGGCGTTGGAAAAGCCCAGCTCACCGATCGTTTCGTCAAGACTCACGCGCAGGGCAATCGCCATGGTATCACCCACCGCGTCACGAATATCGGCAATGACTTCCTGGGAAAACCGCGCCCGGTTTTCCAGGCTACCGCCATATTCGTCCGTACGCTGGTTGGTAGCACGGCTCAGAAAATGCTGGAAAATACCGAAGCCATGGGCTCCGTAAAGGTTAATGAGGTCGAACCCTGCCTCTTTTGAACGCTTGGCGGCGTTGACAAACCAGCGGCGCAGATCACGAATATCGCGCTTGGTTAGCGCCCGCGCCTGAACCGGATCGTTGGTAAAGGTACGAATGGGCAGAGCCGACGGCGCCATGGGTACTTCTTTCGAGTAGAGGTTTGGCCCGTTGATGCCAGAATAGGCAAGCTGAATGCCCGCCAGTGCCCCATGTTCCTTCATTCTTTCAGACATCTTCCTCAGCTGCGGAATGTCATTGTCATCCCATAGCCTGAGCTCGATAAACGGCGTGATTTCTGAAGTATGGTGCATCTCGCACTGCTCGGTGAAAATAACGCCCCAGCCACCTTCGGACTTGATTTTGCGCATTTCAGCCGCCGCCGACGGGTCACGATAGCCGCCGCCGTTACAGTGCGGAACCTGATAGAACCGATTTTTGGCAGTCAACGGTCCAATCTTGGTCGGCTCAAAGAGTATGTCATAGCGTGAGTCGCGCATTGCTTAGTCCTCTCATTTTACAATCTTTCAACAACCCTGATAAATGTATCAGGGCTCTTCGACGTCGGGTGTGGAATTCACCCCCTGAGCTAGGCCAGGATATGACCTCCACGATGACAGGAGGTAGGACATGGACGATACCTGTATTCACGGAGCACTCCTCGCTTCGCTTTCTTGTAAAGATTGTTGTTAGCGCTTGGCGATTTTATCCAGGGGTTCAGGTTTAAACAGCGGCTTTTTCATTACCAGCTTGATCCAGACCACGGCTATTAGGCTGACGATGCCCAGCACCACACCGGCGTTGGTGAAAATCTTGACCGTCAACTCCGGAGTCGGCGAGGCATAGACGATGGCGTAAGCCATGCCGACGATGCCCAGCAGCTGCGGCAGCGGATAGAAAGGCGCGCGGTACGGACGCTTGACATTCGGATAGCGAATGCGCAGCGCAATCACGTTCATATGAGCGATAATGTAGGCCAAAAGCCAGGAAATAGCGGCTGATGTCAGCAGCAGGCCCACGGTGCTTGCGTCGTTACCCCACACCAGCAGCGGCAACCCGGTAACACCGGCAATAAACAATACGGCTACCCACGGCACCCGACTGGTACGAGTCAACCAACCTAGCATGGGGAAGGCCTGGCCCTGGTCCGCCATCCCCTGCAGCATGCGCGGCACCGCTGCCAGAGAAGTGTTGACGGTGCTGCAAGTCGCGGTTACTGCCGCTACCGCGAGCAAAAAGGTGCCCGACCCGCCAAAGGTCGCACTGGCATATTCCAGGTGCGGCAGCTCGGCAGAAGTAAGAATGTCACGTGGCACATAGAAGAGCGCACCCAGGCAATAGATGGCAAAGACCACAAAAATGGTAGTCAGGCCAATGTACATGGAGCGCGGGATATTGCGCGCGGGATTACGCGCATCACCAACCAGCGGGCAGACGAACTCGGCACCCACATAGCCCCAGACCGCCAGCGCGATCAACGTGAGAGCGCCATCGCCCAGATTGAAGCCATCCGCCAGCTTGGAGACGCTATAGGTATGGGGAGCAAAGCCACCGCTCAGCGCGCTTACGCCAAGCAGCAGCAGCGCCACCACCATGGCAAACGCCAGGACATACTGCAGCTTGGCAAACACATCAATGCCCATCAGGTTGAGCAGGGTGAATACGCCGAGAATACCGAAGGCAACGTAGTTGGTACTTTCCACAGCCGGATAAAGCACGCCAAGGAAGTAATTGACCAGCAATAGTTCGGCGGAAAGCGCAAACATCGCCACTACCACATAGCCGGAAAAAACCGAAAGAATGGCCGGAAAATGCCCCAGCGCTACTTCGGTATAGGCACTCAGACTCCCGGCTCGAGGTACCAGTAGTGCCAGCTCGGAGAAAGAGGCGGCGTAGCAGAGCGCCAGCACCCAGGCGATGGCCAGCGGTACAATGAAGGCGGCGCCGACAATGCCCACGCCCTGAAGCATGATCACCATTGCGCCCTGGGAAACAACCAGGCCAACGGCAACGGCGATCAGGGATTTGATGCCCAATGCGCCGCAATCTTGCGTAGCGGCACCACCGGACGCTGCCGCAGTCGTTTTGACTGCAGCTGTCTGTTGTTGACTCATACTAACCCTCATTATTGTTGTCGGGGTTTTAACCACTCGCCTGCAGGGGAGTCAGGCGAGCGTGTCAGCCAGGGGACCAAGCCTGCGTCATAGACGAATCCAGGTAGTCTTGATCTGAGTGAACTTGTCCAGGGCGTGAAGCGAGAGGTCACGACCAAAGCCGGACTGCTTGTAGCCGCCAAACGGCGTGATGAAATCGATAGCGTCTACGGTGTTGACCGACACAGTACCGGCCTGCAGGCGACGAGAAATCCGATGAGCCCGAGACAGGTTCTCGGTCCACACCGAGGCAGCTAGACCGTAGATGGAGTCGTTGGCAATCGCGACTGCTTCATCCTCGTCAGCAAACTCGATCAGCGCCGCCACCGGGCCAAAGATCTCTTCCCGGGCGATAGTCATCTCTGCGGTCACACCCTCAAATAGAGTTGGCGACACGAATGCGCCCTTTTCTTCTTCACCCGGCACCTCGCCCAAGGCTAGCCGCGCACCTTCCTCAAGCCCCAGCGAGATATAGCCGCGTACTTTACCCGCGTGATCATCATCAATCAGCGAGCCTATATCGGTAGATGGATCCAGCGGATCGCCAACCTTCAGCTGGGAGGCAGCGGCGACAAAGCGCTCGACAAAAGCCTCCTTGATGTCTCGCTGGACGAGGATCCGCGAGTTAGCCGAGCACACTTCGCCCTGGTTGAAATAAATGCCCTGCACCGCAACTTTCGCGGCTTCATCCAGGTCACTGTCGGCAAAGATCAGGTTGGGGCTCTTACCACCGCACTCCAGCCACACCTGCTTCATGTTTGACTGGGCAGAGTATTCCAAAAAGCGCTTGCCGGTAGCGGTGGAGCCGGTGAAGGCCAGGCAATCGACGCCGCTGTGCAGACCAAGCGCTTGACCGGTAATGTGGCCGTGACCGGGCAAAACGTTGAATACGCCGTCAGGGATGCCGGCCTCCTTGGCCAGCTGAGCCAGGCGCAGCGCTGTTAGCGGCGACTGCTCAGCGGGTTTCAGGATAACGCTGTTGCCTGCGGCTAGTGCCGGCGCCATTTTCCAAGCGGTGATATCCAGGGGAAAATTCCAGGGGATGACAGCTGCCACGACGCCTACCGGCTCCCGGGTGATCGTGGCCAGGTTATTGCCATCGGTAGGCGCTACTTCGCCGTATAGCTTGTCAATGGCCTCGGCATACCAGCCAAAACAACCTGACGCACCGGGAATATCAAGCTCGAACGCATCGCGGATCGGCTTGCCTGTATCCAGCGTCTCGAGTAGCGCCAGCTCTTCCTGGTGCTCCATCATCAGGGCAGCCAGACGCTGTAGTACTGCCTTGCGCTCTGCCGGTGCAGCCAGGGACCATTCGCCGGCATCGAAACTCTTGCGGGCAGCGGCCACGGCACGATCCACGTCTTCGCTACTGCAGGCCGCAACGTCTGCCAGAACGTCACCGGTAGCCGGATTGCGGTTCGTCAGCGTTTGGCCATCGCTGGCTGGGGTGTTTTGGCCCGCGATAAAAGCCTCGCTGGGAATCACCAAGTGGGAGCGAAAATCGTGCCAGTAATGAAGATCAGGTACCGCCATTGAGTGCTACTCCATGGGCCAGGGTGTTGTTATAAAAAGGTCGTGTCGGCAAAGAGAACGACCGTGAAAATCACCATAGCCCTACGGCAGTAGTTAACTAAAATATTATTATACTAACCTTTAGAACATTTTATCCTATCCAAAAGCCATGACGGTTGCGCAAACGCACCTCAGCGTTACACCCTTCTAATGCGCAGCGTTTCAAAACGCTCGAATACCGCCGACTGGGCTTCAGCGTCTTCGACCAGGCGAAGCATAGCCTCCGCGTTAGGCGGCAAGCGCAGCTCGCTCAGGCAAGCAATACCCAGGGTCAACGGGAGTGCCTCGTCTTCCAGAGCAAGCGCCTTCAAGTGATCGCCGCCGAAGTGCTCAAGGGCATCAAGCGGTGTATTGAACAACGAAAATCCGAAACCGTTAGCCACAAGCCCGCGCAGCATGTCCATCGATTTGGCACGGTGTGCCACGCTGGGCGTTAATCCGTAATGAGTAAAAATCGATAGAAAGTACTCACGGCTCAACGGCCAGTCCAGCAGCACCATGGAGTACGTCACCAGCTCTTTTAAGGTAATGCTGTCGCGATTGCCGAGCGGATGATCGACGGAGACAACGGCATAAGGGGGAAGGCGATACAGAGGGGTAAAATCAATCGTTTTGGGAATATCCAGGTCATAGGTGAAGGCCAGCTCATAGTCCCCTTGATTCAGGCCACGAACGATATCCTTTTGATTCATCTCGTCACAATAAAGGCTCACTGTCGGGTGACGATCGGCGTAAAAACGCAGGAGCCGGGGCAGGAAAACGGGTGCAAAGGTAGGGAAAGTGACCAGCCGAAGCTCACCACCTACATTTTCGCCCATGGAGATGGCGAATTTTTCCAGCCCTTCGGCATCACGCAGAAACTGGCGGGCCCTATCCAGCAGCAGCCTTCCGGTAGGGGTCAAGGAGAGACCCTGGGCGTGATGACGGACAAATAACTGTAGACCCGTGACTTCTTCTACGTGCTGAATAGCTGCCGAAATAGACGGCTGGGAAACGTGTAACTTTTTAGCCGCCTGAGTCACACTGGACAGCTCTCCGGCTACTGTAAAATAGCGCAGCTGCTTAAGGGTAAGTTGACGCATCGGTTCGTTATCACCGTCACAGGACGAATAGTGGCACCCCGCGTCAGACCGCAGGGCGAGCAATATGAGCTTATCATGCGCCCCTGTTTTCGTCTCGTGCGATACTATTTTACCCAGCCCACCTCAACGGACAGGCCACCTTATCCGCCATTCGGCTATGCCCGAGCAGCCGTCGAAAAGTTATTCTCGACCAGCTGCCGCGCATCGGGATCTTCTAGCGCTACTATTAATTTGGCCAAAAAAGCCTCACAGCGAGCCAGCTGTTCGCGCGTTACAAACTCATCGGGCTGATGCCCCTGAGCCATGCTTCCCGGTCCGCAAACCAGCGTCGGCAAGCCCAGCTCTCGCTGAAAGAGCCCGCCCTCTGTACCAAAACCAATACGCTCCCGAGCACGCTCGTCCAGTAGGGCAAGAATGAAACCCACCATCCCATGGTCATCATTCATCGATAGCCCCGGGTACTCTGTCAAACGCTCCAGGCAAATGCCGGCCTCGGGGTGCGACGTGCGCATTTGCTTCTCCAGCGACGAGGCAAGCTCCATCAGCTCAGTGAGCAAAGCTTCGGCATCATCCTCGGGGACGTTACGTATTTCGAGATCAAAGGAGCAGTCTTGAGGCACGATGTTAAGCGCTGCACCGCCTTGAACGGTGCCCACCTGCAAAGTGGTATGTGCAATGGCAAAGCGCTCGTCGAACGGCCCTTCCGCCGCTTTTTCCCGAGCCTTGTTTTCTACCCAGCCAATCAGGTGCGAAGCGGCATGAATGGCGTTAACGCCTTCGGGTGCCATACCGGAGTGACATGCCTTGCCTCGCAGATGGAGGCGCACGGCAAGCTTGCCTTTGTGGCTGGTTGCCAGTCGCATTGAGGTTGGCTCACCCACCAGGCAGGCCGCAGGTCGAACCGGTTGATGAGCCAGATCGTCGAGTAGGCTCCGCACACCCAGGCAGCCGACCTCTTCGTCGTGGGAAAAGGCCAGGTGGACCGGCACTGCCAGCTTGGCCTCGACCAAGGCGGGCACGGCGGCTAGCACAGCGGCGAGAAACCCTTTCATATCGGCGGTGCCGCGGCCGTAAAGGCGCTCACCCTCAGCGGTTAGCTGAAAGGGGTCAACGCTCCACTTCTGTCCACTCACCGGCACAACATCGGTGTGGCCGGAAAGCATGACGCCCGCTCGTTCCGCAGGGCCAATCGTTGCGTAAAGATTCGCCTTTTCGCCGGTTTCATCCACAATACGCCGCGATGCCACACCGTGACTTGCCAAATAGTCTTCAATAAAACCGATGAGCGGTAAATTGGTAAGGTGGCTGGTGGTATCAAAGGCCACCAGCTCGGCAAGCAAATCGACGACCGAAGTTTGGGACATGGAAGCACCGAATCATCAGAAATAAAAAACGGGCGGCCCGATGGCCGCCCTGCTCTTAACTAAGAGCCGAACTCCAGGAGCCGGGCTTGCTTAACGCTCATCGCCCGGCACGCCGTAGGAAGGGGACTGGTCGGGCCGCGACGCTCTGAGTACATAGGCATCGCGCTGGGGCAGGTAGTTTTCCCAGACCATACGCAGCTCGCTCAGCGGAGAAATGTGCCAGTCTACCCGTAGGTCAACCACCGGCCAGCTCGCCTGATCTGTTACCTTCAACCCTGCCGAATAAATAGGTCCCATCTCCCCTCCGGCGGCCAGGGCGGCATCCATCGCGGCCAGTAGCCGCTCGGCAAGCTCGCCCTCATGCGCCTCAAACGCTTCCACCATAGCCCGGATAACCGCCTTGTCGGCAAGCATATTGCCACCGGCAACGCAGTCTTTTCCCTGGTGCGTCGCGTAGATACCCAGCGTTTCCTCGCCGCTGTGCACAGCGCTCTCGCCCTTGCTATCCAGCACCTGCAGCTGTCGCCACTCAGGGAATTCTTCATGTTCACACAGCTGCGTGAGCACGTCGTCCGCTCCCTGGCCTTTCTCCAGCAGTTGAACACCGAGCTGACCCAGCGCCGGGTTAGTAACGTTTTGCGTCAGCACAACGCCTTTCCCGGGAGCAACAAAAGAACAGCGGCTGGCAACGCAAATGCTGGAAGAGCTGATTGCGGTACCAAACTGGCCTGTCTCACGGCAAAAGCCAGCAACAGAAAAAGTCATTACGTTTCCTCCTTGTCCGGTATGACGGCAACAACATCAATCTCCATGAGCCACTCAGGCTGAGCAAGCCCCGACACAATCAGGCCGGTAGAGATCGGAAAGACACCTCTGAGCCAGTCTCCGACCTCACGATAAACCGGCTCGCGAAAACGCGGGTCGGTGATATAGGTCGTCGTCTTGACGATGTGGCTGAGGTCAGAACCGGCCTCTTCAAGCAGCTGCTTAACGTTGCTCATCGCCTGCTTGGCCTGAGCGCCCGGGTCACCCAAACCTACCAAGTTACCGTCAAAGTCAGTACCTACCTGACCGCGTACGTAGACCGTATTACCGGCACGTACCGCCTGGCACAAATCATTATCTAGTGCCTGGTTAGGGTAGGTTTCTTTCGTATTGAACATACGAATTCGAGTATGTGTAGGCATCAGCTAACCTCCATGAGTTACGCCTGGCTGTGAAGATAAACCATTATTAACGTGCTCATATATTACTCGGACTCAGTCTCGAACTTGGCCACGCTCTGAACGGCGTTGTGATATTCCAGATACTTGCGCTGTTTGGCAATCTGGTCAGCGAGATATTTGGCATCATGCCAAACGCCCCAGATAAAGCTGGAACCACGGTGTGACAGCCACGGCAGGCCCAAAAAGTAGATGCCCGGCTCACTTGACACACCTCGATGATGTTTCGGCTTGCCGTTTTCATCGCAGGCCTCCACGTTTTTAAGCCAGCTGTAATCGACAGCAAAACCGGTTGCCCAGACAATCGTCTTGACGCCGGCTTCCGCCAGGTCAAGCTTCAGGATGGGGTCTTTCACACAGCCTGGGTCCGGAAGAATCTTGCGAGCTTCCGGCTCTTCCGGCAGATCAAGCCCGTTGCGCGCGATATATTCATCGGCGGCATCCAGCTGTGACAGGTAGTTCTCATCGCCACGCCGGATATTATCCGCAAGGTCGGGCTTGAAGCGCACCACACCGTTGTCGAAGGAGTCTGTCAGCCCCACCAGCGTTACACCCTCATGGGCAAGCGCACGAAAATCGACTGTCTTGCCACCGTGCGCACCGCTAACGGCGATAGTGACATGCTCCATTCCCGGCTTGATGGTTTCCGCATCCCACTCGCCGAGAACACCCAGCCACCAGCAGAAATCGCGGTTGCGGTAGGAACGCGGCGGACGGTCATGCGCCCCAACGGACAGGTAGACCTGTTTGCCGGCGCGCTGCAGCTCTTCGGCAATTTGCACGCCTGAAGAGCCGGCACCTACTACCAGGACTCCCCCTTCGGGAAGCTGCTCGGGATTGCGGTAATCCGACGTATGCATCTGGTAGAGAGCATCATCCTTGGGAGCAATCGGCGGAATAGCAGGCCGTTGGAAAGGGCCGGTCGCGGCAACGATGCGATTGGCCTCAAAGACACCTTCAGAGGTGTCAATGGTATACCCCAAACGGCCGACGTTACGCTCCACGTTCTTGACCTCAACGCCGGTGCGAATCGGTGCCTCTATCTTTTGGGCATACTTCTCAAAATACGACGCAACGTTTTCTTTTGAAGCAAAGCCTTCGGGATCCGTTTGGTCCTTATCGAACTCCATTCCGGGAAAGCGGTCATGCCAGGCGGGCCCGTTAGCCACCAGCGAATCCCACCGCTCCGAACGCCAGCGCTCGGCAATGCGGCTCCGCTCCAGAATCAGGTGAGGGACGCCCAGCTTGCCAAGATGCTCGCTCATGGCAATACCAGCTTGCCCGCCACCCACGATCAGGGTATCTGTAACTGTCTTTCCGGAAGAATCAGGGGTCGTCATGGGAGAACTCCTTGTTGTTCTATGTGCTACCTAATTGGCGTCTTTTACTGACTGCCCCAGAGACTAGAGATCCGGCTTGGTTAAATAAAATATTAATATCATTTTTTTAGGATAAAAAAAAACTATACAGACGTCAGCTTTACAGCTTTGTCTTTTACCCGAAGCCATCCACTGCCTAGCGAGGCAGCAGCGCTTCGAGTCCGTCTACCTGGCCACAGCGATCGGGAAAATAGCCCGGCAACGCCGTCACCGCCGCCTGAAACGCCTGGCTAGCCAAGATGGCACGAAGCTGCTCAACCCTGGGTTCCGCGAGACTTCGACGGTGGCAAATCAGCAGATAGTCCTCCAGCGCCAGAGGCACAAACGCCAGGCCAAAGCGTCGCGCGGCAGCCTCCACGCCGAAACCGGCATCCGCCATCCCCGCCGCCACATAGGCCGCGACGGCCGAATGGGTATATTCTTCCAGCTCATAGCCTGAAATCTTTCCCGCCGGCAAATCGGCTGACGCCAGCAAACCGTCCAGTAGCGCTCGCGTACCGGAGGCCCCCTGGCGGTTGATAAAGCGAACCTCCCTGCGGGCCAGGTCATCCAGCCCCCGGATGGCAAGCGGATTGTCCGAGGCCACCATCAACCCCTGACGACGCGTGATAAAGCGCACCACCCGGTGGCTGCGCGGTTTGAGTAAACCCCGGTAGTTACGGCTGACTGCCGCGCCCACTGCACCTCTGGGCAAGTGAAAGCCGGCCAGATCGCAGGCGCCGCGGTTGAGCGCCGCCAGCGCTTCCCGGGGGGGGCAATACTGCAGGTCAAGCCGCAGCTCCTCAAGGTAGGACGGCAGCAGCTCAACGGCATAGCCGTGGCTAGCGTGCAGTCGCAGCACCGGCTTGATGCCTTCGAGCGACTGCTGAATGGCCAGGTTGAGCTCTGAGGCCAGGCTTTCCAGCTGCGGACCCAGTCGGGCGCTCATACGCTGCTCGGCCCACAAGAGCTTTTCGCCTAGCGGCAGCAGCCGGGCTCCCCGCCCTCGCTGGAGCTCAACCAGCGGCGTGCCAAAGAACTCGTGCCATCTTTTGAGCATGTTCCAGGCATGGCGATAGGAAATGCCCACGTCGCGAGCCGCCAAAGTGAGCTTGCCGTGCCGGTGCACCGCCTTGAGCAGCTCAAACAGCTTGGGGTCGAGCTGGTTACCGGCTTCGTCGCTGAAGCGCCAGGCCGGCGCAATTTGGATCTTCTTCATATGAATAAACTTTCATATTTTGCCTTTTTCAAGTCGATGCTAGCTTTAATAGAGCCGTGATGCACGCATAACCCATAATATGTAGCTGAATACTTATTTAAAGAACAACGATCCAGGTGATACCCATGAGCGCTTATCCTGAATGGACGTCGTCGCTGATTCAGGCTGAAACCAACGCCCTGAAACACAAGCCCGGCGCCCTGCTGCCGATTCTTCACGCCATTCAGGATCGCTTCGGCTTTATTCCCCGAGAAGCGGTGCCGATTATCGCCGACACCCTGGGCCAAACGCGCGCCGAGGTGCACGGCGTGATCAGCTTTTACCACCATTTTCGAGCCACCCCTCCAGGCAACCACGTGCTGCAGGTTTGCCGTGCCGAAGCCTGCCAGGCGGTGGGAAGCCGCACCCTTGAGGCCCACGCCAAAGCGCGCCTGGGAGTGGACTACCATCAGACCACGGCCGACCGGGAAATTACCCTGGAGGCGGTCTACTGTTTAGGCAACTGCGCTTGCGGCCCCTCGCTACGCCTCGATGACAGCGTGTACGGCCGAGTCACGCCCGAGTCCTTTGATGCCCTGGTCGATGAGCTGCGTACCCAGCCGCTGGAGGTAATGTAATGAGCGCGCGCATTTTTATTCCCCGCGACACCACGGCGCTATCGCTGGGCGCCGATAGCGTGGCGCAACGGCTCGAGCACGAAGCGGCCAAGCGCGGACTGGAGATCACGCTGACACGCAACGGCTCCCGCGGCATGGCCTGGCTGGAGCCGCTGGTGGAAATAGAAACGTCCCGGGGCCGCATGGCCTACGGCCCGGTTATTCCGGCGGACATCCCATCGCTTCTCGACGCCGGCCTGCTGGAAGGCCGAACAGAACACCCTCTGTCTCAGGGGCTCACCGAGGCCATTCCCTGGCTTGCCCGCCAGCAGCGGCTGACGTTCGCCCGTATCGGCGTGACCGACCCGCTCTCCCTTGATGACTACCGGGCCCACGACGGCTTCCGGGGCCTGGAAAAAGCTCTGGCAGAGACACCGCAGCGCCTGGTCGACGAGGTCAAGGATTCCGGCCTGCGCGGCCGCGGCGGCGCCGCCTTTCCCACCGGCATCAAGTGGCAAACGGTGCTCGACGCGCCGGCCGAGCAGAAGTATATCGTCTGCAACGCCGACGAAGGCGACTCGGGCACCTTTGCCGATCGCCTGGTGATGGAATGCGACCCCTACCTGCTGCTTGAAGGCATGGCTATCGCCGGCCTCGCCGTTGGCGCTACCCAGGGCTATATCTACCTGCGCTCCGAGTACCCCCTCGCCCACCGGATCCTCGAGGCGGCCATCGCCCGCGCCGAGGCAGCCGGCTATCTGGGCGACAATATCGCTGACAGCGGGCACGCCTTTCATCTTGAAGTACGACTCGGCGCCGGCGCCTATATCTGCGGCGAAGAAACCTCACTGCTGGAAAGCCTCGAGGGCAAGCGCGGGCAGGTGCGCTTCAAGCCGCCCCTGCCCGCCATCGAAGGCTTTTTCGGCCAGCCCACCGTGGTCAACAACGTGCTGTCGCTGGCCGCTGTGCCTTACATACTCGCGGCGGGGGCCGAGGCTTACGCCCACTACGGCATGGGCCGCTCTCGGGGCACCCTGGCGCTGCAGCTGGCGGGCAACGTCAAATACGGCGGCCTGGTAGAGCTGGCGTTTGGCACCACCCTGCGCGAGCTGATGGAGAGCTATGGCGGCGGTACCCTAAGCGGCCGGCCGCTACGCGCCGTCCAGGTAGGCGGCCCCCTCGGCGCCTACCTGCCCGAAAGCCAGTGGGATCTGCCGCTGGACTACGAAACCTTTGCCGCTGACGACGCCGTGGTTGGCCACGGGGGCGTGGTGATGTTCGATGACAGCGTCGACATGGCCGAGCAGGCACGCTTCTCGATGGAGTTCTGCCGGGTAGAATCCTGCGGCAAGTGTACGCCCTGCCGTATCGGCTCGGCCCGCGGCGTCGAAGTCATTGACCGCATCCGCCGCAATGACAACCGCGACGGCAATCTGGTGCTGCTTGGCGAGCTCTGCGAAACCATGGAAGACGGCTCGCTGTGTGCCATGGGCGGCATGACGCCCTATCCGGTACAAAGTGCGCTCGCCCACTTCCCCGATGACTTCCTGCGCCAGGCGGAAGGAGAACAGACATGATTCAGCAGTTTGATCCTCAGCAGACTAAGGACTTGGGCACGCCGGCTCAATACGGCCCGCCCGTGGATCTCGAGATCGATGGCGTCGCGATTACGGTACCCGAGGGGACATCGGTGCTGCGCGCCGCAGCGCTGGCCGACATCAACATTCCCAAGCTTTGCGCCAGCGATAGCCTGGAACCTTTCGGCTCTTGCCGGCTGTGCGCCGTTCAGGTCGAGGGCAAGCGCGGCACGCCGGCGGCGTGTACGACCACAGTAGCGGCCGGAATGCGGATTACCACCCAGAACGAGCGGCTCGCCCGGCTGCGCCGCAACGTCATGGAACTCTACATCTCTGATCACCCGCTGGACTGCCTGACCTGCCCGGCCAACGGCGACTGCGAGCTCCAGGACATGGCCGGCGCGGTGGGCCTGCGCGAAGTGCGTTACGGCTTCAACGGCGAAAACCACATCTCCGCCGAGCAGGACCACTCCAATCCCTATTTCAGCTTTGATCCCAGCCGCTGCATTCTCTGCTCGCGCTGCGTGCGCGCCTGCGACGAGGTTCAAGGCACGTTCGCGCTGACCATTGACGGCAGGGGCTTTGATTCGCGCATCACGGCCGGCCAGGACGATGCCTTCATGGACTCCGACTGCGTCTCCTGCGGCGCTTGCGTTCAGGCCTGCCCCACCTCGACGCTGATGGAAAAAAGTGTGATCGAGCAGGGCCAACCCGAACACAGCGTTATCACCACCTGCGCCTACTGCGGCGTGGGCTGCTCCTTCGAAGCGCAGATGAAAGGCGACAAAGTAGTGCGGATGGTGCCCTACAAGGGGGGCGACGCCAACCATGGCCATTCCTGCGTCAAGGGGCGCTTTGCGTTTGGCTACGCGACCCACCCGGACCGCATCACCACGCCGATGATCCGCGATGCTATTGACCAACCCTGGCGCGAAGTCAGCTGGGAGGAAGCCATCGGCTTTGCCGCCGAGCGGCTCAAGGCCACCCAGGCCCAATATGGTCGCGAGAGCATCGGCGGTATTACCTCTTCGCGCTGTACCAACGAGGAAACCTACCTAGTACAGAAGCTGGTGCGCGCTACCTTCGGCAACAATAACACTGACACCTGTGCCCGGGTCTGCCACTCCCCCACCGGTTACGGTCTCAAGACC
Source organism: Halomonas garicola (assembly GCF_031935715.1). Lineage (GTDB taxonomy): Bacteria > Pseudomonadota > Gammaproteobacteria > Pseudomonadales > Halomonadaceae > Vreelandella > Vreelandella garicola. The sequence goes on along the minus strand of NZ_JASSZF010000014.1, from coordinate 54,011 downwards.
ACCCTGGGCGAATCCGCCGGCACTCAGACCTTTGACTCCGTGATGAAAGCCGACGCCATCATCGTCATCGGCGCCAACCCTACCGATGCGCACCCGGTCTTCGGCTCGCTGATGCGCCGCCGGCTGCGTCAGGGGGCCAGGCTGATCGTCGCCGATCCCCGGCGCATCGATCTGCTCAATACCCCGCATTTGAAAGACGGCCAGCACCTGCCGCTGCGCCCCGGCACCAACGTGGCACTGGTTAACGCCCTGGGTCACGTGGTGGTCGATGAAGGCCTGGAGGATCACGACTTCATCGCCGCACGCTGCGATACCCAGGCCTACCAAGCCTGGCGTCAGTTTATCGCCGACGTCCGCCACTCGCCGGAGCAGACAGAAGCCGTTACCGGCGTGCCGGCCGCCGACGTACGCCATGCCGCGCGCACCTACGCCAACGCTGGCAACGGCGCGATCTACTACGGCCTGGGCGTCACCGAGCACAGCCAGGGATCGACCATGGTGATGGGCATCGCCAACCTAGCCATGGCCACCGGCAACCTCGGTCGTGAAGGCGTGGGCGTCAACCCGCTGCGCGGACAAAACAACGTCCAAGGCTCCTGCGACATGGGCTCTTTCCCCCACGAACTGCCCGGCTACCAGCACGTGGCCGACAAGACAGCGCGCGAACGCTTTGAAGCCGAGTGGGGCACGCCGATCGATGACGAGCCCGGGCTGCGTATTCCCAACATGTTCGATGCCGCCATCGACGGCAGTTTCAAGGCACTCTACGTCCAGGGCGAGGACATTGCCCAATCGGACCCCAACACCCAGCACGTAGAGGCGGCGCTTTCCTCGCTGGACTGCCTGATCGTTCAGGATATTTTCCTCAACGAAACCGCCAAATACGCCCACGTCCTACTGCCCGGCTCCAGCTTTTTGGAAAAGGATGGCACCTTCACCAACGCGGAGCGGCGCATCAACCGGGTGCGCAAAGTCATGGAACCGCTTGGTGGCAAGGCCGACTGGGAGGTCACCCTTGAGCTGTCCCGAGCCATGGGCTATCCCATGGACTACGCCCATCCCTCCGAGATCATGGATGAAGTTGCCCGCCTCACTCCGAGCTTCGCCGGCGTCAGCTACGCCAAGCTGGATGAGCAAGGCAGCCTGCAGTGGCCCTGTAACGCCGAGTACCCGCTGGGCATGCCGACCATGCACGAGATCGATTTTCCCATCGGCCGGGGCCGCTTCGCCATCACCGAGTATATGGCAACCGAAGAGCGCGCCAGCCGTCGCTTCCCTCTGCTGCTGACCACCGGCCGCATTCTTAGTCAATACAACGTCGGCGCCCAGACACGGAGGACGAGCAACCAGATATGGCACGATGAGGACATCCTAGACCTGCACCCTTCCGACGCCGAAGTGCGCGGCGTCAAGGACGGCGACTGGCTGGGCATCACCAGCCGCGCCGGCCATACGGTACTGCGCGCCAGGCTCAGCGAGCGCATGCAGCCAGGCGTGGTCTACACCACCTTCCACCACCCGGACAGCGGGGCTAACGTGATCACCACCGACAGCTCTGACTGGGCAACCAACTGCCCCGAATACAAGGTCACCGCGGTGCAGGTGGAAAAGGTCAGCCGCCCCTCGGCCTGGCAGGAGCGCTTCAAAGACTTCGATCACCAACAGCAAAAGCACCTGGCCACGGCCAAGACGGACCGACCGGCGGCTGGGACGGCCGCACCTTGAAACGCAGGGAGACCGGTTCACCGACCCGGCATCACGGCGTCGATGTCCGCCTCGGCGCATCGGGCTGGAGCGGCACTCGGGTCGCGGATACGCTGGCAACGGAGGTCCCGGTAGCGCTGATCTATAACGGCATCTCCCACGCGGTAATGATGGCAAGCCCGGCTGACCTGGCAGACTTTGCGCTGGGATTCAGTCTTTCGGAAGGGATCCTGGCGCACCCCCACGAATGTTATGACCTGACGGTTCACGAGGAGTCGCTGGGACTTGCCGTGCATCTGGAGATTGCCACCCAGCGGCTGGTTGAACTCAAGCAGCGCCGCCGAAGCCTCGCCGGCCGCACGGGCTGCGGCCTATGCGGCACCGAGTCGCTGGAGCAGGCCATTCAGCCCATTGCCCGGGTGCAGGCGCCGCCGCTAAGCGATAGCGCTATCCAGCGTGCACTGACGAGCCTTGCCGACCACCAGCCCTTGCAGGCGGCCACCGGTGCCAGCCACGGCGCCGCCTGGTGTGATACCAGCGGCCATATCCACCTAGTGCGCGAAGACGTCGGACGCCACAACGCCCTGGACAAACTGATTGGCGCCCTATCCTCGGATAGCCGTAGCGAAGGCGGCTTCGTACTGGTATCAAGCCGGGCCAGCTATGAAATGGTTCACAAAAGTGCCAGCGCCGGCATCGGCGCTCTGGTCGCCGTCTCGGCGGCTACCACGCTGGCCGTCGAGCTTGCTCAAGAGGCTGGCCTAATGCTGGTGGGGTTTGCCCGCCCGGGACGACACGTCATTTATCACCACCCCACCCCCGACGACGAGGGGGCAACGGCCATTGTCACCGGCTAAGGAGTTTCTGGATGGCAAACGAACAGCGTAGCAGCCTGACTTACATGGCGAATCAAATCGCCGATAATCTGCGCCACGGCGCCACCAGCGAAGAGGCCGCCGTCGAGCAGATTCACAACCATATGGAAAAATTCTGGGCACGTCCCATGAAGCGCCGTATCGTCGCCGATCTCGATACGACTGCCGCCGAACTTGACCCTCTTGCCCGGCGCGCCGTGGAGCGTCTGGCAACCAAGCACGCCTGAGCCATCGCCCCGGCGCCCGTTCAACGACGCTTGCGCTGGCGGCGGATCATCCGTACCCGTTTCCGGGCCTTTTGCACCGCGGCTTCGCCGTCCTCCACCGGTTTGGGCGGTATGCTGACCCAGGCAAATACCGGCAGCGCCAGCCCCCAGTGAATCGCCGGCAGCCGCAGGCCGAGCGTGGCCGCCACCGAAGCGCCGATGGTCAGCGCCGTTGGCGCACCCAGGCTATAAAGCGCGACGTACGCCACGCCGCCGGCAAAGGCCGCGGTGGCGTAGATTTCCTCGCGCAGCACCATAGGCATGCGCTGGGCGAGCACGTCGCGGATCATGCCGCCGGCCACCCCGGTCATCATGCCCATCAGCGTGGCGACTTCGCCGGCGTAGCCCAGCTCCAACGCCTTGTGGCTGCCAAGCGCGGTAAAAATCGCCAGGCCGAAGGCGTCGGCCACCGGCATAAACCCGCGCGACAGGCGATGGATATAGTGAAATCCCAGCAGCGCCAGGCCCACCGTTATCACAATCACCCACAGGTAGGTCGGGTCGCTCACCCAGAACACCGGGCGCACGCCCATCACCAGGTCGCGCAGGGTGCCGCCGCCGATGCCGGTCACCGCCGCCAGCACCAGCATGCCCACCGGGTCCATGCGCTTGCGACACGCCAGCACCACGCCGGACAGCGCAAAGACAATCACCCCGGCCATATCCAGCCAGTACACCAGTTGGCTCACGCGTTGGTTTCTCCTTGAGCTTTACGCTGAAACGGGTAAATCGCCCCCAGCTGCAGTATCCCGGTCAGCTCGTCAAGCGCGGCAAGCGACTCCTCCATCAGCTGCGGGTCGGCCAAATCCGCCGGGGCCAGGCGATCGCGGTAGTGGCGCCTGACCCAGTCGGCAAGCGCCGTATGGAGGGCGTCATCCATCAGCACCCGGCCGGAAAGCGCCGCGCGCTGGGCGTCATCCAGCACCACTCGCAGGCGCAGGCAGGCCGGGCCGCCGCCGTTCTGCATGCTCTGCTTGACGTCCTTGACCCGCATCTCGCCGATCGGATTGTGGCCGGCGAGCACCAGGTCCTGCAGCGTGCGCCATACGGCTTCGTGGTGCTCGCATTCGCCGGGCACCACCAGGGTCATGCTGCCGTCGGCGTTGGACAGCAGCTGGGAGTTGAACAGGTAGGTCGCCACGGCGTCGTCGAGGCTCACCGCCTCAGTCGGCACCCGCACGGGAATCAACGGCTCGGACATTTTCTCGCGAAGCGCCTCGAGCGTGCCCGCCTCGTCGGCAAAGGCTCTCTCGTGGTACAGCAGCACCGGGCCGTTGCCCACCGCGATCACGTCGTTGTGAAACACCCCGGCGTCGACGGCGTCCGGATGCTGACGGGCGAATACCGTCTGCGCCGCACTCAGGCCGTGCTGGCGGGCCACCGCTTCGCTCGCCTCTCGGGTTTGTCGCGCAGTAAAGCGCGCGGGCGCGGGCTCAAAACCGAAGGCATCGCGTCCGTAAACGAACAGATGCACGCCGGGCTCGCCGTAGGCAGCGCCGAGGCGGGTATGGTTGGCCGCGCCCTCGTCGGCAAACGCCGGCGTGGCCGGCAGCGGCGGATGATGGGCGAAATGCGCCGGATCGGCAAATATCGCCTGCAGAATGCGCCCGGTGGTCGCCGGCTCCAGGCAGCGATGCAGGCCGGACTGCAGGTTGGCCGGGGTAAACTGCACCCGGCCGTCCGGGGCGTCGGCGCCCGGGGTGACCGTGGCGGCGTTGGCCGTCCACATGCTGGAGGCCGAGCACGCCGCCCGCAGCATGGCCGGCGCCTGCTTTTCCGCCGCGGCCAGCACCTCGGCGTCGCTGCCGGCAAAGCCCAGCCGGCGTAGAAAGTCGAGGTCCGGGCGCTGCTGGGGCGGCAGTACGCCCTGAGGGTAGCCGGCGCGGCTCAGCGCGTGCATCTTCTCCAGTCCCTGAAGCGCCGCCTCCCGGGGATTGGATACCAGCCCGGCGTGGCGCCTGGAGGCGACGTTGCCCGCCGCCAGCCCGGCATAGTTGTGGGTCGGGCCCACCAGGCCGTCGAAGTTGACCTCCACCGCGCTGGTCATAGCGCCACCCCGGGCGGCAGCTGCTCGGGCAGCGCCAGGGTGTCGGTTTCCATGGAGGCCACGGGGTAGGCGCAGTAGTCCGCGGCGTAGTAGGCGCTGGGGCGATGGTTGCCGCTGTCGCCCACGCCGCCGAAGGGCGCATCGCCCGAGGCGCCGGTGGTCTGACGGTTCCAGTTGACGATGCCCGCGCGGATGCGCAGCAGGAAGTCTTCCCAGTCGGCCTGCTCGCCGCCGATGAGCCCGGCGGAAAGCCCGTAGCGGGTATCGTTGGCCAGGCGAATGGCCTCGTCCCAGTCGGCGTAGCGGTGCACGGTCAGCAGCGGGCCAAAGTGCTCTTCGTCGGGCACGTCCAGCCCGGTGACGTCGAGAAGGCCGGGGCTTACCAGGCTGGTGCCGTCGGCCAGGCTATGCATACGCTTGAGCACCGTGGCGCCCTGGGCTTCCAGCGCCTGCTGGGCCTCGAGCAGGCCGTCGGCGGCGGCAGCGCTGACCAGTCCCGCGTAAAACGGCGGATGCTGCTCGTTGAACGGCTCGGCTACCCGCAGCTTGCCGGCGGCGTCCACCAGCGCCTCGATCAGCCGGTCGCCCACCTCGCCCTCGGGCACCAGCAGGCGCCGGGCGCAGGTGCAGCGCTGGCCGCCGGAAGCGAACGCCGACTGCAGAATCGTCAGCACCGCGGCGCGCTGGTCGGGGACGTTTTTCACCACCAGCGGATTGTTGCCGCCAAGCTCCAGCGCCAGAATTTTGCCCGGCTGGCCGGCAAACTGGCGGTGCAGCATGCCGCCTACCCGGGCGCTGCCGGTAAACAGCAGGCCGTCGATGGACGAATCGCTCGCCAGCGCCTGGCCCACCGGCACGCCGCCCTGGACGAGGTTGATCACCCCGGCGGGCAGGCCGGCCTTTTCCCAGCACTGCAGGGTCAGATCGGCGGTGAGCGGCGTCTGTTCGCTGGGCTTGAACACCACGGCGTTGCCCGCCAGCAGCGCCGGCACGATGTGGCCGTTGGGCAGGTGGCCGGGAAAGTTGTAGGGGCCGAAGACGGCCATGACGCCGTGGGGTCGATGGCGCAGCACCGCCCGGGCCTCGCCCACGGATTTTTCGCGCTCGCCGGTGCGCTCGGCGTAGGCCTGTAGCGAAAGCCCGACCTTGCCGATCATCGCGCCGACTTCGGTGCGCGCCTCCCACAGCGGCTTGCCGGTTTCCCCGGCGATAGCCACGGCCAGCGGCTCCCGGCGCTCTTTGAGCACCTCGGCAAAGCGCTCCACCAGCGCCCGGCGCTCGGCAAAGGGCGTTTTCGCCCAGCCGATAAAAGCGTCCCGGGCGGCGCTTACCGCCGCCGCCACCTGGGCCTCGTCGGCGGCGGCGCCCTGCCACAGCAGCGCGCCGGACACGCCGTCGTGCTTGACAATCGCCGGCGCGCGGCCGCCTACCCATTCCCCGTTGATCAGCTGCTGCTGCGTGGCGTGCATATCCGTCTCCCTTGACCGTGGTTGGCCTATACAGGCATCCGAGGTGTAAGCGTCAGGTTTCCAGCAGGCGCAGGGTGCCCCCTGCGCTGACGTTCAGCCGCCGGGCTTCGGCGGGGGTCAGAACGATGCGATCGTCCTTCGGCGCGCGGCCGACCCAGGCGGCGGTAAAGTCCTGCATGGAGGTGGTGCCGGCCAGCCAGCGGCTGACGCTTTCCTCAGCGGCGTTGGCATCCACCTCGACCCGGCAGCGCCGCGACTGCTGCACCGCGCGCACGTCGTCGATGTAGGCTTCCACCGTGGGGCCGCCGTCGAAGATATCGATGTAGCCTTCCCAGCGCAGCCCTTCCTTCTTGAGCATGGCGAGCGCCGGGCGGGTATCCCGGTGGACCTGGCCGATGCAGGCGCGCGCCGCTTCGGGCATGAAGGTGGTATAAATGGGAAAGCGCGGCATCAGCTCGCCGATGAAGCTTTTCTGGCCAAGGCCGGTGAGGCGGTCGGCCTCGTCAAAGTCCATGGGAAAGAAGTGCCGGCCCAGGCTTTCCCAGAACGGGCTTTTATTGTCATCGTCGAAGAGCCCGCGCATCTCCGCCAGCACCTTGTCGGGGAAGCGGTCGCGAAACTCGGCGATGAACAGCCAGCGCGCTTTCGACAGCAGCGCGCCGTTGCGCAGATGGCGGTTGGCCTCGCCGCGGTATTCCGGGCGCACGAACAGCGAGCAGACCTCGGCGTTGCCGGTGTGGTCCGAGCTTAAAAACAGCGTGTCCAGGGTGCGGTGCAGATCCAGCTGCACCGACGAATGCGCCAGCGTGCCCAGCCGGTAGTGGTAAAACGGCACTTCGTGGCCGACCTGGCCGACGACGGCGCAGCAGCCGGCCAGCTCGCCGTTGGTTTCGTCTTCGAGAACGAAAAAGTAAAGCCGGCTGTCCCGGGCCGTGCGCTCTTCAAAGGCGCTCACCGCCGACTCGATCTTGCCGGCGAGAAACTCGCGGTTGTCCGGCAGCGAGGTAAAGCCGACGCCGGCCTGCTGCGCAAGCGCCTGCAGCCCGTCCAGATCGTTGCGGGCAATGGGTCGAATGCGCATCACATTTCTCCTTCATCGAGCCGGTCTTCGGCGGCGGGCAGAGCCAGCGGCGCGGCGAGCACCGCACGGCCCTTTTCCACGCCCAGCTGCTCGGCCTGGCCGGCGGTGAGCATTAGCTGGCCGGTGGGCGAGAGCGCGTAGCGCGCCACCACGCAGCGAAAGCCGGTTCGCCGCTGGTTGGCGACCAGCGCCGGCTCGGCGTCGGGCAGCGCGTGCTCGGGGCGAATGCGCACCGGGTGCCAGGCCGCCCGGCGCACGGTGGCAAGCCCGCTGCGGTCGGCCTTGACCACCGGGCCGGCGTCGAAAATATCCACGTGGCGCGAGCGCGCAAAGCCCTCGGCGAGCATTTCCCCAAGCGCGGGCTCGTGGGCCGGGTGCTCGCGGCCGATGGCCGCCCGGGCCGCCGGCGTCAAAAGCGGCAGATACAGCGGAAACTGCGGCATGACCTCGGCGATAAAGCTTTTCGAGCGCACTCCGGCAATATGGTTGATTTCCTGATAGCTGCGGTCAAAGAAATGCCGCCCGACGCTTTCCCAGAACGGCGACGCCTCATCGGCGTCCAGATGCCCGGGAAAAGCCACCGCCAGCACGTCGGCAAAGCGCTCGGGATACTGGGCAATGAACATCAGCCGTGCCCGGCGCAGCAGGCTTTCCGCGCTGGTGCCCTTATACTGCGGGAGGATCGACATGGCGCACAGCAAGGTGGCGTCAGACACCTCGTGAGAGAGCGCCAGCGTCTGCACTTCCCGGCGCACGTTAAGCTGCTGGGAGGCGTGAATCAGGGTTTCCTGGCGGTAGGTATAGTAGGCCTCCCGGGCGCCGGCCCGGGCCCGTACGGTGGCGGTACCCAGCACTTCCCGCGCCTTCTCATCCTCGGGCGCGGTATTCACCAGCACGAAGGTGTAGTGCTCGTCGCCGGGGTGGTCCACCTCCTCGCCGAACGCGGCCAGCGAACGGGCAATGCGCTGCTCCAGGCGCTCGCGGTTCGCCGGCAGGTTGGTCAACGGCGGCACGGCCTTTTGCGCCAGCGCTTCCAGCGCGGGCAGATCCGCTGGCTCTACGGGTCGAATCATCAGCATCGCCGACTCCTTTTGCGGTATCGCGGGGGGTCGCCTTCAGCCCTGGGCTACCAGACGCTCGACGGCGCGCTCGAGCCGTGCCATGCCTTCGTCGATGTCGGCCTCGGGTATCACCAGCGACGGCGCCAGGCGCAGCACGTTGGGCCCGGCGATCAGCGCCATGGCGCCCTCTTCAATGGCCAGCGGCAGGATTTCCTTGGCCCGCCCGGCCCAGGCGTCGGACATCTGCGCGCCCATCAGCAGGCCCAGTCCGCGAATGTCGCCGAACACGCCGTGTTTTTGGTTGATCCGCTCCAGGTGCTCGCGCAAGAGCGCGTGGCGCTTCTGCACGCCCTCGAGCACCTCGGGGGTGTCGATAAACTCAAGTGCTGCCAGCGCTACCGCCGAGGCCAAGGGGTTGCCGCCGTAGGTCGAGCCGTGGGTGCCCAGCACCAGCGACTTTGCGACCTCGTCGGTAGCGAGCATGGCGCCCACGGGAAAGCCGCCGCCCAGCGCCTTGGCGCTGGTGAGGATGTCCGGCGTCACGCCGTAGTGCTGGTAGGCGTATAGCTTGCCGGTACGGCCCACTCCGGTCTGCACTTCGTCAAACACCAACAGCGCGCCGTGCTCGTCGCAGAGGTCACGCAGCCCCTGGAGGAAGTCGGGATCGGCCGGGATCAGCCCGCCTTCGCCCTGCATGGGCTCGACCACGATGGCGCAGGTGTCGTCGCCCATCAGCCGGCGCACGCTGTCCAGGTCGTTGTAGTCGGCGTGAAGAATCCCCCCCGGCACCGGGCCGAAACCCTGGGAGTACTTGGGCTGGCCGCCGACGCTGACGGTAAAGAAGGTGCGGCCGTGAAACGACTGGTAAAACGAGATGATCTTGTCCTTGTGCTCGCCGTGGTGGTCCACCGCGTAGCGGCGCGCGAGCTTGAGCGCGGCCTCGTTGGCCTCGCCGCCCGAGGAGCACAGAAACACCTTGTCGGCGAAGGTACGCTCGACCAGGCTTTTAGCCAGCTTGAGTGCCGGCTCGTTGGTAAAGACGTTGGACAGATGCCAGAGCGTTTCCCCCTGGGACTCGAGCGCATTCACCAGCGCCGGGTGGCAGTGGCCCAGCGCGTTGACCGCGATGCCCCCGGCAAAGTCAATGTACTCGCGGCCCTCCTGGTCCCACAGGCGGCTGCCTTCACCGCGCACGGGAATCACCGGCTGGGGCGCGTAGTTGGGCACCATGTACTGGTCGAAGTCCTGCCGGGTCGGGGTAGTGCTCATGGATCTCTCCGTTTTTTGTCCGGGTTGAATAAAGTCAGTATACGGGGCGAGGCTGGCGCCATGCTTTCACGAATGTGACGCCAAGTTGTGAAAAGCGCCCTGACGTCCGTACACGTTAGAGCAGCCGCTCCTCCCGCGGAGCCAGGCCAAAACGCTGGCGGTAGGCGGTAGAGAAGTGCGCCCCGGACGAAAACCCCGTGACCAGGGCAATATCGCCCACCGGGCGCTCGCTTTGGCGCAGCAGCCGGCGCGCCTGCTGCAGACGCAGATCCAGGTAGTAGCGGCTGGGCACCGTCTGCAGGTGCTTTTTGAACAGTCGCTCCAGCTGGCGGCGGGAAATCCCCAGGTGCTCGGAAAGCTCCAGGGCGGTAAGCGGCTCCTCGACGTTGGCTTCCATTAGCGCCACGGCGTCGCGCAGGCTCTCCGGCGCGTGGCTGAAGCCGTTTTGCAGCGGTACGTGCTGGTGCTCGCCGGCCGGGCGGATGCGCTCGCAGGCCAGATGTTCGGCGACCTCGCCGGCAAGGCCAGCGCCGTGCGTCAGGGCGATCAGCATCAGCATCATGTCAAGCGCGGCGGTGCCCGCGCCGCAGGTCAGCCGGCGGCGGTCAAGCTCGTACAGCTGGCGCGACAGCGCCACCTCGGGGTACGCCTGGGCAAAGGCGTCAAAGCGCGGCCAGGGGAGCGTGGCGCGATAGCCTTCCAGCAGCCCGCAGCGCGCCAGCACTTCGGTGCCACCGGCAATGCCGCCCAGCAGCACCCGGCGGCCGTCCAGGCGCCGCAGCCAGTCGTTCAGCCGCGCCGGCAGCGGGTAGGAAAGCGGCGTCGGCGCGCACACCAGCAGCAGGTCGATAGCGTCCGGCGGCGCCTCCAGCCCTTCGGGGATGGTGAGCTCCAGCTGGCCCGCGCTGCGTACCGCAGCTGCCTCAAGCCCTACCGTACGCGTCAGATACAGCATGCGCCCGCTGAGCTGGTTGGCCATGTGCAGCGGCTCAAGCGCGCAGGCGTGGGCCAGCAGCGAAAATCCGGGCAGCAGCAAAAACGCAACCCGGCAGCGGGCATTGGCCGGCAGGGCAACGGCGTGACGGTCAGGCATGGCGCATCATTTAAGCTCGGCAAAGCTTCATCTTACGCCATTCGGCGACTGATCGCAGGCGCACGAAGCGGCCGGAAGGAACGCCCCGGGCCGGGCCCGGGGCAAGAGGAAGGTGAACGGCGGGCTAGCGAGTGCCGCCAAACAGCCAGAACGCGAGGATCAACACCACGGCCACCGCGACCGCTATGGGTATCAGCCGGTGCATGCCGCGAGACGAGCGCTTGGCTTCCGGCTGCTCTTCGGGATGCGAATCGACGCCGTGCTCGGGTTCGCGCTGCCCTTTGACCAGCTCTTCCTGCTCTTCGCGGGTCTTGCTTTCTCGAGTATCCATGACGCCTCCTTCAGAGGGCCGGCGCGGAGCCGGCCGCACAGGAATCACGCCGTACCGGGAAAAGTCCGAGGCGCTACTTCTACTATAGACTCACCACGTCGAACTCCGCCACCGGACTGACGTCGGCGTCGTAGTCGACGTCGTCGCGCTCGAAGCCGAACAGCTTGAGGAACTCGTGCTTGTAGCCGGCGTAGTCGGTGATCTCGAACAGGTTGTCGGTATTAACCTCCGGCCACAGCGCCTTGCACGACTGCTGAATATCGTCGCGCAGCTCCCGGTCGTCCATGCGCAGGCGGCCCTGGTCGTCGGTCTCCACGGGGCCCTCGGCGTAAAGGCGCTCGGCGAACAGGCGGTTGAGCTGGTCGATGGTGCCTTCGTGGAGCTCTTCTTCCTTCATGATGCGATAAACCATGGCGATATAGAGCGGCATCACCGGAATCGCCGCGCTTGCCTGGGTAACCACCGACTTCAGCACCGCGACGTTGGCACCGCCGCCGCTTTGCCTCAGGCGCTTGTCGATCTCGCCGGCGGCGCGATCCAGGTCTTCCTTCGCGCGGCCCAGCGCCCCGTGCCAGTAGATCGGCCAGGTGATCTCGGTGCCGATGTAGCTGAAGGCCACGCTTTTGGCGCCCTTGGCCAGCACCCCGGCCTCGTCCAGCGCCTGGATCCACAGCTCCCAGTCTTCGCCGCCCATGACTTCGATGGTGTCGTCGATTTCCTGCTGGGTAGCGGGCTCGACTTCGGTTTCGATGATCGCATCCTTGTTGGTGTCGATCGCCGTGGCGCGGTAGACGTCGCCGATGGGCTTGAGCGCCGAGCGCTTGACCTCGCCGCTGTCGGGCAGCTTGCGCACCGGTGACGCCAGCGAGTAGACCACCAGATCCACCTCGCCCAGATCCTGCTTGATCAGCTCGATGGCCTTTTCCCGGGCCTCGTGGGAGAAAGCGTCGCCGTTGATCGCCTTGCTGTAGAGCCCTTCTTCCTTGGCGAACTTGTCAAACGCCGCCGAGTTGTACCAGCCGGCGGTGCCGGGGCGCTTCTCGGTACCGGGCTTTTCAAAGAATACGCCCAGGGTATCGGCGCCGTAGCCAAAGGCCGCGGTCACCCGCGCCGCCAGGCCGTAGCCGCTGGATGCGCCGACCACCAGCACCTTTTTCGGCCCCTGGCTTTTATCCAGACCGCGCGCCCGGGTCGCTTCGATTTGCTCGCGCACGTTCTGCTCGCAGCCTTTGGGATGCGTCGTGGTGCAGATGAAGCCGCGTACCTTGGGTGTGATAATCACGTAAAACCTCGCTGTTAAGCCCTGGTGAAAAAACCATGATGAGGGATATCCCGCTAGCGGGTATCATGACAATAGGCACGATTGAAGCATGCCATGCGGCGCCGGCGCTACTCCGGCGGCCCTTGCGACTGCCCCGGGGCCGGCACGACAATACGCTGCATCCTGCAACAGGCTGCCTTGAGCGAACGCCTTGGGGCCTTTCACTTTGCCACGCCTTGGCGACAAGGCACTGAAGAGGTGCGCATGAACGCACAGCAACTGGTCGACGAACGCGGCGATCTATGGCTTGCCCTGGCGCCGCTGTGGCTGGACCGCGAGCCCGGCGAGCGCGACTACGCAATCATGGTCAACACCATCGAGCATCACGGGCTCAGCCTGCACGAGCTTGAGTGGATTTTCCGCCTGGAGCTGGCCCCGGTGATGTCGCGCCATCAGCTGTCGATTACCAGCGAGTGGCGCCAGTTCGACGACTACCGACTGATGAAGCAGCTGGTGGGGCACAACCTGCGGCTGAAAGGCTGGCGGCGCAAGGGCTGGGCTCTGTTCTCGGGGCTTACCACCATGATGGTGCGCCACCGCTGGCACGAGCTGATGACCCGGCTCATGGTCGCCCGGGGCGAAGCGGCCTGACGCCGCGCTCAGGCCCAAAGCCCCCAGACCACGCGCAGCGCAAGCCCGATCAGTATCACGCCGGTGGCGCGGTTGATCCAGTGCGAGCGCAGCCGCAGCCACTCGAGCACCCGAGACTGCGACAGCGCCACCGCCACCAGTACGTACCAGGCCCCGTCGATGATCATGGCCGTGGCGACGATAATCGCCCGGGCGGCGGCGCTCATTTCCGGATGCACGAACTGGCTCAGCAGCGCGATAAAAAACAGGATCAGCTTGGGATTGGCCAGGGCCACCAGCACGCCTTCCCGGGCCGCCTGGCGCCGGGTGGTGGCCGCCGTTTGCGGATCAAACGCCGCTGCCCTGCCCGCGCGCAGCGCCTTGACCCCAAGCCAGGCAAGATACCCGGCACCCGCCACGGTAACGCCCTCGAACAGCAGCGGAAAGCGCGCCATCAGCGCCCCCAGCCCCAGCACCGTGAGCAGCGCATAAAATCCCACGCCCAGGGCGTGAAACAGACCTGCCACGACTCCCGGCGCTCGGCCACCGCCCAGGGTATGGCGCAGCACCAGCGCCAGGCTCGGCCCCGGCGACATCGCCCCGGCAGCGCAGATCGCGGCCAGCGACAGCCACAGTGAAATCGGCATCCTGTCTCCTTGAAAAACTTTCGGTTATGGCTGCCCAACCGGTAGCAGCGTGCGCGTCAGCCGCCGACACAGGCCGAAAAACGTCACCGCCCAGGCGGTGAGCGCCACGTATAAAAACACGGTCGCCAGCGTATCCAGAAACGGCATGGCAAGGGCACGCTGCATGTTGTGGGTGCTCGCGGCGTACATGCCCAGCGGAAACACCGCGCCCCAGTAAAGCGGGTTGTAACGCAGCGGAAAACGCTTGTACACATAGCGCCACACCGCAAGGATCAGCAGCATGGGGATCCACCAGGTACCGGTGGCCCAGTAAAACACGGTAAAGCCCTTGAGAAACGGGCGCAGCGAGAGCAGAAACGGCGCGTCCGGGGCGTTGAGGATCAGCTGGGAACCGGCCAGGGTGGAAATCGCCATGGCGCCCATGTTGATCCAGTACGGGGGCGCTAGATCCCCCGGCGAGAAATGGAAGAAGCTGTAGCGGTAAAAGATCAGCGACATCATCCAGATATAGAGCATCCCGCCCCACAGCCACATGGACAGCGCGAGGAAATTGACCTCTAGCCGATACGGCGAAGGCATGTTGGCAGCCAGCAAAGCCCCCAGCAGAGCAATCGACTGGGTGGCCACCACGGCCAACAGCCAGCCGCCGCTGATGCTTTCCTCAAACGCCGGCTTGTGCTCCTTGATAGTAAAGGCGGTGAAGATGGTATAAGTCAGCGCCAGCCACAGCACCAGCGCCACTCCCCAAAGCGCAAGCGCCAGCGCGTACCAGCCGGTCAGCAGCAGGCACTGGCTGCCCAGCACGCAGGACGCCGCCACCAGGGTGAAAAAGCCCGAGGCGCTCTGGTGACTGGTCAGGTCGCTGACCACCCGGCAGGGAAAGCGCCACAGGCGCAAGGCATAAAGCCCCCACAGCAGCGGGTAGGCCGCCAGGTTAAGGACAAAGAGCGCGCCGGCGATCACCGGCCGTCCCATGAAGTGGGCCGCCAGCGATACAATCCCCGTTGCCATGATCAGGCCAAAATACGCCGGCGACAGCGCTTCCAGTGCCTGAAGCCAGTGCCGGCTTCCGGCTTGATAATGTCCCACGCTGCTCTCCCTGAATGATGATTCGGCGCCTGTCGCCATTATTATGCGCCGCTACCCGGCGCTGACCAAACCCCGTCCGCAATTGCCGCGCCAGCCACAAAAAAACCCGCCGGCAGTCGCCGGCGGGCCGCTCAGTATGCGTTAGCGCTTGTGTAGCGCTCGGAGGCTTACCCCTGCTTCTCGCGCACGTTCCGGGCGATGCGCTCGCCGATGTCGGCGTCGACGTTGCGCCAGTAGTCGAAGGCGCGCTCGAGCACCGGCTCGGTGACGCCGTCCAGCAAATGCCCCGTGACGTTGTTCACCAAGCGTTCCCGAGCGGCCTCGTCCATCACCTGGTTGACCAGGGCATTGGCCTGGCCAAAGTCGTCATCGTCCCGGCGCAGCGTGTAGGCCGTGCGCACCATGTCGCCGTCGGTCTCCCAGGTGGTGTCGTCGGGGTAGCGCTCGCCGTCGGCCTGGGGGCCGCCCTTGGAGTTGGGCGCGTACACCGGATCGGACACCGTGCGCATCTGCATGGCGCCGTCCTTAGTGTAGCTATTTACCGGCACCTTGGGCGCGTTGACCGGAATCTGCTTATAGTTGGTGCCGAGCCGGGCACGGTGCGCGTCGGCGTAGGAAAAGCCCCGGGCCAGCAGCATTCTGTCCGGAGATAGCCCGATGCCCGGCACCAGGTTATTGGGCTCGAACGCCGCCTGCTCGATCTGGGCGTGGTTATCCACGGGATTGGTATCCAGCTTAAGCTTGCCCACCTTGATCAGCGGGTAGTCCTCATGGGGCCAGATCTTGGTCAGATCGAACGGGTTGAAGCGGTAGGTCTCGGCGTCCTTGAACGGCATGACCTGCATGTACAGCGTCCAGCTGGGATAATCGCCCCGGTCAATCGCGGTATAGAGATCGCGCATGTGATAGTCGCTGTCTTCCCCGGCCAGGCGATCGGCCTCTTCCTGGGTCAGGCACTCGATGCCCTGATCGGTCTTGAAGTGGTACTTGACCCAAAACTTCTCACCCTCGGCGTTTACCCACATATAGGTGTGGCTTGAGTAGCCGTTCATGTGGCGCCAGGTTTTGGGAATGCCGCGGTCGCCCATCAGCCAGGTCACCTGATGGGCCGACTCCGGCGACAGCGACCAGAAATCCCACTGCATGTCGTGGTCGCGCAGGTTGTTGTCTGCCCGGCGCTTCTGCGAACGGATGAAGTGCTGAAACTTCATCGGGTCGCGCATGAAAAATACCGGGGTGTTGTTCCCCACCATGTCGTAGTTGCCTTCACTGGTGTAGAACTTGATGGAAAAACCCCGGGGATCGCGCCAGGTATCCGGGCTGCCGCGCTCGCCGGCCACGGTGGAAAAGCGCATCAGCACCTCGGTTTGGGTGCCCGGCTGAAACACTGCCGCCCGGGTGTAACGGCTGACGTCTTCCGTCACCTCAAAGCGGCCGAAGGCACCGCTGCCCTTGGCGTGGGGCTGGCGCTCGGGAATGCGCTCGCGGTTGAACTGGGCCATCTGCTCGATCAGGTAGTGATCGTGAAGCACGATGGGACCGTTCGGCCCCACGGTCAGCGAATGTTCGTCGCTGGCCACGGGAATGCCGGCATCGGTAGTGGTCGGCTTGCGATTGTCGTCGGACACGTTAGCGCCTCCTTGTGGGTCATTGTCGCCAGGCAGCCGGTTGCCGCTGCCATACCCACAGACTACCCTTTTTCCGCCAAAAAGTGCGCTATCCTTTCGATAGCCGATAGCTAAAAACTTGCAGCCACCTTCTGCTGATAGCCCAAAAGGCAGTTTGACAACGTCGCCGCGCCTGCCTAGGCTCTAGCTTCTCCTGGGGGAGCCCTAACGGGCTGAGAATCCGCCGCTTTCCGCGCCGGTAACCCTTCGAACCTGATCCGGGTCATACCGGCGAAGGGAAGGAAAGCACACGCCACCTCGCCTCTTCCCTGTCGTCTGCCAGACGCCCGCCCAAGACCCGGCCGCCACAAGGATAGAGGACGTTTCACCATGCTGCTTGATCCCGTCTGGACGGCCCTTTGGCTTTCGTTCTGCGCCGCTGCCTTTGCCGTTCCCGGCCTGCTTTATGCCCGACGCCAGCGCGACGACCTGGATACCTACATCGCCGCGCGCAATACCCAAAGCACCCGCGCCACGGTGAGCACCCTGCTGGCCACCACGCTTGGCACCTGGGTACTTTTCGGCCCCGCCCAGGCCGCCACCTGGGGCGGCATCAGCGCGCTGCTGGGCTATGCCCTGGGCTCCTGCGTGCCCCGGCTGATCATGATTCCGCTCGGCCGGCGCATGCGCGAGCTGATCCCCGAAGGCCACGGCCTGACCGAATTTGTGATCCACCGCTACGGTCGCGTCATGTACGCCTTTACGCTCTCGATCATGCTGTTTTATCTGTTCATTTCCCTGGCCGCGAGCCTCACCGCCGTGGCCCGGATGGTCACACTGCTGGCCCCCATCCCGCTGTGGCTCACCGCCGGCGTGGTGATGCTGGCCACGGTGCTCTACACCTTTTACGGCGGCCTGCGCGCATCGATCTTCACCGACAAGGTGCAGATGGTGGTGATTCTACCGCTGCTCGCCTGCCTGCTGTTCTTCGGCTGGCAGGCCGCCGGCGGCGCAGCTCCGACCCTTGACGGGCTTACCCAACACGCGCCACAGCTGCTAGACATGACCGACGCCGGCGGCGTTCGCGCGGGGCTGACGTTCTTTATCGCCGTGGTACTTACCGGGCTTTTCTATCAGGGCACCTGGCAGCGCATCTACGCGGCGAAAAACGTCCGGGTGCTGCGCAGAAGCTTCTGGATCAGCGGGCTTTTGAATCTGCCAATCATCGTCATGATGGGGCTTTTCGGGCTGGCCTTTGTGGGGCTGGGTCTGGAAGGCGACGGTTCGGTGGCGCTGTTCAGCGTGCTGCTGGACAGCGTGCCGCTGTGGTTTGCGCTGGCGCTGATTCCGCTGGGGCTGGCGCTGGTGATGAGCAGCGCCGACTCCACCATCAACGCCACCTCAAGCATTATCGCCGTGGACATGCACCGGCTTTTGCCGAAGGCAAGCGAAGTCACGCTGATGCGTCTGGCCCGCTGGCTGATCGTCGCCGCCGCGGTGCCGATCACCTGGGTCGCCGCCCAGGGTTTCAGCGTGCTCTACCTGTTTCTGCTCGCCGACCTTTTGTGTTCGGCGGCGGCGTTTCCGGTATTTTTCGGCCTGTTCAGCCGCCGCTACAGCGGCCTTCAGGCCGTGATCAGCACCGCCTGCGGGCTGGTCGCGGGGCTTGCCGTCTTCCCTTCCCCGGGCACCGGCACCGAGACGCTTCTGGAAAGCTTTCTGCTCGCCGCGCTCGTCCCGGTGGCCGTCTCTCTCGTGCTGATGCGCGCGATGCCCGCCCGCGAGCACTACAACTTCGCCCGCCTGGCGACGCTGGTGCGCCGCTTTGGGCGGCAGTCGTAGCCATGATTCATGCCGCGCTTTCGCTACGTGTCACCGCGAGCGACAGCGCGGCGGTCTCCTTACGGTGCCGCTGGCAAGAACCCCGAGATTGCTTCGCTACGCTCGCAATGACACAGATGCAAACAGCGTTCGCGACGGCACAGACACAAGAATGCAACGCCTCACGCCCCCGGGCGTTCAAGCCCCAAATGCCCGCGCAGGGTTGTCTCCGTATATTCCCGGCGGAAGAGCCCGCGCTTTTGCAGCACCGGCACCACCTGGTCGACGAAGTCGTCGATGCTCGAGGGTAGCGACGGCGGCATCAGATTGAAGCCGTCGGCGCCGCCGTTTTCCACCCAGCGCTGCATTTCGTCGGCGATGCTCTCCGGCGTGCCGATCATGGTGCAGTGCCCGCCACCGGCGGCAAGGCGGCCAAGCAGCTGGCGAAGCGTGGGCTGTTCGCACTCGATAATGCGCAGAATCGTCGCGTATCGCCCCTTGGGCCCGGTGAAGTCTTCAAGCAGCGGAAGCTCGGGCATCGGCGCGTCCAGCTCCCAGTCGCTGCAGTCCTGGCCGATGAAGGTGCCCAGCTGATGGAGCGAATCCGCGGTGGGCAGCAGCTTATCGAGCTCGCGCTGGCGGGCCCGGGCCTCGTCCATGGTGGAACCCACGTAGGTGACAAGCCCCGGCATGATCGGCACCGGCGGCCGCCCGGCGGCGGCTACCCGCGCCTGAATATCGCGGTAGTAATCCTGCGCCGATGCCAGGTCGTAGGCCACGGCGTAGATCGCCTCGGCGTAGCGCGCGGCCAGGTCGCGGCCCTGATCGGAGGCGCCGGCCTGAAACAGCACCGGTCGGCCCTGGGGCGAGCGCGGCACGGTGAGCGGGCCGTCCACCAAAAAATGCTCGCCGCGGTGGTTGATCGGGCACACCCTGTTCGGGTCGGCGAAGTTGCCGGCGCGGTCAAGCGTCAGGGCGTCGTCGCCCCAGCTGTCCCACAGCGCCAGCATCGTATCGGCAAACTCCTCGGCCCGGGCGTAGCGCTCCGCATGGGGCGGCATGGCCTTGTAGCTATGGTTGCGCGCCTCGGTGTCGAACATCGAGGTGACCAGGTTCCAGCCCATGCGCCCGTCGGAAATATGATCCAGCGACGCGAGCAGCCTGGCGGCGTGAAAAGGCGTATAGAAGGTGCTCGACACGGTGGAGATCAGGCCGATGTGCTCGGTGGCCCGGGCCATGGCGGAAAGCGCGGTCAAAGGCTCCAGAAACCACAGCGGCCCGCCGGCGACGTTGCCCGCGGCATGGCCATCGGCGAAGAAGACGGCGTCGAACTTGCCCCGCTCGGCGGTGCGCGCCAGCGCCTCGAAGTGGCGAATATCACCCATTTTCTCGGCGGCGGAATCCGCGTGGCGCCAGGCGGCCCGGTGGTGGCCGCAGCCCATGATGAAAAGATTCAGGTGCATGGACATCAGTTTTTCACCAGTCCGCCGTCGACCACCAGATTCTGCCCGGTGACCGCCCGGCTCCAGGGCGAGGCAAACAGCAGCGCGGCGTCGGCGAACTCATCCGGGGTGACCACCCGGCGCAGCGGCGTGTTGGCGGCAATCAGGTCAAAGACTTCGTCCGGCGTCGCGGCCGAAGCATCCGTGGTGCGCAGAAGCCCGCCGGAAATCATGTTGACGGTGATGTTGTCCGGCCCCAGATCGTGGGCGAAGGTGCGCGTCAGCGACAGCAGCGCGGCCTTGCCCGCGGTGTAGTCGTGATACGGCACAATGGGGTTCTGGAAGAGGTTGGTGCCGACGTTGACCACGCGGCCAAAGCCCTGCTCGCGCATGCCGGCAAGGGCCGCCTGAATGACGTTGAGCGCGCCCTGGTTTACCCCTCTGAACTGCTGCTCCAGATGCTCCCAGGTGAGCGAATCGGCGTCCGGGCGGTCGTCGCCGTTGAACGAAAAGTCCGGCAGCGCGTTGTTGATCACCGTGGTCACCGACGCGCCGAAATGCCTGGCGGCGGCGTCAAACATGGCGTTAACGGCCGCGGCGTCGCAGACGTCGGCCTGGACCGCCAGCGCCCGATCGGGCGCGCCAGCAGCCACGGCTTCGGCGCCGGCGGCGCTGTGGCGATAGTTGATCACCACCCGGGCGCCGGCGCTCAGAAACGCCCGCGCCAGGCTTGCGCCCAGGCCGCGGCCGGCACCAGTGACCAGCACGACCTGCTGGTCGAGCGGCAGCGCAGTAGAGGAAGAAACAGCGTGGGAAGCGGTAGCAGCACTCATGATGTGGCCCTTAGCGTAACGGTAGCAACGAAGGGCGCACGCCGGGTGCTCGGCTGAGCACTGCGCTGACATCCCTTCGCCGGTATGAACTGGATCAGGTTCGGCGGGTGTTCTCTCAGCCCCGCCGTTGGCGGGGCACCCCGTGTCATGCTGGGCTGACCATAGCGCATTGGCCGACGGCCAACAAGGCACCGGCGGGGCCCGGCATGGCCTCGCCGACGGTTGTGGCGTAAAATCAAGGGTTCTCCATGCCGTGCCGATCCCGGCCGCCGCGTTGAACCAACCAAGGACTGCAACATGGGTAGGGCTTTTCAGAACCGCAAGGAATCCATGGCCAAAACGGCCGATGCCAAGACCAAGGTCTACAGCAAGTACGGGCGCGAGATTTACGTCTGCGCCAAGTCCGGCGGCCCCGACCCTCACAGCAACCTGGCGCTGCGCGGCCTGCTCGACCGCGCCAAGAAGGATCAGGTGCCCGCCCACGTCATCGACAAGGCGCTGGACAAGGCCGCCGGCGCCGGCGGCGAGGATTTCTCCCCGGCGCGCTACGAAGGCTTCGGCCCGGGCAACGTGATGCTCATCATCGAGTGCCTGACCGACAACGCCAACCGCACCATCGGCGACGTTCGCGGCTGCTTTACCAAGGCCAAGAGCAAGATCGGCACCCCGGGCAGCGTCAGCCACCTGTTCGACCACTGCGCGATTTTCGCCTTCGCCGGCGAGGACGAAGAAGCCGTGCTGGAAGCGCTGATGGCAGCCGACGTCGACGTTACCGACATCGAGTGCGAAGACGGGCAGATTACCGTTTTCGCCCCGCACACCGAATACGCCAAGGCGCGCACCGCACTGGTTGACGCCTTCGGCGAGCTGGACTTCGAGGCCGACGATATCCAATTCCTCCCCCAGACCACCACGCCGGTGGAGGGCGACGACGTGGCGGCGCTGGAAAAGCTGCTGGCGATGCTCCACGACCTCGACGACGTGCAGAACATCTACCACAGCGCCGAGCTGCCCGAAGACAACGCCTAGGCGTCGTCTTCCTCGTTCTCATCAAGGCCGATGAATCCGCCCGACTGGTGCTTCCACAGGCGGGCGTAGATACCGCCTCTGGCCAGCAGCTCACTGTGAGAGCCGGCCTCGACAATGCGCCCCTCATCCACCACCAGCAGCCGGTCGAGCATGGCGATGGTAGAAAGCCGATGGGCGATGGCGATCACCGTCTTGCCCTGCATCAGGTGCTCGAGCTGCTCCTGGATCGCCGCCTCGACCTCGGAGTCCAGCGCCGAGGTGGCTTCGTCCAGCACCAGCAGGGGGGCGTTTTTGAGCAGCACCCGAGCAATGGCGATGCGCTGACGCTGGCCGCCGGAAAGCTTTACCCCGCGCTCGCCCACGTGGGCATCCAGCCCGCGCCGCCCCTGGGGGTCTACCAGATCATCAATGAACTCGTCAGCGTGTGCCTGGCGCACCGCGGCCCAGATGGCCTCGTCGCTGGCCTCGGGGCTGCCGTAGCGGATGTTGTCGCGCAGCGAACGGTGCAGAAGCGACGTATCCTGGGTAACCATGCCGATCTGGTGGCGCAGCGAGGACTGGGTAACCTCGGCGATGTTCTGCCCGTCGATGCGAATCGCCCCGCCCTGAAGATCAAAAAAGCGCAGCAATAGGTTGGCAAGGGTCGACTTGCCCGCGCCGGAGCGGCCAATAAGTCCGACCTTCTCTCCCGAGGCGATGGTCAGATCCAGCCCGTCGAACACCGCCTTGTAGTCGCCGTCCGCCTCGACGTAGCCAAAGTGCAGGTCCTCAAAGCGGATTTCACCCCGGGGTACGGCAAGCTCGCCGGCATCGGGCGCATCCTGCACCTTGGGCGTGTTGGCAATGGTGTTCATGCCGTCCTGGACGGTGCCGATGTTTTCAAACAGCCGGGCGACTTCGTCCAGAATCCAGTCGGACATGAAGCGCACGCGCATCACCAGAGCAATGGCAATGGCCAGCACCCCAAGCGAGATGACCTGGGTATACCAGGCCACCAGTACCGTCGCCGCCATGCCCACCAGCAACAGCGTGTTGAGCAGCGTCAAACACACGCTCAACAGCGTCACCAGGCGCATCTGGCCGTGCACCGTGGACATGAAGCCGCGCATGGCTTCCCGGGCGTAGTTCTGCTCGTGGCGGGTGTCGGCAAAGAGCTTGATGGTCTGGATGTTGCTGTAGCTGTCGACCACCCGGCCGGTCATCTGTGCCCGGGCGTTGGCCTGGGCCATGGACACCCGGCGCAGGCGAGGGACGAAAAAGCGCATGATGGCCAAATAGCCGACCAGCCACACAAGCAGCGGCACCGCCAGCCAGATATCCGCCTGCATCAGCAAAAACGCCGCGCCGGTAAAGTAGACGATGGCGTAGACCAGCAGATCCATCACCTTGGTGACGGTCTCGCGCATGGCAAGCGCGGTCTGCATCACCTTCTGGGAGACGCGGCCGGCAAACTCGTCCTGATAAAACGCGAGGCTCTGGCTGAGCATGTGGCGGTGGGAAATCCAGCGGCCGATCATCGGATAGTTGCCGAAAATGCTCTGGTTGGTCACCAGCGACTGCAAAAGTACCAGCAGCGGCAGCCCGATCAGCACCAAAAGCCCCAGCCCGATAAGCTTCAGGCCGTGGGCCTGCCAGAAGCCGTCGCGCTCGACGCTTGAAAGCCAGTCCACCAGCTCGCCCATGTAGTGGAAAAACACCACCTCGGAAGCCGACACCAAAGCGGTTGCCAGCGACATCCACAACAGCATGGGTAACAGAGGCCGCGAAAAGTGCCAGAGGAAAGGCAAAAGCCCTCGGGGCGGTGTGCTCACGCTGCCTTCGGGATACGGATAGATGCGCGTTTCAAAATAATCAAACAGCGGCTTCAGCACACGCCTGAACATGGACTCTCCTGTGGAAAACAAACCAATCCGCCTCAGCGGCTAATCGATCACGCCCGGGTAGCGCCGCCTGACCCGATAAAGGCGATACACGGTAACGGCGTTGGTCACAATGATCATCATTTCAGCCAGCGCGCCGCCAACCGACCCCACGATGAGGTGACTAAGGGTCCAGGCCACCGCCCCTAGCCCCAAAAAAACGCGCATGGGGATACCGCGAAGCAGAAACATACTCACCGTCCCCAGCACCATGGCCGCGACGGCGGGCAGGTCGGCAAGGCTTTGCCAGGTAAGCACGGCGGCCACGATGCTTGCCGTCAACACAGCGGCCATGGCCGCCTTGCTGCGCGGGTAGCGGCGGGCAAGCTCAATGCGCGCAAGCACCAGCAGCGACAGCGCCGCGGCCGTCCAGCTCTGAAACATGGCGAACTGTAAAGCGAAGGCCACGTTGGCCGAGAGCATCAGTACCATCAGCCGATCGTCCTGCCGGCTGGAAAAAGCCAGAACGCTGAGTATCAGCGCTACCAGGCCAAAAAACTGACCGGCGACCGTGCTCAGGGTGTCGTACATGGGACCGCGTGCTCCTTATAACAGCTACCAGGATCTGTCGTCTTCGGCGTCGCGCAGGCGCTCCAGGCGCTCGGCCTCTTCCTCTTTGGCGTCGTCGATCACGTCCAGCACTTCCTCGACGTCGGCCAGGTGGGTGGCAAAGGTAAACTCGCCGGTGAGCGGTGAATCCGGATGCAGCTCGCCGGCTTCATAAAGTGCCCAAATTTCCTCGGCGTAGTAGGTCTCGCCAAGCTCCGGGGCAAAGCGGGCAAAGTAGCCGCGCATGTTGTTGACGTCGCGCTTGAACATCGCCTCGGCGCTGTTGTTGCCAGCGGCGTCTACGGCCTGGGGCAGATCGATGATCACCGGGCCCTGGGCGTCTTCGAGCACGTTGAACTCGGACAGGTCGCCGTGGATCAGCCCGGCGCAGAGCATCTTCACCACGTCGCCCAAAAGGCTCTGGTAGTAGTCCCGGGCGGTGTCGGCGTCAAGCGCCACGTCGTCAAGCCTGGGGGCCACGTCGCCGTCGGCGTCAACGATCATGTCCATCAGCAGCACGCCGTCGACAAAGCCGTGGGGACGCGGCACGCGCACGTCGGCAGCGGCCAGCCGGTAGAGGGCATCGACCTCGGCGGTGAGCCAGGCCTGCTCCTGCTGCTGCTGGCCGTAGCGGGTCTTTTTCGCCATGGCCCGGGCCCGGCGACTGTTGCGCTCCCGGCGGCCTTCCTGATACTGCACCGCCTGCTTGAAGCTGCGCTTTTTGGCTTCTTTAAACACCTTGGCGCAGCGGCGCTCATCACCGCAGCGCACCACGTACACCTGGGCTTCCTTGCCGCTCATCAGCTGCTGCTCGACCGCGTTGATCAGGCCGTCGTCGATCAGCGGCTGTAGTCGTTTGGGGATTTTCATAAATGCTTGCGTTGGCTCCTTCAGCCTAGCCGTTAACGCGGCGTGCGCGCACGTTACGGCCTTTCAGTTTATCGCGCTCAAGCTTGGCCAGCGCCTGTCTGGCCACGCTGCGCTCGACCGCCACGTAGGCGCTGCGGGCGAGCACCTTGATCTTGCCTACCTGACTGCCGGCGATGCCGCCTTCGCCTGTCAGCGCGCCGAGAATATCGCCCGGGCGCAGCTTGTCCTTTTTGCCCGCGCCCAGCTGCAGCGTGGCCATGGGCGCGGCAAGCGGCCGGGGGTCGGCCACCTCGGGCAGCGGCTCGGGCTCGTATTCCGCGCCCTGCTGTTCGCTCAGCTGCAGCAGGCGATAGCGCTCTTGATCGCTTACCAGCGTACAGGCCACGCCGCGCTCGCCGGCCCGGCCGGTGCGCCCGATGCGGTGGGTGTGGACGTCAAGTTCGTGGGCAATGCCGACGTTGAACACGGCGTCCACGCCGTCGATGTCCAGCCCCCGGGCAGCGACGTCGGTGGCCACCAGCAGCGTCACGCTCTGGTTGGCAAACATCACCAGAATACGTTC
Organism: Halomonas garicola; assembly: GCF_031935715.1. Lineage (GTDB taxonomy): Bacteria > Pseudomonadota > Gammaproteobacteria > Pseudomonadales > Halomonadaceae > Vreelandella > Vreelandella garicola. The sequence goes on along the minus strand of NZ_JASSZF010000014.1, from coordinate 28,556 downwards.
GCGGTCCTTCTGCTCCAGGTCGCCGTTGAGCGCCAGCGCGCTCATTCCCGCGGCGTTCAGGTCGTCCGCCACCTGCCGCGTCTCGCGTTTGGTGTTGCAAAACACCACGCCGCTTTCCGGCCGGTAGTGCAGCAGCAGCTGGCGCAGCGCGGCCAGACGTGCGGCCTCGTCATCCATTGTTCGCCCTTTATCCACGCGATAAAAGTGCTGCTCGATGGTGGCGTCGTCGTGGGTGTCTTCCACCCGGACGATATGCGGCTCGCGCAGAAGCCCCCGGGTAAAGCCTGAGAGCCCGCCCTCGGTCGTGTCGGCCGGATAGGTCGCGCTGAATAAAAGCGTCTGCCGGCGGGCGGGCGTTTGCGCCACGATATCGTCAATGGCGGCCTGAAAGCCCATGTCCAGCATGCGGTCGGCTTCGTCGAGCACCAGCGTCGTCAGGCCATTCAGCCTGAGCGTGCCCTTGCGCAGGTGGTCCTCCACCCGCCCCGGCGTGCCCACGACGATATGCGCACCGTGCTCCAGGGAGGCCAGCTGGGGGCCAAAGGGCGCCCCGCCGCAAAGGGTGAGCACCTTGACATTGGGTAGCTTGCGGGCAAGCGTGCGCAGCGCCCCGGCTACCTGATCGGCGAGCTCCCGGGTGGGGCACAGCACCAGCGATTGGACGCGGGATGCGGCTAAATCCAAACGAGCCAGCAGCGAAAGGCCAAAGGCGGCGGTTTTGCCCGAGCCGGTTTGCGCCTGGGCCAGCACGTCCCGCCCCTCAAGGGCGGCGGGCAGCGCTTGCGCCTGCACCGGCGTCATGGCGCGGTAGCCAAGCGAATCGAGATTCGTCAGCAGAGCGCCTGGCAGAGCCAGACGCGAAAAGGAAGTGATCGACACGAAAAATACCTGAAGATAGGAAGCAAGCCCGGAGTTGCCGGGGCAGTGCCGGGGCAGGATGCCCCGCAGCTTACCAGAAAAGCCGCCGGCTAAACGGCAAGCGGGACAAATTCCGCCTGGGTCAGCGCGGCGAGATCGGCCGGCGCCAGGGCGATTTCCAGCCCGCGCCGGCCGGCGCTGACGTGGAGGTGCGAAAACGCCTCGGCGGAGGTATCGATGAACGTGGGCAGGCGCTTTTTCTGCCCCAGCGGGCTGACCCCGCCCAGCACGTAGCCGGTAGCGCGCTCAACCTCCTCGGGCGACGCCATGGTGGCTTTTTTGGCCCCCGCCGCCCGGGCAATCAGCTTGAAACCGAGCTTGCCGGTCACCGGTACAAGCCCCACCGCCAGACGCTTGCCGTCGAGCTTGACCACCAGCGTCTTGAAAATGCTTTCTGGCGCTACGCCAAGCTTTTCGGCCGCCTCGACCCCGTAGGACGCCGCACTTTCGTCGTGGGCGTAGGCGTGGGTGGTAAAGCGGATCTGCGCCTTTTTGGCGGCGTCGACAGCCGGTGTCATATTCCTGTCCTCCGTGGTGGTGCATCCTGCCGGGTCGGGGCTTTGCCAACGGTGCATAGCACCGTCGCCCCACCCCGGGTATGGAAAAAAATCGCGTATTATCTGACACTAAGGGCCCACTCACCCCGCTACCCGGTAAAGCGTACCGCCGTATATCGCCAGGAAATGACACCGCCGTTTATCGGCCGTTACTCACCGTGCAGGAGTGCTTCCATCCATGGATCAACCCGACAAGAAAGCCAGCCGGCTTTACGTGCTCGACACCAACGTACTGATCCACGACCCCACGGCGCTTTACCACTTCGACGAACACGACGTGGTGATTCCCATGACGGTGCTTGAAGAGCTGGACAAGCACAAGAACGGAAACCGCGATATTGCCCGCAGCGCACGCCAGGTCAGCCGCACGCTGTCGGACCTGACCCAGGACACCCGCTTTATCGACATCGACCGCGGCATTCCGCTGCCCCGCGCCGCGGGCGAGTCCGGCCGGCTGCGCTTTTTATACTACGACAATCTGGCAGTGCAGGATCCGCTATACGCCAGCGCCGACAATCGCCTGCTGGCCGAAATCTCCCGTCTGCGCGACGAGCGCCCCGACGCCTCGGTGATCCTGGTCACAAAAGATATCAACCTGCGCGTCAAGGCCGCCGCTCGGAACATCCCCGTGGAGGACTACCTGGGCGACCGCGCCTTCGACGACAGCGATGCCATGAGCGAGGGCGCCGCCGTTTATCCCTGCGACTATCCCCGCAACGGACACGCCGCCCCGCTGTGGGATCACCTTAACGTTGAGGTCAGCGTCGAGCGCGCTGACGGGCGCACCTTCTACCGGTTGAAGGGGGATATTCCCGAGACCTGGCATACGGGGATGCTGGTGGCCGACGACGAAAACAGCGCCGGCTTCGAGGCCGTGGTGCGTAAGCTCAGCCCGGGCTCGGCCACCCTCGAGCCGCTGGACGACTACCGCCGGCGCAGCGATATCTGGGGCATTCACGCCCACGACAGCCGGCAGAATTTCACCCTCAACCTGCTCATGGACCCGGACATTGACCTGGTCACCATCGCCGGCAATGCGGGCACCGGCAAAACCTTCATGACCCTGGCGGCGGCGTTTCAGCAGACGCTGGACCAGCGCCGTTTCGAGCGCATCATGTTTACCCGCGCGCCCGTCGCCATGGGCGAAGACATCGGCTACCTGCCCGGCACCGAAGAAGAGAAGATGGCTCCCTGGATGGGCGCCTTTCACGACAACATGGACAACCTGCTGCGCGATGAAAGCGGCGACTCCAGCTGGGAAGACGCGGCCACCCGCGAGCTGATCGGCGCCCGGGTGCAGATTCTCGCGCCGAGCTTCATGCGCGGACGCACCCTGAACGACACCCTGCTGATCATCGACGAGGCGCAGAACTTCACGCCCAAGCAGCTCAAGGCGCTGATCAGCCGGGCCGGGCATAACACCAAGATCGTCTGCCTGGGCAACGTCGGCCAGATCGACACGCCCTATCTTACCGCCAGCACCTGCGGCCTGGCCGCCGTGGTCGAGCGCTTTCGCGACTGGCCCCACGCCGGCCACATCACGCTGAAAAGCGTGGAGCGTTCGCGCCTGGCGCTGGCCGCCGAAGCGCTGCTGTAAGCGTCTTCCCCGCTTTCGCCATACTCACTTTCACCACACTCAGCTCGCCTCGCGGCGCGGTCAGGGACCGTGCCAGGGATGCTTGGAGCCCAGCGTATCCGCCGCGTAGGCATGCCGGCTGCCCATGGGCCGCTCGCGGCCCACGGTAGTATCCCGGCGGGTTTGACGCTCCAGCTGAGCGTTGACCTCGGCGCCCAGCAGCACCACGAACGACGACAGCCAGAACCACAGCATCAGCACCACCACCGCCCCGAGCGAGCCGTAGAGCTCGCTGAAGCGGGAAAAATACCGCGCGTAAAGCGAAAGCCCGCCCGAGCCCAGCAGCCACAGCAGCGTCGCCAGCAGCGTGCCCACGCTCAGCCATTGCCAGCGCGGCGCCCGCCGGTACGGCGCAAAGCGGTAGAGCAGCGCAATGCCCAGGCTCATCACCACCAGCAAAACCGGCCAGCGCAGCCAGTAAAGCAGCCGCTCCATGAGCGACGAGAGCGGCATGTATGCCATGCCAAACGGCACCAGCGCGATAAACCCAAGGGTCAAAAGCGTCATCACGATCATCCCCAGGGTTATCGCCATCACCATCGCGCTGCGCTTGATGCGGCTGCGCTTGTCGCCTTCGCCGTATACCACGTTAAGCCCCGCGATCAGCCCGCGTACGCCTTTCGACGCCACAAACAGGGCCACCACCCCGCTGATCAGCGCCGCCACGCCGCTGCGTTCCTCCGCGCTCTGGGCCACTTTTTGCGCCTGGCGGGCAATCAGCCCGGCGGCGTCCGGCGGCATGAAGCGAGTGAGATCGCGCAGCTGCTGCCCCGCCTCATAGGGGTCGAACAACAGCCCGCCGACGGAGACCACCACGGCAATGGCGGGAAACAGCGCCAGCAGCGCGTAGAACGCCACGCCCGCCGCCAGCAGGGTAATGCGGTCCTGCCCGGCCTCGTGGTAGACGCGCCAGGCGACGTCGCGCCAGCCGCGGCGCGGGATCTGCTCGGGGTGACGGGCATTGCGCCCTCGCGATGCATCGCTCATCGCCTACGCGAGCCGCGCGCCCAAAAAGCGGTTGATATCGCCGATCTGCTCGGGGCACAGCGCATGGGCCATGTCATAGGTGCGATACTCCACCGCGTAGCCCAGCGCGCGCAGCATCTCAACGCTCTGGCGGCCGAGGCTTTCGGGCACCACCGGGTCGGCGGTGCCGTGGTGCGCCTCAATAGGCAGCGCCGCGCCGTCGCCCGGGCCCGGCACGTCGGGGTCGGCCAGATAGGTGGACATCGCCAGCAGCCCGGCAAGCGGCTGATCAAAGGTCAGCGCCGCCTGATAGGCCACCGCCCCGCCCTGGGAAAATCCGGCGACGACGATGCGCCGGCTATCAATGCCCGCTTCGATCTGATCCCGCATCAGCCGCTGGATGCGCTCGGCCGAGCTTGCCAGCTGGCCGGTATCCAGCTCGCGACCCAGATCCACGGACAGAATGTCGTACCAGGCCGGCATGGTCATGCCGTTATTGACGCTCACGGCCAGCCGCGGCGCATGGGGCATGATGAAGCGCACCTCGGCGCCGGCGGGCAGGTCAAGCTGGGGCACCAGCGGTTCAAAGTCGTAGCCGTCGGCGCCCAGCCCGTGCAGGATAAACACGCAGGCGTTGGCCGGCCGCCCCGACAACGGCTCAATAATCAGCTCACTTTGTTGCGTCATGGCTCTGTTTCTCTCCCCTCTTGACTCGCATTATCCAGGCTACCCTAGCGCAATGCCGCACCGGCCAAAAGCCGGACAGCAAAAAACCCCGCCGTAGCGGGGTTTTCTCATCTTGCCGGCCTGAGGCCGGCCGTCAGCGGCGTAGCGCTTAGTCGTCGGCTACGACGTTGGACGCCTGAAGGCCTTTCTTGCCCTGGGTGACGTCGAAGGAAACCTTCTGGCCGTCCTGCAGGGATTTGAAGCCTTCAGCCTGAATTTCGGAGAAGTGTACGAACAGATCGTCGCCGTTGTCGTCCGGAGAGATGAAGCCGAAGCCTTTAGTGTCGTTGAACCACTTAACGGTACCAGTTGCCATGATCGAAATCCTCGATGTAGCGAAATATAGAGCCGGGAAATACCCGAATTGCAGTGGGTAGAACAAGAAACTTTCACCAGACTCAACGCTTGAGGCGCTTCGATGCTGCTGACAACGTTCCACTTGCTAACCAACTGAGCGCATCATGGCCTTTCCCCGGACGCGCGTCAACATCAACCATAAAATATTATTGTCAGGCCCATTCATATACAAATATGATACAGGAAAAGAACCCCGTACACTTGCAGAGTGTCAAACACCCCACGCCGGCGCCCCGCGCCACAGGAGCCCCCATGCCGTTATTTCTTCGTTCCCTGCCGCTTGCCGGCCTGCTTGCCGCCGGCCTGGCGGCCCCCATGGCCTACGCCGCCAATGACTCAGGCACCGCGGCCGACGGCCTCAGCACGGCGATTTTTGCCGGCGGCTGCTTCTGGTGCATGGAGCCGCCCTACGATCGCCAGCCCGGCGTTACCTCAACAACCTCGGGCTACATCGGCGGCGAGCTGGAAAACCCCGGCTATGACGACGTCTCGCGCGGCGGCACCGGCCACGCCGAGGCGGTTAAAATCACCTACGACCCCGACGCGATCGACTACGCCGAGCTGCTGGACATTTTCTGGCGCAACGTCGACCCCTTCGCCGAAGACCGTCAGTTCTGCGACAGCGGCCCCCAGTACCGTTCGGCTATTTTCTATCAGGACGAGCGCCAGCGGGAGCTCGCCGAAGCGTCGCTAGCCGAGATGCAGGAACGCTTCGACCAGCCGATTGCCACGGAGCTCTCGTCCGCCGGCGCCTTCTGGGACGCCGAGGACTACCACCAGAACTATTACGAGAAAAACCCGCTGCGCTACAAGTTCTACCGCTTCCGCTGCGGCCGCGATGACCGCCTGGAAGAGGTCTGGGGCGACGAGGCCGGCGGCCCCACCTTTGACTAGCCTGCCCTGTCAGGCGCGGCGATAGCGCCGCCAGGCGCGTATCAGCAGCGCCATGCACAGCCAGGCAAGCCCGGCGGCGACAAGGTCATCGGCGACGATACCGACCCCGCCGGGAAGCACCTCCGCCCAGCTGACCGGCGGCGGTTTGAGCGCATCAAAGACGCGAAACAGCCCGAAGGCCAGCGCCAGCCAGGGCAGCTGCCGCGCGGCGGGCCTCCCCGAAAGCGTAAGCCCCAAAAGCGCCAGCGGAAACGCCACGATCTCGTCGAGCACGATGCTTCCGGCATCGCCGCCGGCAAAGTACTGCGCCGAGGCCCAGTGGCATACCGGCACCGCCAGCAGCGCCATGATCGCGATAAGGGTCGCCTGGCGCCCGGGCGCTTTCGCGCCCAGCCACCACGCCAGCGGCAGCCCCCACAGCGAGCCGAACGTTCCCGGGGCGACCGGCATGAAGCCGACGCCAAGCCCCGTTGCCAGCCATAGCGTCAAGGTGTCCAATCAGTTGGCCTGCTGCGCCTGGCGCTCGAGTTCGGCGGTGACGTCATCGCCAAGCCCGAGGGCGCTGCCGAGCTGGTCGAGCCAGGCGCGCTCCATGGGGTTCTGCTCGTCCACCACGGCTACGCTGACCAGATACATTTCCCGGGCGGCCTGGGGCGAATCGGCTTCGCTGGCCAGGGCCTCGGCGTCCAGCGGCGCCTCGAGGGTTTGCTCGACCCAGCGGTTGAGCTCCTCGTCGGCGCCCATGTCTTCGATCTGCCCGGAAATCAGCGCCTGCTCCTGCTCGTCGATGTGGCCGTCGGCCCGGGCGGCCATGATCATGGCCTTGAGCAGCTCCAGACTGCGGCGCTCCTGAACGTCGCCGTCGAGCACCTCGACACGGTCATTGCCGTCTTCCTGGCCACCCTCGTCGCCCGAAGAAGACTGCTGCGAGCTTTTCCAGGCCTTCCAGGCAAGCGCCCCGACCCCGGCAATGGCGCCGTACTTGAGCGCCTTGCCACCCATCCTGCGCCCGCCTTTGGAGCCTACCAGCGCGCCCAGGGCGCCGCCGCCCAGCAGGCTTTTCATGTCGACCCCGCTGCCGGAACCGCCGCCGCCCAGCTGCCGGGAGAGGCCGTCCACCACGTCCTTGACGCCCGAGCCGCTGCTGCTCTGGCTATCACCCTGGCTATCCCCCTGGCTACCGCTCTGGCCGCCGGCCTGCTTCATGATCTGCTGAAAAATTCTGCTTGCGTTCATAGACGTCTCCTCAAGGATCAACCTGGCCAAAAGCCCGTTACCGTGAAGGGTCAGCCCCGCGAAAGCCAGCCGTTTTACCAGCGCTGATTAAACGCAAGCGCCCGTCGGGTCAGCTGCCGTGCACGGCCACCGTGCTGCCCCGGCGGCCGGCGCTGACCTCAATACGCAGCGGCATCTGCTCTTTCAGCTCGCTGATGTGGGAAATGATGCCGATCATGCGCCCGCCCCGCTGCAGCTCCACCAGGGTGGCGATGGCCTGATCCAGCGCGTCCTGATCCAGGCTGCCGAAGCCCTCGTCGATGAACAGGGTCTCCAGCTGAATGCCACCGGCCCAGGCCTGAACTACGTCGGAAAGCCCCAGCGCCAGCGCCAGCGCCGCCATGAACGACTCGCCGCCGGAAAGCGTGGCCGCCGGGCGGTTCTTGCCGGTATAGGTGTCGGTGACGTCAAGCTCCAGCCCCGAAGCGCGGTTGCCTTTACTCGGCTCCTCCCGACGCACCAGCTGATAGCGCCCGCGGCTCATGCGCACCAGCCGCGCCGAGGCCTGCCGCAGCACGTCGTCGAGCAGCACCCCAAGCACAAACCGCTGCAGGCTCACGCGCTGGCCGGTGCGCCCGTTGGCCACTTCGCTCAGCGTGCCCCACACGCGGTACTCGTCTTCCAGCACCCGCTGCTGCTCCCGGGCCTGGTCCAGCTGCTGCCGAGCCTTTTGGAACTGATCAAGCCGCGCGTTCAGCCGGCGCCATTCGGCATCGAGCCGGGCTTCGTCGGCGCAGGCTCCTTCAGCCCTCTTCTTCAGCGCGTCAAGATCCGGCTGCACTACCCCCTCAAGGCGCGCGCGGCCCGCCTCCAGCAGGCTTTCCAGCCGGGTCAGCCGGTCGCGGTAGTGCTCGACCTCGGCGGCCAGCCGCTCGCCGGTGGCGTCGTCCAGCCGCGCCTGCAAAAAGGCGTCCTCATCGTCAAAGACACTCCGGGCAAGAGCCTGCTGCCAGTCCGCCTCTGCCTGCCGCCGCGCCTCGGCGGCGGTATTCATCCGCTTCTGCGCGGCGTCCCGGGCGGCCTCCCCCCGGGCCAGGGCAGTAGCCGCCCGCTGCGCGCTTTCCCCTGCCTGCTGCCAGGCGTTTTCTCGCCGAGTTATCTCGTCGCGAACGTCGTCGCGCTGCTTCGCCAGCGCCTCGGGCGCGGTCTCGCCGTCAGCCAGCGCCTGGCGCAGCTGTTCGCACTTCCCTTCCCACTGCTGATAGTCGCTCTTGGCCGCCTCCAGCGCCGGGGCGAGCTTTTTAAGCGCCTCGTCCTGGTCGCGCCAGTCCCGGCGCAGCCCGGCCAGCGCCTGCTGCTGTTGCGCCACGTACGCGGCAAGCTCGGTATAGCGCGCGCTTTCCCGGCGCTTGTCCTCGCACTCGCGGCCCAGCGCCTCGAGCGTTATCTCTGCGCGGCCGCCAAGCTCGGCGGCGCATTCGTGGCGCCGGGTATCGTGGTGCTCAAGGCGCTGCTGGAGCATCTTCGCCCGGTGGGCGGCCTGATGCTCGGCATCGAGCGCCGCTTCGTAATCCCGGCGCGCCTCCTTGACGGCGTCTTCGGCCACCGTCTCGCCGTCCTGCTTGGCCGGCGCGGGGTGTTCCAGGCTGCCGCACACCGGGCACGGCGACGCCGGCACCAGCCTGGCGGCGAGCAAGGCCGCCTGACTCTGATGCCAGCGCAGCGCCTGGCGGTCAGCGTTCGCGCTGAGGCGGGCCGTCTCTGCGGCGTGCTTTTCCCCTTCGGCCGTGGCCTCTTTCAGCGTGGCGGCCAGCGCCGGGCGCCGGCCGTCGTGCTCGTCCAGCTGCTGGCGCTTTCGATACTGCGCCTGGAGGTGGTTCAGCGCTTCCCCGCTGCCGGCAAGCGTCTGCTGCTCGTCTCCCGCCTGGCGGATCGCCTCCCCCTGCGTTTCGCCCTGCTGCCTGGTGGCCTCGCGCTGCGTTTCGAGCGCCTCGTACCGCTGAGCCTGCCGGCGCCATTCGCTTTGGGCGGCGTCGCGCTGCTTTTCGTTCTCCGCCAGGTCCCGGCGCTGCTCGAGCGCCCGGATCAGCATCTGCTCTTGCTTTCGCAGCTCGGCGAGGCCGTCGTACTTCTTTTGCGCGCTGGCAAGCGCCTCCTGCGCGGCGGCGGCGTCCTTTTCCTGGGCGGATACGGCCGCGATTTCCTGCTCGAGCGTGCGCTCGGCGTCGGCGGCTTCCTCCTGCGCCCTATGGCGAGCGCTGAACGGCGCGGCAAGGGTCCGGGTCTGCTCGTGGGCCTTGAGCCGCTCCCGCGCATCTTCCACCCGCGCCTCATTCTTCAGGTGATCGGCACGGGCGGCTTCGTGCTCCCGCTGCTGGTCGAACAGCGCCTGGTACTCCTGACCGGTCTGCTCATCGCGCTCGGCGCGCTGGCGCGCCGTCCTTGCCTGGGTCAGCGCCTCCCCGGCGGCCTTTTCCTCGGGGGCGAGCGCCGCCAGGGCGTCGTCAAGCGCGGCTTCGCTTTCCACTTCGCGGGCGTCGAGGATACCCTGCATGCGCTGGCGGTGGTCGTTCACCTCTCGGGTAATGCCCCGGGCCCGCTCGCCGAGCTGATCCTCAATGCGGGAAAACAGGTGGGTCTGAAACAGCCGGGCAAAAATCTGCTCGCGGTCGGCGGAGCTTGCCAGCAGCAGCTCGCGAAACTGGCCCTGGGGCAGCACCATGACCTGGCGGAACTGCTTGGCATCCAGCCCCAACAGCGCCTGCACTTCGGCGGTGGCGTCGTTCACCTTGCGCGCGACCAGGCACTCGTCCACCTCGCCGTCGGCATCGAGCCGCCACAGCTGGGCTTCGGGCTGATGCGTGGTAGTGCCTTCGCCCCGCGCCTTGGGGCGCTCCTGCTGGGGCACCCGGCGGATCCGGTAGTTCGTCCCGCGCAGGCGAAAGTCGAGGGTGACCTCGGTCAGCAGGCCGTCGGCGGCCTGGTCGCAGCGCATCTGGGCGGGCTCGCGCTCGTTGCCCGTGGTCTGGCCGTACAGGGCAAAGCACAGGGCGTCGAGAATCGAGCTCTTGCCCGCACCGGTGGGGCCGTTGATCAAAAACAGCGGGCTTTGCCCCAGCGCGGCAAAGTCCAGCGTCTGGGTGGCGGCAAAAGGGCCGAAAGCCTGAAGGGTAAGCGCCAGGGGCGTCATGTCACGCCCTCCTCGTCGCGCTCTTCGCGCTCCAGGCGCCCGATCAGGCCCTCGACGGCGGCTTTCTGATCGTCATCCAGCGCCTCGCCGCTGACCTGCTGGAAAAAATCGCCGAACAGCGCCAGGGCGTCCAGCCCGCCGTGCCGCCGCGCCCTGGGCGCTTCGCCGGCTGGGGCCAGCATGCCGGGCTTTTCCAGATGCAGCACGTTGGGGTAGACCGCGCGCAGCTTGCCCATGGGGTCGAGGATGGCGTAGCGGTCGGTGAGGCGTACCAGCAGGTAGTCGTCCGGAGCGGGGTCAAGGGCTGCGCCGGCGATGACGTCGTCCAGCTCGCCTTCCAGCACGCGCACGTCGCGAACCGGCGCCAGCGCCACGGGCTTGATGTCCACCGCGCCGGTGGCGTCCACATCCACCAGGGTAACGCCCTTGGTATGGGGGGCTTCGGAGAAGCTGTACTTCAGCAGCGAGCCGCTGTAGCGGATGTGCGCCTCGCCGCGATACTGGGGGCCGTGCAGGTGGCCAAGAGCAACGTAGTCGAACCCGCGCATGGGCTCCCAGGCGACGCTTTCCGCGCCGCCCAGGCTCAAGGGCCGTTCGGAATCCGAGGCGCTGCCGCCGGCGACGAAACAGTGGCTCATGAGCACCGCCCGGCGGTCGGGGTCGCGCTGCGCGTCGATGCGCTCCAGCAGGTAGCGGTGGGCGGCGTCGAAGTCGCGCACGTCAACGCCGAAATGGCTGCGCACCTGCTCGGGGTCGGCGTAGGGGATGCCGTAGATATCAACCTCAACGCCGCCGGCCGCAAGCGTCACCGGGTCAGCGATAGCGTCCAGCGTAGAGAGAATATGCAGCCCGGACTGGCGCAGCTGGCGCGAGCCAAAGCCCAGCCGGCGGGCGCCGTCGTGGTTGCCGGAAATCATCACCACCGCTACGCCGCGCGTTTCGCACAGCGCGTGCAGCACCGCGTCCAGCAGCGCCACCGCCGCGGCCGGCGGCACCGAGCGGTCATAGACGTCGCCGGCGATGAGCACGGCGTCGATCCGTTCGCGGTCGACCACCTCCAGCAGCTGATCAAGAACGGCGCGCTGGTCTTCCAGCAGCGAAAGATTATGCAGCAACCGGCCCAGATGCCAGTCGGCAGTGTGCAATAGGCGCATCCCGGCCCCCGTGAGTGGTGTATCGTGTGGCGCCAGTCTAGCGCCCTTCAAGCCCGCAGAATACAAGGAACGCCGCCATGCTCGACCGCTTCATCATGCCGCTGACCCACCGCCCGCTTGAGCGGATCGCCCGCCGGTTCTACGGCCGGGTGACGCCGGACCAGGTAACGCTCGGTGCCTTTGTCATCGGCATGCTCGCCCTGCCGCTGCTGGCGCTTGAATACTACGGCTGGGCGCTTGTGGCAATTGCGCTCAACCGCCTGGGCGACGGCCTGGACGGGGCGCTTGCCCGGCTTGCCGGCGAAACCAGCGATGCCGGCGGTTTTCTCGACATCGGGCTGGATTTCGTCTTCTACGCCGCGGTGGTGTTCGGCTTTGCCCTGGCCGACCCGGCGGCCAATGCGCTCGCCGCGGCGTTTTTGCTGCTGGCCTTTATCGGCACCGGGACGTCGTTTCTGGCCTTTGCCATTGCTGCCAATCGGCGCGGCATAAAGCGCCCGCGCTTTCCGCAAAAGGCCTTCTATTACATGGAAGGACTCACCGAAGGCACCGAAACCGTGGTCGCGCTTACGCTGTTCTGCCTGTTTCCCGAGCACTTTGCCTGGCTGGCCACGCTGTTTGCCCTGGCCTGCCTGGTCACCACCGCCACCCGGCTGTGGGGCGGCTACCGCGCCCTACGCCGCTAGCGCCGTGTCGCGCTGCTCGACCAGATACACCTTGAACGCCTGCCACAGCGGGCTTCTGTAGCGCTCCGGGTGCCACACCAGCGAAAACGTCCGCGATAGCGCAAGCTCGCTTTCAAGCGCCACCAGCTCGCCCCGGGCCAGCTCGCCGGCGACGCTCAGCCGGGACAGGCAGCCAAGCCCAAACCCGGCCTTGACCGCCTGCTTGATGGCCTCGTGCTGGCTCAGCTCCATGCGCACGTTGAGCTGCTTGACGTGGCCAAGCGCGGCCGCTTCAAAGATCTCCCGGGTGCCCGAGCCGTTCTCGCGAAGGATCCACTGGGCCCTGGCAAGCTCGGCATCGCTGACCCCGGGCGCCGGCTTTTGCGCCAGCGGATGGTCGGGCGCGACAATAATCACCAGGCGGTCTTCGCACCAGGCCTCGCTTTGCAGCCGGGGCTCGTGGCAGAGCCCTTCGATCAGCCCCAGGTCGGCGTCGAAGCGCAGCAGGTCGTTGACGACCTCGCCGGTGTTGCGCAGTTTAAGGCGCAAATCGGCCCCCGGATGGGTATCGCTGAAGCGCCCGGCCAGGGGCGGCAGCAGATAGGTGCCCACGGTGGCGCTTGCCGAGACGTTGAGCGTGCCCTGCAGGGTGCCGTCGGGCTCTTCGGCGGCGGCGACGAAGTCCGCCATGCCGTCGAGCAGGCGCTCGGCCCGGGGGAGCAGCGCCCGGCCCATGTCGTTCAGGCGCAGCCGGCGCCCCAGCCGCTCGAAAAGCGCCACGCCCAGGTGGCGCTCCAGGTCGCCCAGCGCCTGGCTGGTGGCCGACTGGGACAGGCGCAGCGCCCGGGCGGCGGCCACCACCGTGCCTTCCCGGGTGACGGCAACAAAGACTTCCAGCTGGCGAAAAGTAACGGCGTGGCGCATGGCGGCGCGCTCTCCGGTGCGGTGAATGACGTAGCTAATCGGAAAAAAGCAACGATGGGCTGTCGATCTTATCGGTTTTACCGAACAGTCATATAGTTATTTTACGATAATCATATAACCGTTCAGCGCATAGACTGAGCCACAGATTTCATTTTTCAGGAGTAACGTCATGTGGCAAGGCCTGTTTCTGTGCGCCGCCCTAACCCTTGCGGGCTTTGGTATCTCGCTGCTGCCCGGCATTGCCGAGAGCGGCGTCAGCCCGCTGGTATTTTCCCTGCTGCTGGGGCTGGTGCTGGGTAACCTGCCCATCGCCCGCGGACTTGCCTCCTCCGCCCAGCCGGGGCTCAAATTTGCCACCCGCTGGCTTTTACGCGGCGGTATCGTGCTATTCGGCTTTTCGCTCACCGTGCAGCAGGTTTTCCACCTGGGGCCGAAAATCATCCTGCTGGATATCATCGTCATCAGCTGCGTGGTGACCGCGGGCTATTTCATCGGCACGCGCCTTCTGGGCATGGACCGTGAAACCACCCTGCTGACCAGCGCCGGCAGCGCGATCTGCGGCGCAGCGGCGGTGCTGGCAACGGAAACCACCATCCGCTCGCGGCCGGCGGCGGCGTCCATGGCGGTCGCCACGGTGGTCCTGTTCGGCACCCTGGCGATGCTCGTTCACCCGCTGCTCTACTCGGTCCTGCACATGACCGAAGGCCTCTACGGCGTGTACATCGGCGCCACCGTCCACGAAGTGGCACAGGTGGTCGCCGCCGGCGACGCGGTTGGCCCCGAAGCGTTGACCAACGCCATTGTGGTCAAGCTGGTCCGGGTGATGCTGCTGATCCCCTTCCTGCTCATCGTCGGCCAGTGGTGGCTGCGCAAGAATGCCGCCCAGGCCACAGAGGGCGGCGAGGCGGCCAAGCTGCCGATTCCCTGGTTTGCCTTCGGCTTCATGGCCATGGTCGGCGTCAACAGCGTGCTGCCCCTGCCCGCCGTACTGCACGACACTCTGGTGCTGGGCGGCCAGCTCGGCCTGGCCATGGCCATGGCCGCACTGGGCTTTGAAACCCGCATCGAAAAGCTCCGTGCGCTGGGTATCCGCCCGTTCATTCTCGGCCTTATTCTGTTCGCCCTGCTGATCGGCGGCGGCGGCGCGGCAAGCCTTTTGCTGATGGGCTAACGCCGGCCCCAGTCGGACACCCCTACCTGAAGCGGCCCCAGCGGCCGCTTTTTTTATCGCCATCGGCCAATGAATTGAAGGTTCCAGCGCAGACGCGCACTATACGCAGGTACTTTGAGTAGCACGTTAAACACCGGTGTTTGAGGGGTCTCATGTTTGGCAAGCCAAAAGTAATTTACTACGCGTTCCTGATTCTTTCGGCCCTTCTGGGTGTTCTTCTTGCCTTCCAGGCGCCCCAGTGGCTGTGGCTGTGGTGCGTACTGCCGGCGCTTGGGGCGCTGGGGGCGTGGGATCTCAACTCGCACAGCAACGTGCTGCGCAACTACCCCATCGTCGGCCATTTGCGCTATCTGTTCGAGTTCATCCGCCCGGAAATGCGCCAGTATTTCTTCGAATCCGACCTCAGCGGCCGGCCGTTCAACCGCTCCCAGCGAGAGATCGTCAACTCCCGGGCCAAAGGTCAGGGAGCCACCTCGCCGTTCGGCACCCGGCGTGACATGGAGGACACCGGCTTTCACTTCGTCCAGCATTCCATGGCGCCCAAAACCGTGCATATTCGCCATGCCCGGCTGACCATCGGCAACGCCCAGTGCACTCGGCCGTATGACTCCTCGCGGCTGAACATTTCCGCCATGAGCTTCGGCTCGCTTTCCGCCAACGCCGTGGCAGCGATGAACAAAGGCGCCAAGCTCGGCGACTTTGCCCAGGACACCGGCGAAGGCGCCATCAGCCCCTACCACGAGGCCCACGGCGGCGACCTGATCTGGGAAATCGCCAGCGCCTACTTTGGCTGTCGCAACGACGACGGCTCGTTCAACGCCGAAAGCTTTGCGCAAAAGGCCACCCTTGATCAGGTCAAGATGATCGAACTCAAGCTCTCCCAGGGGGCCAAGCCCGGCCACGGCGGGCTCTTGCCCGGCACCAAGGTCAACCGCGAAATTGCCAGCACCCGGCATATACCCGTGGGCAAGGACTGCGCCTCACCGGCGAGCCATCCGGAGTTCGACTCCCCGGCGGGCATGCTCCAGTTTCTCCAGCGCCTGCGCGAGCTGAGCGGCGGCAAGCCGGTGGGCTTCAAGCTGTGCCTGGGCCGCCACCACGAGTTCATGGCGGTGTGCAAGGCCATGCTGGAAACCGGCATCGTCCCCGACTTCATCACCGTGGACGGCGCCGAGGGCGGCACCGGCGCCGCCCCCACGGAGTTTTCTGACTTCATCGGCACCTACATCAACGAGGCGCTGCCCTTTGTGCATAACTGCCTTCGGGGCATCGGCAAGCGCGAAGAGATTACCGTGATCGCCAGCGGCAAGGTGGCCATGGGCTTTGACATGGTGGAAAAGCTCGCTCTGGGCGCCGACATGTGCAACGCCGCCCGGGCGTTCATGTTTTCGGTGGGCTGCATTCAGGCGCTGCGCTGCCACGCCAACACCTGCCCCACCGGCGTTGCCACCCAGGATCCGGCGCGCACCCGCTCGCTGGACGTGGAAGCCAAGTCAAAACAGGTGCACAACTACCACAAGGCCACCGTGGCCTCGTTCATGGACATCGTCGGCACTCTGGGGCTCGACAGTCCCGACGAGCTGGGGCCCCAGCACGTGTATCGCCGTTCGCAAAAAGGCCCGTCGCGCTCCTGCGTTTACCTCCACCCCCGGGTGGAGTCCGGCGCCTTCCTCAGAGGCGACGTGCCGGTCGAATACGCCGAGGCCTGGGAGATGGCCCGGGCCGAGCATTTCTAAGCTCGATCCGACCACTCGTCTCAAACCCTCAACTCACACCCCGGCGCTCAAGCGCTTAAAACCCGGCGGCTTCCAGGTGGCCGGCCAGCTCCTCGAGCGCCTCAAGCCCCTGGATATCGGTTGCCAGCAGGGGCAGCTGGGGGCACGGGTAGCCGGCAAGTTCGCGGTCAATGCGCTCAAGGTACTGCGCCTCCTGCTCCCGGCGGCGGCGTAAAAACTCGCCGTCGGCGCTTGCCGGAAGCACCCGGTTAACCAGGGTGGCGGCCACCGGAATCCCCGCCTCCTTCAGCGCCTCAACCGAGCGCACGGTTTCCAGAATCGGCAGCCGCTCGGGCGTCAGCACGAACACAAAATTGCTCACGCTTTTGTCCTCCACCGCCCGGCGCGCCTGCATAAACAGCCGCCGGCGGCGCTTGAGCGTCTCGGCGATGGAGCGGGCGCGGTCGTCGAGATCGCTTTCGTTTTCGTTGGCCGGGTCGGCAAAGGGCGAGGCCACGTCCTGTCCGCCCTTGGGCGTTAAGTGCTTGAGCACTTTGCCCAGCTCCTCGGACTTGCGACTGTGGGATAAAAGCCCGTCGGTCCAGGCCGCCATGGCCTCGGGCAGGCTCAACAGGCGCAGGGTGTGGCCGGTAGGCGCGGTGTCAAACACGATCAGATCGTAATCTTCGCCTTCGTCCACCACCAGCCGGGCGATGCGCTCCAGCAGCGCCGCCTCCTGGGTACCCGGCGACTGTCGCGACAGGCGCATCTGGCGCTCCATCTCGTCCATCATCCGCGGCACGGTAAAGCGGCGCATCTGACCGGTGACGCGCTTCAGATGCGCTTCAACCTCGGCGCCGGGGTCGATCTCCATGGCATCAAGCCCCGGCGCCAGCCGGCGCGGCGCATCGCCCAGGTCGTGGTCAAACACGTCGCCCAGGCTGTGCGCCGGGTCGGTGGATACCACCAGCACGTTGCGCCCGCGGCCGGCCGCCAGCAGCGCAAGCGACGCCGCGACGCTGGTTTTCCCCACGCCGCCCTTGCCGCCTACCCAAAGCAGGCGGCGGTCGAGAAGTTCTTTCATGATTGGCCTTCTGCGTTATCAGGCGTTTCAGCAGCAGCGCATCTCATCCAGGGGCGAATGCTCCATGCCCATGCGCAAATGCCAGTCGTGGAAGCGCTCGAGCATCAGCGGCTGCAGCTCCAGGGTGTAATACCCCACGGGGTTGGGCACGCCCATCAGCTCGGAAAACACCATCAGCATGAACAGGTCGTCTTCGTCGCGCTTGGCGCGTGCGATAGCGCCCCGGTAGGGGGCGCTGTAGTATTCTTCGGCCAGGTAGCGGGCCCGGCCCAGCCAGGCCCTGAGCTTTTCCCGCCGGGTCAGGTCGGCGTCGTCAGGCATGCGTCCTCCCGCATAAAAGCGTTTTACCCCTTGCATGGTAACGCAAAAAAGGCGGCCCGCAGGCCGCCTTGCATAACATACCGCAGCCGATGCTGCGCTATTCGGCAGCCTGTTCGGCTTTTTCCTGACGCAGGCGCTTGAGCGTGGCGGCACACTCCAGGGCGACCAGAATCGAGGCGATCAGCACCACGATATCCAGCCCCAGCAGGAAGTAGTTGTCCGCCTCATAGAAGCTTTTCAGCTGGATGAACAGCGCCAGCACCGTCATCACCAGCAAAAAGATCAGCGGTGCTACGGTGTACCACACCGGCCGCCCCAGGCGCATAAGCATCACCGAGACCACCAGCAGCGTGAGCCCCGCCAGCAGCTGGTTGGTGGTGCCAAACAGCGGCCAGATGAGCAGCCCGCCGGAGCCGTCGGCCCCCGCGCCGAAGGCCAGCACCAGGCAGGTTACCACCGCCAGGAGCGTAGCCACGGCCGGCTTTTTCATCCACTGCTGGTTATAGATCTCGCCCCACTCCTGGAAGATGTAGCGCTGCAGGCGCAGGCCGGTATCCATGGTGGTGCCGGCAAAGAGGGCCGCCATCACGGTGAGAAGCGTCGCCGCGGTGGTTTCGGGCAGACCGAGGCCGCTGTTGATGATGTAGGCGCCGCCGTCGACGAAGGCGTTGACGCCACCCTTGCCGAAGGCGTCGTACATCGCGCTCCAGTCGCCGTAGGTGGCAAAGCCCGCGGTGGCCGCAAGGATCGCGCCCAGCGCCAGCATGCCCTCGCCCACGGCGCCGAAGTAGCCGACAAAGCGCGCGTCGGTTTCCTTGTTCAGCTGCTTGGAGGTGGTACCGCCGGCGACCAGCCCGTGGAAGCCGGAAATTGCCCCGCAGGCAATGGTGACAAACAGCAGCGGCAGCATGGGCGGTGCGCCTTCGGGCACGTCGGCGTTGACCATGGGCGCAACCAGGGTGGGGTTGAACACCACCAGCGCGCCGTAAAGGATGATCAGGCCGATGAACAGCTGCAGGCCGTTAATGTAGTCCCGGGGCTGCAAAAGCATCCACACCGGTAAAAGCGAAGCAATCGCCGCGTAGCCAAACAGGATCAAAATCCACACCGCGTTGCCCGACATCGCGCCTACCTGCTCGGGCATCTGCACCGGCACCGAGGGGCCAATGCCGATCAGCGCGTACAGCGCCACCACGCCGATGACCGAGACCACGGCCAGGCTAAGAATCCGCCGGTAGATCAGCTGGCCGATCACCAGCGCCACCGCAATCGCACCCCACACCGGCACCACCGCGCTTGGGTATTTCATCATCAGCCCGGCGATGACCACGGCAAACACCGCGTTGACCATCAGCAGGAGCAAAAAGATGACGATCATGAACACGCTGCGCGCGCGCTTGCCGACCACGTCGCCGGTGAGCGCCCCCACCGAGCGCGCCTTGTTGCGCACGCTGGCCCAGACCGCGCCGGTATCGTGCACGCCGGCGAACAGCACCGTGCCGAACACCACCCACAGAAAAGCCGGCAGCCAGCCCCAGATCACCGCAATGGCGGGTCCCACAATGGGCGCGGCACCGGCCACCGAGGTAAAGTGGTGACCCCAGAGCACGTAGCGATTGGTGGGCACGAAGTCCACGCCGTCTTCGAACTCGTGGGCCGGGGTTTGAAAGTCCGGATCCAGCCGGAATATCTTCTCGGCGATAAACTTCGAGTACACCAGGTACCCAAGCGCCATCGCGGCAAGGCCCAGCGCCAATATAATAACTGCACTCATGAACGGTTCCCTTCACGGATTGCGGTTTTGTTGTGAACCCTCATATGTCGCAGACGCCCACCCCGGCGTCAACCACCCGCCGGCGCCGGCTTAAAAGCCTACGCTAATGCCAAAGACCGTTCCGCGGTCCAGGGTTCGGGTGCTCTGGTGGTCAAACTGCGTGCGGTAGTAGCGGTAGCCGCCGAACGCGTAGGTCTGCGACGTCAGCTTGATACGCGCCTCGGCGCCGTAGTCGTAGCTCTCCTTGAGATTGCCGTGGGTCAAGCCTTCCGGGGTATAAAAGCCGTAGCCGCCAACTCTGAGCAGCGGCACCGGCGTGGGCACAAACACCGAGCCGCCGATCCCCACGCCGCCGCCGTCACCGTAGTAGGTGTCCTGGTACTGGTAACGGGCGCCGACTTCGACGTCGGCTATCGGCAAGGGCGGTGAAAACATCAGCGAGCCGGAATAAATATCCGCATGGTGGCCGCTGTCATCCGAGGTGAAGTACCCCGCGCCGGCGCGCACGGTGGGCAATATACTCTGGCTTGCCTGGACGCCGTAGCCGTCCTGGTGGGCATTGGCCGAGACGCTCAGCGCCATGGCGCTCTGGCTGAAGGCAAACAGCGCCGTTGTCGACGCCAGCAGCACAGCGGATTGTTTCAACATGACTTGGATTTCCTGAAAAACAAGCGAAAGACAGCCGGCGCCTGAGCACCGGGCACGAAGCCCAACTATCATACACGCACGCATGTTTATTGCGGGTAAAGTGCGGGCAAAAAGACGTTTTCTGACTTACCGTTGGCCATCACTTCCCCATGCTCGCCGGCAAGGCTTATTGATATACGTCAAGGAAACTACGGATTTCTGACGCCAACGGCTTTAAAACTACCCCTTTTGGGTTATCTTCAAGGTTAAGAACGCATTAAAAAAAGCACGGCACGCGATGCCCGTCGCGGTCGCGTAACGCCGTGCGCGCAGCACCGTGAAGCATAAAATCAAGGGAGCACTCCATGGCACACCGCACACTGGGGACGCTGGCCGCTGCTGGCCTACTGGTATTGGCCGCCGGCGCCGGCGCCGACGAGCTGCAAGAGCGCGCCGCTAAGCAGTTCAGCCCCATCCCTAAGTACCCGCCGGTGATCGACGGCAACGAAATGACCGACGACAAGATCACCCTGGGCAAAATGCTGTTTTTCGAGCCGCGCCTGTCGGCCAGCCACCTGATCAGCTGCAACACCTGCCACAACGTGGGCATGGGCGGCCATGACTACCTGCCGGTTGCCATCGGCCACGGCTGGCAGAAGGGCCCGCGCAACTCGCCCACGGTGTATAACGCCGTGTTCAACGCCGCCCAGTTCTGGGACGGCCGCGCCGCCGACCTGGCCGAACAGGCCAAGGGCCCGGTACAGGCCGGCGTGGAAATGAGCAGCACCCCAAAGCGCGTTGAAGACACGCTTAACAGCATGCCCGAGTACGTCGAGCGCTTCCGCCGAGCCTTCCCCGGCGAAGAAAATCCGGTTTCCTTCGACCGCATGGCCACCGCCATCGAAGCCTTTGAGGCCACGCTGATCACCCCCGACGCGCCCTTCGACCGCTACCTGCGCGGCGACACCAACGCCCTCGATACCCAGGAGCAGCGCGGGCTTTCGCTGTTCATGGACAAGGGCTGCGTCTCCTGCCATAGCGGCATCAACCTGGGCGGCCAGAACTACTATCCGTTTGGCCTTGTTGCCCGCCCGGACGGCAAGATTCTCCCCAGCGGCGACAAGGGCCGCTTTGCGGTGACCGAAACCGAGTCGGACGAATACGTGTTCCGCGCCGCGCCGCTGCGCAACATCGCGCTGACCGCGCCCTACTTCCACTCCGGCGCCGTCTGGGACCTGGAAGAGGCCGTGGCCGTGATGGGCACCGCCCAGCTCGGGGCCGAGCTTGGCGAGGAGGAAGTCACCGACATCACCGCCTTCCTGCACACGCTGACCGGCGACGTGCCGAGCATCACCTACCCCGAGCTGCCGCCGAGCACCGACGCCACGCCGCGCCCGGACCCCAGTGCGCCGACGCCGTAACGCCGGTCCTCCGACCGTTTCTCCCGTACGGGCAGCCCTGGCTGCCCGTTTTGTTTGGCGGCACTGGCAGCTGGCGTAGCGCCGCATTATGCTACGTTTTGATAACTGAGTGACTTGATGACCCAACGCTGCTCAAGCGGCGTTTCTTCCGCGCGCTTCAGGAGCCTGCCATGTCCGACGACACCACGACCCTGCTGCTCTACCTTGGCGCTGCCTGGCTGGCGGGCAGCCTGATCGGCCTTGAACGCAGCTTTCACGGCCGCCCGGCGGGGTTTCGCACCCACGCGCTGGTGTGCGCCGCCTCGGCGCTGCTGATGCTGCTTTCCACCCACCAGGCCCAGTGGCTCGACCCCAGCCTGCCGATGTCGTCGATCCGCGCCGACCCCACCCGCATGTCCCAGGGCATCATGACCGGCATCGGCTTTCTCGGCGCCGGGGTCATCTTCAAGGAAGGGCTCACGGTACACGGGCTGACCACCGCCGCCTCGATCTGGATGACCTCGGTGCTGGGTATCCTTTACGGCGTGGGCTTTCTTTTGCCCGCGGTGGTCGCCACGGTGGCGACGCTGTTGACGCTTTCGCTGTTCCGCCGGGTGGAGTCGCTCATTCCCACCGAGCTCTTTGCCGACCACGAAATCTGCTATCCCATCGACGCCGTGGAAGACGAAGACCAGGTGCGCGCCCTGATCGCTCGCCACGGCTGCAAAGTCAAGACCATGAGCTACCGGCTGAGCAAAAACGGCCAGCTGTTCCACTATTCCATGGTGCTGCAAACCCACGGCCACAAGAACCTGGCCCGGCTGGCGGCGACCCTGCGCCAGTCGCAGACCATTGTGGAATACCGCCTGACGCCGTCCGGCGGCTAAAGCCAAAAGCGCCCGTCATAAAGGCGGGCGCTTCTCTTTCGGCGGCGCTAGGCGCTTTCGCCGACGCTCTCCCTGTCGTGCGGCAGCACCAGATTGAGCACGATGGCGATCAGCGCGCCGGGGATCAGGCCCGACTCGATGATCGCGCGCACGTTTTCCGAGTAGGTGGCGAACAGCTCTTCCTGGGCCGGCAGGCCAATCGCCGCCGACAGCGACAGCCCGATAATCACCATGTTGCGCTTGTTGAAATCGATGCCGCTGAGCATCTTGATGCCGGCGCTCGCGATCATGCCGAACATGATCAGCACGGCCCCGCCGAGTACCGCATCGGGAATGCTCGACACCACGCCGCCCAGCTTGGGGAAGAGCCCGGCAAGCATCAGGAAGGTGCCGCCGATGGCCACCACGTAGCGGCTGACTACCCCGGTCAGCGCCACCACGCCCACGTTCTGGCTGAAGCTGATCTGCGGGTAGGCGTTGAAGATGGCGGCAAAGACGCTGCACAGCCCGTCGGCCATGACGCCGCCGGAAAGCTCCCGCTGCGTGGGCTCGCGGTTAAGCCCGCCCGCCGTGGTACCGACGATATCGCCGATGGACTCAGCACAGGTCACCAGCGACAGCAGCACAATGGGCAGGATCGCCGCCAGTTTGAACTCGATACCGATAGCCAGCGGCACGGGCAGCGAAAACCACTCCGCCTCGCCGACGCTTGCAAAATCCACCGCGCCCATCAGCAGCGCGACCACGTAGCCCAGCAAAAGCCCGGCAAGCGGGGCGATTTCCGACCAGATCCCACGGCCGAACTGGTGCATGCCCAGGGTCACCACCAGCACCACCGCCGCCATGAGAAGGTGGCGCGGCGCGCCGAAGTCGCTCACGCCGAAGCCGCCGCCCACGTGGGAGAAAGCCACCGGCATGAGCAGCACCCCGATCATGATCACGAAGGTGCCCGTGACCACCGGCGGAAAAAGAAAGCGGAACCAGGGCAGCAGCAGCCCCACCACCGCCATGGCAATGCCGCCGCAGAGTGCGGCCCCCAGCGCGGCGGGCACGCCCATGCCCACGGCAATGGGAATGAGGATGGGCACAAAGCCGAAGCTCGTCCCCATGACAATGGGCAGCCGCGCGCCGATGCGGCCAATGCCCAGCGACTGAATAAGCGTTGCCACCCCGGCGACGAACATCGCCGCCTGGATCATCAGCGTGGTTTTGGCCTCGGACAGATCCGCGGCGTTGGCGATGATAATGGGCACCGCGACGTTGCTCACAAACATCGCCAGCACGTGCTGAATGCCCAGCGGTATGGCGCGCCCCAAAGGCGGCATGGCGTTGACGTCATGGGTGCTGCGCACGGGTTTAGGTTCGGCTGCCGTGGCATCCTCGGGTGCTGCGTTCGCATCAGACATGGCAATATCTCCTGCCGGTTGGCGTTGTTGTTGTCTTGCTGTTGTCGACGTGCTGTAGCGGTAAGAAATCAGCGGTTAGGCATCGTCGCGACGGGGCTCAGCTTCGCAGCCGGCGGGCCGCCGCGTCGTGGCGGTGCAGCAGCGCGTCAAGGTCCACGCCGCAGGGTTCGCCGTTCATCACCTTCCAACGGCCGGCCACCATCACCCGGTCGGCCCGGTGGGCACCGCACAGCAAAAGCGCGGCCAGCGGGTTTTCCGCGCCGGAGAAGCGCGCCTCGTCCAGGGTGAAAAGCGCCAGGTCCGCCTGCTGGCCGGGCTCGAGCCCGCCGATGTCGCTGCGCCCCAGGCAGGCCGCGCTGCCCTGGGTGGCCCAGCGCAGCACCGTCTCGTGAGATAGCTGATCGGCGCCGTAATGCAGCCGCCCGAGCAGCAGGGCCTGGCGCATTTCTTCGGCGAGGTTGGAGTGGTCGTTGGAAGCCGAGCCGTCCACGGCGATACCCACCGGCGCGCCGGCGCGCTCAAGCTCAAGGGTGCGGCACATTCCCGAGCCCAGCACCATGTTGGACGACGGGCAGTGGGCAATGCCGGTGCCCGCCCGGCCCAGGCGGCGGATCTCGTCGTCGTTGAAATGGATGCCGTGAGCAAGCCAGGTGCGATCGGACAGCCAGCCGCAGTCTTCGACGTAGTCCAGCGGGCGCATGCCGAAGAGCTTTTCGCAGTAGGCGGTTTCGTCGGCGGTTTCCGCCAGGTGGGTATGCAGGCGCACGTCCTTTTCCCGGGCCAGCTGGGCGCTTTCGCGCATCAGCTCGCGGCTCACGGAAAACGGCGAGCACGGCGCCAGCGCCACGGTGATCATGGCGCCGTCGCCGCGCTGGTGATAGCGCTCGATCAGCCGCTCGCTGTCGGCAAGGATCGTCGCCTCATCCTGCACCACGGACTGCGGCGGCAGCCCGCCGTCTTCCTGGCCTACGCTCATCGAGCCCCGGGTCAGCGAAGCGCGCACGCCAAGCGTCTCGGCGGTCTCGACCTGGCGGTCAATGGCGCCGGTGAGCTTGCCGGAAAACACGTAGTGGTGGTCGGCCACGGTGGTACAGCCGGAGAGCAGAAGCTCCACCATGGCAAGCTCGCTTGCCAGGCCCAGCTGGTCTTCGTCGAGCTCGGCCCAGACGTCGTAAAGCGTGGTTAGCCAGGGAAACAGCGCCTTGTTCAGCGCCGGCGAATAGGCCCGGGTCAGGGTCTGGTAAAAATGGTGGTGGGTATTCACCAGTCCCGGCAGCAGCACGTGCCGGGAGGCATCGAACACCTCGTCTACCGGCGATGCCGGCTGCGCCCCGGCGGCGACTTTCTCGACGATGCGCGAATCGCGTATCACCACGCCGCCGCGCGCGTCGTCATCCAGGCAGGCCAGCGGGTTACGCACCCAGAGGGTGCGGGAGCTATCAGTCATGACACTTTCCTCGGCTCGGGAAAGACCGCCCTTTTACCGCGACGAAGGGTTACCCACGGCTCGGTGGTTCAGGTGCCTTGCACAATGCCGGTGGCAGTCGTTTTGTCTAGAGGTCTTGTCGTCAGGCGTTGTATACCGTCTTTGCGGCTTGTTGTGCACTCACGACAGGTCGAGTGTCATGCAAAGCTGACCAAAAGGTCAACTACCGGCTTAGCCGTTCGCCTATCGACTTTAGCCGCACTCTGGCTCCCCTCGATATCACCCCTTGACCACGGCCAGCGGCGCAAGCTCGACCTGGACGTCGACGAGGTCGGTCTGGTTGCGCATGACCGTGTCGATATCCTTGTACGAGCCCGGGGCCTCATCCAGATCCTTGCGCCCGCGCAGGGCGTGAAGCACCCCCTGCTCCTTGAGCCGCTTCACCTCCGCCTTGAAATCCAGCGTCTTGCGCGCTCGGGCCCGGCTCATCACCCGCCCCGCGCCGTGGGAGCAGGAGTGGAAGGAATAGGCCTCGCCCTTGCCCGTGACCAGAAAGGAGCGCGTGCCCTGGGACCCGGGGATCATGCCCCACTCGCCGGCCCGGGCCCGGGTCGCCCCCTTGCGGTGAACCATCACCCGCTCGCCGAAATGCTCCTCCTCGGCGGCGAAGTTGTGGGGCTTGTTGATAAAGTGCGAGAAGTCGACATCGCCCAGCACATCGACAAAGGCCTGCTTGACCCGCTCCATCATCAGCTGCCGGTTGGCCAGGGCAAACTCGAGGCAGTAGTTCATTTCATCCCGATACAGAGCGAAGAATTCGGACGTATTTGGCAGGTGCGACAGGTCCGGCGGCAGCGGATCTCCGTCGGCTTCGTTCAGGCTTTTTGCCACCTCGTGATAGTGGCTGGCCACGGTGAAGCCCAGGTTGCGCGAGCCGGAGTGGACCATGATCCAGATATAGCCGTCCGAGCCTTTCTGCACTTCGATGAAGTGGTTGCCGCCGCCCAGGGTGCCCAGCTGATAAAGCGCTCTTTCGTACTGCTGATTGACCACGGGCAGCTCGCCTTGACGCTCGGGCATCCAGGCATCGTCCTGGGGCGTTTTGTGGTGCGCCGACCCCACGGGGACGGTCTTTCGGACCTGTTTCATGATCGCTTTCAGCTCCGCCGTGCCGATATCGTCAAGGTCCGTTCGCAGCGAACCCATGCCGCAGCCGATATCCACGCCCGCGGCGTTGGGGACGATAGCGTCCCGGGTGGCGAGCACCCCGCCAATGGGCATACCGTAGCCCTGGTGGCTATCGGGCATGATGGCGATATGACGAAAGGCATAGGGCAGATTGGCCAGATCCCGGGCCTGATCCAGCGCCCCCTGCCCCAGCGCCTTCTCATCGAGCCACAGCTTGATCGGCAGCGTCTCGGTATCGATCACTGCCTTTCCCGAAAACGGCCTGATGCTTTTCTGTGTCATCCAAACCTCCTTTCCAACTTTCTTTAAAATCTCCTTTAAAACTTTCTTTAAAATCTCCTCTACCGTGCCGCACGGCGGGGCCGACGACCGCGCCTTGGCGTATCGATTACGCCTTCCAGGCTAACATTTCTTCTATTACCTCCCTTGACGGCACCGATTCAGGGGTTAGCGTTTCGCCTTCGGCGTGACGGCGTAAATACTGAAGCGTCGGCTCGATCCATGGCGCATTGGCACCGTCGCGCGCCTCGATCATGACGCTCATCTGAAACAGGCGCGTAAGTCGGTTAAAAAAGGCGGGGGCGTTATACTGCATGGCTTCGCTATCCATCGCGAAAAGTTCCTTCGAGTACGCCGTCAGCGTCTCGCTTTCCTGTTTTATCCAGTCGCCGTGCGCCGGGTCGGAGGCGGCGCGTTCGATTTTTTCCAGCATCACGGCGAGCCCTTTCGACTTCCCCGAAGCGCGAAGCATATCGAGCAGCATGATGTTGCCGGCCCCTTCCCAGATGGGCAGCACCATGACGTCGCGCATCAGCTTGGGCATAACCTGATCTTCGATATAGCCGATACCGCCCATTAGCTCCATGGCTTCGCGCGTCAGGTAAACGCCAACTTCTGCCGACCACTTCTTGACCATGGGCGTCAGCAGCCGAAGCAGGCTGGCCTCGTCTTCATCCTGGCTATCCAGCGCTTCGACGGCGCGCCACACCAGATAAAAGCAGGCGGTATTCAGGGCGGCCAGCTCCGCCAGCTTTTTGCGGACAAGCGGATGTTCCAGGGCGTTCTTGCCAAAGGTGTCGCGCCCCGTTAAAAACTGATAGGCCTCGATCAGAGCGCGCTTGGACGCCGAGTGGGCGGCCATCGAGTTATACACCCGGGAAAGATTGATCATGGCCGTCATGATCTTAAACCCCTGGCCTTCCTCGCCGACCAGTGTCCCCCGCGTTTCCTGCAGCATAATCTCGGCGCTGGCCATGGAGCGCACGCCCAGCTTGTCTTTCAGCCGGATGATCTCCATCGGATTCTTTGTGCCATCGGGCAGCGCTTTTTCCACCAGGAAAATGGAAAGACCGGACGTACCTTTTTGATCCGGGCGGGTTTTATCAGGACGGGGTTTATTGGAGTTAGTCCGCGCCAGAACAAAGGCAATATCCCCGTTGGCGTTGCTGCAAAACCATTTTTCCCCGGTCAGCGCGTACGTTTTGCCTTCCAGGTGCTCGGCCACCGCAAGCGTCGCGCCGACGTCAGACCCGCCCGCCTTTTCCGTCAGGTACATGGCCCCGGTTTTCATCTCGGCAAAAGTGGAGGTGTAAATCGCAGGCAGCAGGCGCGCCTTATCCTCTTCGTCGCAAAACTGATCGATGAGCACGGCCGCCCCGTCGGTCATGCACAGCGGACAATACGCTCCGGTTTCTGCCAGGGCGTAGAGTGAGCTAATGCCAAAGCTCATCAGGTGGCGCTCCCGGGGAAATCGCTTTCTCCACTCCGGGCTCCACTTGACCGTCAGCATTCCGCTTTCCACCGCAATATCCATCAGGCGATGGTAGGCGGGATGAAACTCGACCTGATCGAGTGCCACCCCCCAGGCGTCGCGCTTATTGAGCCTGGGACCCTGGCGATCGGCTTTCAGGGATAAAGCATCCATTTCCAGGGCCGCCGTCTTCCCCGTTTGCTTAAGCCTCCCTTTAATTGCTTCGTAGGCTTCCGCAGAGAGCTTTCGCCTTAAAAAATCCTGCAGCATTACATCGCTGGTATAAAAGTTAGCGCTGCTTCTGTAGCTGCTATTGAGCACGCGGTTTTTATCCGCCGGATAGTTCGCCATCGTGATCACCCTGTTGTTATCGGTGCCTTGAATAAATCGGGGCCGTTTTCCCGATTCTCTTAATCATCTTTAGACTCTCAGGCTAGCAAAGGGCCCGGCGGCGGTTTGCCAGCCTCCCCCTCTTTTATTACCCTAGGGGGCGTTAACAATTAGGCCAGCCATATGGCGGCTGACACGAGGCAGAGGAGTGACTGGTAGTTTCTTGCCAGTCGCTCATAGCGTGTAGATAACCGCCGGAACTTCTTGATTTTCTG
>NZ_JASSZF010000013.1:0-70100 GCF_031935715.1 Halomonas garicola | reverse complement strand
CGCACATGAATCAGGCCCTGCCACGCAAGTGGTTCGACCGGCAGGGCCTGATCTCGGTACTCGATACGGTAAGAGGGCTTAGCCGTTCTTCATGAACCGCCGTATACCGAACGGTACGTACGGTGGTGTGGGAGGGCGCCGGGGGTAACCCCGGCCCCTACCCAATTTAACCGGGCTGGTAGCTACGCCCTGATTCGAACAGGGGACCCCATCATTATGAGTGATGTGCTCTAACCAACTGAGCTACGTAGCCATTCAACGGGGGCGGATACTACCCGGCGGCCGGGGAGGCGTCAAGTGCTTCAGACGTTGAAGCGGAAGTGGATGACGTCGCCGTCGCGGACGATGTAGTCCTTGCCTTCCAGGCGCCACTTGCCGGCATCCTTGGCGGCCTGCTCGCCGCCCAGGCCGACGAAATCGTCGTAGGCCACCACTTCGGCGCGGATGAAGCCTTTCTGAAAGTCGCTGTGGATTACGCCGGCGGCTTCCGGGGCGGTAGCGCCTTCGCGCACGGTCCAGGCGCGAACTTCCTTCACCCCGGCGGTAAAGTAGGTCTGCAGGCCCAGCAGCGAGTAGCCGGCGCGAATCACTCGGTCGAGGCCGGGCTCGGCCATGCCCATCTCGTCGAGGAACATGGCGCGCTCCTCGTCGTCGAGCTCGGCAATTTCGGCTTCGATCTGGTTGCACACGGGAACGACCACCGCGCCTTCTTCGGCGGCGATCTCGTCGACCACGTCGAGGTAGGGGTTGTCGGCAAAGCCGTCCTCGTTGACGTTGGCGATGTACATGGTGGGTTTCAGGGTCAGAAAGCCGAAGCTCTTGACCTGCTCCTTTTCGTCGTCGTCCAGGCCGGCGCTGCGCAGCGGCTGGCCTTCGGCCAGGTGCGGCTGCACCTTGTCGAGCACGGCCTTGGTGGCAACGGCATCCTTGTCGCCGCCCTTGACCGCGCGCACCAGCCGCTGGAGGGCCTTCTCCACGGTGTCGAGGTCAGCCAGCGCCAGCTCCATGTTGATGATCTCGATGTCGGCGCGGGGGTCGACCTGGTTGGAGACGTGGATGACGTTGTCGTTGTCAAAGCAGCGTACCACGTGGGCAATGGCCTGAGTCTCGCGGATGTTGGCGAGAAACTTGTTGCCCAGGCCTTCGCCCTTGGACGCGCCGGCCACCAGCCCGGCGATGTCGACAAACTCCATGGTGGTGGGCAGCACCCG
The DNA here is from genome assembly GCF_031935715.1 of Halomonas garicola. Taxonomy (GTDB): domain Bacteria; phylum Pseudomonadota; class Gammaproteobacteria; order Pseudomonadales; family Halomonadaceae; genus Vreelandella; species Vreelandella garicola. Next base: position 68,889 of record NZ_JASSZF010000013.1, on the reverse strand, counting down.
TTCGGGCTTGACGATGGCCGCGAGCGGGTCGAGCCGCGGGTCGGGCATGGGCACAATGCCGACGTTGGGCTCGATGGTGCAGAAGGGGAAGTTTTCAGCGTCGATGCCCGACTTGGTCAGCGCGTTGAAGAGCGTGGACTTGCCGACGTTGGGCAGGCCGACAATACCGCAGTTGAAACCCATAACGATGATTCCTGAAAGCTTGTGTGAAGTGCGACGCGAAAGGCGCGTTACTTGACGCTGTGCAGGCGCTGCATGGCTCGGGGCCAGTTGCCGGCAAGCCCCAGCGGCAGGGTGGCCAGGCACTCGTCCAGCGCGGCGTCGATGGCGGCCTGCTCGGCCTTGCCCGGGCGGTTGAGCACGTAGTTGACGACCTGGTGTGACTCGCCGGGATGGCCGATGCCGATGCGCAGGCGATGAAACTGTTTTTGATTGCCAAGTGCACTGATGGTGTCGCGCAGGCCGTTGTGGCCGCCGTGACCGCCGCCGGTTTTATAGCGTGCCTGGCCGGCGGGCAGATCGAGCTCGTCGTGGGCTACCAGCAGCTCCTCGGGGGCCAGCTTGAAAAACTGGCACAGCGCGGCCACGGCGGCGCCGCTGCGGTTCATGAAGGTGGTGGGGTTGAGCAGGTGCAGCTGGGTATCGCCCAGGCGCGCCTTGGCATAGAGGCCGAGAAACTTCTTTTCCGGGCGCAGCTCGACGCGCGCCTCCCGGGCCACGGCGTCCACCAGCCAGGCGCCGGCGTTGTGTCGCGTGGCGGCGTACTGGGGGCCGGGGTTTCCCAGGCCGATAAGCGCCAGGACCTGACTCATTGTTTCCCTCCAAAAAAAATCAAGCGCCGAAGCGCTTGATCGTAACATTTAGCGGGCCGTGCCGGGCACGGCCCTGGGCCTGCGGCTTATTCGGCGTTGTCACCTTCGCCTTCGCCTGTGCCTTCACCTTCGCCCTCTTCGGCTTCGTCCTCTTCGTCGTCGCGATCCTTCATCTTGACGACGCTGAGCACGGCCGAGTTGTGATCTTCGCTGTGGGCGAGATCGACCGAGCGTACGCCTTCCGGCATCTTGATGTCGGAAAGGTGCAGGGTGGTGCCGACTTCTACTTCGGAAATGTCGATTTCCAGGTTGTCGGGCAGGTCTTTGGGCAGGCAGTAGACGGCAACTTCAACGGCCAGGGTGTGCAGCTCGCCGTCCTGGTCCTTGATGCCCACGCACTGCTCTTCGCCGATGACGTGCAGCGGGATGTTGATGGTGATTTCCTGCTTGGCATCCACGCGCATGAAGTCGGCGTGGGTCATCAGCGGTTTGAACGGGTGGCGCTGCAGATCACGCACGATGACCTGCTCTTTGGTGCCCTCGATGTTGAGATCGATGATCGAGGAGAAGAATGCTTCGCTTTCGACCGCCTTGTAAAAGGAGGTCTTTTCCACGGCGATGGACTGCGGCGCCTTGTCGCCGCCGTAAACTACGGCGGGAACTTGTTCGTTTGCACGACGCAGGCGGCGGCTCGCACCTTTCCCCAGGTCGGAACGAACGCTGGCGTTAAGGATAAAATCGGACATTGAATGTGCCTCTAGGTTAACGTTGGAAAACGCCGCCGCCCGCGACCAGACGACGACGTTTCCAGAAGCGGCGGGGCATTTGGCCCCTACCGCTGCGAAAGTCAGGCAATCAGTGGAACATTGCGCTGACGGATTCTTCGTTGCTGACCCGGCGGATCGCCTCGGCGATCAGCCCGGCGACGCTTAGCTGGCGGATGCGGCCGCTGCGACGCGCGCTTTCCGACAGCGGAATCGTATCGGCCACCACGACTTCGTCAAGCACGGAGTCGGTAATGTTATCCACCGCCGGGCCGGAGAGGATAGCGTGGGTGGCGTAGGCCACCACGCTCTTGGCGCCGCGCTCCATCAGCGCTTCGCCGGCCTTGCACAGGGTGCCGGCGGTGTCGATCATGTCGTCGACTACGACGCAGGTGCGGCCTTCGATCGCGCCGATGATATGCATGATCTGGGCCTGGTTGGCCTGGGGGCGGCGCTTGTCGATAATCGCCAGGTCGGCGTTGAGCGCCTTGGCAATGGCCCGGGCGCGGACCACGCCGCCGACGTCCGGGGAGACCACGACGAGGTCGCTGTAGTTTTGCCGCTCGATATCGTCAAGCAGGATCGGCGAGCCGTAGACGTTGTCCACCGGCACGTCGAAGAAGCCCTGGATCTGATCGGCGTGAAGATCCATGGTCATTACCCGGTCCACGCCGGCCTTGACCATCATGTCGGCCACCACCTTGGCCGAAATCGGCACCCTTGAGGAGCGCACTCGGCGGTCCTGGCGGGCATAGCCGAAGTAGGGCAGCACCGCGGTGATGCGCGCCGCCGAGGCGCGACGCAGAGCGTCAACCATCAGGATCATTTCCATCAGGTTGTCGTTGGTGGGCGCACAGGTGGACTGCAGGATGAAGACATCCTTGCCGCGCACGTTCTCATTGATCTCGACTGCGATTTCGCCGTCGCTGAACTGGCCGACCGTGGCGTTACCCATTCGGCTGTCCAGACTATCGGCAATCTTGTGAGCGAGCTCGGGATTGGCGTTCCCGGCGAAAACCATCAGTTTTGACACGCGCAGCCACCTTTGCAGTGTTGGAAATCTTGGGCGTTTTGGCTAAATCGTTCGGCGCCGCTGGCTGCTGGATTGGCTGGGGTAGCAGGATTCGAACCTGCGCATGCCGATACCAAAAACCGGTGCCTTACCACTTGGCGATACCCCAGCAGTGTTCCAGCAGGACGGGCGTTTAGCCGCCCAGAGCATCATGAAGAGGAGAGTGATTGCATCCTTTGGCAACCCAGGCCGTGCCGTACTCGCCTGCCGCCTGCGCGATGCGCCGAGCGTCTGGCGCGTGCGGAAAAGCGGCAAATACGCAGGCTCCGGTGCCGGTAAGCCCGGCGGGTGCGTAGCGGGCAAGATAGTCAAGCGCGCTGGCAACCGGCGGATGCCTGTCCCTGACCACGGCTTCGCAGTCGTTGCGCCAGGTGGATGCTCCCCCTTGAAGTGCGCGCGCCATATTAATCGGCGGGGTATGGCGTGTCAATTGCGGATCGCCGAACACCCCGGCGGTAGAGACGCTCACGCCCGGGTGGATGACCACGAACCAGGACGTCTCCAGGCGAACCGGAGTGAGCCTGTCGCCGACGCCTTCGGCCCAGGCGCTGCGGCCTCTGACGAACACCGGCACGTCCGCCCCCAGCCCAAGCCCAAGCGTCGCCAGCTCGTCAAGCGACAGCCCAAGCTGCCAGAGCGCGTTGAGTCCCACAAGCACCGTGGCCGCGTTGGAGCTGCCGCCGCCAAGCCCGCCGCCCAAGGGCAGGCGCTTGTCGACCTTGATGCTGGCTCCGCAGCCGGCGGGCGCACGGCGTTGCAGCAGCCGAGCGGCGCGCAGCGCCAGGTTATCGTCGGCGGCGACGCCGGCAAGCGCGCTTTCCAGCACCAGCCGGCCGTCGCTGCGCGGTGTCAGGCTGACCGCGTCGCTCAGGTCGAGCAGCTGGAACAGCGTCTGCAGCTCGTGGTAGCCGTCGTCGCGCCGGCCGGTAATGTGCAACAGGCGGTTGAGCTTGGCCGGGGCGGGCAGCCGTAGCGTGCCGGGCACGGGGTTACTGTGCCGGCGCGTCATCGGGGTCGGGCTGCCAACGGTTGATCACCAGGGTGACGCGCATGTCGCCGTAGGCCAGCGCCAGCTTGCGCGGCAGCCAGAGGTCGCCGACTTCGGTCCAGTCGCGGTAGTCGATCTCCCAGCCGTTTTGCTCCAGATGCGAGGGGAAGCCGAAGGCGTCGGTTTCCAGCTGATAGGTGTCGCGCTCGCCGGGCAGGCCGCGCACCCAATAAGGCATATCGCGCACCGGCAGCGACCAGCCGAGCTGGTCTTCCATCAGCGCCTCGGGGCTTTCGGCTTCAAAGCGGCCGTCGCCGTTGGTCAGCGAGAAGCGGCCTTCGCGGCCTTCGAGCACCGTGCGTCCGCCGCCGAAGGGGCCGCTGATGAGCATGCGGAAGTAGTGGGGGTACTGGTTCCAGTCGAGGTTGGCGCTCTGGCGCTCGTCGGGCGTGCGAAGCCCCGCCTTGCCCACCAGCGACCAGCGCTCGAGTTCCTGGATATCGGTCTGCTGGGCTTTCCAGTCGCCGCGCTGGCGGCCGCTGTCGTCGGTGGGCGCTTGGCTTGCGCAGCCGGCGAGCAGCGTGAGCGCCGCCAGCGCGGGCAGGAGCGGCGTGCGCACGGCAAGGCGCGGCATGAAACGTCTCGTCAGGGAGTGGCTCGGCATGAGGGTATCCAGGGCAGGGTGAATGGAGAAAGCGTGAATGAAAATAGAGTGAGTGAAGAAAGGGTGAATGAAAAAGATTGCATGAAAAAACCGCCGGGAGCGCTATTCCCCGGGTGACGCAGGCGCGAGCTCCGGGTGGCGCGAGAGCAGGTCGTCGATGGCGGGGTGCTCGTCGCGCCGGGCAAGCGCCTCGCTCACCAGCCGGCGGGCGCGGTCGGTTTTGCCCAGGGCGTGGAGCACCTCGGCCAGGTGCGCGGTGACTTCGCCGTCCGGCATCCGCTTGCGAGCGCGCTCAAGCAGCGGCAGCGCCTTGTCCGGCTGCCCCTGACGAAAGTACACCCAGCCGAGGCTATCCTGCACCGCGGGGTTGTCGGGCGCCAGCTCGTGGGCCCGCTCGACCAGCCGGCGGGCATCGTCAAGGCGGTCGGGAACCTGCTCGTCGGCCCAGGTGTAGCCCAGGGCGTTGAGCGCCATGACGTTGTCGGGCTCCTGTTTTAACACCTGCTGAAGGTCGCGCTCCATGCCGGCAAGGTCGCCGTCCTGCCAGGCGCGCATGGCGCGGTGATAAAGCAGCTCGGTAGCGTCCGGGGACCGCTCGATGCCCTGGGTGAGCAGGGCGTCGGCCTCGGCCTTTTGGCCGAGCTCGTCGAGCAGGCTCGCCTCCAGCATCAGCAGGTCGCTGTAGCGCTCGCTGAAGCGCCGGCGCTGGTTTTTGAGAAAGGTGCGGGCATCGGCCGGCTGCCCGGCGTCGATCAGCATGCGCGCCCCCGAGGCGCTGGCGGGAAGAAGCTCCTCTCCGCCGGTGACCTGGCGGTAGTATAAGAGGGCGCTGTCGGTATCGCCGGTGGCCTCGTCGGCCTTGCCCAGCAGAAAGTAGCCGGCAGCGGAAAGGTCGTCGCGGCCGGCCAGGGGCTTAAGCAGCCGCCGGGCGGCGGCCGGCTGCTCTTCATCCAGGTATAGCCGGGCGAGCGCCAGGCGCAGGTCGCGCCCGCCTTGGTGGCGCTCGAGCAGGTCGCCGGTGTGCTTTTCGGCGGCGGCCACGTTGCCCAGACGAATGTCGGCCTGAACCAGCAGCAGGGTAAAGCGGGCGTCTTCCGGGGCAAGCTCAAGCCCTTTTTGGGCGGCCTTGCGAGCATCGCGATAGTCGCCGCTGTCTAGCGCCAGCTGGGCCTGGGTGCGCCACAGGGCCGGAGCGTCGGCAATGAGGGCCCGGGCGCTGGTCAGGTGCGCGCGCGCCGCGGGGGCGTTGTCGCGGGCCTTTTCCAAAAGCGCGGCGGCCAGATGGGCGTCCCCCCGGCCTGCCTCGGGCAGCGGGTCGGCGGCATTCAGCGCGGCGTCCAGCCGGTCGAGCAGCGGCGCCGGCGGGGCGCCTTCGGCAATGGCCTGGCCGGCAAGCGCGGCAAGCCTGGCCTCGTCGCCCTGGGCGGCAAGCGCCAGGCGCTGCTCGAGGGCGCCGTCCCAGTCGCCCTGCTCGGCGGCAAGGGCGGAAAGCAGGCGGCCGGGCGTGGTGCTCGACGGATCCAGCGCCTGCCAGCGCGCTGCGGCGGTTTGCAGCAGCGAGGTGGACTCGCTGAAGCGCGCGGCAAAGGTGGCGCGCTCGGCAAGGGCCGGGTCGGCGTAGCGCTCGGCGGCGTCCAGATAGCCCTGGGTGGCGTCGCGGTAGCGCCCGCGCTGGCCGGCCATTTCGGCCGTGAGCAGCGTCCCCAGCCCCTTGGCGTCAAGGCCGCGGGTGATGGGCGGCGCCGAGGCCAGGATATCCTCGCCCGGAGTCTCGGCCGGCGGCGCGGTCTGACAGCCGCCCAGCAGGACGCCTGCCGCCAGCAGGGGCAGCAGCGACGCCGCGGGCGTGGCTTGAAGGGCGCGCGTCAAGGTGGCGCGAATAGCGGTGGCGCGAAGTGGCATGCAACTCTCGATCCGTGGGCCGGACGCTCAGCATAGCCCCTTGCCGGCCCGGGGCAAAGTGGTGGGGCATAGTCGTGGGGCATATTTAATGGGACAGGATGGTGTGGAAAAGCGGTGGGGGTAAGAACCGCCACGGCTGTGTTAGAATAGGCGCTCTAATCGACGTGCACTGGCCGGCACAAGGCCAGACGTAACGACCGACACACTAGCGAAGACGCACAACGCATGACGCTTCTTGCCCTGGGAATCAATCACCGTACCGCCACGGTTGCCGTGCGCGAGCAGGTCGCCTTTACGCCGGCACAGCTGTCGCTGGCGCTTGAGGAGCTGCGTTCGCTGCCGCAAATCCGCGAAGCGGCGGTGCTTTCCACCTGTAATCGTACCGAGCTTTACTGCGTGGCCGATGCCGCCGGTGAGCAAGTCGTGCTCGACTGGCTGGGGCGTTTTCATCAGCTCAGCGTCGAGGATTTGACGCGCTGCGCCTACCATTACCTGGACAACGACGCCGCTCGCCACCTGATGCGCGTGGCGGTGGGGCTTGACTCCATGGTGCTGGGCGAGCCGCAGATTCTCGGCCAGCTCAAGGAGGCCTATCAGCAGGCGCGGGATTCGCGCGGGCTGGGCGGCGAGCTTGAGCGTCTATTTCAGCACACCTTCGCCGTGGCTAAACAAGTGCGCACCAAAACCGGCATCGGCAAGAACCCGGTGTCGGTAGCCTACGCGGCGGTGAGCATGGCCAGCCGCATCTTTGACGATTTCAGCCGTGCCCGGGCGCTGCTGATCGGCGCGGGCGAGACCGTCGAGCTGGTGGCCCGCCACCTGCACGAGGCAGGCGTGCGCCAGCTCACCGTGGCCAACCGTACCCGGGAGCGGGCCGAAAACGTCTCGGCGGCGCTCGGCGGCGAGGCCATCACCCTGCCGGAGATTCCAGACGCCCTGGAAAACGCCGACATTGTGATCTCCTCCACCGCCTCGCCCTTGCCCATCCTCGGCAAGGGGATGATGGAGCGGGCGCTCAAGAATCGCCGGCAGCGCCCGGTGTTCATGGTGGATATCGCCGTGCCCCGGGATATCGAGCCCGAGGTGGGCGAGCTTGCCGACGTCTTCCTCTATACCGTGGACGACCTGGAAGTGGTCATTCAGGAAAACCGTCGCCACCGCCAGGTCGCCGCCGACCAGGCCGAGTCGCTGATTGAGCACGGCGTGGGCAGCTGGCTGCACGAGCGCCGCATTCGCAGCGGCGGTCAGCTGATCCAGACCTACCGCGAGCAGGGGGAGGCGCTGCGCGATCTCTCCCGGGATCAGGCGCTGGCGCGTCTGGCCCGGGGCGAAGACCCCGCCGAGATCATCGAGCGGCTGGCCTACCAGCTCACCAACCGGCTGATGCACCGGCCGACCCAGGCCATTCGCGATGCCGCGTCCGACGAGGATCATGCCGTACTGGGCGCGGCGCCGAAGCTTCTGCTGCCGCCCAAGCCTGCGTTTGAAACTCACGACACGGCGGCCGCGCCCCGCACGGCGGTGGCGCCTCGCCAGAAGGATGAAACCCTTGTATGAAAGAGACGCTGCGCCACCGCCTGGACGGCTTTGTCGAACGCTTTGAAGAGCTGGCCCTGCTGCTCGCCGACCCCGACGTGATCACCGACCAGCCGCGCTTTCGCGACTACTCCCGGGAATATGCCGAGCTTGAAGACCTGGTGGCCGCCTGGCAGCGCTATCGCGGCATCGAAGGTGACATTGAGGCCGCCGAGGCCATGCGCCACGACAGCGATGCGGAAATGCGCGAGCTGGCCGAGATGGAGATCGACGACGGGCGCGAGCGGCTGGCGACGCTTGATGATAAGCTCAAGCGCCTGCTGGTGCCCAAGGACCCCGACGACGACAGCAACGTGTTTCTGGAAGTGCGCGCCGGCACCGGCGGCGACGAAGCGGCGCTCTTTGCCGGGGACCTGTTCCGGATGTATTCGCGCTACGCCGAGCAGCACGGCTGGCGGGTGAGCGTCGTTAGCGCCAACCACGGCGAAATGGGCGGCTATAAAGAGATCATTGCCCGGGTCCGGGGCGACGGCGTTTACGCTCGGCTCAAGTTCGAGTCCGGCGCCCACCGGGTGCAGCGCGTGCCGGCCACCGAGTCCCAGGGGCGCGTGCATACCTCGGCCTGCACCGTGGCGGTGATGCCCGAAGTGGAAGACGTCGGCGAGATCAACATCAACTCGGCCGACCTGCGCGTGGATACCTTCCGCTCCAGCGGCGCCGGCGGCCAGCACGTCAACACCACCGACTCCGCCGTGCGCATTACCCACCTGCCGACCGGCGTGGTGGTCGAGTGTCAGGAAGAGCGCAGCCAGCACAAGAACCGCGCCAAGGCGATGTCGCACCTGGCCTCCCGGCTCAAGCAGAACGCCCTGGACGAGCAGCGCCAGCAGCAGGCCGACGCGCGCCGCTCGCTGGTGGGCACCGGGGATCGCAGCGACCGCATCCGCACCTATAACTTCCCCCAGAGCCGGATCACCGACCACCGCATCAACCTGACGCTTTACAAGCTGAATGAGGTGGTCAACGGCGAGCAGCTCGACGAGGTGATCAACCCGCTGATCCACGAATATCAGGCCGATCAGCTAGCCGCGCTTCAGGGCAGCGGATGACCCTGGAGGCGCACGTACGCCGGGCCGCCCGGCGTCTTGAACAAGCCGGCTCGCCAACCCCCCGGCTGGACGCCGAAGTGCTGCTGCTCCACGTCATCGGCCGCGACCGCACCTGGCTCTATACCTGGGGAGACCAGCCTTGGGGTGACGCCGCCGAATCACGCTGGCACCGGGCGCGCTTTGACGCCCTGGTCGCCGCCCGGGCCCAGGGCACGCCGGTTGCGTATCTTACCGGCGAGCGCGAGTTCTGGGGGTTACGTCTGGCCACTTCGCCGGGCACGCTGATCCCCCGTCCGGATACCGAAACGCTGGTCGAAGCCGCCCTGGCGCGCGCCGCCGCGCCCGCCGGCCGGCTGTTGGACCTGGGCACCGGCACCGGCGCGGTGGCGCTGGCGTTTGCATGCGAATGCCCGGGCTGGCAGGTTGTCGGCGTGGATATCCGCACGGAAGCCGTCGCCCTTGCCCGGCATAACGCCGCCGCGCTCGGGCTGGACAACGCCCGCTTTATCCACAGCGACTGGTTTGACGCCCTGGAACGCGAGGCCGAGACGGCGTTCGACCTGATCGTTGCCAACCCGCCGTATATCGCCGATAGCGACCCGCATTTGGCGCTGGGCGACGTGCGCTTCGAGCCGCGCTCGGCGCTGGTCGCCGGGGCTGAAGGCTACGCTGACCTGAGCCTGCTGGTGGATCGCGCCCGGGCTTTTCTGGCCCCGGGCGGGTGGCTGGCGCTGGAGCACGGCCATACCCAGGCCGCCGGCGTGCGCGCTATGCTCGGCCGGGCCGGCTACGCCCGAGTGGTAAGCGTGCGGGATCTAGGCAGCCACGAGCGCGTCAGCCTGGGGCAGCGCCCCGCGGCCTGACTGCCATTTCTGTTAACGCGATGGGATCCTGCCATGAAAGCCAAGCACAAGACGCTGGACCGTATCGACCTGAACATCCTGCGCTGCCTGCAGGAAAACGCGCGCATTTCCTACGTCGACCTGGCCGCCCAGGTGGGGCTTTCCACGACCCCCTGCCTTGAGCGCGTCAAACGCCTGGAGCGCAGCGGCGTGATCCGCGGCTATCAGGCCCTGCTCGACCCGCGCGCGCTGCGCGCCGACCTGCTGGTATTTGTGGAAATCAGCCTGGAAAGCCAGACGCCGGCGGTGTTTGACGAGTTTCGCCGGGCGGTGGAGAAGCTGCCCCAGATCCAGGAATGCCATCTGGTTTCCGGCCAGTTCGACTATATTCTGAAGTGCCGGATTGCAGAAATGTCGGCCTATCGCCAGCTGCTGGGCGACGTCGTGCTGACGCTGCCCGGGGTGAAAGAGTCCAAGAGCTACGTGGTGATGGAAGAGGTCAAGGAAAGCTTCAGCCTGCCTCTCGATGACCTGGAGGAGAAATAAGCCATGATGGATGACCAGGCGCTACTGCGCTACAGCCGTCAGATCATGCTGCCCGAGGTGGGAATCGGCGGCCAGCAGCGCCTGCTGGACGCCCACGCGGTGATTATCGGAGCCGGCGGGCTGGGCTCGCCGGCGGGCATGTACCTTGCCGCCATGGGGGTCGGGCGTTTGACCCTGGTCGACTCCGACGAGGTGGAGCTTTCCAACCTCCAGCGCCAGGTGGCCCACGGCCAGGCCGATCTGGAGCGCAACAAGGCCGACTCGGCCCGGGACACCTTTCGCGCGATCAACCCCGGCTGCGAGATCACCGCCGTGGGTGAGCACCTGCTGGGCGAGGCCCTGGAGAAGCTCGTGGCCACGGCGGACGTGGTGCTGGACTGCACCGACCGCTTTTCCAGCCGCTACGCAGTCAACGCGGCAAGCCAGGCCACCGGCGTGCCGCTGGTCTCGGGTGCGGCCATCCGCTTTTCCGGCCAGGTGGCGGTGTTTGACCCCCGGGACCCCGAATGCCCGTGCTACGCCTGCCTCTACCCGCCAGACGACAGCGACGACGACGAAGCCATGACCTGCGCGGAAAACGGCGTCATGGCGCCGCTGGTGGGCCTGGTCGGTACCTTTCAGGCGGTGGAAGCGTTCAAGCTTTTGAGCGGCACGGGCAGCGTGCACCGCGGCCTTTCCGCCTTTGACGCCCTCTCCGGGCAGTGGCGCCACTTCACACTGCCCCGAGACCCCGACTGCGCGGTGTGCCGGGGGCGCCCGCTGGCGAGTACCGGCTAATAGGTGCCACCGTTTAGCGCGAGCCTGCGAAGAAGCAAAACGGCCCGCCCAAAAAAAGCCCGCCGGAGAGGGCGGGCAAAAGACGTCAGGCTTGGGGGTGCCTGAGCGTCAGGGGGAAACGTGGCCGGCAGGGTGCCTGCCGGCCGGCAACCATCAGTTGCGGATGATGAAGTCGAAGGCGCCCAGGGCGGCGTTGGCGCCTTCGCCCATGGCGATGACGATCTGCTTGTAGGGCACGGTGGTGACGTCGCCGGCGGCAAAGATGCCGGGAATGGACGTCATGCCCTTGTCGTTGGTGATGATTTCGCCGTGGGCGCTCATTTCCACCGGCGAGCCCTTGAGCCACTCGGTGTTGGGCACCAGGCCGATCTGGACAAAGACCCCTTCAAGCTCCACGTGGTGGGTCTCGTCGGTGTTACGGTCCTTGTAGGTCAGGCCGTTGACGCGGCTGCCGTCGCCGGTGATTTCGGTGGTCTGGGCGCTTAATAGAATGTCCACGTTGGGCAGGCTCTCGAGCTTTTTCTGCAGCACCGCATCGGCGCGCATTTCGCCCATGAACTCGATCAAGGTCACGTGGCCGACAAGGCCGGCAAGGTCAATGGCCGCCTCGACCCCGGAGTTGCCGCCGCCGATCACCGCGACGTGCTTGCCCTTGAACAGCGGGCCGTCGCAGTGGGGGCAGTAGGCCACGCCCTTGTTGCGGTACTCGCTTTCGCCGGGGACGTTGATCTCGCGCCAGCGGGCGCCGGTGGCCAGCACCAGGGTCTTGCTCTTGAGCGTGGCGCCGGATTCGAAGGTTACCTCGTGCAGGCCGCCCTCGTTCTCCGCCGGGGTGAGTTTTACCGCCCGCTGCAGGTTCATGATGTCCACGTCGTAGTCCTTGACGTGCTCCTCCATGGCGGTGACGAGCTTCGGGCCTTCGGTCTTGGAGACCGAAATGAAGTTCTCGATGCCCAGGGTATCAGCCACCTGGCCGCCAAAGCGCTCGGCGGCAAGCCCGGTGCTGATGCCCTTGCGCGCGGCGTAAATGGCCGCCGCGGCGCCGGCCGGGCCGCCGCCAATCATCAGGGTGTCGAAGGCGGCTTTCTCGTTCATCTTCTGCGCTTCGCGCTCGGCCGCGCCGGTGTCCACCTTGGCGAGAATCTGCTCCAGGCTCATGCGGCCCTGGTCGAAAGGCTCGCCGTTTAAGTAGACGTTGGGCACCGACATGATCTCGCGCTCGTCGACTTCCTGCTTGTGCACGGCGCCGTCGATGGCCACGTGACGAATCCGGGGGTTGTAGATCGCCATCAGGTTGAGCGCCTGGACCACGTCAGGGCAGTTCTGACAGGAGAGCGAGAAGTAGGTCTCAAACTCCATGTCGGCGTCGAGGGACTTGATCTGCTCAAGCGTCTCCTCGGAGACCTTGGGCGGATGACCGCCGACCTGCAGAAGCGCGAGCACCAGGGAGGTAAACTCGTGGCCCAGGGGGATGCCGGCAAACACCACGCCGGTGTCTTCGCCCGGGCGGTTGATGGCAAACGACGGCTTGCGCGCGTCGGTGCCGTCCATGGACAGGGTAATCTTGTCGCTCAGGCCGCTGATTTCTTCCAGGAGCTCAGCAAGCTCTTGCGACTTGGCGCCGTCATCGAGGGAGGCTTCAAGCTCGAACGGCTGAGTCACTTTTTCCAGGTAGGCCTTGAGCTGTTGTTTCAGGTTGTCATCCAGCATGTCGATCGCTTCCTCGCAGTCGCTGACGGTGCGTAATAAGGGATGAAACGGGCACGAGGCGCCGCACGCGCCGTTATCAACGCGGCCGTTTCATGGGGTTCGGGTAGTTAGGGAGACTTGGCGTCCGGGCTTGGGTTTGGGCCCGCTGAAAGGCGTGGCCGCCGGGGCACAAACCCAAGCCCGCCGTGATGGGGTGGGGCACCCGGGCCGGGCCCGGGTGCCAGGGCGCAGGCCGGCTTAGATCTTGCCGACCAGGTCCAGCGACGGTGCCAGAGTTTCTTCGCCTTCTTCCCACTTCGCCGGGCAAACCTCGTTGGGGTGAGCGCGGACGTACTGGGCGGCTTTCACCTTGCGCAGCAGCTCTTCGGCGTTACGGCCGATGTTGCCGGCGTTGAGCTCGATGATCTGGATCTTGCCGTCGGGGTCGACAACAAAGGTGCCGCGCTCGGCGACGCCGTCTTCCTCGATCAGCACTTCAAAGTTGCGCGATACGGTGTGAGTCGGGTCGGCGAGCATCGGGTACTGCAGCTTGCCGATGGTCTCGGAGCTGTCGTGCCACGCCTTGTGGGTGAAGTGGGTGTCGGTGGAAACGCTGTAGATTTCCACGCCCAGCTTCTTGAACTCCTCGTAGCGGTCGGCCAGGTCGCCAAGCTCGGTGGGGCAGACGAAGGTGAAGTCCGCCGGATAGAAGAAGAAGATGGACCACTTGCCTTTGAGGTCTTCTTCGCTGACGTCGACGAATTCGCCGTTGAGGTAGGCTGTGGCTTTAAACGGTTTAACTTCGGTATTGATTAAGGACATAAAAAACGTCTCCTGGTTGATGACGGTTGCTTCAAGCGGGTATTGCCAAGTTCGTGGTAACTACTTTAGCCGTTGCCGCGCGATTAATAAAATTGAGAAAAATCATAAATCGCCATAGCTATAGGCTATTTGTGCACTTGGTAGTCATGTCGTCGCTCTCAGGCGAGCGTCAGCCGGCAAACGGGCTCGAAGCGGAAAACTGGCGGTGTGGGTGTTGGCAAGGCGGCGGCTTATTGGCAAAAGGCCGCCGCCTGACAAGGACATGGGGGCGTGCCGGGCAAATGCAAGTTTTTGCCGGCGAGCGCTTGCGGTGAGCGCTGCCTGACCGCAAAATCCGCTACTCTGTCAGTGACGATACCGGGTCAGTGACGATACGGGGCCAGTGAAGATACCGGCCAGCCGGCAGGCAACAGCATCGTGCGTAAGTAAGTATCAGGCGTATCAATATCGGCTTACCAATATCAAACGTATAAAAAAGGAGCGGATGCTATGGGGCAGCTGCACAAACTACCGCTGATGGCGGCAACGCTTGTCTGTGCCGTGACGGCGGCGTCCGTTCAGGCCGACGAAGTGCGGATCTACAACTGGTCGGACTATATCGCGCCGGACACGCTGGAAAAGTTTACCCGGGAGACCGGCATCGACGTGACCTACGACGTGTTCGACAGCAACGAAGTGCTGGACGCCGCGCTGCTGGCCGGGCGCTCGGGCTACGACGTGGTCGTGCCGTCCAACCACTACCTGAGCCGCCAGCTGAGCGCCGGCGTTTATCAGGAGCTCGACCGCTCACAGCTGCCCAACCTGGAAAACCTCGATACCCGGCTCCTCGACGAGCTTGAGGAGGTCGACCCCGGCAGCCGCTACTCGGTGCCGTACATGTGGGGCACCAACGGCATCGGCTACAACGTCGACCGCGTGACCGAGATCCTCGGCGACGACGCTCCGCTTGACAGCTGGGCGCTGCTGTTTGACCCCGAGGTAACCGGCGCGCTGAACAAGGCCGGCTGCGGGATCGCCATGCTCGACTCCGCCGACGAAATGATTTCGCCGGCCATGGCCTATATCGACCTGGATCCGCGCAGCAACGACGTGGATGACCTCAAGGCCGGCGGCGAGGTCATCGCCAAGGTGCGCAACGACGTGACCTACTTCCACTCCTCGCGCTACATCGGCGATCTGGCCAACGGCGATATCTGCGTGGCGGCGGGCTACTCCGGCGACGTCTTCCAGGCCGTCGAGCGCGCCGAGGAGGCCGGGCGCGGCTTCGACATTGCCTATACCATCCCCAAGGAGGGCGCGGCGCTGTGGTTCGACATGATGGCAATTCCCGCCGACGCGCCGAACCCGGAAAGTGCCCACGCCTTCATCAACTTCATTCTCAAGCCGGAAATCGCCGCGGAGATTACCCAGTACGTGCGCTACGCCAACCCCAACGCCGCGGCTGATGACTTCATGCCCGAAGACATTCTCAACGACCCGGCGATTTACCCGGACGACGACGTCATGGACAAGCTCTACGTAGCCAACGAAAAGCCCCGGGACGTGCAGCGTGCCCGTACGCGCATCTGGAACCGGGTAAAATCCGGCCGCTGAGTCAGGAGAGAAGGGCATGACGACGCCTGCCACCGCCGCCGGCAAGACGCCGCGGTTTGCCGAAGACACGGTGCTCGACATCCGGCGCCTGACGCGCCGCTTTGACGACGCGGTGGCGGTGGACGACGTCAATCTTCGGGTCAAGCGCGGTGAGATCTTTGCCCTGCTGGGCGGTTCGGGCTCGGGCAAGTCGACGCTTTTGCGGATGCTGGCGGGCTTCGAGACGCCAAGCGAAGGGCGCATCCTGCTCGACGGCGAGGATATTACCCGGATGCCGCCGTACCGCCGGCCGATCAACATGATGTTTCAGTCCTACGCGCTGTTTCCGCACCTGAGCGTGGAGCAGAACATCGCCTTCGGCCTCAAGCAGGACAAGCTGCCCAGGGCCGACATCCGCGCCCGGGTGGCGAAGATGCTCAAGCTGGTGCACATGGAGCGCTTTGCCCGGCGCAAGCCCGCCCAGCTTTCCGGCGGTCAGCGCCAGCGGGTGGCGCTGGCGCGCTCGCTGGCCAAGCGCCCGCGGCTTCTGCTCCTCGACGAGCCCATGGGGGCGCTGGACAAGAAGCTGCGTACCGAAATGCAGCTGGAAGTGGTGGAAATCATCGAGCAGGTCGGGGTGACCTGCATCATGGTCACCCACGACCAGGAAGAGGCCATGACCATGGCCGACCGCGTAGGGGTCATGGCCGACGGCTGGATCGAACAGGTGGGATCGCCGGTGGATATCTACGAAAGCCCGGTCAGCCGCACGGTGGCGGAGTTCATCGGCACGCTCAACCTGCTCGAAGGCGAGATCGAGGTAGACGCCGCCGACCATTGCCGGATCGCAAGCCCGGCCCTTGAGCGCCCGCTGTACATCGATCACGGGGTGACCACCCAGGCCGCCGAGCGCCGGGTCTGGGCCGGGCTGCGCCCCGAAAAGGTCTGGCTCACCCGAAAGCGCCCCGACGCGCCGTACAACTGGGAACAGGGCGTGGTGGAGGACATCGCCTATCTCGGCGGATTTTCGCTGTACTACGTGCGCACCGGCAGGGGCACGCTGTTCAAGGTGAGCATGGCCAACACCGAGCGCCGGGGCGACCGCCCCACCTGGGAGGATAGGGTGTACGTGTACTGGGAAGATCACAGCACCATCGTGCTGAACCGCTAGTCCGGCCCGTCTTTTGCCACCGCCTTGGCTTTATCACCTTGGCTTTACCACTTTAGCTTTGCCCCCTGGAGTGACGCCGACCATGTCCTTTCGCTCCCGACTTTCCGCTTTGTTCGCTGCCCGGCCGGGGCGCTTATCGCTCGGGCGCCGGGCGGTGATCGCGCTGCCGCTGGTGTGGCTTTCGCTGTTTTTCCTGCTGCCGTTTGCGCTGGTGCTGAAAATCAGCCTGTCCGAGGCGGCGATCAGCGTGCCGCCCTACGCGCCGCTTGCCGAGTACGTGGACGGCACGCTGCGGGTGTTTCTCAACCTGGGCAACTACCTGTTCCTGTTCAGCGATTCGCTGTACGCGGCGGCCTACTGGGGGTCGGTGAAAACGGCGTTTCTATCGACGCTTGTGTGCCTGCTGCTGGGCTATCCCATGGCCTGGGCCATGGCGCGGGCCCGGCCGCGCGCCCAGCTGGTCCTGCTGCTGCTGGTGATGCTGCCGTCCTGGACGTCGTTTCTGATCCGCATCTATGCCTGGATGGGCATCCTGAGCAACAGCGGGCTTGCCAACCAGCTGCTGCTCGGGCTTGGCGTGATTGACGCGCCGCTGCGCCTGCTCAATACCCAGTTTGCGGTGGTGGTGGGCATAGTCTATGCCTACCTGCCGTTTATGGTGCTGCCGCTTTATGCGCATTTGACCCGGCTGGACATGACGCTGCTGGAGGCGGCGTCGGATCTTGGCTCTCGGCGCTTCAACACCTTCATCACCGTGACGCTGCCGCTCTCCACCGGCGGCATCGTGGCGGGCTGCATGCTGGTGTTCATTCCGGCGGTGGGGGAGTTTGTCATCCCCGAGCTGCTGGGCGGGCCGGACACGCTGATGATCGGCAAGGTGCTGTGGGACGAGTTCTTCCTTAACCGCGACTGGCCGGTGGCGGCGGCGCTGGCCACGATCATGCTGGGGCTGCTGGTGATTCCGCTGGTGCTCTTTCACCGCCATCAGTCCCGGGAGCTGGCGCCATGAGGCGACTACCGTCGTTCAGCGGTGCCGCGCTGGCGCTGGGGCTTGTGTTCCTCTACCTGCCCATGGCGGTGCTGGTGGCGTATTCGTTCAACGCCTCGAGCCTGGTGACCGTGTGGGCGGGGTTCTCGACGAAATGGTACGGCGAGCTGCTGCGCGACGAGCAGATCCTCGCGGCGGTGTGGACCAGCTTCAAGGTGGCGTTTTTTGCCGCCAGCATGGCGGTGTGCCTGGGGACGCCGGCTGCGCTGGTGATGACCCGTTTCGACCGCTTTCGCGGAAGGACCGTGCTTGCCAGCATGGTCACCGCGCCGCTGGTGATGCCCGAGGTGATCACCGGGCTTTCGCTGCTGCTGCTGTTTGTGCAGATGGCCGCGCTGACCGGCTGGCCGGCGGACCGCGGCATGGCTACCATCTGGATTGCCCACACCACCTTTTGCAGCGCCTACGTGGCGGTGGTGGTGGCGGCCCGGCTGCGCGAGGTAGACCGCTCCATCGAGGAGGCCGCCATGGACCTGGGCTCGCCGCCGGCGAAGACGTTTTTTGCCGTCACCCTGCCGATCATCTCGCCGGCGCTGGTCGCGGGCTGGCTGCTGGCGTTTACCCTGTCGCTTGACGACCTGGTCATCGCCAGCTTTGTCTCCGGTCCCGGGGCTAACACCCTGCCCATGGTGGTGTTTTCCTCGGTGCGCCTGGGGGTGTCGCCCAAGATCAACGCCCTGGCCACGCTGATCATCCTGGCGGTGTCGCTGGCGACCCTGGTGGCCTGGTACGTCATGCGCCGCGGGGAGAAAAAGCGCCGGGCGAGCCTGGCGCGCCCCGGCGGCTGAGCGTTACAGCACGTCGTCGTCGCGCCCGGTGCGCACGCTTTCGAGCTCGCCGCTGAACGGCGATACCACCACTTCGACCAGAATCGGAGCGCAGCACTGGTGGCAGTCTTCCCAGGTGGTATGGCTGCCCTGGGAGGCGTCGATCTCAAAGGTCAGGGGGCTATCGCAATAGGGGCAGTGGAAGTCATGGGCTATCAGGGCATCGTCGTGCATAAAAGCCTCTGCGAACGGGTGTCAGAAACGGCGCTCGGGTAAAAAAGTAAACCCGGGGAAAGCCTTGC
Organism: Halomonas garicola; assembly: GCF_031935715.1. Lineage (GTDB taxonomy): Bacteria > Pseudomonadota > Gammaproteobacteria > Pseudomonadales > Halomonadaceae > Vreelandella > Vreelandella garicola. The sequence continues at coordinate 50,506 of NZ_JASSZF010000013.1, read as the reverse complement.
CGGCTTGCCGTTGCAGGCGAGCAGTAGCGGCCGGATTGGGGTAGGATAGCGCCTTATGGGCTTTTCTCAAGCCTTGTTTCCAGCTACATTGCCACGTTTTTACCCGGGAGTCAGATGACCATGAACATGAAAATGCTAGCCGCCGCCGTCGCTTTCACGCTGCCCCTCGCCGCCCAGGCCGACACCCCCGATATCAAGCCCGGCCAGTGGGAGTTCGTCAGCGTCACCAACGTCGAGGGCGACGTGGAAATGCCCGAGCGCACCGATACCGACAGCCAGTGCATCACCGCGGAAGATCTGGAAAGCGCCGATTTTGGCTTCATCGAGGAAGAGGACGGCTGCGAGCTGCTTGACCAGGACATCCGCGCCGACGGGCTGAGCTACTCCATGGCCTGCAGCGCCGACGACGGCGAAGCCATGATCGACGGTGAAATGCGCTTCATGGGCGAGCGTATCGAGGGCGACATCGATATCGACACCGAATCCGACATCGGCCAGATGACTATGCACACCCAGATTGAAGGCACCTACCAGGGCGAGTGCCAGGACAAATGACGGCCCTTGGCCCTAAGCGCTGACGCGCCGCGGCGAGAAGGTTGTTCAGGCCGAGGCGCATAGGCGATTTGATCATCCGGCACCCTACCGTTAATACCCCCGATAGCTCCGAACCTGGGAGATTGCACCATGTGGAAGCGGCTGCCGTTTCGCCTGCGCGGCTATCTGATCACCATGAGCGGCGTGCTGCTGCTCTCGCCGGATGCGCTGCTGGTCAAGGACACCACGGTGGACGTGGCCACCTTCATGTTCTGGCGTGGGCTGTTATTGGGCCTGGTACTGCTGCTGATCGCCGGGGCTCGCTATCGCGAGCGTCTGGGACAGGCGGTGCTGGCCTGCGGTCCCGCGGCGCTTTGGTGCCCGCTTGCCTTTGCCGCCAGCGCCTGGGCCTTCGTGATAGCGACTCGCCTGACCTCGGCGGGCAATGTGCTGGTCATGCTCAACCTGGCGCCCCTGGTGGCCGGGCTGATCGGCCTGCTGTTCTTTCGCCAGCGGCTGCGCCGCCAGACCTGGGTGGTGATCGTGATCTGCATTACCGGCGCCAGCCTGATGGCCGCCGGCGAGGTGGGGCAGGGCAGCCTGCTGGGACTGGCGGTGGCGCTGATCATTCCGGTCTCCATTGCGATCAACACCAGCGTGGCGAGCTCCCGGCCCGGCGCCGGGAAGCGCGGCCTGGATACCACCGTGGTGCTGCCCCTGGGTTGCCTGGCGATGCTGCTGCCCGCGGCGTTGATAGGCGGTGCCCAGCTGCCGGATGCCGACAATATGCAGCGTCTGCTGCTGATGGGGCTGCTGCTGCCGCTGGCCTATTTCCTGATCCAGACCGGGGCGCGCTATTTGCCCGGCGCCGAGGTCAGCCTGGTCATGCTGCTCGAGACCCTGGTCGGTACCCTGCTGGTGTGGTGGTGGGTCGGTGAAGTGCCGGCGCCCCTGGCCTTTGTGGGCGGTGGAATGATCGTCGCCGCCATGCTGGCAAGCTCGCTGCGTGATCTCCTGCGCCAGCGCCGCAAGGCGGCCGAGGGTGCCCCGGACACCCGGCGCCTGCGTGATGAGGTCGCGGAAGAGAGCCTTGAGCACGGCGATCTTTTACCCCCGGTGGGTGAGCGCCACTGACCCCTGGGAGGGCATCGCTACTGCCTGGGCGAAGCTTGCCAGCAGCGAGCTCGCCTCCGGCGTGGGGATGACGCCGCGCATCAGCGCATCGGCATCTTCACCCCGGTTGCGCAGCTCGTCGACCTGGCGGGCCAGGTAGGCGCGCATCACCTCGGGGGTAAACTCCGGGTGGAACTGCACGCTCCACTGGCGCGGGCCATAGCGCAGTGCCTGAAAGGCGTCGTGGGCGTTACGGGCCAGCACCACCGATCCGCTGGGTGCCTCGAGCACCGACTGGGCGTGGGTCAGCTGCGCGGGGAAGTGGGTCGGCAGCGTGCTAAGCAGCGGGTCCTCGCGGCCGGACTCGGTCAGCGTCACCTCGTGGGTGCCGGACTCGCGTCCTGCCGGATGGTAGTCGCTTTTACCGCCGAAGGCGGCGGCCATCAGCTGGTGCCCATAGCAGACGCCAAGCATCGCCAGGTTGCGCTCCCGGGCAGCGACCAGCCACGGTTTGAGCGCCTCGCTCCAGGGTTCGGCATCGCTGACCATGGCGTGGGAGCCGGTAATATAGAGGCCGTCGATGCCCTTCAGGTCCGGCAAGGGTTCGTGGCGTGCGTCAAATACCTCGGCTTCGAAGCCATGGCGGGCCAGTATCTTTTGGAACAACGCCTCGAAGTCGCCGTACTGTTCGATCACCTCGGGGAAGGCATCACCGGTCTTGACGATTAGCAGGCGGGGCATGGGGGTCTCCTGAAGTGGGGGAGAAGGGTCTCTACGTTTTACAATCAAGCGTGTAAAACTAAAGGCGCATAATGGAGTGTTTATTTCTGATTGGCGCCTATATTCCCGATAATAAACTAAGTTTCCTATCGTATACTCTCGCCCATCTAATCACTACAGCAACGCCAGTGCTCTCGAATCGGGTCCGCCTGCGATGGGCTCAATGGAACGCTTGTATTGATTGGCGATGAATCGGCCCGTGGTTGGGACGGGCCATAGAAGCCATTTGTAGTGAGGTGTCATTCCATGAGCAAACAGCCTTTCCTGATCGCCATGACCTTCATGTCGATTATCATCGGTGGCGGCTTCGCCTCGGGACAGGAGGTGCTGCAGTTTTTCACCGGCTATGGGGTGATCGGCATTGCCGGCACCCTGGTCAGCGGTCTGCTGTTCGCCTTTCTCGGCATGCAGATCGCGCGGATGAGTTCCACCTTGCAGGCGAGCTCTCACAAGGTGGTGCTGGAGGCGCTCTTCGGCAGGCGTGCCGGTCTGGTCATTGACCTCGCGCTCTCCTTCTTCCTGTTCGGCGTCGGGGTGGTGATGCTGGCCGGCAGCGGTTCCATCTTTTCTCAGCAGTACGGCCTTCCTCCGCTGTTTGGCGGCGTGCTGCTCAGCGTGCTGGTCATCCTGACCCTGTGCCTGCGAGTTCGCGGCATCATCAATCTGATCAGCGTTATCATGCCGGTACTGCTGCTGCTGGTGATGACCATTACCGTCTATTCCTTCTTCACCAGCAGTGCGTCTTTGCAGACGCTGGAGGCCGCGGCCGCCGAGGTACCGACCATCAGCGATGACTGGCCGTTCTCGCACTGGTTTATCGGCGCCCTGCTCTATGCGTCGTTCAATATCGCCGTCGGTTTCCCCATGCTCTCGGTGATCGGCGGCCTGACCCGGGATACGCGCGAGGCCTCCCTGGGAGGCATTCTTGGCGGCGTGGGGCTCGGCGTGCTGATCTTTGTGCTCAATATCGGCCTGTTCGCCAACCTTGAGCGCCTGGCCGGCGTCGATATGCCCTCGCTGATGCTTGCCACGGCGGTCTCGCCGGTGGTGGCAATAGCGATGTCGGTGGCGCTGATCTGCATGATCTACAGCACCGCCGTGGGCATGTTCTTCGCCTTCAGCGCCCGCTTCGCCGCGCCGGAGTCGGCTCGTTTCAAGCTGTTCAGCGTCATCTTCACCCTGGTGGGGCTGGTGCTCAGCCAGTTCGGTTTCAGTGCCTTGATCGGCACCGTCTATCCCATGCTGGGCGTGGTGGGGCTGATCCTGATCGTTGCCCTGGGCATTCGTTGGAACAGCACGCGTAAGCGCAGCAGGGCGCAGCTGGCGAGCGCCGCCAGCCGCTGATGCGTTGTGCAGTGCCAAGCATCGCCCATTCCCGCTTGAACGATGGAGGGATGGGCTCCACCTCCCATGTACCCACATTTCCTGCTCTGGAGTTGATATGTCAGCTAGTGTACTGATCACCGGCGCCAACCGCGGCGTCGGACTCGCCCTGTCTCGCCATTACCATGCCGCCGGCTGGGCGGTGATCGGCGTGTGCCGCAGCGGCGGTGAGGAGGCGGCCGAGCTGCGAGACGTCGCCGAGACGCTGATCGAGGGCATCGACGTGACCCGTGAAGAGGACGTGGCACGGCTGAAGCAGGCGCTGGCGGACCGCCGCCTGGACCTGGTGGTCAATAACGCCGGCCTGATGCAGGATGAGGTGCTTGGTGAGCTCGACTTTGACTCCATGCGCACGCAGATGGAGATCAACGCCTATGCACCGCTGCGCGTGACCGAGACGCTGCTTGGCAACCTGGGAGAGGGCGCCAGGATCGCCAATATTACCAGCCGCATGGGCTCCATCGCCGATAACGACTCCGGCGGGCGCTACGGCTATCGTGCCTCCAAGGCGGCGCTCAACGCCTTCGGCAAGTCGCTTGCCGTGGACTTGAAGCCGCGGGGTGTCGCCGTTGCCCAGATTCACCCGGGCTATGTGCAGACGCGCATGGTCAAATTTGGCGGCATGATCAGCACCGAGGAGGCCGCCACGGGTATCGCCAAGCGTATCGAGGCGCTGACGCTGGAGAATAGCGGCGGCTTTTGGCATAGCAATGGCGAGGTGCTGCCCTGGTAACCACGGCGGAGTCGACCGCCGTGTATTGCCGCGCGCCTGGTTGCTAAACCTCCTCGGCGGACCGGGTCTCGTCAAGCTCGCTGGCGAGCCTGCGTTTGACCGCGCCCGGCGAGCCGCTTTTTCCCGCCAGTAGGGCGTAGGCCACGGGGACCACGAACAGCGTGAACACCGTGGCGGCACCCACGCCGGCCATGATCACCGTGCCGATCACCAGCCGCGAGTTGGCGCCGGGGCCGCTTGACAGCACCAGCGGGACGGCGCCGGCCATGGTGGTCACGGCGGTCATCAGAATCGGCCGCAGCCGGGTGACCGACGCCTCGACCAGCGCCTCCTGAAAGGCCATGCCTTCATCGCGCAGCTGGTTGATGAACTCGACGATCAGAATACCGTTCTTGGTGGCGAGCCCCACCAGCATGACCAGCCCCACCTGGCTGTAGATGTTCAGCGTCTGCCCCGTGGCATAAAGCGCCAGCAGCGCGCCGACGATGGCCAGCGGCACGGTGAGCATGATCACCAGCGGGTGGATGAAGCTTTCAAACTGGGCGGACAGCACCAGAAATACCACCAGCACCCCCATGCCCAGCAGAAACGCCGTGGCGCCGCCGGCTTCGCGGTAGTCCCTCGAGGCGCCCTGGACGTCGGTTTGCACGGCTTCGGGCAGAATGTCGGCGACGGTGCGGTCAAGGTAGTCAAGGGCGTCGCCCAGGGCGTAGCCGTCTTCGAGGTTGGCCTGAAGCGTAATGGTGCGCAGCCGGTTGAAGCGGCTCAGGGTGCTGGCGCCGGCGGTGTCTGCAAAGCTCACCAGGCTTGCCAGCGGTACCAGCTCGCCTGAGCGCGCCGAGCGCACGAAGACGCTTTCCAGGCTCTGGGCGCTGGGGCGGGCCCCCCTTTCTCCTTCGACGATGACGTCGTACTCTTCGCCGCCCTCGACGTAGCGGGTGACTTGGCGCCCGCCGAGCAGGGTCTCCAGGGTGCGGCCGACGTCGCTGACGGTGACGCCCAGGCTTGCCGCGCGGTCGTAGTCGATGTGCACGCGCAGCTGGGGCTGCTTTTCCTCGTAGTCGCTGTCGAGCCCCAGCAGCCGGGGGTTGTCCTCGCGCACGTAGTCGATCAGCGTATCGCGCCACTGGGCGAGCTCTTCATAGCTGCTGCCGCCGAGCACGTACTGCACCGGCTTTCCGGCGCTGCCGCCAAAGCCCTGGCTCATCACCGGAAAGGCGCGCACGCCGGGCAGGTCGCCGAGCTTTTCGCGCACTTCGTTCATGATCGGCCAGACGCTGCGCCGCTCGCCCCAGTCGGCGAGGTTGACGATGATAAAGCCGCTGTTGAAATTTTCGATGTTGCCCCACCCGAGCGGCGCCCGCACCTGGAGGCGTTCGATTTCGCCGTCGTCCACCAGGGGGAGCAGCCGCGCTTCGATCTCGTCCATGTAGTCGAGCATGTAGTCGAAGGTGGCGCCCGGCGGGCCGCTGACGATGATGTAGAAGCTGCCGCGGTCTTCTTCGGGGGTGTATTCGGTCGGCAGCGTCTGGGAAAGCCAGGCGATGCCGCCGAGCAGCAGCACAAAGACCGCCACCACGACCAGGCGCAGGCGCAGGGCAAGCCTCAGCGTGCGCCGGTAAGCGCTGCGGCTGGCGTCAAGGAGGCGCTGCACGCCGCGGGCCAGGCGGCCGTCGTGCATGCCGGGCTTGAGCACCTTGGACGCCATCATCGGCGACAGCGACAGCGCCAGCACGCTGGAGAGCGCCACCGCGGCGGCAAGCGTCAGGGCAAACTCCGAAAACAGCCGGCCGATATCGCCCTGGAGAAAGCCCAGCGGCACGAATACCGCGATCAGCACCAGCGTCGTGGCAATCACCGCAAAGGCGATCTGCCGGGCGCCGCGCCAGGCGGCGACCAGCGGCGTCTCGCCGTATTCCTGCATGCGCCGGTGGATGTTTTCCAGCACCACGATGGCGTCGTCCACCACCAGGCCGATGGCCAGCACCAGGGCGAGCAGCGTCAAAAGGTTCAGGGTAAAGCCCATCAGCAGCAGGGCGCCGAAGCTGCCGACCAGCGCCACGGGCACGGTCACCGCCGGCACCAGGGTGGTGCGCAGGTTACCCAGAAAGAGGAAAATCACCGCGACCACGAGCACCATCGAAATCAGCAGGGTAACGATGACCTCGCGGATAGCCCCGGCGATAAAGACCGACGAATCGAAATTCAGGCTCAGCGTCATGCCCTCGGGCAGCGTTTTCTGCAGGTCTTTTAGGGTGTCCCGGGCGGCGTTGGAGATTTCCAGGACGTTGGCGGTGGACTGCTTCATCAGCCCCATCCCCACCATGGGCTCGCCGTTGCTGCGAAAAATCGTGCGGTCTTCCACCGCGCCGATTTCTACCCGGGCCACGTCGCCCAGGCGGATCAGCTCGCCGCTGTCGGTTTCGTCGAGCACCAGCGTGCGGAAGTCTGCGGGGGTGGTGAAGCTGCGCGGCAGGCGCACGATGAACTGGCGCTCCCGGGATTCGATCGCACCGCCGGGCAGCTCGACGTTTTCTTCGCGCAGGGCGCTTTCCACGGCGTTGACGGTCAGCCGCCGCGCGGCCAGGGCGTCGGCGTCGAGCCAGACGCGCATGGCGTAGCGTCGCCCGCCGCCCACGCGCACCTGGGAGACCCCGGGCAGCACCGCCAGAGCGTCTTTCAGGTAGCGCTCGGCGTAGTCGGTGAGCTCGGCGGTGGTGTAGTTGTCGCCGGTGAGGCTCAGCCACAGCACGGTGTCGGAGTTGGCGTCGGCCTTTTGCACCTCGGGCGGGTCGGCCTCTTCGGGCAGGTTGCCAAGCGCCCGGGAGATCTTGTCGCGGATGTCGTTGGCCGCGGAGTCAATCTCGCGGTCCAGGCTGAACTCGACGCTGATGCTCGAGCGCCCGTCGCTGCTGGAGGAGGTAATCGTCTCGATACCTTCCACGCCGGAAATGCGATCCTCCAGCGGCTGGGTGATGCGCGTTTCGACGATGCTCGCCGACGCGCCGGGGTAGCGGGTGTCGACGCTCACCACCGGCGGGTCGATGGAGGGGTATTCCTGCAGCGCCAGGCGGTCAAGGGAGAGTACGCCGAAGGCGACGATCAGCGCGGCGATGACGGTGGCAAGTACCGGCCGCTCGACGGATATATCGGAAAGCCGCATTATTCGCTCCGCCCCTGGCGCAGTATTGCCTTGATATCGGTGTCGTCATCGGTAATGCCCAGAAGTCCGGGCGTCTGGCCGTCGCGCAGCGTTTCCGCGCCGTGAACGACGACCAGATCGCCGCGCTCGAGGCCGTCGAGGATCTCCGCCTCGCCCAGGCGCCGGGCGCCAAGCTCGACCCGGCGGCGCTCCACGCGGTTGTCGTCGGTCGCATCCAGCCGCCACACGTAGTGGTTGTGGCTTTCAGAGACAATAGCCGCCTCGGGCACCGCCAGCGCCTCCCGGGTGGCGGTATCAAGCTCGACCTGCATCAGCATCCCCGGGCGCAGGCGCGCTTCGGGGTTCTCCAGCCGGGCGCGCACGGTGACGCTGCGCGCGACCGGGTCGACCCGGGTATCGATGCTGGCCACTTCGCCGCTAAAAGTGCGTTCGGGGAATGCCCGAGTGCGGGCACGAAGCGGGCTCCCCGGCGAGAGCTGCCCCAGCCGCACGGCGGGAATGCTGGCGTCCAGGCGCATGACGTCGAGCTTGTCCAGGGTGGCAAGCTCGTCACCCGGGGACACCAGGGTGCCGACGCTCAGATTGCGCAGCCCCATGCGCCCGGCGAACGGCGCGGCAATCCGGTAGTTGGCAAGCCTTGCTTCAAGGGCGGCGGCCTCGGCGCGGGCCTGATCCAGCCGTGCCTGGCTGTCTTCCACGTCGGCCCGGGCCGAAAGGTTGCGCTCTTGCAGCTGGGTGGCGCGGCGCAGGGCGTTTTGCGCTTCGCTGGCGCTGGCCCGGGCGGCGCGCAGCCGGGCGCGCTCCTCTGCGTCATCCAGCTGAAACAGGCGCTGGCCGGCTTCGACCGTGTCGCCGTCGTCAAAGTCGATGGCGGTAATCACGTCGGTGACGGTTGCCGAGAGGGTGACGCTTTCGTCGGCTTTCAGCGTGCCAGGGGCCCTGACGGTATCCGCCCAGGCGCCCTGGCTGACCCTGGCGGCGATGACCTGTGGGGCCGTTGCGCCGGTCTGCCCCGACGCCGGCCCGGCGGCCAGCCCCAGCAGCAGGCCAGGCAGCAGCCCAAGCCAGAGCACTGCGCGGCGCCGCGCGCGCCGGGCTTTCGTACGAAGGGCGGCGGAAGCGGGACAGGCTGTTAAACTAGCGGCTTTGTGCATACCGGAGCTGCCTTGTGAAAACCTATGACGTGGTGGTGATCGGCGCGGGCGCGGCCGGTCTGATGTGCGCCGCCCAGGCGGGCTACGCCGGCCGGCGCGTGCTGCTGCTGGACCATGCGAAAAAGGCCGGCAAGAAAATACTCATGTCCGGCGGCGGGCGCTGCAACTTTACCAATACGGCCACCGCGCCACAGCACTTCTACTCGCAGAATCCACATTTTTGCATCTCCGCGCTGAAGCGCTATTCGCCCGGCGACTTTATCGAGCTGGTGGAGCGCCACGGCGTGGAGTACGTGGAAAAGGCGCCGGGGCAGCTGTTTTGCGCCACGTCGGCCAAGGACATTGTGCGGGTGCTGCTCACTGAATGCGAGTGGGCGGGGGTTGATGTGCGCCTGGGGACCCAAGTGGAGTGCGTGGAGCGGCGGGGGGACGGTATGCGCCTGGCCACGTCGCTTGGCACGGTGGATGCCGGCGCGGTGGTTGTGGCGACCGGCGGGCTTTCGATCCCCACCATGGGCGCCACCGGCTTTGGCTATGAGCTTGCCCGCCGCTTCGGCCTCGAGGTGCTGCCCACCGGGCCGGCGCTGGTGCCCTTTACCCTGAGCGAGCCGTGGAAAGCCCGGGCGGCGGCGCTTTCCGGGGTGAGCCTTGACGTGCGCGTCGCCTGCAACGGGCGCGAATTTGCCGAGCCGATGCTGTTTACCCACCGCGGGCTTTCCGGGCCTGCCATGCTGCAGATTTCCAGCGTCTGGCAGCCGGGGGAGGCGCTGTGCGTAGACCTGCTGCCGGGGGAGGACGCCGAGGCTGCCCTGCGCCAGGCGCGCAGCGCCACGCCCAAGCGCCAGCTTTCCACCTGGCTTGGGGAGCGCCTGCCCAAGCGGGTCGCTCAGGCGCTGGGAGAGTGGTACGCCGATGCCGCCGGCAGTGCGCCGCTAGCGGAATATTCCAACGCCGCCATTGCTGCCTGGGCCGGGCGGCTCAACCGCTGGACGCTGAAGCCTGCCGGTACCGAAGGCTGGCGCACGGCGGAGGTAACGCTTGGCGGGGTGAATACCGCGGCGCTGTCGTCGAAGGATTTTACCGTGAACGGGCTACCCCAGCTGCGCTTTATCGGCGAGGTGCTGGACGTGACCGGCGAGCTTGGCGGGTACAACTTTCAGTGGGCCTGGGCATCGGGGGTGGCCTGCGGCCAGGCCTGCTAGCGGCGCAGGCGACCCAGCCGCTTGATGTTGCGCACCAGCATATAGGCGGCGAGGGCGCGCCGGCCAATGCGCACAAAGGGACCGGATTTTCTGACTACGCGATAGGCAAGGCCGCTGCCGGCAAGCATCAGCGGCGTTTTGTAGCGGGCGATTTTTTGCCAGCCGCGGTCCAGCGGCTCGGCGGCACGCTCAAGGCGCAGGCCTTCCACCATGATGTCGATGCGCTGCTGCTCCAGCTGCTCCAGCAGTTCGCGCTTGCGCGCCGCCCGCGACGGCGAGCGGCGTGCCGGTTGGCGATGGGCGACCGGATCAGCGTTTTTGGCGGGCATCGTTACGTTGCTCCAGTAGGGCGCGGTCGGTGGCCAGCTGGCTCAGGGTGTCTTTCAGCAGGGTGTGCCGCCTTGCCTGGCGTATCGCTATCGCGGCAAGCACGACGCTTGCCAGCAATAGCACGCCGGCGCAGGCGCCGATGGCCAGCAGACGATAGCTGTCCCAAAAGATGGCGATGATCAGGGTGGTCATGCTGGCCGTGGCCAGCATGAATAGCAGCAGGCTGGCGCCCGCCAGCAGTATCAGCGTCAGCAGGCGCGCCCGTTCTTCTTCAAGCTCCAGTACCGCCAGACGCAGACGCGTTTCGCCGTTGGCGACAAGCGTACCGAGTACGCTCCTGACGGCCTGGATCACACGTTGGCCGGGACCCAGCGCCATTAGCGCCGTCCGAGCAGCAGGCCTACCACCACGCCGGCGGCAGCGCCGATGCCTACGCTGGTCCAGGGGTTGTCACGCACGTAGCGGTCGCAGCAGTCGGCCTGCTGGGTCAGGCTGTCCCGGGTGCCGGTGTAAAGCTGCTCGCCCCGGGCTTCAACGCGGGCGCGGGTGTCCTTGAGGCGCTGTTCGGCGCGCTCGCGCAGGTCGCGCATTTCCGAGCTTGCGTCCTTGGCCGTGGCGTTGACCAATTCTTCTACGGTGTCGCTCAGGTGGCGCAGGTCGTCCTGCAGCTGTTCGGTCTGTACTTGGCGATCTGATGGTTTCTTGGCCATGGTGTCTTTCTCCTGGGGTACTACACGTGGGTACTGCACGAATGAGCACCCGAATGAACCCACAAATGAGTGTTACCGGTGAGTGACATCGCTTCAGCAGCGAGATGTCAGCATAGCAGGTGTAAAGGGCGATACAAGCGCTATACGCGCGGTGACCCCTAGCGCAGCAGCCCGCTGGGCGTAAACAGCGGGTTGAGGCTAAAGCCGAGACTTAGCCGGTGGACCCGGTGATCGTAGTCGATCAGGCTTTCGCCGTAGCCGTAGTAATACTGCACGTGGCCGCGGACGCCGTTGAAGGCCGGCCAGCTGTAGTCCAGCTGGGTGCCGTAGTTGCCGGTATCGGGGTTGCCCCGCAGCTGGACGGCGACTTCCTGGTCGTGGCTATAGCGCTTGGCGATGCGCACATCGCCGTAGCCCATGTAGCGGTGGATGTCGGGGTTGTCGTCATCGCCCTGGGACTCGGGAATGCGCCAGTGGGGAGCCATTGTGACCGCCCAGTTGCCGCGCTGCAGCGTGCTTTCCAGATACACCCGATTCCAGCTGCGCGACAGCGGCGCCGAACGGCCGTTGGACTGGTGATTGACGGCAAGCCGGTTGCGGGTGTTGACCCAGCCGAAAATATTCCAGGCGTTGTCGAAGTCGATGAAGATTTCCGGCTCGTAGTTGGTTTCGCGGAAGGGCGAGGACGAGTCGGTATTGTAGGCCTGCCACCAGCTGCGCTGAGTGTAGCCGAAAAACAGGTCGCCGTTGTGGCCAAACAGATCTTCGACCAGCGAGAACTTGGCGCTGAACTGGAACTTCACCTCGGCGCTGTCCGCCCGCCCGTCGGCGTCGATGTTGCGAAAGCGGGCGCGGTCCTGGTTGCCGTTATAGCTCACCGGAAACAGATAGTTGGTGCGGTGGGCAGTGATCGAAAACGGGTTGTGGTTGGACGCCCTTTCCAGCTGCCGGCGCTCGCGGGTTTCTTCAATGGCCTGCTCTTCCGGCGGTTTGGGGGTCAGCGCGGTCATGTACGCCGAGGTTTCAAAGCGCGGCGTCTGGCGCGCCTCGAGCGAGGAGAGCTCAAGGTTGAGCCGGGTGATTTCCTGGCGCAGGGCGTGGACGCGCGCGTCCAGCGCGCTGGGGTCAGCGGCGTCGGCAAAGACGCTGCCGGCATGCATTGCCACTACGAGGCTCAAGCCGGCAAGAAATGGATGTCGGGCGGTCATGGTTACGGCTCGTCAATGGATAAGCAGGCAAACGCCTGGGCGTGTTTTATCACGGGGCCTGAAGAAGTCAACGGCGGTCAGGCGCTTTGGCAGTGAGCGTGGAGCAAAAACTCGCGGTTGCCGTCGCCGCCGGCAATCGGGCTTGGCTGCCAGTGGTCGATGGTAAGCCCGCTTTGCCGGCAGGCGTGCTCCAGGCGCGCTCTGACCTCGGCGTAGCGGTGCGTATCGCGGACCACGCCGCGTTTGCCCAGGGCCGAGGCGTCGAGCTCGAACTGCGGCTTGACCAGCGATAAAAGCTCGCCGCCGGCGGGTAGTGCCGCCGCGATCTCGGGCAGGATCAGCGTTTGTGAAATAAAAGAGACATCCATCACCGCGGTATCCGGCGGCTGGCGCTGGCACAGGGTAGCAAAGGCCGGGGAGCGGGTCAGCTCCCGGGCATTGATGCCCTCGAGGCAGCTGACCCGGGGGTCATCGCAAAGGCGGCGCGCCAGCTGCCCGTGGCCGACCTCGATACCGATGACGTGACGCGCGCCAAAGCGCAGGGCGCAGTCGGTGAAGCCGCCGGTGGACTGGCCCACGTCGAGTACCGTCTGGCCGTCAAAGCGCTTGTCGAGGGCCGTGAGTACGGCTTCAAGCTTGAGTCCCGCCCGGGAAACGTAGCGCTCTTCGGGCGCGTCATCCACGACAAGCGGCGTGGCGTCGGCCAGCTGCTCGCTGGGTTTGGCCAGCCGAGCGCCGGTGTCCCGACGCCGCACGTGGCCGCTTTTGATCAGCCGCTGGGCCCGGGTGCGTGAGGCCGCAAGCTGCTGCTTGACGAGTAGCTGGTCAAGACGTGGCATGGGGCGCTACCCGCGCCGGCCGGCGGAGCCGGACGCGGCCTGCAGGCCGCCCGGGGGCAGACGCTCGGCGCCCCAGCTGCGCGAGAGATACCCCTTGACCCGCGCCAGCTCGTCGTCGCTGACGATGGCCAGTTCGCCGTGCTCAAGCGCGTCGTAATGGTAGATGTAAAGGCGCGAGGCAAACTGCTCGAACGGCAGCGACGCTTCGCCAAAGCGTTCGCCGTTGCCTGAGGTGCTGACCACCACGTCATCGCCCCAGTCCTGGCCGCTGTCGTTGTTGGGGTTGTAGAAATACACGCGCATTTGCTCCCCGGGGTCAAGCGAGGCGCGCAGTACGCTGATGGCGTGCCAGCCGATAAAGCGGCCGGTGCTGTCGGTTACCGCAATGCCCGCCGGCTGGGGGTGGATCAGCGGCTGGTTACCGTTATAGAACGGGTGATAGCTGGCGTAGAAATGGCGCAGAAACGCGTCTACGTCGATGAGCTTGCCGGTGGCGACGTCGACGTTGATGGCAAAGCCGCGGCCCGACCACCAGCCGTGGAATTCGGGGTTGACCCAGCGGTGGGGATCGCCCAGCCGTCCGACGCAGCGCCTGCCCATTTCGGCGTAGATGCGGTCCAGGTGGGGCACCACGATCAGCGATACCGGGTCCAGGTCCATGGGTAGCTCGGTGGCAACGCCGGAGAGGCTTGCCATCGAGGAGATGGGCTGGCCCTCGAAGTGCATGATGATTTCATCGTCGCGCGCGGCCCAAGCGACCATTTGCAGCAGGTAGTCGGGGTCGTTGTAGGCCCACATGGAAAGCGCCCGGGCCGACTGGCAGGTGGGGTTGTTGCCCTGGCCGATGCCAAACGGCAGGCCGAGCATGCCCAGCACGCCTTCCAGCAACCGAGCTCGGGGCGGTACGGCGTCGCCGCAGGCAAGCACAAGGCGCGCCCGGGACCAGTCCGACAGCGTAAGCCCCAGCTGGCGCCACATGGCCGGTGCCACCGGCGGCTGATAGAGGATGCCGCGCTCCAGGGTGAGCGCCAGCCCGTAAACCGCCTGGGCGGTGTCCGAATAGACGCCGGTGCGGATCAGCGCCAGCACCAGTTCGCGGTAGCACAGTAGGCAGTCGCGCCCGGTGGAGGAAAGCCCCAGGGCTTCAGCGATCAGCTGATCGCTGTGCTCGACCAGGTGGCGCATGAGCACGGCGTGGTAGGGCGCGACCAGCCCGGTGTCGTGCATGGCTCGGGCAAAGCCGGAGGCTTCGGCCTGGAGGGTGGCGTGGTCCATGCGCTCCAGGCGCTCGCGGTATACTTCGACGCCGGGGTCCTCCTGGCAGGCCTGGGTGGGGCCGAAAAGCGCGCTGACCAGCCGCGCCGCCCCCTGGCCGCTGGCGCCGAGGTCAATGGCCGGGTCGGCCTGGCACAGCGCGATCTGGGTGATCATCTGCTTGATGGCGTCGGTCTGTAGCGGGCGCTGCTGCAGTATGCGCCAGACTTCCTCGATCAGCGTGTCGACGATGTGCTCGTAGCCAATCCGCGCGGCCAGATGCTGGAACAGGTAGCGCGAAACCAGAGCCAGGCGCCCCTGGGACTCGCGCTCGGCTTCCGTGGGCGGGGTGAACAATAGCCGCAGGTTGAGCGCCAGGGCCTGGGTCAAGTAGTGGTGGGCGTGCTCGGCGGAGACCTGGGGGTGAGCGAAGCTGGCCTTGGCCACGGCAAGGAGGCGCAGCTCGCTCAGCGCCTCGATCACCACCACGTTGGCGTCGGTGCTTTTCAGCGCCTGGCTTGTCAGAGAGGGCAGCAGGTGTTTGGGGGAGGCCCAGTCGGAGCCGTCGAACACGGCGGCGTTTTCCAGCGCCTCGGCGCGGGCCTCAATCGCCGCGCAGCCGCCGTCGGTCAGCAGCAGCCGTCGTGCCGTGTCCAGCACCCGGGGCAGCCTTGCGGTTTTATTGAAGGCGAGGGCCTGCTGAAGCAGGCCCAGCGCCTCGTCAAATTTTTCCACCAGCCTGTCAAGCTTTGCCGCTTCGCTGTAAGCGGCGTGGGTGGAAGATGCGTTGTTTGCTGGGGTCACGGTGACTCCTTATCCCTGCGGGTGAGGGGATTATACATAGAAGTCGAGATCTTCCTGGTGTTTCAGCAGGTCACGCAGGGTGTGGGCGTCGTCGCCCTTGAAGTAGACAAGCCCCCAGTGAGTGCCGAAAGCCGTACGCTTGGTCACGGTTTCTTCCAGGGGCGAGGTGAGCTCGTGGGACTCGAAGTAGGGATGGTCTTCCACCTCCTCGGGGAGCTCCAGCCGGCTGACCACGCGCCGGCGCGGATAAACGCCGAAGCAGCCGGCGAAGCCGTCGGCGTCGACCACTTCCCGTGGGAAGAAGTCGGCAACCTCTTCCGCCGTGGTGTGGGGGTCAAACACCAGCATGGAGGCCTGGTAGGCGTTGAAGCCGTAGACCCGCTCCAGAAGCTCGAACACCTTGAAGCCCGGCGGGCGATAGGCCACTTCACCAAAGTACATTTCGCCGTCGCTGGTGACGAAATACTCGGGGTGGATAAGGCCAAAGCCGATGTCGAAGGTCTTGATCAGCTTCTCGATCTGCGCGGTAATCTGGTCGCGGTACCTTTCAAGCTCAGGCGAGGCGGGGACGAAGACCGAATAGCCCAGGGTGACGTACTCGGAAATGTTCAAAAAGACGATTTTACCGTTGTGGATCCAAGCCTCTACGGCAAACTCCCAGCCGTCCAGATGCGACTCCATCAGCACCGGGAATTCCTCCTCGGGAATCAGGTCGACTTCGTCCGGCGTGCGGATCACCCGGTGGCCCAGGCAGCCGGCCTTGTCGAACGCCTTCAGGTGAATGGGGTCGTTGGGGTCGCCGTCGAGCTTGAGCAGCGTCTGGTTGACGCGCTTGAGAAAGCGCACCACGTCGTCCTTGTCGTGGGCTTCTTCGAAAATGCCCACGCGAATGCCGCCGAGCTGGGCGCGACGCTTCATCAGCGCCTTGTCGCGCAAAAGCAGCGACTGGCCGTAAAGGCGCGGGCTGTCGAGCAGCACGGAGTTGATGGCGCCGGCCCACTCAACGGTTTCCTCAAACAGCGGAATGGCCACGTCAACGCCTTTTTCCTTGAGCGTTTCGGCAATCTCCATGGAGCGGTCGTTGAGCCGCTCGAAATCCCAGGGCACATAGGGAATATCGTGCTCCTGGCAGTAGTCCTCTGCCCAGGGCGGTGCCACGACGACATAGCGCCGGTCAAAGTTTTCAGCGGCTTCAATGGCGTTCAGGCTCCAGCCGAGAAGAGCGATGTAACCTTTGTCAGTGTTTTTTTCCACGGTCTAGCTCCTTCTTCTTTGCCGATGGGCCTTGGTGTCAAAGCGTCAGCGCTACGGCACCAGTATTCTTCACTCTAGGCTTATCTGAGCCCGGGTGCGAGCATTGTGATGCCTGTGGGGTCAACGCGCGCCGGTAGAAAGCGCGGGCCTGTGTTAATCTGGCGGCCTTTTCAGGGGCTGCGCATGCGCAAGGGGCGGCACCCGGGTAGCTGCGCCGGGGCGGCGAATTCGGTAGTGTGTGCGGTCAGCGTTTTCATCAGGATGTTTCACATGCAAGCAACGACGTTTCGTTTTTCCTGCCGGGCCGCGCTGGCCGGCCTGTTGATCGGTCTTGGCAGCGGTCAGGTTCTTGCCCAGGAGAGTGCCACCTGGGTGTCTGAAGAGCTCACCACCTATGTGCGCTCGGGTCCCACCGACGGCTACCGGATCGTGGGCACGCTAAGCGCCGGCGAGCAGGTCAAGATGCTTGAAACCAGCGGTGAATATACCCGGGTAGAAAGCGATTCCGGCGACGCCGTGTGGATTCTCAGCGAGGAGCTGCAGGACACGCCCAGCGCCCGGGAAAAGCTGCCCAAGCTTGAGACCCGGGTGGCTGAGCTAACCGAGGAGCTCGACAATATCAACGCCACCTGGGAAGAGCGCGTGGCGACCATGAAAGAGAACCTGGAAGCCCGGGCGCAGCGTATCGACGAGCTCGAGGCGAGCAATGAAGCGCTCAAGCGCGATGCCGAGACGTTGCGCAAGCAGTCGCGCAAGCTGAATGCCCGCCTGGAAACCCAGGAAGAGGACCTTTTGATGCGCTACTTCATGTACGGCGGCGGCGTCGCCGGTGCCGGCCTGCTGGTAGGGCTGATCGTTCCGCACCTGCCGCGCCGGCGCAAAAAGCGCGACCGCTGGTTTTGATGGACCACGGGGCTTCTTATGACGGGGCTTTTCATGACGGAGTCCTTCAAGACAGAGCCCTTCAAGACGGGATCAGGCGATGACGGATCAATGGCTCAAGCGCTGGCGCGAGGGGCGCATCGGCTTTCACCGGACAACGCTGCATCCGGCGCTTGAGCGCTACTGGCTGACGCTTGACGTGCCCCGGACGGCCAAGGTGCTGGTGCCGCTGTGCGGTAAAAGCGTGGATATGCGCTGGCTCGCCGATGCCGGCCACCCGGTGTTGGGCGTAGAGATTTCGCCGGAGGCCATCGAGCAGTTCGTCGCCGAACGCCGCCAGGGCGTGCTGCGCTATCACCAGGCGGGCTTTGACATCGTGCGCCAGGGCAGCATCGAGCTGTGGCTGGGCGATTTTTTCCACTTGCATATCCGCCAGGTAGCGGAAATCGAGGCGTTTTACGACCGCGCCTCGCTGATCGCGCTGCCCCGGCCCACGCGGCAGCGCTATGCCTTTCATCTGGCCCAGCTGGTGCCCCCGGGCGCCCGGGGGCTGCTGGTCAGCCTGACCCGGGGGGAGGCCGACGCCGGCCCGCCCTACAGCGTGTCCCACGAAGAAGTCGAGCAGCTCTTTTCGCCCAACTTCCGGCTGACGTTTCTGGAGCAGGGGCCGCCCGACGCGCGCGGCTTTATCGAGAGCACCTGGGCGCTCGAGCGCCGCGGCCCGAAAAGCTAACGCGCCAGCAGCGCGCCCAGCTCGCCGTCGTTGAAAGCGCGGTCGAGCGCCTTGCCGAGCAGCTCGTTGAGCATCTCGGTATTTTTGTCCGAGTCGGGCTTGAGCGCATATTCCTGGGTGCGGCGCGAGGTATAGGTGCCGGTGTAGGTGGTGCCGTCATTTTTAGCGATGGCGCGCAGCACGCCCTCAAGCTGAGCCTCGTCAATGCCGGGATTGGCGCCGTCGCCCCGGGCATAGTTCAGCCGGGCAAGCTCCAGGGTCAGCGTCGGGCGCCCTTCGGCCTGCTCGCTGACCGGGGTAAAGCCCATGTCGCGCACCGCGCGCTCGGCTTCACGCTGAAGCTGGGGGATCAGAATATGGCTGCTGACGGTAATCCGGGACGTGGACATGCCGCCGCCGCTGCGCTGGCCGATGACGTCGGTGTCGCGCCCGTCCTGGGCGAATACCGCGACCTCCTGGCCGTTGCCGACCTGGGCCACCGGCGCGCTGCGCTCGGGGGTGACTTCCAGGTACTGCGGGCTGGCGCAGCCGCCAAGCCACAGGCCGGCGCAAAGCAGGGTGACGCTGAGCAAGAAAGAACGTCGCTGCATGGGGGTCTCCGTTGGTTCTTGTGGGTCAATGAGTGAAGCCATGCGCGCATTCTAGACGCAAATCGGCCCGCCGGGTAATGTCGCGGGCCAGTTTGCGCTCAGGCCGCGTGGGAAGGGGCCGGGGCGCTGGCAGCATCGGCAAAGCGGTGCCACTGGCGCGGGTGGGCAAAGAGGCGCCGGCCGCGGTGCAGGTTCAGCTGCTCGAAGTCGGCGTGGCGCACGCTGGCAAGCCAGGGTTTGGCCAGCCAGTCGGCCTCCAGCTCCACGCGCACCTCGGCGCCCACTGGGGAGACCGCGGTGACGGTCACCGGCAGATGGCAGTCGGCCTGCGGCTGTTCGGCCAGGCGCACCTCGTGGGGGCGCAGCAACAGCTCTTCGCGGCCGTCGGGCAGGTCCACTGCCAGCCGCGCGTCGCCGCAGGTCAGCACGCCGCCGTGCACGTCGCCCTCCAGATGGTTCACATCGCCCAGGAACTCGAACACGAAGCGATTTTGCGGCGCGCGATACAGCGTTTCCGGAGTGTCGATCTGCTCGATTTTGCCGTCGCTCATCACCACCACGCGGTCGGAAAGCTCGAGCGCCTCTTCCTGGTCGTGGGTGACGAAGACGCTGGTGAAGTTGAGCTCTTCGTGAAGATGGCGCAGCCAGCGGCGCAGCTCCTGGCGCACCTTGGCGTCGAGCGCGCCGAAAGGCTCGTCGAGCAGCAGCACGTCGGGCTCCACGGCCAGCGCCCGGGCAAGCGACACGCGCTGCTGCTGGCCGCCGGAGAGCTGGGCCGGGTAGCGGTCGGCGAGATGCTCGAGCTTGACCATCTCCAGCAGGCGAAAGACCCGCGCGCGGATATCGCTGCGCGACGGGCGGCTGCGCCGGGGCATCACCGAGAGGCCGAAGGCGACGTTGTCGTACACGCTCATGTGACGAAACAGCGCGTAGTGTTGAAAGACAAAGCCGATGCGCCGGTCGCGGACGTGAACGTGGGTGACGTCGCGCTGGCCAAAAAGGATGCGCGCCGGGGTGTGCGTACCCGAGCGGTCGGGGGTTTCCAGCCCGGCGATAATCCGCAAAAGGGTGGTCTTGCCCGAGCCCGACGGCCCCAGAAGCCCCACCAGCTCGCCTTCGTGAATATCCAGGTTGACCGGCTCCAGCGCCCGGGTGGGGCCGAAGTGCTTGCCGATGTTGTCCAGACGGATGCTCATGCGTGGGTCTCCCGGCGCGATGCGCGCCATTCAAGGCCGGCCTTGGCCGCCAGGGTGAAAAGGGCGATCAGTGCCAGCAGTGCTGCGCTCGAGAAGGCGCCGACCGTGTTGTAGTCCTGGTAGAGCTGCTGCACGTTGAGCGGCAGGGTGTTGGTTTGTCCGCGGATGGCGCCGGATACCACCGAGACGGCGCCGAACTCGCCCACCGCCCGGGCGTTGGTCAGAATGACGCCATAGAGCAGCGCCCAGCGGATGTTGGGCAGGGTGATCCGGCGAAAGACGGCAAAGCCGCCGGCGCCGAGGGTGACCGCGGCTTCTTCCTCGCGGCTGCCCTGAGCCTGCATCAGTGGGATCAGCTCCCGGGCGACGAAGGGGCAGGTGACAAACACCGTCACCATGAGAATGCCCGGCCAGGCAAACATCAGCTGGATGTCGTGGGCGCTGAGCCAGGAGCCGAGCCAGCCGTTGCGCCCGTAGAGCAGCAGGTAGATCAGGCCCGCCACCACCGGCGAGACCGCAAAGGGAATATCGATCAGGGTTTGCAGCAGCCGCCGGCCGGGAAACGTGAAGCGGGTGATCAGCCACGCCAGCGCGACGCCGAACACCAGGCAGATGGGGATGGTGAGAAGGGCCACGGCCAGGGTCAAAAAGATGGCGTGGAGGGTGTGGGCCTCGGTCACGCTTGCCCAGAACACGCCCAGGCCCTTGGCAAAGGCCTGGGCGAAGATAGCGACCAGCGGCAGCAGCAGAAAGACGGCCGTGAGCACCAGCGCCGCTACGATCAGCAGCCGGCGAACGCCGGGGGAGTCACCGATGCGTTGCATTACCCTTTCCCTCCGTGCAGGCGGCGGACAAAGCGGCCCTGCCAGACGTTGATGGCAAACAGCAGAGCAAGCGAGACAAACAGCAGCACTGAGGCAATGGCCGAAGCGCCGGCGTAGTCGTATTCCTGGAGCTTGACGAAAATCATCAAGGACGTGATCTCGGTCTCGTAGGGGGTGTTGCCGGCGATGAATATGACCGCGCCGAACTCCCCAAGCGAGCGCACAAAGGCAAGGCCCGTCCCGGTCACCAGCGCCGGCCAGAGGTGGGGCAGAATGACCCGGCGAAAGCCCACGCCGTCGCTTGCGCCCAGCGACATCGCCGCCTCATCCACCTCCGCGGGCATGTCCTCGAGCACCGGCTGCACCGTGCGCACCACAAAGGGAATGCTGGTAAACGCCATGGCCAGCGCAATGCCCACCCAGGTGTAGGCCACCTTGATACCCAGCGGCTCGAGCACGTTGCCCGCCCAGCCGCTTTTGGCGTACAGCGTGGCAAGCGTAATGCCGGCCACGGCGGTGGGCAGGGCGAAGGGCAGGTCCATCAGCGCATCCACCAGGCGCTTGCCGGGAAAGTCGTAGCGCACCAGCACCCAGGCCAAAAGCAGGCCGAAGGCGGCGTTGACCAGAGCGGCCACGGCGGCAGCGCCGAGGGTGGTGGTATAGCTTGCCACCACGCGGGGGTCGCTGACGATGGCCCAGTATTCGCCCAGCGAAAGTCCGGCCAGCTGGCCGAATAGCCCGGTCATGGGCAGCAGCAGGACCAGCGAGATAAACAGCACGCTGATCCCCATGGAAAGGCCGAAGCCCGGCAGCACGCGGGTGCTGCCGGACAGGCGCCGGGGGAGTCTGATAGCGAAAGCACTCATGGGGGTGTGCCTACCGGCGCTGGAGCTGGTCGATCAGGCCACCGCTTTCAAAGTGCTTCTCCATGGCCTGGTCCCAGCCGCCAAAGACGTCTTCGACCTCCAAAAGCTCGGTGTCGGGGAACTGGTCGGCAAACTCCTCAACCACGGTGTCGTCATGCACGCGGTAGTTAAAGCCCGCCAGCAGGCGCTGGGTATCTTCGCGGTAGAGGTAGTCCAGGTAGGCCTGGGCGAGATCGGCGCTGTCGTTCTTTTCGGCGTTTTCATCAACCACGGCTACCGGGAACTCGGCGAGGATGCTCACCGGCGGCACTACCACTTCGTAGTCGTCGCTGCCGTACTCGCCGCGGATGTTGTTGACCTCGGATTCGAAGCTGATCAGCACGTCGCCGATGTCGCGCTCGATAAAGCTGGTAGTCGCCCCGCGGCCGCCGGTGTCGAAGACTTCGACGTTGCCGAGAAAGGTCTTCATGTAGTCGCGGATCTTGTCTTCGTCGCCGTCAAAGCGCTTGTCCGCGGCACCCCAGGCGGCCAGGTAGGTGTAGCGGCCGTTGCCCGACGTCTTGGGGTTGGGGAAGACGATTTCCACGTCGTCGCCGGCGAGGTCGTCCCAGCTTTCGATGTTTTTGGGGTTGCCCTTGCGCACCAGAAACGCCGTGGTGGAGTAGTAGGGCGAGGCGTTGTTGTCAAAGGCTTCCTGCCAGTCGTCAGCCACCAGGCCGGCATCCGCGAGCACCTGGACGTCGGTCACCTGGTTGAAGGTGACGACGTCGGCCCCCAGCCCCTGCATGATCGATCGGGCCTGGGCGGACGAGCCGTTGTGCGACTGGCTGACCTCAACGCTTTCGCCGTGCTCGTTTTCCCACCAGGTTTCGAACTGGGGGTTGATCTCGGCAAACAGCTCCCGGGCGATGTCGTAGGAGGCGTTGAGCAGTTCGCGGTCGGCGGCGTTGGCCGCGCCCGAAGCGCTGGCGGCAACGGCGACGGCGAGCAGGCTGCGCTTGAGCGCGCTTGTGGTGCGGGGAAAGGCCATGTGAAGGCTCCTGTCACAAGAAACGGGAATAGGGATGAAGATGAGTGGGATAAAGACTAAATCCGCCAAAGTGTAATTACAATCATGTTTACTATTCGAATTTAGAATATATGTGTGCCGCGTTCGCCAGACCGCCGCGTCTCTCGCCGCATCGCCGGGCTCTGGTATCATTAGCCCTTTGCTAACGACACCCTTTGCCAAAGCCACCCGCTCAAAAAAGCCCATGACCATGACTGCATCTCCCCAAGCCCCCGCGCGTCCGTTTCGCCTGGCGCCGTCGATCCTCTCCGCCGACTTTGCCCGCCTGGGGGAAGAAGTCGACAACGTGCTCGCGTCCGGCGCGGATATCGTCCACTTCGACGTAATGGACAACCACTACGTGCCCAACCTCACCATCGGCCCCATGGTGTGCAAGGCGCTGCGCAACCACGGCGTGACCGCGCCCATCGACGTGCACCTGATGGTCAAACCGGTGGACCAGCTGATCAGCGATTTCATCGACGCCGGGGCCAGCATCATCACCTTTCACCCTGAAGCGTCCGACCACATCGACCGCTCGCTGCAGCTGATCCGCGACGGCGGCTGCCAGGCCGGGCTGGTGCTGAACCCGGCCACGCCCTTGAGCTATCTCGACTACGTCATGGACAAGCTCGACATGGTGCTGCTGATGAGCGTCAATCCGGGCTTTGGCGGCCAGGCGTTCATTCCTCAGACGCTTGCCAAGCTGCGCGATACCCGGGCAAAGCTCGATGCGTCGGGGTATGACATTCGCCTGGAAGTGGACGGCGGGATCAAAATCGACAACATCGCCGAGGTGGCCGCCGCCGGGGCGGACACCTTTGTCGCCGGCTCGGCGATCTTCAAGGCGCGCCGCAGCGATGACCCCCACGCCTACGACTCGGTCATCGCCAGGATGCGCGAGGCGCTGGCGCAGGGCTAATGCGCCGGAGAGGGCTGAGAGGTAAGATGGCCGCAGACGAACCATCAGGATGCGACGATGAATCAAGATGAAGGGCGTAACGAGGCGGCAGCGGACCGGGCGCTGCACGAGCTGTTAACCGGCAAGCGGCTGATGGCCTTTGATCTTGACGGCACTCTGATTGACTCGGTGCCCGATCTCGCGGCGGCGCTTGTCCGCGCGCTCGACGATGAAGGCCTGGCCGTGCCCCGGCAGGAAGACGTGAGCCACTGGGTGGGCAACGGCACCCGCAAGCTCGTTGAGCGGGGCCTTGCCTGGGCGCTTAATACCCCCGTCGAGGCCGTGGACGAGACGCTTTCGGCGCGGGTCTACGCCGCTTTCATGGGCTATTACGGCGACGCTCCGCACCGCCTGACGCGGCTGTACCGGGGCGTTGCCGAGACGCTTTATGCGCTTAAAGACGCGGGTTTTATGCTGGTGCTGGTGACCAACAAGCCCGAGCGCTTTATCGCGCCGCTGCTTGAGCATTTTGCCTTGAACGAGGCCTTTTCCCTCTGCCTGGGCGGCGATAGCCTGGCGCGTAAAAAGCCCGATCCGCTGCCGCTGACCCACGCCGCCGCGCACTTTGGCGTACCCGCCGGCGCCTGCGTGATGGTGGGGGATTCCCGCCACGACATGGCCGCCGGCAAGGCGGCGGGATTCGCCACCGCCGCGCTTACCTACGGCTACAACCACGGCGAGCCGATTAGCGAAAGCGCGCCGGATGCGCTGCTTGACTCGCTGAGCGAGCTGCTGTCGACCTCTGCCCGACCGTCTTCTACACGATAAGGAACCTTGATGATGACCCCCGACCGCTTTGCCGAGCTGGCCCGCGCCGGCTACAACCGCATTCCCGTCGCCCGCGAGGTGCTGGCCGATCTGGATACGCCGCTGTCGACGTATCTCAAGCTTGCCAACGTGCCGTGGACCTTTTTGCTGGAATCGGTGCAGGGTGGAGAAAAGTGGGGGCGCTACTCGATCATTGGGCTGCCGTGCCGGGAGCGCATCGAAGTGCGCGGCCATACCGTGCGCCATCTTCAGGACGGCGAAACCCAGGGAGTGGCCGAGGTCGACGACCCGCTGGCGTGGATCGAGGAGTTCCAGGCGCGCTTCAAGGTGCCCAAAATAGACGATCGCCCGCGCTTTGACGGCGGGCTGGTGGGCTATTTCGGCTACGAGACCATCCGCTACATCGAGCCGCGCCTGGCCGACAGCAACAAGCCCGATCAGCTCGACGTGCCCGACATCCTGCTGATGGTGTGTAACGACCTGGTGGTGTTTGACAACCTTTCCGGCCGGCTGACGCTTCTCACCCATGCCGACCCGGAAACCGCGGATGCCCTGGCGACGGCCGAAGGGCATTTGCGGCATCTGGAAAGCCGCCTGCGCGATGCCTATCAGCGGCCGGGCGGAGAGGCCAGGGACAAACCGGACGTTCGCGAAAGCGACTTTCGCTCCGGCTTTACCCAGGACGGCTTCAAGGCCGCGGTGGCGAAGATCAAGGAGTACGTCCGCGCCGGCGACGTCATGCAGTGCGTGCCTTCCCAACGCATGTCGACGCCGTACCGCGCCGCGCCGCTGGACCTTTACCGGGCGCTGCGCAGCCTCAACCCCTCGCCGTATATGTATTACCTGAACCTGGACGACCATCAGGTAGTAGGCTCGTCGCCGGAGATCCTCACCCGCACCGAGGAAGACGAAGTCACCGTGCGGCCCATTGCCGGCACCCGCAAGCGCGGCAGGACCGAGGCCGAAGACCAGGCGCTGGAAGACGAGCTGCTGGCCGACCCCAAGGAGCTCGCCGAGCACTCCATGCTGATCGATCTGGGGCGCAATGATATCGGGCGCATCAGCGAGACCGGAAGCGTCAAGGTCACCGACAGGATGGTGGTAGAGCGCTACTCCCACGTCATGCACATCGTGTCCAACGTCGTGGGGCGGCTTAGACCTGAGCTTTCGGCCATGGACGCTTTGCGCGCGACTTTCCCTGCGGGCACCGTTTCGGGGGCTCCCAAGGTGCGCGCGCTGGAAATCATCGACGAGGTCGAGCCGGTCAAGCGCGGCATCTACTCCGGCGCGGTGGGCTATCTGTCGTGGCACGGCAATATGGATACCGCCATTGCCATTCGTACCGCGGTGATCAAGGACGGCGAGGTCCACGTTCAGGTAGGGGCGGGGATCGTTGCCGACTCGGATCCGGAAACCGAATGGCAGGAAACCCTGAGCAAGGGCCGCGCGCTGTTTCGCGCCGTGGCCATGGCCGAGCGCGGCCTGGACGAAAACTGAGGCGGCCCGGCCGGTGCAAGCGCATATAGGAAAGCGCCTGGCCGGCCGGGCCGTTTGAGATGACGGCGCCTGAGATCCAGGCGCCTGAGGCCATGGCGTCTGGAGTTAGGGCGTCGCCACGCCGCCGGCGGCGTTCGCCAGGGCGATCATCGGCGCGGGGTAGAGGCCCAGCAGAACCACCAGCACCGCCGCGCCGAGCACCACCAGGCCGCCGGCGCGTACCGCCCAGTCCGCCGAGGCGTCCCGGTGCTGCATCCCCGGCTCGGCGAGGAACAGCGTGACGATCACCCGCAGGTAGTAATAAAGCCCGATGGCGCTGCCGACGATGATGCCGGCCACCAGCCACCACTGCTCGGCTTCCACGCCCAGGGCGATGAGGTAGAACTTGCCGATAAAGCCAACGGTAGCGGGAATGCCGGCGAGCGAGAGCATGGCCACGGTCATCACCGCGGTGAGGAAGGGCCGGCGCCAGAATAGCCCGCGATAGTAGTGCAGGCTCCCGGCGTCGGCGCCTTCGGTGGCGCTTGATACCAGGATGACCACGCCAAAGGCGGCGAGGGTCGCAAGGATATAGGTCATCAGATAGACCCCGCCGGCTTCGGCGGCCAGGCCGTCGGCGATGACCAGCACCAGCAGCATGTAGCCGAAGTGGGCAATGGACGAATAGCCCAGCAGGCGCTTGAGGTTGGACTGGGTCAGCGCCAGCAGGTTGCCCACCAGCATGCTGGCAAGCGCGAGCACCCAGAGCACCGCGTGCAGCCACTCGCCCTGAAACGCCGGGGCGCTCATCACCAGGCGCAGCATGACGATGAATACCGCAACCTTGCTGGCCGTGGCGAGAAACGTCGCCGCCGGCCCGGGCCCGCCTTCGTAGACGTCCGGCGTCCACAGGTGGAAGGGCGCCACCGAAAGCTTGAACCCAAGCCCCACCAGCATCATGCCGGCGCCGGCCAGCCCCCAGGCGCTGCTGTTCTGGGTAAGCGTTGCCATCAGCGCAGTAAGCTCAAGTTCGCCGGTCTGGGCGTAGACCAGCGCCATGCCGAAGAGCAAAAAGGCGCTCGCCGCCGCGGAAAGAATCAGGTATTTGATGCCGGCTTCCAGCGAACGGCGCTCGTGAAAGGCGTAGGCCAGCATGCCGTACAGCGGCATGGAAAGCAGCTCCATCCCCAGAAACAGGCTGGCCAGGTGCCGGCTTGCCACCAGCACCAGCCCGCCCGCCGCCGAGCACAGGAGCAGCAGGTAAAACTCTTCCCGGGCGTTCTGAAACGTCTCGAAGTAGGCGTGTGCCAGCACCGCGCAGGCAAGCGTCGAGGCCAGCACCAATAGCCCGCCGAGCATGGCGGGGCCGTCAAAGACGAGCAGCGTGGTGGTAATCGGCAGCAGGTCCAGCACCAGGATCTGCGCGATCAGGGCAAGCGTCAGCCCCAGCACGCTCACGGCCACCGTGACGTGATGGTCGCGCCGCCAGGCGGTGCCCAGCATCACGGTAATGGCCGTGGCGGCCACCAGAATCAGCGGAAGATAAGCGATAGCAAGCTTGGGCAACGGCATTAGCGAGCCTCCGGCAACGGTGAGCTTTGGGCATCAAACAGCCGATGGATTTCCCCCATGGACGCACCGGTAGTGTCCAGCAGCGGCTGCGGGTAGAGGCCGACCCAGAGGATCAGCGCGATGATACCCAGCAGCATGCAAAACTCCCGGGGATCCAGGCCTTTCAAGGGCGTATCGTCCTTGGGCGGGCCGTAGTGTACCCGCTGCATGAGCAGCAGCGAATATACTGCCGCCAGCACCAGCCCGACGCTTGCCAGCGCCACCACCCAGGGGGCGATGGCAAAGGTGCCGAACAGCACCATGAACTCGCCGACGAAGTTGGCCGTGGTAGGCATGCCAAGCGAGGCGGCGATGAGAAATAGATAAAACCCCGGCAGGCTGCCAAGCCGGCCCCAGAGGCCGCCCATTTCATTGATCTGGCGAGTATGCAGCCGCTCGTAGAGCTGGCCGCTGAGGATAAAGAGCCCGGCGGCAGAGAAGGCGTGGGCCACCATCAGCACCACCACGCCCTGGAGCGCAAGCGGGGTGCCGGCGTAGATGCCGATGAGCACAAAGCCCATGTGGGCAATACTTGTGTAGGCCACAAAGCGTTTGATGTCGCGCTGGCCGCAGGCGAGCACCGCGCCGTAAAAAATGCCCAGCAGGCCAAGCCCCATGGCCACCGGGGCAAACGCCTGGGAGGCCTCGGGGAAAAGCGGCAGGGCAAAGCGCAGCATGCCGTAGGCGGCGGTCTTGAGCAGGATACCGGCCAGGTCCACGCTGCCCGCGGTGGGCGCCTGGGCGTGGGCGTTGGGCAGCCAGCCGTGCAGCGGTATCACCGGCAGCTTGACGGCAAAGGCGATGAAGAACCCGAGCATCAGCCAGAAGGCAAGCGTCGGCGACAGCGTGGTTTCCTTGAGCACGGCGTAGCTGAACGAGTACTCGCCGGTGTTGGCGTGGTGGGCAAATACCAGCCCCAGAATCGCCACCAGCATTAACAGGCCGCTTGCCTGGGTGTAGATGAAGAACTTGATCGCCGCGCCGATGCGGGTGCTGCCCTTGGAGCCGCTGTGGCCCCAGAGCGCGATGAGGAAGTACATCGGCACCAGCATCAGCTCCCAGAAGAAGAAGAACAGAAACAGATCGATGGCCAGAAACACCCCGACCACGCCGCCGAGGATCCACAGCAGGTTAAGGTGGAAAAAGCCGATGCGGCGGACGATCTCGTTCCACGAGCAGAGCACCGCGAGCACGCCGAGAAAGCCCGTCAGAGCGATCAGCACCAGCGACAGGCCGTCCAGCGCCAGGTGGATGTCGATGCCGAAGCGGGTGATCCAGGGCAGGCGATATTCAATCGCCCACTGGGTGCTCGAGCCGTCCGTGGCGGGCAGCTGAAAATCCAGCTGCGTCCACAGCCACAGCGCAATCAGCAGCTCGCAGAGCATGGTGGCAAGAGCAATCAGGCGCGTGGCCCGGCTGCCCAGGCGTTCGGCCTGCCAGCAAAACAGCCCCCCGACAAACGGGATGACGATCAGCCATACCAGTATCATAAGCGTTTATCCCTTTCAGGTTCCCTGGATCACCAGCGCCAAACTCAACAAAATCAACGTCGCCCCGGCCACCATGGTGACGGCGTAGCCGCGTAGCTTGCCGGTCTGGGTCCGCGAAAGCCCCAGGTGAACAAGCCGCACACACCATGCCAGCAGGCGGAAGAGGCCGTCGAACAGGTCGCTTTGCAAAAGCCACACCACGCCGCGATAGGGGCGCACAATGGTCCAGTCAAACACCAGGTCAAAGCCCCAGGCGTGGTGCCATAGCTGCCAGAGCCCGGCGCCCAGGCCGTGGTTGGCCGGACGCAGCCAGCCGCGCTTGAGGCCGAATAGCCACACCCCCAGGGCGATGCCGGCCAGGGCCGTCGCGGCGGCGACCAGCTCCAGCGCGCCGTGGCCGGCGGTCACACCCTCCCCGGGGCTTGATGGCAGCACGCCGCCAAGGGGCGGGGTAATCCAGGCGCCGAGGAACGTCGAGAGCACCGCGAGCACCACCAGCGGCAGGCCGTGGGCCAGGCCGCGGCCGGTTTCGGCGTGGCGGGCGTTGTCGCTTTTCGCCGCGCCGTGGAAGGTGCCGATAATCAGCCGCAGGGTGTAAAGCGAGGTCAAAAGCGCACCGATCAGTCCGGCCACCAGCAGGCCCTGCTGGTCGGCGGCGAGCGCCTGCCAGAGGATTTCATCCTTGCTGTAAAACCCGGCGGACACCAGCGGCAGGGCGGCCAGCGCCGCGCCGCCGACAACAAAGCCCATATAGGCCAGCGGCAGCTTGCGCCACAGCCCGCCCAGGTTGCGCATGTCCTGTTCGTGATGGCAGCTTACGATCACCGCGCCGGCGGAGAGGAACAGCAGCGCCTTGAAAAACGCGTGGGTCATCAGGTGAAAGATCGCCGTGTCGTAGGCGCCGACGCCCAAAGCGAGAAACATGTAGCCGATCTGGCTCATGGTGGAGTAGGCCAGCACCCGCTTGATGTCGGTTTGCGCAAGGGCCGCAAAGCCCGCCATCAAAAGCGTCAGCGCGCCGATCACGCCGGTGGCGTAAAGCGCTGCGGGTGCAAGCTCGAAAATGCCGTGCATGCGCGCGATCAGATAGACCCCGGCGGTGACCATGGTGGCGGCGTGGATCAGCGCCGACACCGGCGTGGGGCCGGCCATGGCGTCGGCAAGCCAGGTGTGCAGCGGCAGCTGGGCCGATTTGCCCAGCGCCCCGCCGAGCAGCAGAAAGGCCGCCAGCTCCACCACGGTGTCGCCCGACTGCCATGCCTGGGGCGCAAGCTCGAGGATCTCGGCGATGTTGAGCGTCCCCAGCCGGCTGAAGAGCAGGAACATGCCGATGGCGAGAAAGACGTCGCCGATCCGGGTGATAATGAACGCCTTGAACCCGGCCCAGCCGTTGGCGCTGTTGGTGTAGTAGTAGCTGATGAGCAGGTAGCTGCACATCCCCACGCCTTCCCAGCCGAGGAATAAAAGCAGCAGGTTGTCGCCCAGCACCAGCAGAACCATGCTGAACACGAAGAGGTTCATGTAGGTGTAAAAGCGGGTGATGCCCGCCTCGCCGCGCATGTACCAGGCCGCGAACAGGTGGATGAAAAAGCCTACCCCGGTGATCACGCCGAGCATGGTGAGCGAGAGGCCGTCCAGCGCCAGGCTGATGCCCGGCTGGAAATCGCCCACGGCAATCCAGGTCCAAAGCGTCAGCTGCTCGGGGCCGTTCTCGGCAAAGCCCAGAGCGAGCATCGCCGTTGCCAGGGCGGCCAGGCCGACGCTTGCCGTGCCCGTCAGCGCGCTGGCGCCGTAGCCCAGGGTCCCCCGGGAGAACGCCAGAATCAGGGTGCCCAGAAGCGGCAGCAAGAAAGTGAGCGGCAGAAGCACCGCCGTTGGCTGGGCTGTCGAGAAAGTCGTCAAGAGTTCCATCATCCGCGCATCCTGCTGGCCACGTCGAGGTTGAGGGTCTTGAAGCGGTGATACAGCTGAATCAGCAGGGCAAGCCCGACGCTTGCCTCGGCGGCTGCCAGGGTAATCACCAGCAAGAACATGACCTGGCCTTCGGGCTGCTCCCAGCCGGTGCCGGCCACGATGAAAGCAAGACCCGCGGCGTTAAGCATGACTTCAAGGCTCATCAACACAAATATCATGTTGCGGCGGAACATCAGCCCGCCAAGGCCCAGGGTAAACAGCACGGCGGCGAGTACCAGGCCGTGCTCCATGGGTACGCCGTTCATGAGTCCTCCTTGGGGGTATCGGTGCCCGCTGCCTGGGGCTGACCTTCGACGTCGGCGGTTGCTGCACTCGCGCCTTTGCCCTTTTTATTCGTCGGTATATCGCGCGGGGCGGGCGAGGGGGCGGCAACAGGGCTTAAACGGCCCACGTGGGACGCCGTCACCAGGGCAGCCAGCAGCAGCAGCGCGCCGAGCTCCACCAGCAGCAGCCAGGGGCCGTAGAGCAGCGTGCCGGCGCCCTTGGCGGTAAGGCCGCCGCCGGTAATCATGGACTGGCTGTCGCCGCGCCATAGAAGGCTGACCAGCGTCAGCAGCAGCACCGCGGCTAAAAGCGACGGCCCCAGCCAGGTGCGCGGTTTGAGCCATTCGCGCTCCTGCTCGGCAGCGGACTGGCCGAGGTTGAGCATCATCACCACGAATACGAACAGCACCATGATGGCGCCGGCGTAGACGATGATTTCCAGGGTGCCGGCAAAGGGCGCGCCGAGGGCGAAAAACACCATGGCGACGGCCAGCAGCGACACCACCAGGTAAAGCACCGCATGTACCGGGTTGGGGTTGGCAATGACCCCGAGGGTGGCAAGCACCGCGATCAGGCCGCCGAGATAGAAGGCAAGCTCCATGAATCCTCCCGTGTGGTCAAAGCGCCCTCAGGGCAGCAGCGTGGTGACGTTGATGGGTTCGGCTTCGTCTTTGCCCTGGCCCTTGTCCTTACCGGCGATGGACATGCCCGCTACCTTATAAAAGTGGTAGTCGTGGTCCTTGCCGGGGCCGTTGATCAGCAGATCCTCTTTTTCGTAGACCAGCTCCTGGCGGCGATACTCGGCCATCTCGAAGTCCGGCGTCAGCTGAATCGCCGAGGTGGGGCAGGCCTCTTCGCACATGCCGCAGAAGATGCAGCGCGAGAAGTTGATGCGGAAAAATTCCGGGTACCAGCGGCCGTCATCCATCTCCCCTTTTTGCAGCGCGATGCAGTCCACCGGGCAGGCCACCGCGCAGAGGTTGCAGGCCACGCAGCGCTCCTCGCCGTCGGGGTCCCGAGTGAGCACGATGCGCCCGCGATAGCGCGGCGCAAGATAAGGCTTTTCTTCGGGATAGTTGAGCGTCTCGCGCTTGCGAAACGCGTGCATGAAGATGATTCCCAGGCTGCGCAGCTGGGACCAGGTGCCCTGTAAAAGCTTTTTATACATGACGTTTCCTCCGTTGACGCCTGGTAACCCACGTTTTACGCCTGCATGGCGGACTCAGTGCGTCTCTTTGAGCGCGGGCTCACGCCGGCGCTGCGAGCAGAATAATGGCGCCCGTGACCAGCAGATTGAGCAGCGTAAGCGGCAGACAGACGATCCAGCCAAAGGTCATGACGCGATCGTAGCGCGGCCGGGGCAGCGACGCCCGCACCAGAATAAACAGCAGCGTAAACACCGCGGTCTTGAGCATGAACCAGACAATCGGCGGCAGCAGCGGCCCGTGCCAGCCGCCGAAGAACAGCGTTACGGTGAGCGCCGAAATCAGCAGCATGCCCACGTATTCGCCGATAAAGAACATGCCGAACTTCATGCTGGAATACTCGACGTGGTAGCCGTCGGCCAGCTCCTGCTCGGCTTCGGGTTGGTCGAAAGGGTGGCGGTGGGTGACCGCAAAGCCGGCGATGAGAAAGTTGCAAAAGCCCAGAAACTGGGGAATGACAAACCACAGGCCTTCCTGAGCGCTGACGATTTCGCGCAGGTTGAACGAGCCCGCGGTGGCCACGACGCCCATGAGCGAAAGCCCCAGGAAGACTTCATAAGAGATCGTCTGGGCCGAGGAGCGCATGGCGCCGATCAGCGCGTATTTGTTGCCGCTGGACCAGCCGCCCAGCAGCACCGAGTAAACGTTGATGCCGCCCATGGCCAAAAAGAACAGCAGGCCGATGTTCCAGTCCGCGACCCCAAGCGTCGGCGTGATGGGAATAATCGCGAACGACAGCAAAAGCGAGGCCATGGCAATGGCCGGGGCCAGCAGGAAAATCGTGCGGTCGGCAAAGGGCGGAATCCAGTCTTCCTTGAAAAAGATCTTGAGCATGTCGGCGATCAGCTGGAGCGAGCCAAACGGTCCCACCCGGTTGGGCCCGTAGCGGTCCTGCCACAGGCCCAGCATCCGGCGCTCGACCACGGTAAGAATGGCGCCGATAAGCACCGCGACAAGCAGAATCGCCACGGCTTCGATCATGGCAATAGCCGTTGCCAGCAGCGTCGGGCTCAGCCACGCCGGGCGCAGGCCATCAAGCATTGCCCAGTCCATCAGCCTTCCTCCTTGCCAAGGGTGACCCAGTGGCCGTTCGGCGCGCCGGGCATAACCCCTGCGGGTAGCGTTACCAGCCCGTCGGGCAGATGGGTCTCCACCTGCAGGGCGAGGGGCAGGTGCGTCTCGCCAACGCACAGCGTCAGCGTGGCGCCGTCTTCGGCGTCAAGCGCTCGGGCGTCGGCCTCGCTTAGCTGCAGGCAGGGCGTTCCCGTGCGCTCTGCGATGGCGTCGGCGCGGGACGAGGTGGCCTCGCCGCCGAACAGCCGCGGCAGAACCCACAGCTGAAACTGGCCGTCGCGGCGGGCAAAGGCCGCCGGAATAGCGTCGGCGGCGGGGTAGGTCGCCTCCGGCGCGCCTTCCGCACCGGCCACGCGAATCCCCGGATCGCCGCCCTGAAGGTGGCCGCCCACGCTGTCGGTGAACTTATTCCACGCCTGGGGCGAGTTCCAGCCCGGCGCCCAGGCAAAGGGCACGTTCTGGCGCGGGCGGTCAAAGCCGCTGTAGCCCTCCATGGAAAACTCGAAGGGCGTGTCCGGATCCTGAGGGGTGCGCGGCTCGCTGACGTTGAGGTGAGCACGCAGGGAAGTGCGCCCGCTGTAGCGATGGGGCGCCCGGGCAAGCTTGAGCGCGCCGGGAAGCTTGGCGTGGCCGCCGGCCGCCTCCATGCCCGCAAGGGTCGGGTGCGCGAAAGCGCAGTCGCTCACCACCTGGTCAAAGGTCAAGGGCTCGCTGACGCTGCGCCCGAGGCTTGCGCGCAGGGCGTCAAGCCAGCGCCAGCCGGCGTGGATGCGGCATTCCGGGCGCATGTGGCGCGGGTCGTACACCTGATAAAACCGCTGGGCGCGGCCTTCGAGATTGACCACGGTGCCGTCGGCCTCGACAAAGCTTGCCGCGGGCAGGCCCAGGGTGGCGCGCTGCCAGGTTTGGGTGCGCTGGTGGTCGAGCACGATCAGGCTCTCGGCCGCCGTCAGGGCTTCGTCTATCCGGGCGTCCGGCATGCGCTCGTAGAGGTCGTTTTCCAATACGATGAGGGTGTCGGCGTGGCCGTGGGAGACGTGCTCGAGCGCGCGCTCCAGGGGCTTGCCGCCCATCAGCGCGACCCCTGCGCTGTTGGCTTCCCGGCGAACCAGAAGCAGGCCGCCCTGCGGCGCTTTTTTCCGCCCTTTTCGCTGCCCCTCTGTCTTCTGCCCCTCTGTCTTCTGCCCCAGGGCCCGGGCGACGCTGGCGGTGGCGTTGAGGATGGCAAGCGATTCAAGCGAGCCGCCGCTCATGACCAGCGGGCGCTTGGCGGCGAGAAGCGCCCGGGCGATATTCCGGGCGTGATCCCGGGTGGCGTCGTCAAGGTCGCTGACCGCCGGCGCGTCGGGGTCGATCTCGTGGGCCACGGCAAAGCCCAGCCGGGCGATGTCGTCCGGCGTCAGCCGCAGGCTGGCCGCGCTGATGTCGTCGAGGCCGGTCGCGGTGGGGTAGGCGATGTAGAGCGGATGGCGGCTGTCCTGAGCCAGCGTTCTGACAGCGGCGTCGTGCCACTGGGGGATGCCGCGCTCCTCGGCGAGCTCTTCGCGGATGCCCAGCACCGCCTGGCGCACGTTGAGGCCCAGCCGGGCGGCGCTGTTCAGCAGGTCCTCGCCGAGCACCAGCACCGCGTCGTGGCTTTCGATGTCCCGGGGCGTGGGCGTGGCAAGCGCGCCTTCGGCGTCGATGGCGGCCATGCGCTCGAGGCAGGCCTGTTCGGCGGCGGCGATGCCGGTGGAAAAGTTGTTCTCGCCCACCAGCGCGCGCAGCTGGTGGTTGCTCTCAAGGCTCGCCCGGGGCGAGCCGATGCCGATGACGCGGTCGGCCCGGCGCAGCAGGTCGGCGCCGCGGTCAAGGGCGGGGTCCACGTCGAGCTCGGTGACGTGGGTGTCGTTATCGTGCCATTCCGGCCGGCGCGGGCGATCGTCGCGGTTGACGTAGTCGTAGCCGAAGCGGCCGCGGTCGCAGAGGAAGTGGCCGTTGACCTCGCCGTGGTAGCGGTTTTCGATACGCCGGACGCTGCCGTAGCGCTCCCCGGGGCTTGTGTTGCAGCCGACCGCGCACTGGTGGCAGACGCTGGGGGCGTACTGCAGGTCCCATTTGCGGGTGTAGTGGCGGGTGTGGGTCTTGTCGGTGAACACGCCGGTGGGGCACACCTCGGTGAGGTTGCCGGCAAAGGGGCTTTCCAGCACGCCTTCCTGGTGGCGGCCGAAATAGAGGTTGTTGTTCATGCCGAACACGCCAAGGTCCGTGCCGCCGGCGTAGTCGTTGTAAAAGCGCACGCAGCGATAGCAGTTGATGCAGCGGTTCATCTCGTGGGCGACAAAGGGCCCCAGATACTGGTTGCGGTGGGTGCGCTTGGCAAAGCGGTAGCGGCGCCGGCTGTGGCCGGTCATCACCGTCATGTCCTGAAGGTGGCAGTGGCCGCCTTCGGCGCATACCGGACAGTCGTGGGGGTGGTAAGTCATGAACCATTCGGTCACACGAGCACGAAACGCGTGGGCTTCATCATCGTCGATGGAAAGCCAGCTGTTGTCGGCGGCCGGCGTCATGCACGACATCACGATCTTGCCCTGGGTATCGTTTTCGTCCTTGTACTGCTTGACCGCGCACTGGCGACAGGCGCCTACGCTGCCCATGGCCGGGTGCCAGCAGAAGTAGGGGATGTCCAGGCCCAGCGACAGGCAGGCGTGCAGCAGGTTATCGCTGCCGTCTACTTCGTAGGCGTTGCCGTCCACATGAATCGTTGCCATCAGCTCACCTCTTCATTGGCCGCCGCTGTACCCGCGCCGTCAGCCGCGGCGGTAACCTCTTCGGCTTGTTCCTTGACAATGCCCGCTTCGAAGTCGGCGCGGAAGTGGCGGATCGCCGATTCCAGCGGCATCGCCGCCCCCGGCGCGTGGGCGCAGAAGGTCAGCCCCGGGCCGATGTTTTGCGCGTGCTCCTGCAGAAGCTCGATGTCGCCGGGCCGGCCATCGCCGTGCTCGATGGCCTGGAGTATCTTCGCCGTCCAGTGCAGGCCGTCCCGGCAGGGGGTGCACCAGCCGCAGGACTCCCGGGCGAAGAACTGCTCCAGGTTGCGCAGCAGGGCCACCAGGCTCTGGCGCTGGCTGACCACGGTCAAAAGTCCCGTGCCCAGCCGGCTGCCGTACTGGCCGACGGTGTCAAAGTCCAGCGGCAGTTCCAGGTGCTCGGGGAGCAAAAAGCCGGTACTGCCGCCGCCGGGCAGCCAGGTTTTCAGCGTGTGGCCTTCACGCATGCCGCCGGCGCGCTCCATGATGTCCCAGCCGCTGGTGCCGATGGGCAGCTCCCACAGGCCGGGTTTGTTGACCAGCCCGGAAACGCCGTAAAGCTTGGTGCCGCCGTCGTTGCTCAGATCGCCGGATAGCGCCTGGTACCAGTCGGCGCCGTGCTGCATGACCGCCGGAGCGTTGCACAGGGTTTCGACGTTGTTGACCACGGTGGGCTTGCCCCAGGCGCCGGACTGGCCGGGAAACGGCGGCTTGGCCCGGGGGTTGGCGCGCTTGCCCTCGAGCGAGTTAATCAGCGCGGTTTCCTCACCGCAGATATAGCGCCCGGCGCCGGTGTGCAGGGCGATGTTGAAGTCAAAGCCGGTGCCGGCGACGCTGTCACCCAAAAGGCCGGCCTCCCGCGCCTCCTCGATGGCAAGCTGAAGCGAGCGCGCGGCCTCGACGTATTCGCCGCGCAGGAAGATATAGCCGTATTTCGAGCGGTTGGCGTGGCCGGCGATGATCATACCTTCGATCAGCAGGTGCGGCTGCTGCTCCATGAGCATGCGGTCCTTGAAGGTGCCCGGCTCCATTTCGTCGGCGTTGCACACCGTGTAGCCGCGCGGCAGATTCTCGCCCACCTGAGTCAGGCTCCACTTGACCCCGGCGGAGAAGCCGCCGCCGCCGCGCCCGCGGACGTTGGCGGTTTTCATCGCCTCGATCACGTCGGCGGGGTCCATGGCCAGCGCCTTTTTCGCGCCGACGTAGCCGTTTTTCTGCCGGTACTCGTCAAGCCCGACGCGCCTGCCGTCGTCGTGAAGCCGCCAGGTCAGCGGATGCGTCTCCTCGCGGCGCTCGTCGGCGCTTTGGCGCAGCTGGCTGTGATAGCGCAGCCGAGAGTTCGCAGGAATTGCGGTCATGGATACGCCTCCAGAAGCTCGCTCAGATCACTCGGCGCAATGGGGCCAAAGGTGTCGTCACCGATCATCATGGCCGGCCCGCGGTCGCAGGCGCCCAAACAGCAGGTGGGCAGCAGGGTGAAGCGGTTGTCCTTGGTGGTCTCGCCAAAGCCAATGCCCAGCCGCTGGCTCAGCGCTTCGCTTAGCTCGTCATAGCCGGTCAAAAAGCACGAGCTGCTGTCGCAGACAAGAATCACGTGGCGGCCCACCGGCTGGCGGAAAATCAGGTTATAAAAAGTGGCCACGCCTTCCACGTCGCCGGAGCCTATGCCGAGCGTCTCGGCCACGGCGACAATAGCGCCGTCGGGCACCCAGCCGTGGCGTTTCTGGACGATCTTCAGCGCTTCGATGCACGCCGCCTGGGGCTGCTCGTAGTGGGCGCGCTCGTCGAGCATGGCGCGGCGGTCGTCGGCGTGGAGCACGAAGCCGTCGCCATCGGTAGCAATGGGAGCCGCGGTGCCGGTTGCGTCATAAAAGCTGTCAGACATTGCTTACACTCCCCGGGTTAACGGTCCACGTCGGCCATGACGAAATCAATACTGCCCAGATGCGCGATCAGGTCCGGGACGAAGCCGCCGCGCATCAGCGCCGGAATCTGCTGCAGGTGCGGGAAGCTCGGCGTACGAATCCGCGTGCGGTAGCTCATGGTGCTGCCGTCGCTGGTCAGGTAGTAGCTGTTGATGCCCTTGGCCGCCTCGACCATCTGCAGCGACTCGTTGGCGGGCAGCACCGGCCCCCAGGAGACCTGCAGAAAGTGCGTGATCAGGGTCTCGATATGCTCGAGCATGCGCTCCCGGGGCGGCGGCGTGGTCAAGGGGTGGTCGGCCTTGAAGTCGCCGGCGGGCATGTGGTTGATGCACTGCTGGATGATGCGCAGGCTCTGGCGCATTTCTTCGATGCGCAGCTGGCCGCGGTCGAAGGCGTCGCCGTTGTGCCCCAGCGGCACCTCGAAGTCGAAATTCTCGTAGCCGGAGTAGGGGCGCTTTTTGCGCAGGTCGAAATCGCAGCCGGTAGCGCGCAGGTTGGGGCCGGTCACGCCCCAGGCCAGGGCGTTGGCGGTGTCAAAGGCGGCGACGTGACGGGTCCGGTCGCGCACCACCGAGTTTTCCATCATGGCGCGCTCGTATTCCCTCAGCCGCGCCGGCATCCAGTCGACGAATTCCTGCATCAGCCGGTCCCAGCCCTGGGGTAAATCCTGCATCAGCCCGCCGATGCGAAACCACGCCGGGTGCATGCGAAAGCCGGTGATCGCCTCGATGACGTGGTAGGCCTTCTGGCGGTCGGTAAAGGTGAAAAATACCGGCGACATGGCGCCCAGGTCCTGCAGATAGGTGCCCAGAAACAGCAGGTGGCTGGTAATGCGGAAAAGTTCCGACATCATCACCCGCACCGTGGCGGCGCGGTCGGTGACCTGGATGCCGGCGAGCTTTTCTACCGCCAGCACGTAGGGCAGGTTATTCATCACCCCGCCGACGTAGTCGATGCGGTCGGTGTAGGGGATGAAGCTGTGCCAGGACTGGCGCTCGCCCATCTTTTCCGCGCCGCGGTGGTGGTAGCCGATATCCGGCACGCAGTCGATGATCTCTTCGCCGTCGAGCTGCAGCACGATGCGAAACGCGCCGTGGGCGGACGGGTGGTTGGGCCCCAGGTTCAAAAACATGAACTCGGCGCCGTCGCGCTCGCGCTGCATGCCCCACTCTTCGGGGACGAAGCGAAGCGCGCCCTGTTCCTTGTCCTGACCCTCAACGGTCAGGGTGTAGGGGTCAAACTCGGTGGCCCGGGCGTGGTGGTCCTTGCGCAGCGGGTGGCCGTTCCAGGTCGGCGGCATGAGAATGCGCCGCAGGTTGGGGTGGCCGGCAAACTCGATGCCGAACATGTCCCAGACCTCGCGCTCGTACCAGTCGGCGTTGGGGTAAACCGCAATCACCGTGGGCAGAGAGAGATCGCGCTCGTCGAGCGCCACCTTGAGCATGATGTCGCGGTTGCCGGAGACCGACAGCAGCTGGTAGGCCACGGTATAGTCCGCGGCGGGCAGGCCGTCGCGGTGGCCGCGCATGCGCTCGTCCACGGCGGTGAGATCGTAGAGCATCTCGAACGGCTCGGGCAGCCGGCGCAGGGCGTCGAGCACCTCGACAATGGCGTCGCGGCGCACCCAGACCACCGGCATGCCGGTCAGCGTGGGCTGCTCGCAGTGAAGCTTGTCGCCAAAGCGTTCGCGTAGCGTATGGACAATCGCGGCGGAGGCATCTGTGCTCATGGTGGTGCAGGTTCTCCTTGGCTAAAGGCGGTTCCGCCTGGCTTGGGGCGCTATACGCTGTCCGGCGTGCGCAGTTCAGTGGCTTGAATCCGCTGATCGCGGTGCTTCTCCCGCTGAGACGGCATTTCCGCGCGGTAAACGCCCTGGTCACCGACGACCCAGGAAAGCGGACGGCGCTCTTCCTGGATGGAGTCCTGAAGCAGCTGCAGCCCCTGCAAAAAGGCCTCCGGGCGGGGCGGGCAGCCGGGCACGTACACGTCCACGGGGAGGAATTTATCCACCCCCTGAACCACGGAATAAATATCGTACATGCCGCCGGAGTTGGAGCAGGAGCCCATGGAGATCACCCACTTGGGCTCCAGCATCTGGTCGTAGAGCTGCTGGATGACCGGCGCCATTTTCACAAAGCAGGTGCCGGAGATCACCATGAAGTCCGCCTGGCGCGGAGAGGCGCGGAGCACCTCGGCGCCGAAGCGCGCGACGTCGTGGGGGGCGGTAAACGCCGTGGTCATTTCCACATAGCAGCAGGACAGCCCGAAGTTGTAGGGCCAGAGGGAGTTCTTGCGCCCCCAGTTCACCGCCGAGTTGAGCACCTCTTCCAGCTTGCCGGTGAACACGCTGCGGTGTACCTGCTGCTTCATCGGATCGTCGACGCGCTGACGCTCGCCCAGCGGATAGCGGTCGCTCTGCTGCGCCATTGCGTCGTCGGCCCGGGTCAGGGTATATGCCATGTTATGCCTCCCGACTGAAATCGTTGAGTGCCGGCCGGAAACGCCTCGGCCCTGGTACTTGCTTCGTGCTGGCAGGCGCTGAATCGCGCGTCGATTCAGCCGCGCCGCGCGCTTCCCCGGTGCATCCGTTCGCTGCCGCCAGGCGCCCAGTCGAGTGCGCCGGAGCGATAGTCGTAGATGAGCCCGGCAAGCAGGATGCCAATGAAAACGGCTGCGCCCCAGAAGCCCGGCCAGCCCGATTCGCGTACCGAGACGGCCCAGGCAAACAGGAAAACGGCTTCAATATCGAAGATGACGAACAGCATCGCCACCAGATAAAACTGGATGGAAAAGCGCTGCCGGGCGTCGCCGGCGCCAAGGACACCGCTTTCAAACGGAATGGTCTTGCTGCGCCCCTGGCTGCGCCCGCCGAGCAGCGCCGAGGCGCCGATCATGAACGCGCACAGCAGAAACACGGCCAGGACGAAAAGCCCGATGGCCCAGTACTCGGCGATCAACTCGTTGGCACTGTCGAGTGGCATAAGGCGTACCCGTTACGGTGTCTGGGAAAGCGCTATCCGGCGACGCGTGAGCTGTTTTTATACGCGCCCCGTGCTCTGGCGGGGAGTAAGCGTTGCAAGCCGGTGTGACGCTGTCTTCAAGCGTCTAGCTA
Source organism: Halomonas garicola (assembly GCF_031935715.1). Taxonomy (GTDB): domain Bacteria; phylum Pseudomonadota; class Gammaproteobacteria; order Pseudomonadales; family Halomonadaceae; genus Vreelandella; species Vreelandella garicola. The sequence goes on along the minus strand of NZ_JASSZF010000013.1, from coordinate 9,257 downwards.
AGCATTAAAGCGGGAGGTAGTTCAAGGAGCGCTAAAAAGCCCGGGCGGTGTGAGCACCTCTCGGATGGCCGGCACCGTGCACCCTGGCGGCGGGTTGCGTTACACTCGGAGAAACTGCCCGGCCGGTAGCAAGCAGGCCGTCGGGTTGATCGGCAAACGCCTGAATGACCCGGCAAACCACAGGATGTTTTGATGGCCAAAGCGGCAAAGATCGTCATGATCGATAACTACGACAGCTTCACCTACAACATCGTCCAGTATCTGGCGGAGCTGGGGGCCGAAGTGTTGACTTACCGCAACGACGAGATCGCCATCGCCGACATCGACGCTCTGGCGCCAAGCCACCTGGTCATCTCCCCGGGCCCCTGTACGCCCGACGAGGCGGGGATATCTCTGGACGCCGTTCGCCACTTTGCCGGCCAGCTGCCGATTCTGGGGGTGTGCCTGGGCCACCAGGCGATCGGCCAGGCCTACGGCGGCCGCGTGATTCGCGCCCCGGCAGTGATGCACGGCAAGACCTCGGCCGTTGAGCATCTTGGCCATGGCGTATTTACCGGGCTTGACAACCCGCTGGAAGTGACCCGCTACCATTCGCTGGTGGTGGATAAAGCCAGCCTGCCCGAGTGCCTGGAGATCACCGCCTGGACGCCGGAGGACGACGTTACGCCGGGGCTGATCATGGGGCTTCGCCACCGCGAGCTGGACATTGAAGGGGTGCAGTTTCATCCCGAGTCGATTTTGACCCGCCAGGGCCACGCGCTTTTGGCGAATTTTTTGCAACGCGCTTGAACCGGCGCATCACGAGCACGAGGCCCACCTTTTTCATGCAGATGCGAGACGCAATCAATGCGGTGATGCGCCGCGAGAACCTGTCGTTTGACCAGATGCACGCGCTCATGCGCCAGATCATGACCGGGGACGCCAGCGACGCCCAGGTCGGCGCGCTGCTCATGGGGCTCGCCATGAAGGGCGAAACGGCCACCGAGATTGGCGCCGCCGCCCAGGTCATGCGCGAGCTGATGAACCGCGTCACGCCCGAGGTGCAGGGCGGCGTGGTGGATATCGTCGGCACCGGCGGCGACGGCGCCAACCTGTTCAACGTTTCCACCGCCTCGAGCTTCGTCGCCGCCGCGGCCGGCGCTCGCGTGGCCAAGCACGGCGGGCGCAGCGTGTCATCGTCGTCCGGCAGTGCGGATCTGTTCGACGTGGCGGGGATCTTTCTCAATCTGGAAGCCGGGCAGGTGGCTCGCTGCATCGAAGAGGTCGGCGTGGGCTTCATGTTCGCCCCCAACCACCACCCGGCCATGCGCCACGCCGTAGTGCCGCGCCGCGACATGGGCGTGCGCACGCTGTTCAACATTCTCGGCCCGCTGACCAACCCCGCCGGCGCGCCCAACCAGCTTTTGGGCGTGTACGACCCGGCCCTGGTGCCGCTTTTGGCTGAGGTGCTGCAAAAGCTCGGCAGCCGCCGCGTCATGGTGGTCCACTCCGACGACGGGCTGGACGAAATTTCGCTGGCGGCCCCGACGCAGGTAGCCGAATTAAAAGACGGCGACATCACCGAATACCGCATTACCCCGGAAGAGCTGGGCATCGAGCGCCAAAGCCTTGAATCGCTGAAAGCCGACGGCGTGGAAGACAGCCTGCGCCAGGTAAAGGCCGCGCTGAGCGGCGAAGGCGCCCCGGCAGATATCGTCTCGCTCAACGCCGGCGCGGCGCTTTACTGCGCCGGCGTGGCCGACACGCTGAAAGAGGGCGTGCGCCTGGCGCGCGGCGCCCAGCGGGACAGGCTGCCGCTGGAAAAAATGCGCGAGCTTTCGCGCTTCACCGCCCAGTTCAAACCCTAACGCAACCGCAGTGAGATGATATCTATGAGCGATCAGGCTACGCCGACCGTGTTAACCCGCATTCTGGCGCGCAAGGATGAGGAAGTAACGCAGCGCCGCCAAGCGGTTTCCGAGGCCGACCTGCTGGCGCTGGCCGACAAGCAAAGCGCCCCGCGCGGCTTTATTCGCGCGCTGAACGAGCGCATGGCGGCGGGGGAGGCGGCGGTGATCGCCGAGATCAAAAAAGCCTCGCCGTCCAAGGGCGTCATCCGCGAGGACTTCGCGCCTGCCGAGATTGCCCAAAGCTACGCCGACGGCGGCGCGGCCTGCCTGTCGGTGCTTACCGACGCGGACTTCTTCCAGGGTCACGAGGATTTTCTCATTGCCGCCCGGGACGCCTGCTCGCTGCCGGTGATCCGCAAGGACTTCATCACCCACGGCTACCAGGTCACCGAGGCCCGGGCCATCGGCGCGGACTGCATTCTGCTGATCGTCGCCGCGCTCGACGACGACCGACTCGCCGAGCTGAACCAGCAGGCTCATGCGCTGGGCATGGACGTGCTGGTTGAAGTCCACGATGCCGAGGAGCTGGAGCGCGCGCTCAGGCTCGATCTCGAGCTTGTGGGCATCAACAACCGCAACCTGCACACCTTCGACACCACGCTCGACACTACCCTCGACCTGCTCAAGAAAGTGCCCGAGGGCGTCACGGTGATTACCGAATCCGGCATCCACACCCGCGAAGACGTCGCCAAAATGCGCGACAGCGGCGTCAACGGCTTTCTAGTAGGTGAGGCCTTTATGCGCAAGGAGAGCCCGGGGGAGGCGCTCCAGGCGATGTTTTTCTGAGGTAAGTGGGCTAGCCCGTACGCTTCATCGCCGTGAGCAGCGCCTGCAGCGGATGGGGCAGGGTGGCGCTTGAGAAGCGGCTGGCCTGGCTGCGGCAGGAGTAGCCGGTGGCGAGCAGACGACCTGGGCTTTCTTCGGCCTCGACCATGGGCTGCCAGGACTGGGCGTAGACGGTTTTCGACGTCTCGACGTTGCGGGTTTCGTGGCCGTAGGTGCCGGACATGCCGCAGCAGCCGCTGGCAAGCGTCTCAAGCTCCAGGCCGAAGGCGGCGAACACCTGCTGCCAGGCTTTGGGGGCCTGGGGCTCGCTGGTCTGTTCGGTGCAGTGGGAAAGCAGCCGGTAGCCGTCCTCGGGCCCGTCCAGCGGCGCTACCGGGAGCGTGTTCAGCCGGGTGACCAGCCATTCCTGGAGCAGCGCTACCGGCGGCACGGCATCTTCGCCCAGCGCCTTGACGTATTCCTGGCGGTAGCAGAGCGTCATCGCCGGGTCGATGCCGATCAGCGGCACGCCGAAGTCGGCCAGGGTGCGCAGGCGCCGCGCCTGCTTTTCCGCGGTGCGTTCAAACGCGCCGAGAAAGCCCTGGACGTTGAGCGGCTTGCCGTTGGCGGCGTAGGGCATGACGAACACCCGCAGGTTGAGCCGGGATAGAAGCTCGACCACGTCCATGACCAGTTGCGCTTCAAAGTGGGTGGTGAAGGCGTCCTGGACGATAATCACGCTGTTGGCGCGCTGCTGCTCGGTGAGCAGGCCAAGGGCGGTAGGCGTGGCGGCGCTCACGCCCCAGGCCCTGAGCTGCTTTTTCAGGCTGGCCCGGGATAGTGTCGGCGAGTCGCTCATGCCGAGCCCCCGGCGCATCAGACCGTCCACCAGGCGGCCGGTGATCAGGGCGTTATACAGCGGCGCCGCCTTGGCAAGCGTGGGCAGCATGAACTCGGTGGTGCCGACCAGGTAGTCCCGGAGCGGACGCAGGTAGCGGCCGTGATAAACCTCGAGGAACTGCGAGCGAAACTGCGGCACGTTGACCTTCACCGGGCACTGGCTGGCGCAGGACTTGCACGCCAAACAGCCCGCCATGGCCTCGTACACCTCGTGGGAGTAGTCGTCGCGGCCGCGGCGGTTCAAGGTGTTGTAGGTGCGCAGCGGCAGGTGGGCGATAAAGCCACCCACGCCTTCGGTCTTTTTCTTGTGCGATTCTTCCACCACGTCCACGCCGGCGGCGTTTTGCAGCCGCAGCCATTCGCGGATCAGGCTGGCGCGGCCCTTGGGCGAGTGAATGCGCTGGCGGGTGGCCTTCCACGACGGGCACATGGGGTCGTCGACGTCGTAGTTGTAGCAGGCGCCGTTGCCGTTGCAGTACACCGCCGCGTCATAGGACTGCCAGGCGCGCTCGTCGATGGTGCGGTCGAGCTCGCCCCGGGTGGTCACGCCGTCGATGGTCAAAAGCGCCGGATCGCTCTCCCGGGCGATCAGCCCGCCTTCGTGGCGCGGCGAGGCGATCTTGCCCGGGTTCAGCTGGTTGTGCGGGTCAAAGGCCGCCTTGACCCGCTGCAGGCTGGGGTAGAGCTCGCCGAAGAATTTGGGCGCGTACTCCGAGCGGATGCCCTTGCCGTGTTCGCCCCACAAAAGGCCGTGGTAGCGCTGGGTCAGCTCGGCGACCTCGTCGGAAATCTCGCGGATCAGCCGCGCCTGCTCGGGGTCCTTCATGTCGATGGCCGGGCGCACGTGGAGCACGCCGGCGTCGACGTGGCCGAACATGCCATATTTCAGCCCGTGGCGGTCGAGGACGGCGCGAAAGTCGGCGATGTAGTCGGCCAGGTGCTCCGGCGGCACGGCGGTGTCTTCGACGAACGGGATCGGGCGCTTTTCCCCCTGGACGTTGCCCAGAAGCCCCACCGCGCGCTTGCGCATGGCGTAGACTTTCTGGATCGCGCCGCGGCCTTCGGCTAGGGTATAGCCCAGCCGCGAGACGCTGTCATCGTCGGCCAGGTGGCGGGTAAAGGCCGCCACGCGCTGGGCAAGCCTATCCGGGTCGTTGTCGTTGAGTTCCACCAGGTTGATGCCGCGAATGGGCGTGTCGCCCTGGGGGAAAAACTCGGCCACGCCGTCCCAGACGAAATCGTCCATGGCCAGCAGCAGCACGCTGTCGTCGATGGTTTCAATGGACGTTGGCTGGGCCCTGCCCATCAGCGCCTTGGCATCCCTGAGGGCGTCCATGAAGCCGGCGTAGCGCACGTTGACCAGCGTCGAATACTCAGGAATAGGCAGCACGTTGAGTGTCGCCTCGCTTAACAGCCCCAGCGAGCCTTCCGCGCCGCACAGCAGGCTGTTGATATCCAGGCGCTGCTTGGCGTCGCGCAGGTGGGCCAGGTCGTAGCCGGTGAGGCAGCGGTTGAGCGGCGGAAAGGTTTCCGCGATGAGGTCGGCCTTGCGGTCGATGATGTCGGCGGCGGTGCGGTGAATATCGCCGATTATGCCGCTTTGGGCGCTGGTGTCGCGCTCCTCGTCCGGGTCGAGGGCGTGGCTTATCAGGCGCTTGCCGCCCAGCAGCACGCTGTCGAGCTCGAGCACGTGGTCCCGGGTCTTGCCGTATTCGCAGCTGCCCTGGCCGCTGGCGTCGGTGGCGATCATCCCGCCGACGGTGGCGCGGTTGGAGGTGGACAGGTCCGGAGCAAAGAACAGCCCGTAGGGCTTGAGCGCGGCGTTGAGCTGATCCTTGACCACGCCGGCCTGCACCCGCACCCGGCGGTTTTCCACGTCGATCTCGAGAATGCGGTTCATGTGTCGGGAGACGTCCACTACCAGGCCGTCGGTGAGCGACTGGCCGTTGGTGCCGGTGCCGCCGCCCCGGGGGGCGAGGACGATATCGCGGTTGGGCACCTCGCCGGCGAGCTTGGCGATGCGCTCAAGGTCCTCGCGGTGGCGGGGGTAGAGCACGGCCTGGGGCAGGCGCTGGTAGATGGAGTTGTCCGTGGCCGCGACGGTGCGGTTGGCGTAGTCCGGGGCGATCTCGCCGTCAAAGCCGGTGGCCTTGAGCGCTTCGAGAAAGCGCACGTAGTCGGCGCTTGCGCGCTCAAGGGGGATAGTCTGCCGAGTCAGGGATGCAATCATGGAATATCAGCGCCGTCACAGCCGGAAAGCCGGAGATCAAAGGGAGGTATCCAGTTTAACGCAGCCGCTCCCGGGCTGCACACGGGGTCCGCTTCAGGCCGGCGCGTCCGCCAGGGCCTCCTGAACGATAGCCGCAGAGGTCTCGGACATGGGCAGGGCTAGCGCGAGCTCCCGCGCCCCGGGTGACATCTTGCGCCAGGTTTTCTGCACGATGCGGATCAGATGATCGCGCTCGATGGTGCGCGAGAAGTCGGCAAAGTAGTTTTCCAGAAAGACCAGGCAGGCGCAGTCTTCGAGCGTCTGCACCTCGGCGTCGCGCTTAAGGTCCTGTTTGCGGATGATTCTGGCGGCGCGTTCGGCGTCGGCCTCGGCGTAGCCGGCTTCGCGCATCAGCCTGGCCGTCGTTTCGCCGGCCCGGCGGCTCTGGTCGCGGCGCCAGGTCAGGTAACCCACGCGACCTTCGGTGTAGTCGGCGCGGGGCAGTTGCCAGCGCTCAAGGTGCTGGGCGCGCACGGCCAGGCGCAGGATGTCGCTTGGCTCGCTGTCAATGTGCTCAAGCCAGGCGCTCATGCGCCGGGCGTAAACCAGCTCTCTGGGTTCGGCTTCGCCGTCCACCTCGACGATGCGCGGGTCGCCGCGGTGAAGGTCGTCCAGGGCGTCAAACACGGTGATGAAGGGCGTGGTAGTGAAAGCGCGGGTCATGACGGCTCGCTGTCGGAAGAGATAAGAAGGCATCTTAGCCTCAGTCAACCAGGCTGAGCCGTCAACAGGTCTGCGAGGGGACTCGCTACCTACGCCATCCATGGCGTAGAACCCCCTCTTTGACCTGTCCCCGGCTCTTCTGGACATAGCCAGCTGCGATTGCCTGAGTATCAAGGTCCAACCATAGCTCCACGGCGGGCTTTTGCCTACAATGACGGCCTTTGTCACGGGCGTTTGGCGCTGCGTGTCTTTCTGATTTCAGCCCGGAGGATGACTCATGCTCGACCCGAAACTGCTGCGCGGAGATCTGGAGGCGGTGGCCCGGCAGCTGGCTCGCCGCGGCTATACCCTGGATACGGAAGGGCTTGCTGCGCTTGAGTCGCGCCGTCGGGAGCTGCAGACCCGGACCGAACAGCTGCAAAACGAGCGCAACACGCGCTCCAAGGCGATCGGCAATGCCAAGGCCAGCGGGGAGGACATTCAGCCGCTGCTGGATGAAGTGAGCGATCTGGGCGATCGGCTGGACGAAGCCAAGCAGGCCCACGCCGAGGTTCAGGAAGAGTGGGAGCACGCCGTCAGCGGGATTCCCAACCTGCCCCATGAAAGCGTACCCGAAGGCCGGAACGAAGACGATAACGTCGAGCTGCACCGCTGGGGGGCGCCGCGCGAGTTTGATTTCGCGGTGCTTGACCACGTGGATCTGGGCAAGAAGTCCGGCTATCTCGATTTTGACCTGGCGTCCAAGCTCACCGGCGCGCGCTTTGCCGTGATGCGCGGCCCGGTGGCCAAGCTGCACCGGGCGCTGGCGCAGTTCATGCTGGATACCCAGACCGAGCAGCACGGCTACGAAGAGTGCTACGTGCCCTATATCGTCAACCGCGACTCGCTGATCGGGACCGGGCAGCTGCCCAAGTTCGGCGAGGACTTGTTCCGCCTGGACGACGAGCGCGAGTATCATCTGATCCCGACCTCGGAGGTGCCGCTGGCGAACTTCGTGCGCGACGAAATCGTCGAGGCCGAGGCGCTGCCGCTGAAGCTCACCGCCCATACGCCGTGCTTTCGCAGCGAAGCGGGGTCTCACGGGCGGGATACCCGGGGGATGATCCGCCAGCACCAGTTCGACAAGGTGGAAATGGTGCAGGTGGTGGAGCCCGAGCACAGCTACGCGGCGCTCGAGGACATGCGCGGCCACGCCGAGGCGATTTTGCAGGCGCTGGAGTTGCCGTACCGCGCGGTGACGCTGTGTACCGGCGACATGGGCTTTGGCGCCGCCAAGACCTACGATCTGGAAGTGTGGTTGCCAAGCCAGGAGACCTACCGCGAGATTTCCTCGATTTCCAACTGCGAGGATTTCCAGGCCCGGCGGATGCGGGCGCGCTATCGCCGTCCCGAGGCGAAAAAGCCCCGGCTGGTCCATACGCTGAACGGCTCCGGCCTGGCGGTGGGGCGCTGCCTGCTGGCGGTGCTGGAAAACCACCAGCAGGCAGACGGCACGGTCACCGTTCCCGAGCCGCTGCGCCCCTATATGGGCGGCGTGGAGACCATTCGCCTTTAAGCGTCGCTATCCCTTTCGCTATCGCTGTCTTCAAGCGCCCACTCGACGTTGACGCCGGCCTCGACGTCGATGGTGCCGGGGCGGTATTCCGTAGCCGGCGCCGAGGCTTCGGTATTGCCACGCGAGTCGGCGCTTATGCTCATCATGCGCGGAGAAAAGCCCGGCGAGCGGGTTTCTTCCACGCGCTGCACGCGGCCGAGCTCGACGTCTAGGCTCTCTGCCATCAGGCCGGCCTTGCGGCGGGCCTTTTCCAGCGCCTGCGTCAGCGCCCTGTCGGTTGCGCCTTGGCGGTCCTTGAGGTCAAAGGTTACGCCGTCGAGGCGGTTGACGTCGGCCGCCATCAGCGTGCCGAGTACGTCCTCGAGCCGGTCCAGGTCGTCGAGCTGAACGGTGATCGGGCGCTCCAGCCGCGTGCGCGTCAGAGGCTGGCGGTCATCGTCCTGCCCGGAACCGGGAGTTTCATCGCGCCGCGGGTGCACGCCTAGCGAGCCGGCGCTGATGGCGTCGCGTTCGATGCCGGTGTCGTCTTCAAGCGCGTCGATCAGGCTAGCGGCGCGCTTTTCCAGGGCGTCTCGCGCCTCCCGGCGGGCCTTTTGGTGCTGCTGGCGCTGCTGCTCATCAGCGAGGTTGACGGCGGGGGTGTCTTCCCACAGCCGGGCGCGGACGGTGGCGCGATCGGGCGTCACCTCGACGGTGGACTGTGCCTGCACCTGAAGGCTCGGCGTACGCTCGTTATCGGCCAGCGAAGGGGACGCGGCGGTGAAGGCGCCGAGCGCCAGCGAGAGCAGCAGCGCAATACGGCCGCTTCTGCCGCCATGACGGCGGTGGATAAGTGGAAGATGTCGCATGGAATACCTGCCTTTTGTGGTGTTGAATCGTGGGAAGGCGTTGACGGGCGGCGCCGCCGTCGCGGGTGCCGCCCGCTTGAGTATGGCAGCCGTCGGAAGCGCGCGGCAGCGTTTGCACGCTGGCTTGCACGATGGTTTCAAATTTTCCGTGCCGGCTTGAGGCATGCTGTGGGCCTAGCCGCTGAAGACTTAACGGCCCCGGCGTTTTGCGTGGCGGAAAAATAACGCCACTATCGGCCGGTAACGCTAGGGCCTGTTGACGTTTCACATTGGTAGCCATAAAAAGCCGCATGCCAAGGCCACCATGCTTTCGTAATTTCGTTTGAGCTTATCGTAGCGCGTCGCAATGGCGCGATACGGTTTCAATC
>NZ_JASSZF010000012.1:0-70490 GCF_031935715.1 Halomonas garicola | reverse complement strand
GGGGAGCAGGTGCTCGATTCGCTCCCACTGATCATCGCGTAACTTCAACCGACTCATGGCCCACCAAAATCTATGAATACTAAATCAGTTTAAACGAAACTAATGATTGTTAACACACCCTAGTGTTTCACCAGCGCTATTTAACCACGCGCAGCGAGGGCCGCTTTTTGGCAGCCTCGCCGCTTTTGCTGCCGTTGCCGGCGCGGTCGGACGACTTGTCTTCGTCCTTTTCGCCTTTCTGCGCGTCGTCGCCGCTATCGGTAACCGACGTCAGCGCCGGCGCCTTGGCGTCGCCCTTGGGGGCGTCCTGGCCCGGCTCGTCGGCGGCCTCTTCGTCCAGCGCCGCGAGGTCAGGCTCATGGCCAAACACCATGCCGGCCGCGTTCTCCCGGGCATACACCGCAATCAGCGCCTCCATGGGGATCATGATCTGCATCGGCTCGCCGGAAAAACGCGCGCTAAAGCCGATGGCCTGATTTTCCATGAAGAAGTCACGCACCGCCGTAGGCGAGGCGTTGAGCACGATCTGGCCGTTTTGCACCAGCTGTTCGGGCACTTCCACACCCGGGCGGGTTGCATCCACCACCAGGTAGGGTGTCAGCTCGTTGTCCAGCAGCCATTCATACAGGGCTCTGGCAAGATAGGGGCGGCTGGAACGCGTCATTGTCGCTCTCCTTTCGCGGCATTAGGGGCACATTGCCGGGTTGACGGGGCCGGTGTGCATTCAGGCACGTATTTCTTTTTCACGCTCGTTGAGCGAGGCCTTGAAGGCATCGCGCTCGAACACGCGCGACATGTAGTCCATCAGCGGCTGTACCTGCTTTTCCGGCAGTTCGATATTAAGCTCGGGCAGGCGCCACAGGATCGGGGCCAGGCAGCAGTCCACCAGGGTGAACTCGTCGCTCATGAAAAACGGCATGTCCTCGAAGATGGGCGATATGCCCACCAGGCTTTCGCGCAGCTCCTTGCGCGCCTTGTCCGCTTCCTTCTTGCTGCCGGTACGAATGCGCTCGACCATCGGGCACCACTCGCGCTCGATGCGGTGCATCCACAGCCGGCTTTGCGCCCGCGCCACCGGGTAAACCGGCAGCAGCGGCGGGTGCGGGAAGCGTTCGTCCAGATACTCCATCATCACCTTGGATTCGTAGAGCACCAGGTCGCGGTCCAGAAGCGTCGGCACGCTGTTATAAGGATTGAGCTCGGCAAGCTCCTCCGGTGCCTGCTCGCCGCTTACGTCGACGATATCCACCGCCACGCCCTTCTCGGCCAGCACGATACGTACCCGATGACTGAAATGGTCATCTGTACCGGAATAAAAAATCATCGACGACCGTTTGGCCACAACACCCATGTAGCAATCCTCGCTTCAAGTCAATAGGTCATACTACCATGCCGCGGCGTCTCTGGGGAAAACGCCCGGCAAGCCGGCTCCTGAGACACAAAGGGCACACGACGGTGTCGTGCGCCCTGGTTCACGGGGCTAGCATGGCTTAGTGAATATCACGCCAGTATTCCCGCTTGAGGAAGTAGCAGATAATCCCCAGGATAAAAATGAACAGCAGCACCTTGGGCGCGAGCGCCTGGGCCTTGAGCTTGGACGGCTCACCCACGTAGGCCAGGAAGTTGGTCAGATCATAGACCGCGTCCTCGAACTCGTCCGGCTCCATCTCGCCCGGCTGAGTCACCCTCAGCACGTCGCACGACTGGTACTTGCCGGTGAGCGGATCCGGCGACTGCCCTTCAACGGGTTCGTCCGTGGCCGCACAAATTCTCTCCTGCACCCCCTGCAAGGGCTCCAGCACGTTGGGCATGGCGACCAGCTCGAACACCGCGTTGTTCACTCCGGTCGACTGGCTATCGTCCCGATAGAAGCTCAGCAGGTAGGAGTAGATCCAGTCGGGACCGCGCAGGCGCGATTCCATGGTCAGATCCGGCGGCGGCGCACCGAACCAGTTTTCCCCGTCATCGGCCTGCATGGCGTTATGCATCTGGTCGTTGAACGCCAGATCCGGCGAGAACACCAGGTTGTCTTCTACCAGAGCCTGAGGGATATCCAGATCTTCCGCCGCACGGGAGAACCGCTGGTGCTCAAGCGAGTGGCAGCCCATGCAGTAGTTGACGTAGAGCTTCATGCCGTTTTGCAGCGACGCCTGGTCGTGCAGGTCCGGCTCCATGGAGTACGGCAGCCCCCCGCCGGCTGCCATGGCCGTTACCGGCAGCAGCGCGAAGAGCAGTGCAAACAGTTGCTTTTTCATTAGCCAGTCACCCTTTCCGGAACGGGTTTAGTCTTCTCCAGCCGGGTATAAAGCGGCATCAGCAGGAAGAAGGCAAAGTAGATGACGGTACAGACCTGCGCGAGAATGGTCCGCCCCGCGCTCACCGGCATCACGCCAAGAACGCCAAGTATGATAAAGCTGATGGCAAACAGCGCCAGCATCACCTTGGAGATCCAGCCCTTGTAGCGGATGGAGAGGACCGGACTGCGGTCAAGCCACGGCAGCACGAACAGTACGGCAATGGCACCGCCCATGAAGATCACGCCCAGGAACTTCGCTTCCAGCCCGAAGATCGAGAAGGTGATCGCGCGCAAAATGGCGTAGAACGGCGTGAAGTACCAGACCGGGGCAATGTGGTCCGGGGTCTGCAGCGGGTTGGCCGGCTCGAAGTTGGGCTTTTCGATGAAGTAGCCGCCGCCTTCGGGGAAGTAAAAGATCACCACGCAGAAGACGAACAGGAAGACCGCCACGCCGACCAGGTCCTTGACCGTGTAGTACGGGTGGAAGGGAATGCCGTCTAGGGGCTTTCCGGTCTCGTCTTTCTTCTTCTTGATATCGACGCCGTCGGGATTATTCGAGCCCACCTCGTGCAGCGCGATAATGTGCAGCACGACCAGCGCCAGGATAACGATGGGCAGCGCCACCACGTGCAGGGCAAAGAAGCGGTTGAGGGTAATACCGGAAATCAGGAAGTCACCGCGCACCCACTGCGCCAGATCCGGCCCGATGGCGGGAATCGCGGAGAACAGCGAGATGATGACCTGGGCGCCCCAGTAGGACATCTGGCCCCAGGGCAGCAGGTAGCCCATGAAGGCCTCCGCCATCAGCGCCAGATAGATGGTCATGCCAAAGATCCACACCAGCTCGCGCGGCGCCCGATAGGAGCCGTACAGCATGCCGCGGAACATGTGCAGATAGACCACCACGAAAAACGCCGAGGCGCCGGTGGTGTGCATGTAGCGGATCAGCCAGCCCCACTCGACGTCGCGCATGATGTACTCGACCGAGGCAAACGCGCCCTCGGCCGTAGGGTTGTAGCTCATGGTCAGCCAGACGCCGGTCAGGATCTGGTTGACCAGCACCAGAAGCGCCAGCGAACCGAAGAAATACCAGAAGTTGAAATTCTTCGGCGCATAGTATTTCGACAGATGTTCTTGCCACATCTGCGTGGCGGGAAAGCGGTCATCGACCCAGCGCATGACGCCGCGATCCGCCTTGGCCTTGTGTGGATTACCCATCAGGCAGTCTCCTTGTCCTCGCCGACAACGATAATGTCGTCGCTATCGAAGCGATACGGCGGCACTTCCAGGTTGGTGGGCGCGGGCACGTTGGAAAAAACGCGGCCGGCCAGATCAAAGCGGGAACCGTGGCAAGGGCAGAAGAAGCCGCCCGGCCAGTTGTCGGTGCCGACATCGTCAGCGTCGGGCTCCGGCTTGAACAGGGGCGAACAGCCCAGGTGGGTACAAATACCGACCAGCACGCCGATTTCGGGCTTGATCGAGCGCAGCGCGCCGTCGATATACTCAGGCTGCTGGGGCACGATCGAGTCCGGGTCGGCCAGGCGGTCAGTGCCCAGCGTTTCCGTGCGCTCGATCATTTCCGACGTCCGGTTGATGATCCATACCGGCTTGCCGCGCCACTCCACCGTCATCCGCTGCCCCTTTTCAAGCTTGGAAATATCCGCTTGAACCGGGGCGCCGGCTGCCCTTGCCTTGGCACTAGGCTGCCAAGAAGCCACAAAGGGGACCGCAACCCCGACAGCGCCCACCGCTCCAACTACGGAGGTGGCGCCGACGAGGAAACGGCGCCGGCCCTTGTTTACGCCGTTATCTGCCATTCCAGGTTTCTCCCTTTTGCTCACCCGTACGCCGCAAACGCGCAATATGACGGCGACGAATATAAAATACGCTCTATAGTAAAAAAACACGGCGCTTTGCACAACAATAACCCCTGCGACCAAGGCCAGGCGACTATTGCTAACTTATTGATATTCTAGCAAAAAAAACGCCCAGGCCAATGACCCGGGCGTTTTGCCGCATGCGTTTGCCTTAACGCTTGGAGAACTGCGGGCTGCGACGCGCCTTGCGCAGACCGATCTTCTTACGCTCGACCGCGCGGGCATCGCGGGTGACGTAGCCGGCATCGCGCAGCGCCGGGCGCAGATCTTCGTTGTAGTCCATCAGCGCACGGGTGATGCCGTGACGAATGGCGCCGGCCTGGGCACTGCCGCCGCCGCCGGCAACGGTGACGTAGACGTCAAACTGCTCCAGCGTCTCGGTGAGCTCCAGCGGCTGGCGCACCACCATCTGGCCGGTAACGCGGCCAAAATACTGGTCCAGCTCGCGCTGGTTGACGGTAATCTTGCCGGTGCCCGGCTTGAGGAAAACGCGGGCGGTAGATGTCTTGCGGCGCCCGGTACCGTAATACTGCTGTGTCATGGCGAGAAATCCCTTAGATATTCAGTTCAAGCGGCTGCTGGGCAGCGTGCGGGTGCTCGGCACCGGCGTAGACCTTGAGCTTGGCATACATGGCGCGGCCCAGGGGGCCCTTGGGCAGCATGCCCTTGACCGCCGACTCGATAACGCGCTCCGGGGCGTGACCGATCATTTGCTCAAAGCTCATGGAGCGCAGACCGCCCGGGTAACCCGTGTGGCGGTAATAGTTCTTGTCGCTTGCCTTGTTGCCGGTCACCCGGACCTTTTCGGCGTTGACGACCACGATGTAATCGCCGGTGTCGACGTGGGGCGTGAACTCGGGCTTGTGCTTGCCGCGCAGGCGGCGAGCAATTTCGGTCGACAGACGACCGAGCGTTTTGTCAGTCGCGTCGACAACGTACCAGTCGCGCTGGACGGACTGCGGCTTGGCACTGAACGTCTTCATGGATGAAATCACCAGGTAAAATGTGTTGGGTGCCGTAATGCGCCAGTGAGGCGCGCACCATCCCTATTTTTTTTGGTTGCCGCGACAAAAGCCTTGGACGACAAATGTCTTGGCAACTTAGGTCGAACGGGGCGGGATTCTAACCCAGGCCGGCGCCAAAGTTAAGCGCTCCGGCAGAATTTTTCTGCGCCCGCCGGCCGCTCAGGGCCGATGGGGAAGCGCCAGATAGTCCCGGGACTGCATTTCCTCGAGCCTTGAGAGCGTGCGCCGGAATTCGAAATTCAGCCGCCCCCCGGTGTAAAGCGACGCCGCCGGCACCTCCGCTGCGATCAGCAGGTTGACGCTGCGATCGTAAAACTCGTCGACCAGATTGATAAAGCGCCGCACTCGGTCATCGTGGCGCGCGCCCATCTGGCGCACGTTGGCCAGCAGCACGGTATGAAAGCGGCGCGATAGCTCAATGTAGTCGTTCTGGCTGCGCGGCCCGTCGCACAGCTCGCTGAACTCAAACCACGCCACGCCATCGCCCAGCTGCCTGGCGGTAAGCGTGCGGCCGTTGATCGAAAGCGCCGCCTGCGCCTCCCCCGCCCCGCCGGCAAGCTCCCGGAACTTTTGCGCGAGCGCCTGCTCCGCTGCGGCGTCCAGCGGGGCGTGGAACACCTCGGCCGGGGTCAGCGTGCGCAGGCGATAGTCGATGCCGCTGTCCAGCTGCATGACGTCGCAATGCTGCTTGAGCAGCGCAATCGCCGGCAGAAACCGCGCCCGCTGAAGTCCTTCCCGGTAAAGATCATCCGGCGCCACATTGGACGTGGCCACCAGCACCACCCCGCGCGCAAACAGCGCCTTGAGCAGGTTGGCAAGCATCATGGCATCGCCGATGTCCTCGACGAAAAACTCATCGAAGCAGATGATCCGCGCCTCGGCGGCGAGATCGGCGGCGATCAGCGACAGCGGATTTCTCTCGCCCTTGTAGCGGCCGAGCTCGGCATGAACGTGCTGCATGAAGCGGTGAAAATGGGTGCGTTTTTTATCGCTGAAGGGCAGCGCGGCAAAAAACGCGTTCATCAGGTAGGTTTTGCCGCGCCCCACGCCGCCCCAGAAATACACGCCGGCAATACGCGGGGCGGCGTCAACCGCCTCGTCCTGCGAGCCCCCAAGGCCCGCCAGGCGGCGCAAAAAGCCGCCCCGTGCCGGCCGCGAAGGCGCCGGCGGATCGGCCAGCAGTTCCTCATAGAGCCGCTGCAGGCGCATAACCGCTGCCTGCTGCGCGGCATCGAACACGATCTCGTCGCTGTCCAGATCCGCCTGGTAGCGCGCAAGCGGCGACAAGGGACTGGCAGGGTCCTGTGGCGTGCCCGCCCGCCGGGGGCTCTGTTGTTCCATGGTTATTCTCCCATATTGCCGGACGGCGGAATTGTACGTCCTTGGCCGCCAGGGCGCATGCCCGGACGTGCCGTTACATTGTCGAATTGACCTGCAAGCCCGGCACGCGCCTATAATAGCCACGGAAAAATATCGCCCGGCCCCGTGCACGGCGGCCAGTGACCCGGGAACCAGGGAGACACCAGAGTGGAAGAATCAGGCCTGCAGTTAACGTTTGCGCTTATCGGCATCTTTATTGGCATCGCGATCGGCGCCCTTGGCTACCGTCTCTTGAGCAAAAGCCAGCGCCAGGTATCGAATATTAAGCTTCGGCTCCTCGAAAGCGAGCGCCAGGTTGCCGAGCTCAAAGCCGATATGAGCCGTCATCTGGTGGATACGCATCGCCAGATATACGACGCCCGCGCCGCGCTTGAACAGCTTGAACAGCGCCTCAAGCAGGAAGCCGGCGCTTGGGCCATTGCCAGCGACGCGCTGACCGGCAATGAAGACAGCTCGCTGAAAACCGCCGCCCAGGAGCCTCTCGCCGACGAAGCCAATGCCTCGGAAGGCCACCCGCCACGGGACTATGCCGATGGCCAGAACGGCACTCTCTCCGAAGACTTCGGCCTCAAGGCGACCGACGACGAAGCGGCCCAGGCGCCCCAGCCGCCGCGCTATTGAGTCGGCGCCGCGCCCTGCCGTCAGGCAGGGTTGTCGATGTCCACAAAGCGATGCGTCACGCCGTACTCTGACGCCAGCCATTCGCCCAGCGCCTGGACGCCGTAGCGTTCGGTGGCGTGATGCCCGGCGGCCAGGTAATGAATCCCCAGCTCCCGGGCCAGGTGCGTGGTGCGTTCGGAAATTTCTCCCGAGACAAACGCCTGGGCGCCGCCTTCGTGCGCCGCAGCGATCATGTCCTGAGCCCCGCCGGTACACCAGGCAATACGCTCGATCTCGCCTACCCCGGGCGCCTTGATCATCATGGGCTCGCGCTCGAGCCTGTCGGCCAGCTGGTCGGCCAGCGCTTCCACGCTCAGCGGCGCGGCGGTTCTGCCCCACCACAAAAGCCCTTCTCCCAGCTCGCCGTCCAGACAGCGCTCGACCTGCCAGCCCATAAGCCGGCCAAGCTCGGCGTTGTTGCCAAGCGTCGCGTGGGCATCCAGCGGCAGATGATAGGCCAGCAGGTTGATGTCGTGACTAAGCAACGTCTTGATCCGCCGCTGCTTCATGCCGGTCAGCGCTACGGGCTCGTTTTTCCAGAAGTAGCCGTGGTGCACCAGCACCAGGTCGGCCTGCCACGCCACCGCCTCATCCAGCAGCGCCTGACAGGCGGTCACGCCGCTCATCACCCGAGCGATGCGCGCGCGCCCTTCTACCTGCAGGCCGTTGACGGTGAAATCCTTGAATCCCTGCGCCCCCAGGCGCTGTTCACACGCCGCTACCAGCGTATCCCGATGAAGCATGCTGCCTCCCTGAAAGTTTGCCGCGACCGTTAAGTCAACGGCGTGAACAATGTTACCATGCGCCAATCATAAAGACGGTTCGCTGCCGGCGTGAAGCCTGGTCCCGGGCAGCGCCCGTTTCCGGCCGTTATCGCCCGCCGCTGACACCCCCTCACGCAAGGGATGCACTCGAGTCAAAGGAACGTCGCCGATGCCAAGGAACGTACTGCTGCAACGCTTCCTGCTACCCTATGTCTGGCCGGTCATCGCCGGCGTGCTGATCGCCGCGGCGCTGCTGCTGGCGTTTCCCGAGCGCCTGCCCAACCCCTTTGCCGACTCTTCGCCGCCGGCGTCCGAGGGCAGCGAGGCCGCGCCTGCCGCCGGTGACTCTGCCCCCGAGCGCACCGCGCCGCAGATTCAGGAAGCCGCGCCGCTCGCCAGGGATCAGGGGCCGGCAAGCTATGCCGATGCCGTTAGCCAGGCCGCACCGGCGGTGGTCAACGTCTACTCGTCGCGTATCGTCGAGCGCGACCAGCACCCGCTGATGTCGGACCCGTTTTTCGAGCAGTTTTTCGATAACGACGACACCACCGGCCAGCAGCGCATGCTGTCGAGCCTGGGCTCGGGGGTGATTGTCAGCCAGGACGGCTACGTGTTGACCAACCACCACGTCATCCAGGGCGCCGACCAGATCCAGGTAGCCCTGCGCGACGGCCGCGAGACCCTGGCCAACGTCATCGGCACCGACCCGGAGAGCGACCTGGCGGTGCTGCGCATTCCGCTGGACAACCTGCCGAGCATCAAGCTCAGCGACTCCGAGGCGGTCACCGTGGGCGACGTGGCGCTGGCCATCGGCAACCCCTTCGGCGTGGGCCAAACGGTGACCATGGGCATCATCAGCGCCACCGGGCGGAGCCACCTGGGCCTCAGCGCCTACGAAGACTTCATCCAGACCGACGCGGCCATCAACCCCGGCAACTCCGGCGGCGCGCTGATCAACCCCGACGGCGCGCTGGTGGGGATCAACACGGCGATATTCTCGCGCTCCGGGGGTTCTCAGGGAATCGGCTTTGCCATTCCGGCCAACCTCGCCCACGGCATCATGGATGAGCTGGTGACCCAGGGGCGGGTGATTCGCGGCTGGCTGGGCATCGAAGCCCAGGCGCTGTCCCGGGAGCTTGCGGCCTCCTTCGGGCTGCGCACGCCCCAGGGCATGATCGTCGCCGGCGTGGTCCAGGACGGCCCCGCCGAGCGCGCCGGGCTGCAGCCCGGCGATGTGCTGCTCGCCCTCGGCGATGAGCCGATACTCGATGCCCGCAGCACCATGAGCGACATCGCCGAGCTTACCCCCGGCGCCGAGCTGTCGCTGACCATCGTGCGCAGCGGCGAGAAGAAAGAGCTGGAGCTGACCGTCGGCGAACGCCCCCTCTCCGCCCGCTCCCTGCCGCCCCAACAGTCGCTGCCGTCGCAGCCCACGGCGCCGCGCTAGGGGGACCGGCTAGGCCAGCCGCGCAGCGCTTATCGCTTCAGGCGGTATTCCGCCGAGCGCGCGTGGGCCGTCAGCGACTCGCCCCGGGCCAGCACCGCGGCAATTTCGCCAAGCGTCGAGGCGCCGTCGGCCGAGCAGTTGATCAGCGACGAGCGTTTCTGGAAGTCGTACACCCCAAGCGGCGAGGAAAACCGCGCGGTGCCCGAGGTGGGCAGCACGTGGTTAGGCCCGGCACAGTAGTCACCCAGGGCCTCGGCGGTGTAGCGCCCCATGAAAATCGCCCCGGCGTGACGCACCTCGGGCAGCCAGCGTTCGGGATCGGCCACGGAGAGCTCCAGATGCTCGGGGGCAATGCGGTTGATCAGCGCAACCGCTTCCGCTTCGCTTGCGCAGTGGATCAGCGCGCCGCGGTTGCCAAGCGAGGTGCGCACGATGTCTTCCCGATCGAGGGTCGGCAGCAGCCGCTCGATAGATGCGGCCACGGCGTCGAGTTGGGCCTTGTCCCAGCTGACCATGATGGCCTGGGCGTCCTCGTCGTGTTCGGCCTGGGAGAACAGGTCCATGGCCAGCCAGTCGGGATCGGTGCCGCCGTCGGCGACGATCAAGATTTCCGAGGGCCCGGCGATCATGTCGATCCCCACTTGGCCGAACACCGCGCGCTTGGCCGTGGCCACGTAGATGTTGCCCGGCCCGACGATTTTATCCACCCGGGGCACGGTGTCGGTGCCGTAGGCCAGCGCCGCCACCGCCTGGGCCCCGCCGATGGTGAACACATAGTCCACCCCGGCCAGGTACGCCGCCGCCAGCACCAGCTCGTTGAGCACGCCGTCGGGGGTGGGCACCACCATGACGATTTCCCTGACCCCGGCGACGTGGGCCGGAATCGCGTTCATCAACACCGACGACGGATACGCCGCCTTGCCGCCGGGTACGTAAATCCCCGCCCGGTCCAGCGGCATCACCTGCTGTCCAAGCACCGTGCCGTCGGCCTCGTTGTACTGCCAGGACTCGGGTTTTTGGTGCTGGTGATAGCGGCGGACGCGCTCGGCGGCGGCGGACAGCGCCTCGCGCTGCTCATCCGGCAGGCCGTAGAACGCCTGCTCAAGACGCGCGGGCGCAAGCGTCAGCTCCTGCATGGTGGTAACCGACAGCCGGTCAAAGCGGTTGGTGGCTTCGATGACCGCGGCATCGCCCCGGGTTTTGACCGCCTCCAGAATCTCGTTGACCCGGGCCTGCACCGCCTGATCCGAGACGCCGTCCCAGTCCAGCAGCGCGTCTAGCCGCCGGTCAAAATCGGCCTCTCCGGTAGCAAGCCGGGTAACTTCCGCTGCGCCAGCCGTCGCGTTCATAGCTAACCTCGTGTCTTGGTGTCGTCGTGCAAAGGCGGTGAAGCGGCGTCTAGGCGCTGGCCTCGTCGGCCGGCCGGCGGCTGTCGACGGCGGCTTCCAGACGTTCGATGAGCGGCTTGATGCGGGCGTGCTTCATGGTCATCGAAGCCTTGTTCACCACCAGCCGGGTGCTGATGTGGTCAATCAGCTCCCGGGGCTCCATACCGTTGGCGCGCATGGTATTGCCGGTATCCACGATATCGACGATCTCATCGGCCAGGTTCATGATCGGCGCCAGCTCCATGGCGCCGTAAAGCTTGATCACCTCGGCCTGAATGCCCTGCCTGGCGTAATAGCGCCGGGCGACGTTGACAAACTTGGTGGCCACCCGCCGCCGCGCCCGGCCGGGGCACTCTCCCCGAGTACCGGCGGTCATCAGCTTGCAGCGGGCAATATTGAGGTCAAGGGGCTCGTAAAGGCTGTCGGTGCCGTGCTCGAGCAGCACGTCCTTGCCGGCAATGCCCATGTCGGCCGCGCCCAGCTGCACATAGGTGGGCACGTCGGTGGCGCGGATCACGATCAGCTTGACGTGCTCCAGGTTGGTGTCGAACAGCAGCTTGCGGCTCTTGTCGAGCGCCTCGGCCGGGGTGATGCCCGCATCGGCCAGCAGCGGCAGGGTTTCATCCAGTATGCGCCCCTTGGAAAGCGCCAAAATCAGTTGCTTGCTCATGGTTGTCGCCAGTCGTTATCGCATGGTTGTCGCGCAGGCAGCGCCTGCACGACGGCTCAGCCCGGCACGCGGCGGATACGCGCCCCCAGCTGCTGGAGTTTTTCCTCGATGCACTCGTAGCCGCGGTCGATATGGTAGATGCGATCCACCTGAGACTCGCCGTCAGCCATCATCGCGGCAATCACCAGCGACGCCGAGGCGCGCAGATCGGTCGCCATGACCGGCGCCCCGGAGAGCGTCTCGACGCCGGTAATCAGCGCCGTATTGCCCTCGAGGGCAATGTCCGCGCCCATGCGGTTGAGCTCCTGGACGTGCATGAAGCGGTTTTCGAAGATGGTTTCGACCACCCGTGAACTGCCCTCGGCCACCGCGTTCATGGCCACGAACTGGGCCTGCATATCGGTGGGAAACGCCGGATACGGCGCGGTACGGATATTGACCGCCCGGGGGCGTTTGCCGTGCATGTCGAGGCTGATCCAGTCGTCGCCGCAGGCAATCTCGGCACCTGCCTCCTCGAGCTTGGCAAGCACCGCTTCAAGAATATCCGCCCGGGTGCGGGTTACTTTCACCCGCCCGCCGGTCATGGCGGCGGCGACCAGGAAGGTGCCGGTTTCGATGCGGTCGGGCATGACGTCGTGCTCGCAGCCGTGCAGCCGCTCAACGCCCTCGATAGTAATGGTGTCGGTGCCGTGGCCGCGAATGTTGGCGCCCATTTTGATCAGGCACTCGGCCAGATCAATGATTTCCGGCTCCCGGGCGGCGTTTTCCAGCACCGTGGTGCCTTCGGCCAGGGTCGCCGCCATCAGCAGGTTTTCGGTGCCGGTGACGGTCACGGTATCGAAGAAGATCGTCGCCCCGCGCAGCCTTCCGTCGACCCGAGCGCGGATATAGCCGCCCTCGACGCGGATCTCCGCCCCCATGGCTTCAAGGCCCTGGATGTGAAGGTCCACCGGACGCGAGCCGATGGCGCAGCCGCCGGGAAGCGACACGTCGGCATGGCCGAAGTGGGCTAAAAGCGGCCCCAGCACCAGAATCGAGGCGCGCATTTTCTTCACCAGCTCGTAGGGCGCGTGGCAGTCGGTGACCTGGGAGCCGTCCAGCTGGATGCTGAGCTTTTCGCCCATCACCGGCTCGACCCCCATGCGTCCGAGAAGCTCAAGCGTGGTGGTGATGTCCTGCAGGTGCGGCAGGTTGCCGATAACCACCGGGCCGTCGGCCAGAAGGCTTGAGCACAGAATGGGCAGCGCGGCGTTTTTCGCCCCGCTGGCCCAGACTTCGCCGTCAACCGAGCCGTTGCCGGTAATGATTAACTTGTCCATGCGCCCGGCGTTATCCCACGTTTTCCGGCGCGCTTTCCCACTGCGCCGGCGTGTAGGTCTTGATGCTGATGGCGTGCAGCGCGCCCGAGGCAATCTGATCGCTCAGGGCACCGTACACCAGCTGCTGGCGCTTGACCGGCGAGAGCCCCTCGAACGCCTCGCCCACGGCGATGACCTGGAAATCGCAGCCCTCGCCTTGTACATGAAACGTGCAGTCGTCCAGATGCGACTCGAGCAGCGTTTTTACCTCAGTGGGTTGCATGGACAGAAACTCCTAACCGTCGGAAAAAGAAACGTAGCGGCCATGATAAAGAAAAGCCGGCGCTTTGGCGATCGGCCTGCCGGACCCGTCGAGCTACGCCGCCGGGGGGTCAAACAGGGCGTCAAGCTCCGCCAGGCTGGTCAGCCGGCGCAGCGGCGCGGAAAGCCGAACCTCGTTGACGACGATGCCGCGACGCCGGCAGATCCGCAGCCACTGCAAGAGCACGCTGATGGCCGCGCTGCTGGCGCGCTCGACCCCGCTGAAGTCAAGCGTCAGCGAGGCTGCCTCACCGCGCTCGAACCACTGCTCGCCGGCCTCGGCAAGGGCAGCCGCGACGCTCGTTCCCAGGTCGCCGCTGACCTCAAGCCCGGCATCACCGCTTTCGAGCACCACGCCGCGGTGGGAAAACAGCGTCGTCAAGCGTCGCCCCCCTCTTCCAGCTCGTCAACGCCAACGCCCGGCGACCAGTCGCGAATGACCGCGTCGTAGTCGCGGTTGTGATCGCGCATGGCCTGGTCGAACTGGTTGCGAAACGTAAGCCCCAGATTGATGCCGTTGACGATGACGTTAACCACTCGCCATTCGCCGTCGTTGAGGCGCAGGCTGTAGTTGACCGGGTAGACGTCACCGTTATTGGCGACGATTTCCATTTCCACGCTGGCCTGGTCGTCGTAGCGCTGGGGGCGCTGCTCGTCCACCACGCGCAGCGCGTCGTAATCGAAGGTGACAAGCCCTTTGGTGTAGGTGTCGATCAGCGTCTGGCGGAACACCTCGGCAAAGCGGCGGCGCTGCTCGGGCGATGCGTTGCGGAAATAGCTGCCCATCACGCTGGCGCCGATATAGCGGAAGTCGGCTACCTCGTCGAGGCTTTCGTCGACCAGCTCCTTGAGCTCGTCGATATTGTTGGCGTAGTAGTCTTCCCGGGAATCCAGGTCCGCCATGAAGCCGGTGATGTTGTCCCGGATCAGCGCCTCGGGCGTTTGTTCCTGGGCGTATAGCGGCGCGCCAAGCGCCAGGGAGGCAGCCAGCATGCCGCCGCTCAGCCAGTATTTCAGTTTCATGACGCTTCCTCGCTCTATTCGGTTGTCAGTGATTGCGCTCAGTCCTTGACCATACTCGACACAAACTGCTGTATCAGCTCTTCGAGCACCAGCGCGGACTGGGTGTCGCGAATGGTATCGCCGTCCTCAAGCGTCTCCGGGTCACCGCCCACGCTAAGCCCCACGTACTGCTCGCCGAGCAGGCCTGCAGTGAGGATGGCGGCGGTGGTATCCCGGGAAAGCTGCCCTTCCAGATCGCTTTTCAGGCGCATGGTGACCCGGGCGTCAAACCATTCGGTATCCAGGTCGATGGACTCCACCCGGCCCACGGTGACCCCGGCCATGGTGACACGAGCGCGCGGCTTGAGGCTGCCGATATCGGAAAAGTTGGCGTCCACCTGAAACGTTTCCGACGGCGCGGCAAGCGTCAGACCGCTGACGCGGAGGCCAAGAAAGACCATGCCCAGAATGCCGGCAAGAATGAAAAGGCCCACGCCGAACTCTACGGTTTTACTGCGTTGCATGCATCTGCTCCCGCGTTTTAAAGGCCGCCGAACATGACGGCGGTCAGCACAAAATCCAGCCCCAGGACCGCAAGCGAGGAATACACTACGGTGCGCGTGGTCGCCCGGGAAATCCCTTCGGAGGTAGGAATCAAATCATAGCCCTGAAAGACCGCAATCCAGGTGACGACGAGCGCGAAGACCAGGCTTTTGATCATGCCGTTACCCACGTCGGCGAAAAACGCCACGCTTGACTGCATGTTGCCCCAGAAAGCGCCCTCGGAAACCCCGAGCCACTGCACGCCCACCAGGTAGCCGCCCCAGACGCCCACCACGCTAAAGCCGACGGTCAACAGCGGCAGCGACACAAAGCCCGCCCACAGGCGCGGCGCCACCACCCGACGCAGCGGGTCCACGCCGATCATCTCCATGCTGGTCAGCTGCTCGGTGGCCTTCATCAGGCCGATTTCGGCGGTCAGCGCCGACCCCGCGCGCCCGGCAAACAGCAGCGCAGCGACCACCGGTGCCAGCTCGCGCAGAAGCGAAAGCGACACCATCTGCCCAAGCGCCTGCTCGGCACCGAAGTCGATCAGAATCGTATAGCCCTGAAGCGCCAGCACCATGCCGATAAAAAGCCCCGACACCAGCACAATGGCAAGCGACATGACGCCGACAAAGTGCATCTGCACAAGCCACAGGCGAAGCCCCTCACCCGAGGGTACGCCGGCGACCGAGCGGGCGACGAAAATACTCGCCCGTCCCAGTGCCTCAACGACGCCGAAGGCCCCGCGCCCCAGGCCGGCCACCCGCCCTGCCAGCCGCGAAAACGACCGTCGAATCCCTCCTGCCATCTAGTTTGCTCCCGGGGTGGCGTCCACCTCTGCCTCTTCGGCTGCTGAGTCAGCGCCGAGAATATCGCGATAGAACGGCGGCGCCGGATAGTGAAACGGCACCGGGCCGTCGGGCTCGCCGTGCATGAACTGGCTGACCCGGGCATCGTTGTGGGTATCAAGGCTTGCCGGCGTGCCGTGGGCGACGATACCGCCGTCGGCGATCAGATAAAGGTAGTCGGCAATGCTGATAGTTTCCTTGATGTCGTGGGACACCACCACGGAGGTCAGCGAAAGCGCCTCGCCCAGCCGCTTGATCAGCTGCACCAGCACGCCCATGGCGATGGGGTCCTGGCCCACGAACGGCTCGTCGTAGAGCACCAGCTCGGGGTCCAGCGCCACCGCCCGGGCCAGCGCCACGCGCCTGGCCATGCCGCCGGAAAGCTCGGCCGGGGTCAGCTCGCGGGCGCCGCGCAGCCCCACCGCCTGGAGCTTGAGCAGCACGATATCGCGGACCATGGCGTCGGGCAGGTCGGTGTGGATGCGCAGCGGGAACGCCACGTTCTCAAACACGTCCAGGTCAGAAAACAGCGCGCCGCTCTGAAACAGCATGCCCATACGCCGGCGCAGGGCAAACAGCGCCTTGCGCGACAGTCGGTGCACGTCCTGCCCGTCGATCAGCACGCGGCCCTTGTCCGGCGTCAGCTGGCCGCCGATGAGCTTGAGCAGCGTGGTTTTTCCCGACCCGCTCGGCCCCATGATGCCCGTCATCTTGCCCCGAGGAATGGACAGGTTGACGCCGCGGAAGATAGGGCGTCCTCCGCGGGAAAAATGCAGGTCTTCCACTTCTATAAAGGCCGAATCCGTCATGGCACTCTCGTCTGCTGGACAAATCATCGTCTGATGGACAAACCGCCTGACTCAGGTTATCGAACAGCGTACTTTAACGCCATAGCCCGACAGAATCCATTCGCCGGCGAATAAAATAAAACCCTCGGCAGGCCTGCACGCAATGGTACGATACCCGCACCCGTCGATTAGAGACACATAGTTAAAGACGCATAGTTAAAGACGCATAGTTAAAGACATACAGAGAAAAGAGCCCCGCATGCCCGATTCATCCGCCACCCCTGTCTCCCCACGCGAGAGCGCGCTGCGTACCCTGACCGTAGAGCAGGCCGCCATTGGTGACCTCAAGGCCAAGCTCGACGCTCACTTCGACCGCGCCTGCGAGCTGATACTCGCCTGCCGGGGCCGCGTGGTGGTAACCGGCATGGGCAAGTCCGGCCACATCGGCGGTAAACTTGCCGCGACCCTTGCCAGCACCGGCACCCCGGCGTTTTTCGTACACCCCGGAGAGGCGAGCCACGGGGATCTGGGCATGATCACTCCGACCGATCTGGTGCTGGCGCTGTCCAACTCCGGCGAAACCGGCGAAGTCA
Organism: Halomonas garicola; assembly: GCF_031935715.1. Lineage (GTDB taxonomy): Bacteria > Pseudomonadota > Gammaproteobacteria > Pseudomonadales > Halomonadaceae > Vreelandella > Vreelandella garicola. The sequence continues at coordinate 53,587 of NZ_JASSZF010000012.1, read as the reverse complement.
CCGCGCTGCTGCCGCTGCTCAAGCGTCTGGGCGTGCCGCTGGTGAGCATGACCGGCCGCCCGGACTCCACCCTTGCCCGCCACGCTGACGCCCACCTGGACAGCGGCGTGGCGCGCGAAGCCTGCCCGCTGGACCTGGCCCCGACAAGCTCCACCACCGCCGCCCTGGCGCTGGGTGACGCCCTGGCCGTGGCGCTGCTGGAGGCGCGGGGCTTCACCGCCGAGCAGTTTGCCCTTTCGCACCCCGGCGGCAGCCTGGGCAAGCGCCTGCTGCTGCGCGTCCAGGACATCATGCACAGCGGCGAGCGCCTGCCCCGGGTGGCACTTGGCAGCCCGCTGCGCGACGCGCTTTTGGAAATTACCCGCCAGGGGCTCGGCTTTACCTGCGTAGTTAACGCCGACGGCACCCTGGCCGGGGTATATACCGACGGCGACCTGCGCCGTACCCTGGACCAGCACCGCGACGTGCTGCGCCTGACCGTCGACGAAGTGATGACACGGCCGGGCCGACGCATCGCCCCGGACGTGCTTGCCGCCGAAGCCGTGCGTATCATGGAAGACGGCAAGATCACCGCGCTTGCCGTGGTCGATGACCACCAGCGCCCCATCGGCGCACTGCACATGCACGACCTGCTCGCCAGCGGCGTCATTTAGCCCCGGCGGCGCGCCGGTCCAGCTTTTTTTGACGGAGACAGCATGCCTCAATCGATTGCCCCCAGCGCCGGACTGGCGAACGTACGCCTGCTCGCCCTTGACGTTGACGGCGTCCTGAGCGACGGGCGCCTCTATTTTCAGGCCGACGGCATGGAAACCAAGGCGTTTCACACCCAGGACGGCCACGGCCTCAAACTGCTAAAGCGCATGGGCATTCATGTAGCGCTGATCACCGGGCGCGACTCGGCCATGGTCACCCGCCGCGCCAGGGCGCTGGGGATCACCCACGTTTATCAGGGCTGCGAACACAAGCTGGAAACCCTCAGCGGGCTCTGCGATTCTCTGGACACCACCCTTGAGCAGGTCGCCTACTGCGGCGATGACCTGCCCGACCTTGCCGCCATCCAGGCCGCCGGCGTAGGCATCTGCGTGCCCAACGCACCAACCTATATGCAAAAGCACGCCGACTGGGTCACCGCGCGGGCGGGCGGTCACGGCGCGGTGCGCGAGATCTGCGACGCGCTGCTCGCCGCCCAGGGCCACTGGGACAGCATCATGGCAAGCTACCGGTACCTACCGCCGTCGTCGTGAGACAGCACATGCAGAGGCCTTCTTTTATCCACGCTACCCTGGTTCGGCTTTCCCGGCTGCAAAAGCGGGCCTGGCTGCCGCTGCTCCTCGTCGCGCTCGGCGTGCTGCTGGCCTGGCTCGACCTGCGCGGTACCCGCCAGGCCCCGCCGGACCCTGCCGCCCGGGCCGAGGAGCCCGGCCACGTGATCGAAAACGCCGAGCTCAAGCTCTACGACGACGCCGGCAACCTGACCCAGCGGCTGGCCTCCCCGCATATTACCCATACGCCCCAGCAGGCCATCACCCGCTTCGACATGCCCCACGCCACCCTGATCGACAGCGAGCAGCGCGAGTGGCGCGCCACCGCCAACAGCGGTACGCTCAGCGGCCAGCAGCAGCGGCTGACGCTCGACGGCGATACCCGGCTGACGGCGCCGGATGAAGGCTGGCAGCTCGACACCCGGACGCTTCATTACGACAGCGTCAACCGGCACGCCTGGAGCGACACCCCGGTTCTGCTGCAGCAGCCGCCCCAGCGCATGCGGGCCCAAAAGCTCGATGCCTGGCTGGACACCAGCGAGGTACGCCTGAAAGGCCAGGTTCGCGGCCACCATCCACCAGCGGCGGCATCCGCCAAGGAAACCCCATGAGCACACGCCTTTATTGTTGCATTACCGCGGCTATCCTGGGCATCGGCGTACTGGGCGTCGGCCTCGCCCAGGCAGCGCCCGTCGACCCCGTCGAGGTCGAAGCCAACCAGCTCGATCTCGACCAGCGCGCCGGCACGGCGGTCTATCGCGGCAACGTCCAGATACGCCAGGGCGAGATGCGCCTGCGCGGCGCCCGGGTGGAAATACAGCGCAATGATGAAGGCGAGCTCTCCCGGGCCACGGCCTTCGGCGAGCGCGCCTACCTGCGCCACCGGCCGGACCCGAACAAGCCCCCCATCGAAGGCAATGCGCGCCGGATCATCTACCACGTCGCCGATCGCCGGGTCGAACTGATTGACCAGGCCGAGCTCGATCAGGGCGGCGACCATTTCAAGGGTGGCCGCCTCGAGTACTTCATCGACAGGAAAGTAGTCCAGGCCCGCTCCGACGTCGAAGGCAGCGACAACCAGCGCATTCGCATGACGCTGCAGCCCGAGAAATAGCGCCCGCCGGCGTCCTTGCAAGCGCAGATTACCGATAAAGAGGCCCCACTGTGTCTTTTGACGACATCACCGCCGACACGCCGCCCCCGGCAGCGATCAAGACGCTGCACGCCCGCCATCTGGCCAAAAGCTACAAGCGTCGCCAGGTGGTCAAGGACATCAACCTGGACATCTCCCAGGGCAGCATTGTCGGGCTGCTGGGCCCCAACGGCGCGGGCAAGACCACGTCGTTCTACATGATCGTCGGGCTGGTCAAGGCCGATGCCGGAAGCGTCGGCATCGACGATACCGACCTTTCCCGGGCGCCGATGCACGAGCGCGCCCGGGCCGGTATCGGCTACCTGCCCCAGGAAGCGTCTATCTTTCGCAAGCTCTCGGTGGCCGACAACATCATGGCCATTCTGGAAACCCGCAAGGACCTCAACCGCCAGGCCCGAAAGGCGCGCCTAGAGGCGCTGCTCGACGACTTCCACGTCGGCCATATCCGCGACAACCTGGGCATGAGCCTCTCCGGCGGCGAGCGCCGGCGGGTGGAAATCGCCCGCTCGCTGGCCATCGAGCCGGCGTTCATCCTGCTCGACGAGCCCTTTGCCGGCGTGGACCCGATTTCGGTGGGCGAAATCAAGACCGTCATCCGGGCGTTGAAAGAGCGTCACATCGGCGTGCTGATTACCGACCATAATGTGCGCGAAACCCTGGATATCTGCGATACCGCCTACATCGTCGGCGACGGGCATATCATCGCCAACGGCTCGCCGCACAGCATTCTCGATAACCAGCAGGTACGCGACATCTATCTGGGCAACGAATTCCGCCTGTAGCGCCCCCGCTTGCCGCCGGACAGCAACCGGACTTAGGGTAATCAGAGTAAAGCGTCCCCTGCGATGAGTGTTTCTGCCATGGCCATGAAAGCGTCCCTTCAGCTACGCGTCGGTACCCAACTGACCATGACGCCCCAGCTCAGGCAGGCCATTGGCCTTTTGCAGCTGCCGACGCTGGATCTGCGCCAGGAAATTCAGCAGGCGGTGGAAGCCAACCCTCTGCTTGAGCAGGAAGACGAGTTTGGCGAGCAGGCCGCCGTCGAGCCCGCCGAAGACAGCTGGGCCGAGCAGATACCCGGCGAGCTCGCCGTGGACAGCGACTGGTCCGACACCTACCCCGATACCCAGCAGACCACCGGCGAAGGCCCCGACTTCGAACGTCAGGCGGCCGGCCAGACCCTCCACGGCCATCTGCTCTGGCAGCTGGCGATGCTCGACCTGACCCCCGGCGCCAGGCTCACCGGCGAAGCGCTGATCGACTCGGTCGACGCCAACGGCTATCTGACCCAGCCGCTGGAGGACATAGGCGAGGGCCTCAAGGGCCACGGGGGCGAGCCCATCAGCGCCGACTGCCTTGAGCGCATGCTTGGCCGCCTGCAGCAGTTCGACCCCACCGGCGTCTTTGCCCGGGACCTGGGCGAATGCCTGACGCTGCAGCTTGACGCCATGCCCGGCACTACGCCGCAGCTGATGCCCGCCCGCCGGCTGGCGCGGCAGTTTCTCACCGCCCTTGGCCAAGGCGATACGCGCCTGCTCAAGCGCCGGCTGGGCCTTGACGACGCCGGGCTCGACGCCGTCACCAAACTGATCAAAAGCCTCGACCCGCGCCCCGGCAGCGCTTTTGACAGCGCCGGCAGCGGCCACGTGCTCCCCGACCTTCTCGCCCGGCGCAGCGAAGGCGGCTGGCAGCTCGAGCTCAACCCCGACGCCCTGCCCCAGCTGCGCATCCAGCCCGACTACGCCGCGCTGATCCAAAAAGCCGACAGCAGCCGGGACAACAGCTTTCTCAAAGAGCACCTTCAGGAAGCCCGCTGGCTGATCAAGAGCCTGGCCAGCCGCAACGATACCCTGCTACGCGTCGGCCGCGAGATCCTGGCCCGCCAGCTGGATTTCCTCGACCACGGGGAGGCGGCCATGAAGCCGCTGGTGCTTGCCGATATTGCCGAAGCGGTGGGCATGCACGAATCCACCATCTCCCGGGTGACGACGCAGAAGTTCCTGCATACGCCCCGCGGCGTGTTCGAGCTCAAGTACTTTTTCTCCAGCCAGCTCGCTGGCGACGACGACAGCACCCATTCAAGCACCGCCATCCGCGCACGCATCAAACAGCTGATAGAGCAGGAGCCCCCCGCCAAGCCGCTGTCCGACAGCCGCCTGGCCGCGCTGCTCGACGAAGCCGGTATCCGGGTGGCGCGCCGCACCGTGGCCAAATACCGCGAAGCCCTGGGCATTCCGCCCACCAGCGAACGCCGCCGCCGGGGCTAACCGGCGAAACTTTGGCCGGGGGCTTTGTTTGCCGGCCAAAAGGGTTACAATCAAACGACCATCCCACGGATAAGGAGTACGTCCATGCAGGTCAACATTACCGGTCATCACATCGAACTGACTGACGCCTTGCGTGACTACGTCAATGACAAACTCGCCCGAGTCGAGCGCCACTACGACAACATCACCACCGTGCAAGTGACCCTATCCGTGGAAAAAGAGCGCCAGCAGGCCGCCTGCACCATGAACGTTGCCGGCGCCGAACTGCACGCCGATGCCACAGAAACCGACATGTACGCCGCCATCGACGCGCTGGCCGACAAGATCAACCGCCAGCTGGTCAAACACAAGGAAAAAGCACAGGCCCGCGCCCAGGGCGCCGGCCTGCGTTAAAGCATAATGACGTTGGAAGCGATCCTCCCCCCGGAGCGCGTGCTCTACGACGTTCCCGGGGGCAGCAAAAAAAGGGTGCTGGAGTTTTTCAGCACCTTTATTGCGCAAAACATCCCCAGCCTGGACAGCCAGGAAGTCTTCAGCCGCCTGATCAGCCGGGAAAAACTCGGCAGCACGGGCATCGGCAACGGGGTGGCCATTCCTCACGCCCGCAGCCCGCACTGCCACTCGCCCATCGCCGGCTTCCTCAAGCTGGCCGAAGCCGTCGACTTCGACGCCATCGACGGCGAGCCGGTGGACCTGGTCTTTGTGCTGCTGGTGCCCGAAGAGGCCGACGACAACCACCTGGCGCTGCTGGGCCAGGTGGCGATGATCATGAACGACGCCAACACCCGCCTTGAGCTGCGCCGGGCGCAAAGTCAGCGCCACCTGCTTGATTTGATCATCGACAAGATCCGCGAGCAGCCCGACCCATAGCGCCCCGCTTCCTTCACTACCGGCGGGAGCCGCTCGATACCACGAGAGACGCCATGCAACTGGTCATCATCAGCGGTCGTTCCGGCTCGGGCAAGTCCATTGCCCTGCAAGCGCTGGAAGACCTGGGCTATTACGCCATCGATAATCTGCCGGCCATGCTGCTGGGCTCGCTGGTGGACGAGCTGCGCGACCAGGCCGGGTGCACCCACCTGGCGGTCAGCATCGATGCGCGCAACCTCCCCGGTGCCCTGGCGCTGCTGCCGGGCCTGCTCGAAGGCCTGCGCACCCGGGACATCGGCTTTAACGTGGTCTACCTGACCACCGACGCGCGCATCCTGCTGGAGCGCTACTCCGCCACCCGCCGCCGCCATCCGCTCACCCGAGACACGGACATGACCCTGGAAGAGGCCATCGCCAAGGAAGAAGAGACCCTGAGCGACGTGCGCGACCTGGCCGACCTGACCATCGACACCTCCCGGCTCTCGGTTCACGACCTGCGCCGGCGCATTGCCGACCAGGTAGCCCACCGCCAGCCGGGCAAGCTGACCCTGACCGTGGAATCCTTCGGCTACAAGCGCGGCGTGCCGCTTGACGCCGACCTGGTGTTCGACGTCCGCTGCCTGCCCAACCCCTACTGGGATCCGGCGCTACGTGGCCTTAACGGCCGCGACCCCGACATCGAGGCGTTTTTGCGCGGCTATCCGATGGTTGGCGCCATGTGCGAAGACATCCGCAGCTGGCTTGAGCGCTGGCTGCCGGCCTATCAAAACAGCCAGCGCAGCTACATCACCGTGGCCATCGGCTGTACCGGCGGTCAGCACCGCTCGGTGTATCTGGTCGAACAGCTGGGCCGGCTGCTGCTCGACGCCCGGGACGACATCCACGTGCGCCACCGCGAGCTGTCGGTACAGTACACCCGCTCGGCCGGGGATCAGTCATAGCGAATCACCCATCAGCACGAGAACATCAGCAATAAACAAAAGGACACCGCGTGCCCTGCAAAACCCTGACCCTGACCAACCGCCGCGGGCTCCACGCCCGCGCGGCCACCCGGCTTGTTACCTGCTGCCAGCCGTTTGCGGCCAAGGTTCACGTTCACCGGGGCGAGCAGAAAGCCGACGCCCGCAACATCATGGCGCTGCTGATGCTGGCCGCCCCCTGCGGTACCGAGCTCACCGTGCATGCCGAGGGCGAGGATGCCAACCAGGCCCTCGACGCCGTCGAAGCGCTGTTTGACGCCCGCTTCGACGAGGATCGCTAGTTGCCGGCTATGGTCATATTGTCGATCAGCCAGCTTCCGGTATGGATGCTGCCCCGGGTATCCAGGTCGTCACCGAGCCCCGCGAGGTTGGCAAACATCTGCTCGAGATTGCCGGCAACGGTGAACTCCTCGATGGGGTACTGCACCTCGCCGTTTTCCACCCAGAAGCCGCTGGCGCCCCGAGAATAGTCCCCGGTCACGCCGTTGACGCCCTGCCCCATGAGCTCGGTCACCCAGACGCCGCGGTCCATCCTTTTCAGCAGCGCATCAATCGGCTCGAGCGGCGCGTCAAGGCGCAGGTTGCGCGCACCGCCGGCGTTGCCGGTGGTCTCCATGGAAAGCCGCCGGGCGCTGTAGGCCGAGAGCATGTAGCTTGCGACCTTTCCCCGGTCGATAAAGCGGTTGTTGCGCGTCTGCACGCCGTCGCCGTCAAACGGCGAGCTGGCCGTGGCGCCGCGCTCCATGGGGCGCTCCTCCAGGCTGAACCACTCCGGAAACAGCGGCTTGCCCAGGCTATCACAGAGAAACGACGCCTGGCGGTACAGCGCGCCGCCGGCCAGCGCGCCCATCAGGTGCCCAACCAGCCCGCCGGCCTGGGACGGGTCAAACAGCACCGGGAAAGTGCCGGTCGCCGGACGGCGGGCGCCCAGCCGGCGCAGGGTTTTCCGCGCCGCTTCGCGTCCGACTTCCCCCGGGTCGCGCAGGTCAGCGGGGTTGCGCGCGGTGGTGTAGTCAAAGTCGCGCTGCATGCCGTTTTCGTCTTCGGCGATGAGCAGGCACGAAAGCCCGTGACGGCTGCCTTTCTGAGTGCCGACAAAGCCGTGGCTGTTGGCATAGACGCGCACGCCTTCGCCGGTGGAGAGCGTCGCCCCTTCGGACTGGGTAATGCCCTCGACTTCGCGGCCGGCCCGCTCGCTCTCAAGGGCCAGCTCGATCGCCTGCTCGGTAGAAAGCGCCCAGGGATAATGCACCCCCATATCGGGAATCTCGCTTGCCATGAGCGAGGCGTCGGCAAGCCCCGACGCCGGATCTTCGCCGGTGTAGCGGGCGATCGCCAGCGCCTTTTCCACCGCGGCGCGGATGGAGTCCTCGCCGGCATCGGTGGATGAGGCGCTGCCCTTGCGCTGCCCCACGTAGACCGTCACGGCAACGCCCTGGTCCCGGGAGAGCTCCACGGTTTCCACGTCGCCCAAGCGCACGCTGATCTCCACGCCCTGATCGACGCTGGCGCCGACCTCTGCGGCGTCAGCCCCGAGCTCCTTGGCCAGCGCCAACGCCTGCTCCGCGCGGGATGCCAGCACCGTCTGCTGCGCCTCGGCATCAAATGCCTGTGCCATAATGGCCTCCTGTTTATCTATCACCGTTAACGAGTGGACCCATGTCTAAAAAACATGCCGACCCGGCAAGCGAAACGCCCAGCGAGCGCCCCAGCAAAACCCAGCTGAAACGCGAAATGCACGAGCTGCAGGCGCTGGGCGAAACCCTGATCGCCATGAAGCCCGCCGAGCGCGCCCGCTTTGCGCTGTCCGACGATCTGCAGCACGCCATCGACGAAACCGCGCGGATCCCTTCCCGGGAGGCCCGCCGACGGCACATGCAGTACGTCGGCAAGCTCATGCGCAAGGAAGACCTGCCCGCCATCCGCGCCGAATTTGACGCCATGGAGCAGGAGCGGGTCCAGCGCGACCAGGCCTTTCACCGCCTGGAAAAATGGCGCGACCGCCTGATCGACGAAGGCGACGACGCCGTGGACGGCTTTCTTCGGGAATATCCCGACGCCGACCGCCAGACCCTGCGCCAGCTGATCCGCAATGCCCGGCGCGAACGCGAGCAGCAAAAGCCGCCGTCAAGCGCGCGCAAGCTGTTCAAGCACCTGCGCGAAAGCGCCGCGCTCAAGGCTCAGGACTGAGTCCCGCCCACGGTCAGCTCGTCGAGCTTCAGGGTGGGCTGGCCCACGCCGACCGGCACGCCCTGGCCTTCCTTGCCGCACACGCCGATGCCGCTGTCCAGCGCCATGTCGTGGCCGATCATCGACACCTGACCCATGGCCTCGGGGCCGTTGCCGATCAGCGTGGCGCCCTTCACCGGCGCGGTGATCGCGCCGTCCTCGATGAGGTAGGCTTCACTTGCGGAGAACACGAACTTGCCCGAAGTGATATCCACCTGGCCGCCGCCGAAGCTCACCGCGTAAAGGCCGCGCCGGACACTTTTGATGATGTCGTCGGGCTCGTCCTTGCCGGCCATCATCAGCGTATTGGTCATCCGCGGCATGGGCATATGGGCGTAGGATTCGCGCCGGGCGTTGCCGGTGGGCACCATGCCCATTAGGCGGGCGTTGAGCTTGTCCTGCATGTATCCGGTGAGAATGCCGTCCTCGATCAGCGGCGTGCGCTGCCCCGGCGTGCCCTCGTCGTCCACGCTGAGCGAGCCGCGGCGGTCGGCCAAGGTAGCATCGTCGACCACGGTGACGCCTTTTGACGCCACCCGCTGACCCATCTTGCCGGCAAACGCCGAGCTGCCCTTGCGGTTGAAGTCGCCTTCCAGCCCGTGGCCCACGGCCTCGTGGAGCAGAATGCCCGGCCAGCCAGCGCCCAGCACCACCGGCATCTGCCCGGCCGGGGCGTCTACCGCCTCGAGGTTGACCAGCGCCTGGCGTACGGCTTCTTTAGCGTAGCGCTCGGCCACGCCGGCATCGCGCAGCGCGCCCATGGAGAAACGCCCGCCGCCGCCGGCGCTTCCGCGCTCGCGGCGCCCGCCGCTGGTCGCAATGACGCTGACGTTAAAGCGCACCAGCGGGCGGATATCCGCGGCCAGGGTGCCGTCGCTTGCGCGCACCAGCACCACTTCATAGGTGCCGGAGAGCGACGCGCTGACCTGGTTCACCCGGGGGTCGGCGGCCCGGGCCACGCGATCGGCCAGCTTGAGCATGGCCACCTTGTCATCGGCGCCAAGATCATTCAGCGGGTCAATGCCCGGGTAGCACAGCGCGGCGCTAACCGGGCCGGCCGCCTGGCCGTGGCGCTGGGTGCCGCTGCGCACGATGCCCGAGGCGGTCTTGCCGGTATCCACCAGCGCCTCGGCGGTAATCTGGTTGGAGTAGGCAAAGCCGGTTTTTTCGCCGGCAAGCGAGCGCACGCCGACGCCGCCGTCAATGTTGTAGCTGGCTTCCTTGACCTCGCCGTCTTCCAGCATCCAGCCCTCCTGCCACTGGCGCTGGAAATACAGGTCGGCGTAGTCGATACCCGGGCCCATGGCGTGGGCAAGCCCGGTGTCCAGGCTGTCCAGATCGAGCCCGCCGGGTGTCAGTAATATCGAAGCTGCCTGATCAAGCTGCGTCATTGGGTACCTTCCAGTATGATGTCCGGCGAAGCCCAGGGGCCTTCCAGCCGGTAATGAATCGTTGTGGCGCGCTCGAGGGCATCGCCGAACAGCGTGTGCGCCACGAACAGCGCGCCGCCTACCACCGGCGCACCGGCGACAAAGGCAGCAATGGGGAGACTTTGGCTGATGGGCAGTGTGACGCCCAGACGCTGATCGAGTTCACGCTGCAGCAAATCCACGCTGCCGGTGAGCCGCATGCTCGTCGCCGGCGCGTCAATGGTCAAGGGGCCGCGCAGGCGCAGCACCCCGCCGGCCACGTCGGCCTTGCCCTTGACGCGGTTGAACGCGGTGCCCTTGCCGGTCACGTCGGAAAAGTCCAGTCGCAGCCGGCGCAGGATATTTTCAAAGTTGAGCAGGCCCACCAGCCGCGCCGACGGCGAATCCAGAGTGAGAAAGCGGCCGTCGCGGATATCCGTGGAAAGGCTGCCCCCGGCCCGGCTCAGGGCAAACTGCCAGGGGGCGCCGGGCCACTCAAGCGAGGCGGCCACGCGGGTGCTTTTGCTGCGTATGGCCAGCGGCTGGTCAAGCCGGGCAAAGGCCGTGCCCAGGTCGCCGCCGTCAAGCGTCAGGTCTGCCCGGGTTTGGCTCGAGTGATCGCTGCCCTGCCAGACCAGCTCGCCGCGCGCCGACAGCTCGCCAAGCGTCAGCCCCACCGGCGCCAGCGTGAAATGATGCCGGCCGGCCTGCCAATAGGCGGTCAGCGGGCCAAAGCGCTTGTTGCCCAGGACGATATCGGCGACCCGCAGGCGGCCGGCGGGCAGCTCGGTGAGCCAGTCAGGCATCGCCGCCGGCGCCGGCACCCGAGTTTCGACCGCCTCCATCCAGCTGCCGGGCGCAGGGGCAACGCTGTCCCCTGAGATCTTGTCCGGGGATGAAAGCCCCAGCAGCCGGTCAACCATCAGCTGGTCCACGGTAATATCTATCGGCTCTGCGTCGCCCGGGCGATAGCGCAGATTTCCGGCGAGCACGCTGCCGTCCAGCGCCAGATCCACGCCGCCGCCGGCCAGGCGCTGGCCGGTAGCCGTGACGCTACCCAAACACTCACCGTTATACTTCACGCAGGGGGTCTCAAGCGACAGCGTCAGCGGCCCGCCGGCGGTCAGGCCGCCGGCGCCCTTGCCCGCGTCATCCGCGCGGGAGGAAAGCGCCGACCCCAGCTCGCGCCACGCCAAAGGCTCCACTTCCTGTGCCCCGACAGCGATGCGCCAGCCGCTCTGCGACGGCCAGCGAGGCAGCCGAGCGGCCCGGGTACCGAGATTGAGTTGGCCCGCAAGCTCGCCGTCGACCCCGCGTGCGCGCAGCGTGGCCATGCGGCCAAGCCGGCTTTCCACGCGCCCGGCGCCAAGATCGGCATCCAGGGTCCACGGCAGGCGCGCACCGGCCGCTTTGGCAAAGGGCGCGGGCAGTTTGATGCCAATGCCTTCAAGCCCGCTTTGCAGATGCAGCGTCGGCGTATCGCCCAGCTTGATCGCCCCCTGCCAGCGCGCGCTGCCACCCACCAGTTTCGCTGCCGCCTCCGGCGCTAAATCCGCGGCACCCAGCAGTTCGGCGACGTTGACACTGCCGTCCAGGGCGACATTTCCCGGGGTAAAGTCCGCGCGGATATCGCCGCCGGGCAAATCCGCCTGCGCCTCGCCCAGCAGGTCGCCTTCGCGGCCGCGCTGGCGCCAGGTGATATCGCCCTCCAGCTGGCTCAGGCCGGTCCCGATAGGCGCGTAGGCCAGCCGCTCAAAGCGCGGCTTAACGTGCACGTCCAGGGCCAGCGACTCGGGGTCGTCAAGATCGAGGCGGATATCCAGCTCGCCCCGGGCATCGCCCCGGGCGCGGACGTCTTCCAGCAGACTTTCGGCCTCAAGCGCCGGCGCGGCGAGGAAAAACGCCCTGAGCGCGTCCGCCTCGGCCGCCAGATCGCCCGTTATGCCCAGCTCCCCGCTCGCCACGTCGAGCTCGACCTCGCCGTCCGTGGCGCGTACGCCGTGGCTCTCTGCCCGGGCGACACTTGCCTCAAGGCGCTCGCGGTCGAGCTCGAGCCGGCCCTCGACGTCGCTAAGCGTCGGCCAGCCCTCGGCGATGGGCAGCGCCCCCTGGGTAATGTCCAGCGCCAGGGTGGTTTCGATGTCGTCGGCACTCGTATTTTCACCCAGCGGCGCGGTGATTTGCAGCGACCCCTGCTCCACCCGGCCGCTGACGCCGTCGGCCAGCCACTCCTTGAGGTCATCGCCCAGCACCTTAACCGGCAGCCACGCCATCAGCGGCGTATTCACGGCGTCGACGTCCGTAAAGGCAAGGTCCAGCCCCATCTGCTGACGCTCGCCGCCGTTTGCCAGGCCGAACTCCCCGGTCACCCGGGCGCCGTTCCACACTACCTCCAGCTGGCGGCCGCTGATCAGCGTACTCGGGCCGTCGTGCACCCACTGCACCTGGCCCTTGGCGTGGCCAAGCTCCATGGGCTGGTCGAACACCTGGGGAAAGTACAGCGAGGTATCGTCTCCGCCGGCAAACGTCACCCGGCCGCGCTGATCCCGAGCCCTGACCCAGGCATCCAGCGGCCCGCCCCCGGGCGCCTCGTCCCAGGGCGACACGACGAGGTCGTGGAGGGCCGCATCGACCCGCCACTCGCCGCCTTGCTGGCCTACCTGGAGGCCGCTTACCGTGCCCTCCGGCGCCAGCGCCGCCAGCGGGCGCGTGAGCGACTCGGGCAGCACCACGTAGTCGCTCCAGGCCGCCAGCGAGTCCAGCTCAAAGGCGCTGGTGCGCAGCTCCCAGTCGCTTTGCTGATGGGTCAACTGCCAGTGTCTGGGTAGCGTCGGCGCCTTGCTGCCCGACGTCGCCACGCGCTCGGCATCGGCCACGTCGCCGCTCAGCCAGGCATTGCCGCCGTCGCCGTCCCGGCGCCACTGGCCAAGCGCTTCCAATCCCTTGAGCACCACCTGCTTGTCGGCCTGGGTAAGCTTAAGCTCGGGCAGGTTGAACTGCAGGCGAACGTCTTCCAGCCGGCCCGCCTGCCAGCGCCCCCAAAACGTTGACTCCCCGCCGGAGAGCGCAAGCTGAGGGGCAAAGTCCGGGCGCACCAGCTCGGCAAGCGCCGACAGCTGCTCCAGCTGCATATCCAGCTGCAGGGCGGCGGAGTAGTCCTTGAGCCCCGCGCTTCCCGGGCGCACGTCGGCCTTGAGGCTCGCCGCGGGCAGGTCGGTCGGCGCCTCGGATAGCAGCGACGATGCCACCGCCACCTCCCCAGCCATGCGGATGCGCTTGTCGCTGCCGCTCAGCACCAGCCGGGGGGCGTGCACGGTGGCGCTGCCGTCATTGCCGTGCATCAGCAGCCGGGTATCGGTAATCTGCAGGCGCTGATGGAGTACCAGCCGCGTCCAGGCGTCAACGGTGTCGAGGTCAACCTCGGTATCCGGGGCTAAATAAAGCGGCAGCGTCGCCGGTTCGGGCCAGCCCCAGCCGGCGCCTTCGCCGCGATACAGGTGCAGGGAAAAGCCTTCCATCCGCGTCTGGCGAAAGACCGGCGCCAGCGCCCGAAGCGAGCGCCCGACGTCCAGCCGCAGGCGCAGCGCCCCCAGGGAGAAGAGCGGGGCGTCGGGGAGTTCGGCCTCTACGCCGCGCAGGTCCAGGCGCAGGCCGTCGCGCTCCACGGCAAGCGACAGCGATTCGATGTTCACCGGCGCGCCGAAGTGCGACTGCAAAAAAGCTTCCAGGTGCGGAGTCAGCGCATCGGCCTGGCTTGCCAGCAGGCGCAGTACCAGCAGCAGCACGGCCAGCGTGCCCAGGCACCAGGCCAGCACCAGCAGGCAGCCTTTTCGCAGCGTGGGCAGGGTCATGGGCTACATCAGCACGATGTCGTACTGCTCTTGTGAATAGTGCTGCTCGACCTGGAAGCGAATGGGCTTGTCGATAAAGGCTTCCAGATCGGCTACCGAGGTGGACTCCTCGTCCAGCAGCCGGTCAACCACCGACTGAGCGGCCAGCACCATGTAGGTTTCGGCGTTGTACGCCCTCTCTTCGCGGAGGATCTCGCGAAAAATCTCGTAGCACACCGTTTCCGGCGTCTTGAGCATGCCCCGGCCCTCGCAGGTGGGGCAGGCTTCGCACAGCGTCTGGGCCAGGCTTTCCCGGGTGCGCTTGCGCGTCACCTGCACCAGACCCAGCTCGGTGACCCCGGTGCAGCGGGTTTTAGCATGGTCGCGCTCCAGGGCTTTTTCCAGCAGGCGCAGCACCTGGCGCTGGTGCTCAGCGTCTTCCATGTCGATAAAATCGATGATGATGATGCCGCCCAGGTTGCGCAGCCGCAGCTGGCGGGCAATGGAAGTGGCCGCCTCGAGGTTGGTCTTGAAGATGGTTTCTTCGAGGTTGCGGTGGCCGACAAAGCCACCGGTGTTAACGTCGATGGTGGTCATCGCCTCGGTGGGGTCAATGACCAGGTAGCCCCCGGACTTGAGCTGCACCCGGCGGCTGAGCGCCTTCTGAATCTCATCCTCCACGCTGTAAAGGTCAAACAGCGGGCGCTCGCCGGGATAGTATTCGATGCGCTCGATGGCCGTGGGCATAAACTCCCGGGCAAACTCTTTAAGCCGGGTAAAGTTTTCCCGGGAGTCGATGCGCACCTTCTCGATATCGTCGCGCATGACGTCGCGCAGGGTACGAATGAACAGCGGCAGGTCGTCGTAGATCACCGTCGGCGGCGCGGCGGTGATCTTGCGCTCGCCGACCTTCTGCCACAGGCGCAGCAGAAAGTGGATGTCGCTTGCCAGCTCCTCTTCGCCCACGCTTTCCGCGGCGGTGCGCACTATAAAGCCACCGCCGGCTTCCAGCGGCTGGCCGGCCACGGTGCGGTCCAGCAGCTGGCGAAGACGCTCGCGCTCGCGCTCGTCCTCGATGCGCTGGGAGACGCCGTGGTGCGGCGAGTCCGGCATGTAGACCAGGTAGCGCGAGGGAATCGACAGGTGGGTGGTCAGCCGCGCGCCCTTGGTGCCGATGGGGTCCTTGGTGACCTGCACCACCAGCGCCTGGCCCTCGTGCAACAGCTGACCGATGGACAGCTGCTCGTCGGCGGGCGTGCCCGCGGGCATGACCTCGTGGGCATGAATGAACGCCGCGCGCGCAAGGCCGATGTCGACAAAGGCCGCCTGCATGCCGGGCAGCACGCGCACGACCCTGCCCTTGTAAATGTTGCCCACGATCCCCCGCCGGCACGAGCGTTCGATCAGCGCTTCCTGAAGCACCCCGTTTTCCACCAGCGCCACGCGGGTTTCCATGGGCGTTAAATTGATCAGAACTTCACCACTCATGCAGCCTTCCTTAATGTCGTTGCCGCCACCCGGGGGTTCACGTTCAAAGTTACGGCAAAGCGCCGTGCCAAAGGGCCACGCCCTGCCGGCGCAGCATTGCTGCCGTTTCGTATAGCGGAAGCCCCACCACCGCCGAGTAGCTGCCGTGAATCTCGCTGACAAAGGCGCTGGCGAGCCCCTGGATGGCATAGCCGCCGGCCTTGCCGGCGGGCTCGCCGGTGCGCCAGTAGGCGGCGATTTCCTCGGGGGCAATCTCGCGAAGCGCCACTCTGGTGGCAACGCAGGCGCTTAGCATGCCTTCCGGGCCGTCTACGGCAACGGCGGTGAGCACCCGGTGTTCGCGGCCGGCCAGAGCCGCGAGCATGGCAGCGGCGTGTTCGGCGTCCCGGGGCTTGCCAAGCACGGCGTCGTCAAGGACCACGGCGGTATCCGACCCAAGCGTAGGCAGTGTACTCAATTTCGCCGCCGCCCGGGCCTTATCCCGGGCCAGACGAAGGACGTAGGCGTCCGGCGCCTCGTCCGACCGCGGCGTTTCGTCAACGTCGCACGGCCGCACCCGCACCGGCACGCCTAGCGCTGCCAGCAGCTCCCGGCGGCGCGGCGACGCCGACGCCAGGCACAGCACGGCCTCGGCATGGCTCATGGATTCCCCCGGCGGCCTTCCAGGGCGCGCAGCAGAGTAGCAAGCCAGGGCCACAGCAGGGCGCTTGACAGCGCCGGCAGCAAAAACGCCAGGTGGATGGAAGAGTCGCCCCACAGGGTTCTAACCCACTGCTCCAGCAGCTGCACGATCCCCAGCAGCACCAGCACCAGCACCGCCTGCTGCAAAAGCGAATAGCGGCGAAAGCGCGGGTAGACCAGCGCGCATAAAAACCCCAGCAGCGAAAACACCAGCGCGCTCTGCCCCAGCACGTGGCCCTGGATCAAATCCAGCAGCAGGCCGAGAACAAAGCCGTGGAGCACGCCCACGCGCCCTGGAGCGCGCATGCAGCCGTAAATCAGCATCAGGCCCAGCCAGTCCGGGCGGTACATCTGCCAGCCTTCCGCCAGCGGCATCACCTGCAGGCACAGCGCCAGCAGCAGGGCTAGCCAAACGGCGGGAAGCGGTACGCCGGAAACTCGCGCCATCAGGGACTCCTCGGGGCATCTGCGGCCCGCAGCGCGGCCGCCACCCGCTGGGCGCTGCCAAAGGCCACGTCGCTGATCGAAAGGCTGTCGCCCCAGGGCGTTTGCGCCTCGCGCTTCGGCGGCGGAAACAGCACCAGAAAGTGGCGCGAGCGCTCGAGCTTGGCCAGCGGGCGCGCCGTCACCTGGGCAAACGGCCGGCCGGGATCGTGGTAGACCTCGGTGACCCGCGCCACCGGGTAGCCGCCGGGAAAGCGGCCGGCAAGGCCCGAGGTGGTCAGCAGGTCACCTTCGCGAATATCGGCGGTATCGGGCACGTGCAGCACCTTGACCGTGCCGTAGCGCCCGGTGCCCTGAACGATAAAGCGCAGGCCGTTGCGGTTGACCTGCACCGGCAGCGCGTGGCTGGCGTCGGCCAGCAGGATGACCCGGCTGGAATACGCCGATACTGAGGTCACCTGGCCGACCAGGCCGGAGGCATCGATCACCGGCTGGCCCACGTAGGCGCCGTTGCGCCGCCCGCGGTCGATCACCATGCGGTGGCTGAACGGGTCATTGTCCAGCGAAATGAGCTCGGCGGTGATGTAGCCGATATCGCGCTTTTGCGCCGCCTTGAGAATATCGCGCAGCTCGGCGTTTTCCGCCTGGAGGCTGTCCATGCGCTGGGCGCGGTGGGACAGCGTGAGCATTTTTTCGCGTAGCCGGCGGTTTTCATCCACCAGCGCCTGCTGCTCGGTAAACGCGATCGTGCCCCAGCTCAGCAGATCACTGGGCAGGCTAACCACCCACTGAACGGGCGCCACTACGGTGGAAAGCTGGGCGCGCAGGGTTTCCATGCGCGTGAAGTTCTGGTCGGCAAACATAAGGACGCCTGCCGCCAGTACGCAAAAAAACAGCCGGTAGCCGGGCAGATGCCCGGGGGAAAACAGCGGTTTAATAAGCAACCCTCCGCACAGCCGTCGGCGCGGCTAGTCGCTCGACAGCAGCTCGAAGGTATGCTGATCGATCATTTCCAGCGCCTTGCCGCCGCCCCGGGCCACGCAGGACTGCGGGTCTTCGGCGATGATTACCGGCAGGCCGGTTTCTTCGGCAATCAGCTTGTCCAGGTCGCGCAGCATGGCGCCGCCGCCGGTCAGCACCAGGCCGTGCTCGGCGATGTCCGAGGCAAGCTCCGGCGGCGACTGCTCAAGCGCGCTCTTGATCGCCGAGACAATGGCCACCAGGGTATCCTGGAGCGCGTCGAGGATCTCGTGGGAGTTGAGCGTAAAGCTGCGCGGCACGCCTTCGGCCAGATTGCGGCCGCGAACGTCGATTTCGCGCTGCTCGCTGCCGGGATAGGCGCAGCCGATCTCCTCCTTGATGCGCTCGGCGGTCGCCTCGCCAATCAGGCTGCCGTAGTAGCGGCGCACGTGGCCGGTAATCGCCTCGTCGAAGCGGTCGCCGCCCACGCGGATGGACTCGGAGTAGACCACGCCGTTAAGCGAAATAATCGCGATCTCGGTGGTGCCGCCGCCGACGTCCACCACCATCGAGCCCTGAGCTTCCTCGATGGGCAGCCCGGCGCCGATGGCGGCCGCCATGGGCTCTTCGATGAGAAACACCTCCCGAGCGCCGGCGCCTTCGGCCGACTCGCGGATGGCGCGGCGCTCGACCTGGGTCGACATGCAGGGAACGCAGACCAGCACGCGCGGACTCGGCGTCAAGAACGTACTTTGATGAACCTTGCGAATGAAGTGCTGGAGCATCTGCTCGGTGACGGTAAAATCGGCAATCACGCCGTCCTTCATCGGACGAATCGCGGTAATATTGCCGGGCGTACGCCCCAGCATGCGCTTGGCGTCGGTGCCCACTGAGGCAACGCTGCGCATGGTGCCGGACTGGCGGATGGCGACAACGGAAGGTTCGTCAAGGACGATGCCGCGCCCGCGTACATAAATCAGTGTGTTGGCCGTACCCAGGTCGATCGATAGATCGCTGGAAAACAGCCCCCTCAAACGTTTGAACATGAATGTTATTACCTAGTGCTGGCCGGGAACCCTGTGCGGGGGCAAACGGTATCACCGCATCCGCACGGCGGCAACAGCGCAGCGCACCACCACTGCCCGCAAGCGCCAGGATATGCTACCTTCTGCGCCACTTCGCCTACCCTATTTCACCCTGTTTTGATGAGGACATTTGATCATGGCGCTCGAACAGACCCATGTGCGCCGGGCGGCCCATCTGGCCCGGCTCGACGTAAGCGACGCGCAAGCCCTGGGCTTTGTTGACGACCTGAACCGGATTCTGGAGATGGTCGACCAGCTGCAGGGCGTTGACACCGACGGCGTCGCCCCGCTGATGCACCCTCTCGATGCCACCCAGCGGCTGCGCGCCGATGACGTCACCGAAGGGAACGAGCGCGAGCGTTTTCAGCGCCTGGCCCCGGCCACCGAAGACGGCCTTTACCTGGTACCCCGGGTGGTGGAATAGCCGCAGCGCCGCACCGCCCCTTCTGTTATCCCGCTACTTATTCCTCAACGGAGCCTGTGGGCCATGTCTGACCGCACTGCTGACGACACTTTTGATCACACCGTTACCTCGCTTGCCGCCGCGCTGCAAAAAGGCGACGCCTCCAGCCGCGAGCTGACCACCGACTACCTCAAGCGCATCGAGCGCGCCGAGCCGACGCTCAACAGCTTCATCAGCGTCACCGCCGAGCAGGCGCTGGCCGCCGCCGACGACGCTGACCGGGCCCGGACCGACGGCCGCGCCGGCTTTCTCACCGGCGTGCCGCTGTCGCTCAAGGACAATTTCTGTGTCCGCGACGTCAAGGCCACCAACGGCTCGAAAATGCTGGATAACTTCGTCGCCCCCTACAGCGCCACGGTGGCGGAAAAGCTCGACGCCGCCGGCTGCGTAAGCCTTGGCAAGACCAACATGGACGAATTCGCCATGGGCTCGTCCAACGAGTCGAGCTACTACGGCGCGGTAAAAAACCCCTGGGACCTCTCCGCCGTACCCGGCGGCTCATCCGGGGGCAGCGCCGCCGCCGTGGCGGCGGGCCTGGCGCCGGCCTCCATGGGTAGCGACACCGGCGGCTCGATCCGCCAGCCCGCCGCGTTCTGCGGCATTACCGGGCTCAAGCCCACCTACGGGCGCGTGTCGCGCTACGGCATCATCGCCTACGCCTCGAGCCTGGACCAGGCCGGGCCCATGGCGCGCACCGCCGAAGACTGCGCCCACCTGCTCGGCGCCATCGCCGGCCACGACCTGCGCGACTCCACCAGCGCTGCGCGCTGCGTGCCCGACTACGCCGCCGAGCTCGACGCGCCCCTCGCCGGGCTCAAGATCGGCCTGCCCAAAGAATACTTCGGCGACGGCCTGGACCCGGCGGTGGAAAGCGCGGTGCGCGAGGCGGTCAAGGTGTACGAATCTCTGGGCGCTACCGTGCGCGACGTCAGCCTGCCCCACACCCGCTACGCCACCTCGGCCTACTACGTCATCGCCCCGGCGGAGGCGTCGTCGAACCTGGCGCGGTTTGACGGCGTGCGCTTCGGCCACCGCTGCGACCACCCCGAAGACCTGATCGATCTCTACCAGCGCTCCCGGGCCGAAGGCTTCGGCGAAGAGGTCAAGCGGCGCATTCTCATCGGCACGCACACCCTGTCCGAGGGCTTCTTCGACGCCTACTACACCAAGGCGCAGAAGGTCCGCCGGCTCATTCGCCAGGATTTTCTCGACGCCTTTGACCAGGTCGACGTGCTCATGGGGCCGACCTCGCCGACGCCGGCGTTCGACCTCGGCGCGCAGAAAGACCCGGTGTCGATGTATCTGCAGGACATCTACACCATCGCCGTCAACCTCGCCGGCATCCCCGGCATCAGCGTGCCCGCCGGCTTCTCCGGTGGCCGCCCGGTGGGGCTGCAGATCCTCGGCGCGCACTTCGCCGAAGCCCGGCTGCTGAATGTCGCCCACCAGTTCCAGCAGGCCACCGACTGGCACCAACAACGTCCCGCTTTCGCCAAGGAGATCGCCTGATGCAATGGGAAACCGTGATTGGGCTTGAGGTCCACGTCCAGCTCGCCACACGCTCGAAGATTTTCTCCGGCGCCTCCACCGCCTTCGGCGCCGAGGCCAATACCCAGGCCAGCGCCGTGGATCTGGGAATGCCCGGCACCCTGCCGGTGGTGAACGAGCAGGCGGTGGCCATGGCCGTGCAGTTTGGCCTCGGCGTCAACGCCGAGATCGCCGAAACGTCCGTGTTTGACCGCAAGAACTACTTCTACGCCGACCTGCCCAAGGGCTACCAGACCAGCCAGATGTATTACCCCATCGTCGGGCCCGGGGAGCTTGACATCCGCCTGGACAACGACGTCACCCGGCGCATCCGCATTCACCACGCGCACCTGGAAGAAGACGCCGGCAAGTCGCTCCACGAAAGCTTTACCGACGACGGCGGCCGGGAAATGACCGGCATCGACCTGAACCGCGCCGGCACGCCGCTTCTGGAAATCGTCTCCGAGCCGGACATGCGCTCGGCCAAAGAGGCCTCGGCCTATCTTCGGGCGATCCATTCCATCGTCACCTACCTGGGCATTTCCGACGGCAACATGGCCGAGGGCTCCATGCGCTGCGACGTCAACGTCTCGGTGCGCCCCAAGGGCCAGGCCGAATTTGGCACCCGGGCGGAGATCAAGAACGTCAACTCCTTCCGCTTTGTCGAGCACGCCATCGCCTTTGAGGTCGAGCGCCAGATCGAGCTCATCGAGGACGGCGGCGAGGTGGTCCAGGAAACCCGCCTGTTTGATCCGGACCGCGACGAAACCCGCAGCATGCGCACCAAGGAGGAAGCCAACGACTACCGCTACTTCCCCTGCCCGGACCTGTTGCCCATCGTGCTGGATCAGGCCTACATCGATCATCTGCGCGACGCTCTGCCGGAGCTTCCCGCCGCCAAGCGCGAGCGCTTTGAGGATGAGCTTGGGCTCTCGGCCTACGACGCCTCGGTGATCGCCGCCAGCCGCGACATGGCCGACTACTTTGAAGAGGCCATGAACGTCTGCGGCGACGCCAAGCAGGCGGCCAACTGGGTGCAGGGCGAGCTTTCCGCGGCGCTCAAGCGCGAGCACCTGGAGGTGGGCGAGAGCCCGGTGAGCGCCCGCCAGCTGGGCGAGCTTATTGCCCGGGTCAAGGACGACACCATCAGCGGCAAGGCCGCCAAGCAGGTGTTCCAGGCGCTGTGGGACGGCCAGGGCGATAGCGCCGACGCCGTTATCGAGGCCAAGGGCTTAAAACAGGTCACCGATACCGGCGCCATCGAGGCGATGATCGACGACGTCATTGCCCAGAGCCCCAAACAGGTGGCCCAGTACGTCGAGGCCGAACCCGACAAGCGCGGCAAGATGATCGGCTACTTTGTCGGCCAGGTGATGAAGGCTTCGCGCGGCACGGCCAATCCTCAGCAGGTCAATCAGTTGCTCAAGGAAAAGCTCGACGCGCTGGTATAAAAGCCCCTAAGGCGCGGTAAAGCTTGTAAGCCGGGCGCAGCCGGCGGCCCAGACGTCGGCCTCGAGTTCGGCTATGTCCGCCGTGGGAAACGCCCGGCCCTGGTCTTCGCGGCCGTCGACCAAAAGCCCGGTCAGTCCGCCGACCAGCGGCATATGGCTGACCACCAGCAGGTTACCCGGCTGGTTGACCAGCCAGTCGCAAAACGCCTGGGGCGAATCCTCCGGGGTAATCCCGGAGAGCGTTTCCACGGCCACGCCCAGGGCGTCGCCCATGACGGCGGCGGTTTGCCGGGCGCGAAGGTAGGGGCTGGTCACGATCCGCGTGACCGCCGTGCCGTCCGCCTGACAGCGCTCGGCCAGCCGGCTTGCCATGAGGCTTGCCTGCTGTTCGCCGTCGGCCGTCAACGGCCGGGCGCTGTCCGGCGAGCCGTCAGCGGCCTCGCCGTGGCGCATGATCCAGAGATAACTCATTGCGGGTCTCCTGTTGTCTGGCTGTTCGGGGTATCCCGGTGGGCCTTTTGCACCTCGGCCCGGGGCAGCACAAATTCCACGTCGCTACTCTGCTCGCCGGTCATCAGGCCGCTGGCCATCTGCTTGGCCGGCACGCCCTGGAACAGCACGCGCTCAAGCCCTTCGGCCAGCGGCATGTAGACGCCGATTTCAGAGGCCTTGGCGCACACAAGCTTCACGGTGTTGACCCCTTCGGCTACCTGGCCCAGGGCATCCACCGCCTGCTTGAGGGTGCGGCCTTCGCCCATGGCATAGCCCACGCGGTAGTTGCGCGATAGGCTCGAGGAGCAGGTCACGATCAAATCGCCGACGCCGGAAAGCCCCAGAAAGGTCATGGGGTTGGCGCCCTGGGCCACGGCAAAGCGGCTCATTTCCGCCAGCGCCCGGGTCATCAGCATGCTGCGGGTGTTTTCGCCCATACCGAGGGCGGCCGCCATGCCCGCGGCAATGGCGTAGATATTCTTCAGCGCCCCGCCCAGCTCCACGCCGTGGCGGTCGCTGCTGGCGTAGACGCGAAAATACCCGCAGCTCAGCACCTGCTGCACCCGGGTCCGGGTCTCGGCGTCGGCGCTTGCCACCACCGTGGCGGTGAGCTGCTTGTCGGCGATCTCCGAGGCCAGGTTGGGCCCGGCAATGACGCCGATGTGGGCAAAGCCGGTCTCCTGCTCCAGCACCTGGCTCATGAGCATGAAACTATCGGACTCGATGCCCTTGGTGGTGCTCACCAGGATCTGCTCGGGGCGCAGCCACTGGCGCGCCGCCTGCACCACCTGGCGAAAGGCCTTGGAGGGAATCGCGATCAGCACAAGCTCGACGCCCTCAAGCACCGCCTGCATGTCGGTAGAGGCGTGCACCGCCTCGTTTATGGCATAGTCGGGCAGGTAGCGCCCGTTGCGGTGTTCGCGGTTGATCTGCTCGACCAGCGCGGCGTCTCGCATCCACTGGCGCACCTGGGCGCCGTTGTCCGCGGCGATGCTGGAAAGCGCGGTGCCGAAGCTGCCGCCGCCCAGCACCGCGACCTTGATCTGCTGTTCCGCCATATTAGGGTGTCCTGCCGAAATGGTGATAACTCAATACTTTAGCAAATGCGCCGGCAAAACAAACGGCCCGCCAGGCAAGCCTGACGGGCCGTGGCGCGCGTCGCGGGCGGTTTAGGCGGTCAATACGCCGTTCAGCCGCTTGACATAGGCCGCCGGGTCTTCCAGATGGCCGCCTTCGGCGATGATCGCCTGATCCAGCAGAATGTGGGCCAGATCGCTGAAGCTGGCTTCGTCAGCGCCTTCCAGGCGATTCACCAGCGCGTGCCCGGGGTTGAGCTCAAGAATCGGTTTGACCTCGGGCAGCGGCTGGCCGGCGGCTTCCATGATACGGCGCATCTGAAAGCCCATTTCGTGCTCGGGCAGCACCACGCAGGCCGGCGAGTCGGTCAGACGGTGGGTTACCTTGACTTCCTGAACGCTCTCGCCCAGCGCTTCCTGAACGCGCTTGACCAGGTCTTCCTTGTCCTTGGCGGTTTCTTCCTGGGCCTTTTTCTCTTCCTCGTCTTCGACATCGCCAAGATCCAGCTCGCCCTTGGCCACGTCGGTCAGGGTCTTGCCGTCAAACTCGGTGAGATGGCTCATTAGCCACTCGTCGATGCGATCGGAGAGCAGCAGCACCTCGATGCCCTTCTTGCGGAAGATTTCCAGATGCGGGCTGCTCTTCGCCGCGTTGAAGCCGTCGGCGACGATGTAGTAGATCTTCTGCTGGCCTTCCTTCATGCGCTCGACGTAGTCGGCAAGGGACTGGTCCTGAGTGGCGCTGTCGGTATGGGTGGACGAGAAGCGCAGCAGGCCGGCAATGTTTTCGCGATTGCCGGGATCTTCGCCCGGGCCTTCCTTGAGTACGCTGCCGAAGGTGTTCCAGAACGTCTGGTAGGTCTCGGTGTCCTTGGTCAGCTTTTTCAGCATGTCCAGGCTGCGCTTGGTCAGCGCGCTCTTGATCTTCTCGACCTGAGGGTCCTGCTGGAGAATCTCCCGGGACACGTTGAGCGACAGATCCCGCGTATCCAGCACGCCCTTGATGAAGCGCAGGTACAGCGGCAGGAACTGCTCGGCGTCGTCCATGATGAACACGCGCTGAACGTACAGCTTGACCCCGCGGGCACCGTCGCGCTCGTAAAGGTCGAACGGCGCGCGGCCGGGCACGAACAGCAGGCTAGTGTATTCGAGCTTGCCCTCGACCTTGTTGTGGCTCCAGGTCAGCGGATCGGAGAAGTCGTGGGATACGTGCTTGTAGAACGCCTTGTACTCGTCCGCGGTGATTTCGCTTTTGGGGCGCACCCAGAGCGCGGTGGCTTCGTTAACGGTTTCCCAGGTGGTGACTTCGCTGCCTTCGACGTCGTTGCCGTCATCGTCCTTGGCGGCTTCGGTCCTGGGCATTTTCACCGGCACTTCGATGTGGTCGGAGTACTTGCGCACCAGGTTCTGCAGGCGGGAGTCGTCGGCAAACTCCTTGGCGTCCTCTTTCAGCTGCAGGACGATTTCGGTGCCGTGAGCGTCGCGCTCAAGCTCGCCGATGGTGAACTCGCCCTCGCCCGCCGAACGCCACTCCACGCCTTCGGCCGCGGGAGCGCCGGCCTTGCGGGTGCGGACAGAGACCTCGTCGGCGACGATGAAGCTTGAGTAAAAGCCCACCCCGAACTGGCCGATCAGGTTGGCATCCTTTTGCTGCTCGCCGGAAAGCTGCTGCAGGAACTCGGCGGTGCCGCTCTTGGCAATGGTGCCCAGATTGGCGATGACGTCGTCGCGGCTCATGCCGATGCCGTTGTCCCGCAGCGTAACGGTGCCGGCGTCGCTGTCGTGCTCGATCTCCACGCGCAGCTCGCTGTCGCCCTCGTACAGCGCGTCGTTGTCAAGGGCCGCGTAGCGCAGCTTGTCGCAGGCGTCGGCGGCGTTGGAAATCAGCTCGCGGAGGAAAATTTCGCGGTTGGAGTACAGCGAGTTGATCATCAGGTTCAGCAGCTGCTTGACTTCCGTCTGGAAACCCAGCGTTTCTTCCCTGGTTGCGGTGGTCATTATTTCAGCCCTCGGGTCGTTGTCGTTTCCTACCGGCCGCGCAGAAGGCGATGGGCCCGCGCGGCATGAATATGGCGTGAACGAAATATGGGGCTTGGCCAGCCGTTTTCAAGACACCGTTAGCGCGAGCGGCCGTCCTGCCAGGCTCGGTACGCGTCCAGCTGCTCATCGACGCGCGCCAGCAGCCAGCTAACGATAACGGCATCGTCCAGCAGGCCAAACGGCAGGATGAAATCCGGAATCAGGTCAAACGGCATCACCAGGTAGCCGATGGCCCCTGCCATCAGCGCAAACGCCTTCCACGGCACCGGGCGATAGCGTCCGCCCATGACGTCGCGGGTCATGGGGAAAAACAGCCGCAGCCCGCGGGCTATGCGCGGCAGCGTCCAGGCCCGGGACTTGAGCCGGCGCCACCGTTGACGGGAGTACAGTGCCATATGCCACCTCCTGGCAGCTTATCGGCGGAGACCGGTCTATCGCACTCCGGCGCTTCTCACCGTATGATCGGGACAGCATTTCGGGCAGCATGTGCGGCTGTCCGTTCACATCTGTTCGTTACACATCCTTTGATAGTCAAACAGCCCTTGAGCTTCAAGCCTTTTCGCCCCGCTCTGCTGTGTTCACCCTGACCCGGATGTTTCATCCTGACGCGAGGAGTTCGTCATGCACGCTTTGCGACGCCGCTTTTATCATCGAGCCAAGACCGTGGGACTGGCCGGGGCGCTACTGCTGGGCAGCCTGCCACCGGCGGCGCTTGCCCTGTCTGACACGGCCATGCGCGACGCCCTGGCCGACGCTCGCGAGCAGCGCTGGGCCAGCATCAATGATAGCGCGGTTGCCGGGCATATACTGCACGGCTACGTCGACTATCACCGGCTGCGGGGGGCGCTACCCGAGGCCTCCCCCGGGCGGGTCAATGCCTTTATCACGGAGCACGAGGACTCGCCGCTGTCGGTCTGGATGCGCGGCCAGGCCATCAGCGCCTACGGCGAAGCCGAGCGCTTTGACGACCTGCTGGCCGTGGCCGACGACAAGCCGGCCGGGGCCGAACGCCAGTGCCACTATGCCACTGCCCTGCTGGAACAAAACCCGACCCGGGCCGAGGAGCTGGGCCGCGAGCTGTGGCTTGTGGGCCAGTCGCGCCCCACCGCCTGCGACGCGCTGTTCAACCGTCTGCAAAGCCGCGGAGTGATCGACGCCGACGACGTATGGGACCGCGCCATGCTCGCCTGGGAAGCCAAGCAGACCCGCTTGATGGACTACCTGCTGGATCAGCTGGATGAGCGCTGGCACACCGCCGTCAGCACCGCGGAAAACACCCGCCGTGACCCCGAGAGCCTGAGCCTTGCGCCGGACTGCCTGGGGCCTGAGTGCGCCGCCACCGGCGGCTTTTATCGCGCCGCCATGGAACGCCTGACCCGCGGCGATACCGAGGCCGCCTTCGCCGCCTGGCAGGCCAAGGCCTCGCGCGTTAACCTCTCATCCGCCACCCGCCGCGCCATTGAAGAGGAGCTGGCGTTCTACGCCCTGGTGCGCGACACCCCCGGCACCCTTGACTGGGTCGACGGCGTGCTGCCCACCCTGGACAGCGAGCGGGTGCGGGAGCTCCGGGTCCGCCGGGCCCTGGCCGAGCGCGCCTGGGGAGACGTGCGCCACTGGGTCGGCCAAATGCCCGCCGAAGAGCGGGAAAACAGCCGCTGGCAGTACTGGCTGGCCCGGGCCGACGCCCAGCTGGGCGACGGCGGCGCCGCCCGCCGTCACTACCAGAACGCCGCCGAGGAGCGCGACTTTTACGGCTTCGCCGCCGCCGAGCGTCTGGATCAGCCCTACTCGTTCAACATGGCCCGCTACGGCTTTGACGAGGCCACCCGGGAGCGCATTGCCGCGCTGCCCGAAGTGCGCCGCACCGAGGCGCTGATTCGCATCGGCGAGCCGGGGCTTGCCACCAGCGAATGGCTCCACGCCGTGCGCCGGGCCACGCCCGAGCGCGCCCAGGCGCTTGCCGGCTACGCCGCGCAGCAGGCCGAGACAGGCCACGAAAGCTGGCCCGCCCGGCTGGTGCAAACCACCATTGCCGGCAAGATGTGGGACGCGCTGGAATGGCGCTTTCCCCACGCCTACCGCGACGCCTTCGAGCGCTTTGGCCGCCGCAACGACGTGGACCCCTACCTGCTGATGGCCATTGCCCGGCGGGAAAGCGCCTACAACCCCAAGGCGCGCTCCCCTGCCGGGGCACTGGGGCTGATGCAGCTGATGCCCGGTACCGCGAGCGACGTCAGCCGCTCGCTGGGGCTTGACGCGCCGGGCCGCTACGGCGTGCTCGACCCCGAGCTCAACGTCCGCCTGGGCAGCGCCTACTTCAGCGAAACGCTAAAGCGCTACCGGGGTAATCGCCTGGCGGCGACGGCGGCCTATAACGCCGGCCCCCGCCGGGTCGACCGCTGGCTGGGCGAGCACCGCGCCGAGGACTTCGACCTCTTCGTCGAGCGCATCCCCTTCCGCGAAACCCGCCACTACGTCCAGGCCGTGCTGACCTACCGGGCGATTTTCCAGCACCTGGCCCAGGGCGGCGATGCCGAGGGCGTATCGCTGCTGAGCGAAGCCGAGCGCAACACCCGCTACGATCGTTCGCTGATGCGCTGATGCCGGGCATCGGCTGTCACGGCGCTGGAACGGCCGCCCTACGGCCGCTGCTCCAGCGCCAGCCGAATGCCGAAGGCAATCAGCACGCTGCCGGTCAGCCCGTTGAGCGCGCGCGCCACGCGGGCGCTTGCCAGAAAGCGGCCGGCGCGCCCCACCATCAGCGCCACGGCGATCTGCCAGGCGTTGGCAATGGCAAAGTGCACGCCGGCAAGCCACAGCGACTTCACCAGCGCCGGGTCCTCGGGCGCGATGAACTGCGGCAGAAAGGCCATATAAAACACCACGGTCTTGGGGTTGAGCACGTTGGAGACGAGCCCTTCGCGCGCCGCCTGCAGTCGCCTGGCCTGCCCCCGGGCACCCGCCGTACCCTCCGCGGCCAGCCCCTGCCCCCGGCGCATGGCGCCCAGGCTCTGCACGCCCAGCCAGACCAGATAGGCCGCCCCGGCAAACTTCAGCGCGCCAAACGCCGTCGCCGACTGCAAAAGAATCAGCGAAATGCCCAGCGCCGATACCGCGGCGTGAATAAAAAGCCCGCAGCAAATGGCAAGGCTGGTGGCCACGCCGTCGCCGACGCCGCCCCGGGCGGTGTTGCGGATCACCAGCAGCGTATCCACCCCCGGCGTCAGAGAAAGTAGCGTAATGGCCACCACAAAAGCCCCGAAGTGCCCGTCGATCAAACTCCACTCGGCCATGCTGCCGGCTCCGTTAAGCGGTAAAAATCATTGGCCGAGACTTTACGCCCCGACATTTAACCTCTACATTGAAATTGACGATCAGGCAAAGGTGCCTTCGTCAGATAACCAAGCAAGCAAGGAAATTGATAATGGCAACTGGCACTGTAAAGTGGTTCAACGACACCAAGGGTTACGGCTTCATCTCTCCGGATGACGGCGGTGACGACTTGTTCGCCCACTTTTCCGAAATTCAGGCCGAAGGCTTCAAGTCCCTGCAGGACGGCCAAAAGGTCAGCTTTGAGGTCACCCAGGGCAAGAAAGGCTTACAAGCCTCGAATATCCAGGCCCACTGATTCTCTCAGGGCTAATTTCTTAAGGTATGCTCTTGAGCCAACCCCTGAGCAAGCTCTTGATCAACACCCTGAGGATATAGCGCCTGCGAGCGCCAGGAACATCGCAGAAGCCCGCCGGTCGGCGGGCTTTTTTTATGCCTGTCAGTCGCGCTCCGGCTCGTCCACCGTGGGCGTGGCCGTATCCGAGGCGGTCTCCACGTCCTGCTGCTCAAGCTCCTTGTACTGCTCCTGGAGCTGCTGCTGGGTTTCTTCAAAACGCCGCTCGGCGTCTTCGATCAGCTCGTCGACCTCCGACTTGCCAATCTCGCCGTCGAGCTTGCCGGGCGGGGCGGAAGGTTCAATATCCAGCTCCTCATCCGGCAGCGCGACGTCCTTCTCTGACGGCATGCCGTTTTCCGCTGAGGCGCCCGCATCTCCGGGTAGCGGCTCGGTCGTCGGCGCCTGCTTTTCCGCCTCTTCGAACTGCTCCTTGAGCTCCTGCTCGGCTTCTTCGAAGCGCCGGTCGATATCGCTGATCACGTCGTCCACGTCGGACTTCGTGACCTCGCCGGGCATGGCGGCGTCCTCGTCCTCGAGCACGTCTTCGGGGTCTGCGGAAAGCGTGTCGTCGTCGGCGGTGACCTCTTTGGGCACAGCCCCTTCAGACGTAGCGTCTTCGGCCGTAACGTCTTCAGGCGCCGTATCGTCAGACGCCGAATCGCCGGCGGCGCTATCCGTCTCGCCGGCCGGGGCCGGCGTCTCCGCGTCGGTCTCCGGATCGGCCGTATCCAGATCGGGCGCCTCGTCCGAAGACGCCGACTCGGTGGTGTCTGCCGTCTCAGCCGGCGCGTCTTCGCTCTGCTCGGCGGGGGTGTCGCCGCCTTCCGGGGCCGGTTCTGACGCGTCATCATCGCTGCAGGCGCCAAGCAGCAGCGCCGTGGCCATGAGCGTCGGTATCCAAAAGCGGTTTGACATGGCGGTATTCTCCTTACCGTCGCTGTAAGTAAAACAGGGCTAGGCCGTTGGCCAGGCCGTAGAAGGTCTGGCCGTCTGCGCGACCTTGTCGGGCGCCGGCGTCTTGTCGCCGCGGCCGTCGTTTGGGTTGTCGCGGCTGTCTCGCCGGTAAGCGACTCAGGAGTTGTAGCCACCAGCAGCTCGGAGTCCGCGGGCATGGCCAAGCGCAGCGCCAGGGGGACGACCTCGGCGGAAAAGGCGTCAAAGCGATGCGCTTCGCCGTCCAGGGTCAACGGCCAGGGCGGATGGCTTGGGTCGGTGCTCACCGAGAGTTTGGACACCGGCAGGTAGCGCACAAAGCGCCCCCGGGCCGGAAATTCGCGCAGCTCGCGGATCAGCTGCGGAAGCTCCCTGAAAGAGCCGAAGTCCTTGACCAGCAGCATGTCCAGGTAGCCGTCGTTGATCCTGGCGCTGGGCGCCAGCACCTGGCCGCCGCCGGACTGGCGGGCATTGCCCAGCGCCACCAGCAAAAACGCGGCCTTCTCTTCGCAGTTATCCCAGTTGAGCGTGCCTTCGTAGCTGCGGTGGCGCCAGGTCTTGAGCGCTCCCATCACCGAGTAGGCCGCCCCGCCCAGCAGGCGCTTGAGCAGCTTGGGCGTGGTCGAGGTCACCTCGGCGCCAAAACCGCCGGTAGCCATGTTGAGGTAGTACTCGTCCACGCCCTTGCCCTGCCCGGTGGCGGAAATCCGCACCACGTCCACCGGCTGGGGCTCCCAGCGGCAGATCTTCTGCAGCGCGGCGTAGGGCTCCAGGGGCAGCCCCAGCGAGCGGGCAAAGTCGTTGGCGCTGCCCAGCGGCACAATGCCCAGCGCCGGACGCTTTTCCCGGGGAAGACGCATCAGGCCGTTGACCACTTCGTTGACCGTACCGTCGCCGCCGCCGGCAATCACGTGGGTGGCGCCGTGATCCACGGCCGCTTCGGCAAACATCGCCGCGTCCCCGGCTTCCCAGGTGGCATAGACAATCAGCGCCATACCCGCCCGCCGCTTCTTGGCCACCGCGGCCCGCAGCGCCGGATCGCCGGCAGACTTGCCGTTTACTACCAGTACATAACGCCGATTGATGTCGCTCACCGTATCCGTCCACCTCGTATTGCCGTTGTCCCTATTGTCGCTGTGTCGCCCGAAGCCGTCCGCTTTTAGCCCAGCGCCTTGTCCACCATCTCAAAAACGTTGGCCGACAGCGGCCGGTCGTGGATGCGCTGGAGTTCGGCCTGCATCAGCGCCTGACGGGTATCGTCAAAGCGGCGCCAGCGCGTCAGCGGCGTCATCAGGCCGGCCGCCATTTCCGGGTTTAACCCGTCAAGTTCGATCACCGTATCGGCCAGCAGGGCGTAGCCCGCGCCGTCCAGCCGATGAAAGTTGATGCGGTTTTGCGCGAAGGTACCCAGCAGCGCCCGCACCTTGTTGGGATTGGTCAGCGAAAAGGCCGGGTGCTCCATCAGGTACTTGACGCGATCGAGCACGTCGTCCTGGGGCCGCGATACCTGAATGCTGAACCACTGGTCCATGACCAGAGGGTCGTGAGCCCATTTTTCGCCAAAGGCCCTGAGCGCCGGAGCGGACAGGTCGTCGCGGCTGGAGTGCACCAGCAGGGTCAGCGCCTGGCGCACGTCGGTCATGTTGTGACCGGCGTCAAACTGCGCCTGGCAGTGCTCGATCCCGACCTCGTCTTCGATGGTCATGAGATAGCCCAGCGCTACGTTTTTCAGGCTGCGCCGGCCAATCTGCTCAGGCGTCGGCGCGTAGGGCTCGTCCGCCTGATTGGCCTTGAACAGCGCGAGAAAATCGTCGCGCAGGGCAAAGCCCAGCGACTGGCACACAAACTCTCGGGCGGCGTGGATGGCGTCCACGTCCACCAGCGGCTGATGCTCGGCAATGCAGGCCTCGGACGGCAGCCGCAGCATTTCGGCCATCACCGCCTTGTCTTCGGCCGGCGCGTTGAGCAGCGTCCGGTAAGCCTCCACCACGCGGGTGTCCATGACCTTTTCCACGCCGTTGCGGTGAGCGGCAATGAGATCGTTCAGGGCCAGCATGGCCAGGCGCTGGCTGGCTTCCCAGCGGTTAAAACCGTCGCTGTCCTGGGTGAGCAGAAACGCCAGACCCTCCCGGGAATAGGGGAAGTACAGCTTCACCGGCGCCGAGAAATGGCGTAAAAGCGACGGCGTGGGCGCCTCCGCGACGTCGGTGAAGACGAACGTCTGCTCGGCTTCGCACAGGTTGAGTACGGTATCCTTGCCGCAGGCTTCGCCGTCGAGCGTCAACGTCAAATCGTGCCCCGACTTGGTCCCGATGAGCCCCATGCGCACGGGGATGTGCAGCGGCTCGGGGGCCTGCTGCCCTATCGTTGCCGGGGTGCGCTGACGCAGGGTCAGGCGGTATTCGGCGTTGGCGTAGTCGTACTCGCCGTGGGCGTCGATCTCCGGGGTACCCGCCTGATCATACCAGCGCATGAACTGGGACAAATCCTCGCCCGAGGCTTCCACCATGCAGCCGACGAAGTCCTCGATGGTTACCGCCTGGCCGTCAAAGCGCGCGAAGTAAAGATCGCTGCCCCGGCGGAAGGCGTCCCAGCCCACCAGGTTTTTTAGCATGCGCACCACTTCTGCCCCTTTCTCGTAAACCGTCAGGGTATAGAAGTTGGTGATCTCGATGTAGTGGTCCGGGCGCACCGGGTGCGCCGTGGGGCCGGCGTCCTCGGCAAACTGGGCGGTGCGGAAAAACGTCACGTCCTGAATGCGCTTGAGCGCCGCCGAGTTGGTATCCGCGGTGAAGCTCTGGTCGCGGAACACGGTAAAGCCTTCCTTGAGCGAGAGCTGAAACCAGTCCCGGCAGGTCACGCGGTTGCCCGACCAGTTGTGGAAGTACTCGTGGGCGACGATGCCCTCCACCTGCTGGAAGGCGGCGTCGGTGGCGGTGTCCGGGTGGGTCAGCACCGCCGCCGAGTTGAAGATATTGAGCCCCTTGTTTTCCATGGCGCCCATGTTGAAGTCGTTGACCGCGACGATCATGAAGCGATCAAGATCGTACTCGCGACCGTAGCGCTCCTCGTCCCAGCGCATGGCACGCTTGAGCGAAGCCAGGGCGTGGTCGGTCTTGCCCAGATTTTCTTCCTCGACCCAAATTTGCAGCGTGACGTCGCGGCCGCCCATGGTGGTGAAGCTGTCCTCCACACACGCAAGATCGCCGGCGACCAGGGCAAACAGGTAGGACGGCTTGGGGTGTGGGTCTTCCCAGGTAACGAAGTGGCGCCCGCCGTCAAGCCCGCCGCGCTCGACCGGGTTGCCGTTGGCCAGCAGCACCGGCTCGCGCTCGGCGTCGCCGATCACGGTGACGCGAAATACCGTCATGACGTCCGGACGGTCCGGGTAAAAGGTGATCCGGCGAAAGCCTTCGGCCTCGCACTGGGTGCAGTACATGCCGTTGGACTGGTAGAGCCCTTCCAGCGCGGTGTTGTCCCTGGGCGCCACACGCACCCGGGTTTCCAGAGTAAACGCCGCGGGCACGTCAGCAATGGTCAGCCCTTTGTCGTCGTGGCGATAGGCGCTGTCCGCCAGGGGTTCGCCGTCAACGGCGACGGACTCGAGCGTCAGCTGCTCGCCGTGGAAATAAAGCGGCGCATCGGCGCCGGCGTCCGGGTGGCGCTCGACGGTCAGGCACGCCTCGACGCGGGTATTGGCGGGGTCTAGGTCAAAGGTCAGCTCGGTATGGGTCACCCGATAGGCGGGCGGCTGGTAGTCGCTTAAATAAACCGGCTGCGGTTTTGACATAGCGCATGACTCCTTGTTGGCAGCGGCTCTGATGGGCCGACGGCAAATACAGTAAAAGAAAAAACAGTAAGCCAGGCTCGCCGGCAGCGGCCTGGATCAGTCGCGGAAATTGTCGAATTGCAGCGGCAAATCGGGGCCTTCCTCGCCGCGCAGCAGCGCCATGATGCCCTGCAGGTCGTCGCGTTTTTTCCCGGTCACGCGGACTTTTTCGCCCTGGATCTGCGCCTGCACCTTGGCCTTGCTCGCCTTGATGCGCTTGACGATGTCCTTGGCGTCGGCCTGCTCGAGCCCTTGCTTGAGCGTTACCGTCTGACGCGCCCGAACCCCTGAGAGTTCCGGCTCCTTGACGTCCATGCAGCGTGCGTCGATGCCTCGGGCGATCAGCCGCCCGCGCAGCATCTCAAGCATCTGCTGAAGCTGGAAATCCGCCTCGGCCTCCAGCGCGACGCTGTCGCCCTCCAGGGTAAAGCCGGCGTCGACGCCGCGAAAATCAAAGCGGGTTTGCACTTCGCGGTTGGCCTGGTCAACGGCGTTGGTCGCTTCGTGGCGATCAAATTCGGATACGATATCAAACGAGGGCATGGTCACTTCCTGAAAGTAGACGCTTCCTGACATGGGATGACCCGCTATTCTAGAGCAGCCACCCCGCTGCCCGCCAATTTCATTAGCTGACTAAATAAGACCCACCGCCAGCCATCCAAGCCTTGTCCGACACGCGGGCATGGCCTAGGCTACGGCGCCAATCCAACCACCTCGGGAGATACCATGAGCGATCGCGAGACGCGCCATAAAGCGTCAATGCAAAAACTGAAGGCGCGCGTGGACGAAAAAGTCGCCAACGCCACCGAGCAGCGCGGCCTGATCATCGTCAACACCGGCAACGGCAAGGGCAAGACCACCGCCGCCTGGGGCACCGTGACCCGAGCGCTGGGCTACGGCTACCGGGTCGGCGTGGTGCAGTTCATCAAGGGGCTCTGGGAGTGCGGCGAGCGCAACCGCCTGGAAGACGACCCCAACCTTGACGTCGCCATCATGGCCACGGGCTTTACCTGGGACACCCAGAACCGCGAAGCCGACACCCGGGCCTGCGAGGAAGTCTGGGCCGACGCCGCGCGCATGCTCGCCGACCCGGAGATTTATCTGGTGGTGCTTGACGAAATCACCTACATGCTCAAGTTCGGCTATCTCGATATCGATACCGTCAGGGAGGCGCTGGAGAACCGCCCGCCGGAGCAGACGGTCATTATCACCGGGCGCAATGCCCACCGCGACCTGGTCGCCATGGCGGACACCGTCACCGAGATGCAGGAAGTCCGCCACGCCTTCGCCAGCGGCATTCAGGCCCGCCGCGGCATCGATTTTTAACCCGTCCGCGCGGAATCAGCCGTCAAAGGGGTTACGCAGCACGATGGTTTCCACGCGGTCGGGGCCGGTGGAAATCATGGCGATGCTGGTGCCGATCTGCTCTTCCAGAAAGCTGATGTAGGCTCGGGCGTTGGCCGGCAGGCCGTCGACGCTTTTGACCCCCAGCGTGGACTCCTCCCAGCCCGGCAGGTCCTGGTACAAAGGCTCGATGGCCTCGTAGCCCTCGGAATCCACCGGGTTGTCCAGCACGTCGCCGTCCTTGCTGCGATAGCCCACGCACACGCGGATGGTTTCCAGGCCGTCGAGCACGTCGAGCTTGGTCAGGCAGAGCCCGGAAATCGAGTTGATCTGCACCGAGTGGCGCAGGGCCACGGCGTCAAACCAGCCGCAGCGCCGCGCGCGCCCGGTGGTGGCGCCAAACTCGTGGCCCTTCTCCGCCAGGTGGCGGCCGTGGTCGTCAAACAGCTCGGTGGGGAAAGGCCCGGAGCCCACCCGGGTGGTGTAGGCCTTGGTAATGCCTAGTACGTAGTCGAGGTACAAAGGCCCCACGCCCGACCCGGTGGCAGTACCGCCGGCGGTGGTGTTGGAGCTGGTGACGTAGGGGTAGGTGCCGTGGTCGATGTCCAGAAGCGCCCCCTGCGCGCCTTCAAAGAGGATATTCTCGCCGCGCTGTCGCAGGGAGTGCACCAGGCCCACGGTGTCGCTGACCATGGGGCGCAGCTCGTCGGCCATGGCCATGGCGCTGTCGAGCACCGCCTGGAAATCCACCGCCGGCTCGCCGTGGTAGCGGGTCAGCACGAAGTTGTGGTAGTCGAGCACCTCGCCGAGCTTGGCGGCGAAACGCTCGCGGTGGAGCATGTCGCCCAGGCGCAGCCCGCGGCGCGCGACCTTGTCTTCGTAGGCCGGGCCGATGCCGCGGCCGGTGGTGCCAATCTTGGCCACGCCGCGGGCTTTTTCCCGGGCCTGATCCAGGCGCACGTGGTAGGGCAGGATCAGCGGGCAGGCCGGCGACAACCGCAGCCGCTCGCGCACCGGCACGTCCTTCTGCTCCAGCTCGTGAATTTCATTGAGCAGCGCCTCCGGGGAGAGCACCACGCCGTTGCCGATCACGCAGATCTTGTCGTCGCGCAGAACGCCCGACGGAATCAGGTGCAGCACGGTTTTTTCGCCGTCGATTACCAGCGTGTGGCCGGCGTTATGGCCGCCCTGGAAGCGCACCACCGCCGACGCCGATTCGGTGAGCAGGTCAACGATCTTGCCCTTGCCTTCGTCACCCCACTGGGTGCCCAGTACTACGACATTCTTACCCATTATGCACTCGTCTCTTGTGTCAGGGCCGTTGGCTGCCAACGGCCGTCGATAAGCTCTAGCCGACGGTCGCAGCCGTGCGCCAGCGGCTCGTCGCGCTGCCCCGGCAGCGCTTGGATGACGCGCTCGCCGCGGCGGCGAAGCTCCGCCACGGCGTCGCACAGCGCGTCCTCATCAATGGCCGGCGCCAGAATCGCCCCCGGCGCCGGCGTCGCCTCCGCCAGAGTCGCCAGCTGTTTCAAATCCGTGGAAAACCCGGTGGCCGGGCGGGCGCGGCCGAAGACCCGTCCGGTATCGTCATAGCGGCCGCCCTTGGCCAGGGCATGGCCGTAGCCCGGCACGTAGGCGGCAAACATCATCCCGGTGTGGTACTGATAGCCGCGCAGTTCGGACAGATCAAAATACAGCGAGACGTCAAAGCGCGCGCGCACCCGGCGCTGTAGCGCCAAAAGCTCGTCGAGGGCGGCGGTCACCGTGGCCGGCGCGCCGGCAAAGACATCCCGGGCCCGATCGAGCACGCTCACGTCGCCGTGAAGCTCACCCAGCGCCGTCAGCATGTCGGCCAGCGCCGGGTCGCTCACGGTGCGCTGGACTTCGCGTTCAATGGCGCCGGGAGATTTCAGCGCCAGCGCGGTAAACAGCGCCCGCTCCTGCTCTTCGTTGAGCGCCGCGGCCTCGACCAGGCTGCGATAGATGCCGATGTGGCCAAGCGCCAGGTGCAGCTCGCCGGCGCCGGCCGCGGTCAGGCTTTCCAGCGCCAGCTGGATGATTTCGCTGTCGGCTTCAAGTCCGCTATGGCCAAAAAGCTCAACGCCGACCTGCACCGGGCTGCGCCCGCCCTGATAAGGGTCAGCCGTAGCGCGCATGACGCTGGTGCAGTAGCACAGCCGCACCGGCCCTTCCCGGCGCAGCGAGTGGGCATCCATCCGCGCGACCTGAGGCGTCACGTCGGCGGTAGCGCCCATCATGCGCCCGGTCAGCTGATCGGTGAGCTTGAAGGTTTGTAAATCGAGGTCGGTGCCGGTACCGGTCAAAAGCGAATCGAGAAACTCCGCCGGCGGCGGCATTACCTGGTCGTATCCCCAGCGGTAATAGAGGTCCAGCAGCCCGCGGCGGAGCTCCTCCATGCGGCTTGCCTGCGGCGGCAGCACCTCATCCATGCCGTCGGGCAACAGCCAGCGGTCAGCGATGGTCATGTCAACAATCCTGCGAGACGACGGTGAAAGCCCCCGGGAATTCATCGGCAGCGCGACAAATCCGCTAACGTGAGGCCACAAAAAAACCGGGCAACGCCCGGTTAACGAAGTCTACCATGTTTGGCCGCCGGAGAAACCCCGTTCCTCCGGCGGGCGGCGACTTACTCCGCGTCTTCCGACGCCGGCATGGCGTTGTTCAGATAGCGGAAAAACTCGCTGTCCGGTTCCAGCACCAGGAGGTTGTCGCTGTCGGCAAAGCTCTTGCGGTAGGCGTTGAGGCTACGCCAGAAAGAGAAGAACTCGGCGTCCTGCTCGTAGGCGCTGGAATAAATCTGCGCCGCCTCGGCATCGCCTTCACCGCGCAGCGTTTCCGAACGCTCGCGGGCCTGGGCCAGCAGCACCTGGCGGCGGCGATCGGCGTTAGCCTGGATCCGCTCGGCCTCTTCCTTCCCCTGGGCACGCCACTCGCGGGCCTCGCGCTCACGCTCGGAGCGCATCCGCTCGAACACCGCCGCGGACACGTCTTCGGGCAGGTCAATACGCTTGATACGGATATCGCGGATGGCGACCCCGAGCTCGTCGCGCATCAGGCTATCCAGATCTTTGCGGGGACCGGTCATGAGCTCGTCGCGGTTTTCAGCGATGATCTGCTGCAGCTCCAGCCGGCCAAAGGCGTTACGCAGGCTTTCGTCCACCCGGGGCTGGATCAGCCGCACGGCCATGGTTTCATCCCCCGCCGTGGCCTCGTAGTAAAGCGTCGGATCGACGACTTCCCACTGAACATAGGAGTCGACGATAACGGCTTTCTGCTCTTCGGTCAGATAGCGGCTGGTGTCGGTATCCAGAGTCAGCAGCCGGGTATCGAACTTGCGCACCGTATGGGTGATGGGCACTTTGAAGTGCAGCCCCGGCTCGATGTTCTCTTCCACGACTTCGCCAAATCGAAGCTTCACCGCGCGCTCGGTTTCATCCACGACAAACAGGCTACTGCTGGCAAGCCAAGCGGCAACCGCCAGGCCACCGACGATCAGCAGGGATCGATTATTGATCATTTACCGGCCCTCCCTGCGGGTGGACGTTCTGTTGTTGGAGCGGTTGCCGGCGTTGCTGCCGGAACGGCTTGACGAAGACGACGAGGCCGCCTGCGGCGAGATATTCTCAAGGACACGGGGGTCCAACTGCTTACCGTCGTTGGACATCGTGCCGCCCTTGCCGCCGAGCTTGTCCAGCGGCAGGTACATCAGCGGCGCGTTGTCACCGGTATCCAGCAGCACCTTGGGCGTGGCGCCGAAAACGTCTTCAATGGCTTCGATGTACAGGCGCTCGCGCATGGTTGCCGGCGAGTTCTGGTACTCGGAAAGCAGCGACAGGAAGCGGTTGGCCTGACCCTGGGCCTCGGCCACTACCGATTCGCGATAGCCCTGGCCCTGCTCGATAACCCGCTGGGCCTGCCCCTGGGCCTGGGGAATAATGGCATTGGCATAGGCCACGGCCTGGTTAATTGTCCGCTGGCGGTCCTCTCGAGCGCGGATGACGTCGTCGAAGGCGTCGATCACCGGCTCCGGCGCCGAGGTGGACTCGATGTTGATGGTCTGCAGCTGGATGCCCACGTCGTAGTTGTCCAGGTAGGTCTGCAGACGGCTGGCCACCGAGCTGCCGAGAATCTCACGCCCGGACGTCAGGATATCGATCATGTTGGTGCCGCCAACCACGTGGCGCAGGGACGAATCCAGCGCGTTTTCAATGGTCAGGTTGGGATTGCGCACGTTGAGCATGAAGTTGGACGGATCCGATACCCGGTACTGGGCCGATATCTCGACCTTCACGATGTTTTCATCCTGGGTCAGCATCGACTGGGTCTGGGTCAGCGAGCGCACCCGGGTCACGTTGACCATGCGCACGTCGTCAATCAGCGGCGGATTCCACTGCAGGCCGGGCGTGACGATCTCCTGGAACTTGCCAAAGCGCAGCACCACGCCGCGCTCGGACTGGTCGACCAGGTAAAAGCCCGACGCCGCCCAGATGGCCAGCGCCACGACGATCAAAAGCCCGGGCAGGGTAAAGGCGCTGCGCGACTTGCCGCCGCCGTTGCCACCGCCGCCGCCGTTGCCGCCTTTTTTCTTGCCCAGCATGCCGTTGATCTTCTGCTGAAACTTCTTCAGCGCCTCGTCAAGGTCCGGCGGTCCGCCGCCGTTTCCGCCACCGCCTCCGCGGTTGCCGCCGCTGTCGCCGCCCTTGCGTCGACCGCCCCCGCTCCAGGGGTCGTGCTGGTTGCCACCACCAGGCTCGTTCCAGGCCATACGTTAGTCTCCATCAAGGTGTTCACCGGCACGCCGCGTCGGGGCGCCTAGGCGCGACGCCGTGCCCTGTCATCCTGCTATCTTTATATGTGCTGTTCTTGAGCGTGCTGTTCTTGAGCGTGCTATCGCGGGGTCATCGCCGTCGGGCCGGCGCTCAGGGCCGGGCGCCTACCAGCCGGCCGGCTCCTTGAGGGCCTCGGGCAAATAGGTATCGGCACGCTCGCCAAGTCTTGCCATCAGCTGGTTAAAGTCGCGTCGCTGCAGACGCACGTCAAGTACCGGGCGCCCGTTTTCGTCAAAATATTCGGACTGCACGGCGTTAAGCTCGTGCAGCCCGGCGCGCAGTTTGCCCTGCTCCGGCTTAAGCGTCAGCGAAAAGTCGATGACATCATAGGCCAGACGTTCGCTCAACGCCTGATAGAGCAGATCAATTCCGCGGCCATCCTGGGCCGAGAGCCAGACGGTGTCGGGCACTCCGTCGCCGTCGCGCTCGATGCGCGGGGCGCTGTCCAGCCGGTCGATCTTGTTCATGACCTTGAGCATAGGCACGCGATCCGCGCCGATTTCCTCGAGCACCTCGTCGACCTGTTCGACGTTGAGCTCGCGATCAGGGTCGGCTGCGTCGATCACGTGGACCAGAAGCGAGGCATCCACCGCTTCCTGCAGCGTGGCCTGAAACGCCTCGACCAGCTTGTGCGGCAGGTGGCGGATAAAGCCCACGGTATCGGCCATGATCACCGGCCCCACGTCGTCGATTTCCAGGCGCCGCAGCGTCGGGTCCAGGGTAGCGAACAGCTGGTCGGCCTGATAGACGTGGGCGTCGGTCAGCGCGTTGAACAGCGTCGACTTGCCGGCGTTGGTATAGCCGACCAGCGAAATGCTGCTGATCTCCGCCCGAGCCCGCGCCCGGCGATTTTGCTCGCGCTGCTTGCGCACCTTGT
The DNA here is from genome assembly GCF_031935715.1 of Halomonas garicola. Lineage (GTDB taxonomy): Bacteria > Pseudomonadota > Gammaproteobacteria > Pseudomonadales > Halomonadaceae > Vreelandella > Vreelandella garicola. The sequence goes on along the minus strand of NZ_JASSZF010000012.1, from coordinate 12,380 downwards.
TGAGCTGCTTGTGAATCGCCTTGATCCGGCCGCGCAGCAGCCGGCGGTCGGTCTCCAGCTGGGTTTCCCCCGGGCCGCGCCCGCCGATGCCGCCGGCCTGGCGCTCGAGGTGTGTCCAGCCGCGCACCAGGCGCGTGGAGACATGCTCAAGCTGGGCAAGCTCAACCTGCAGCTTGCCTTCGTGGGTTCGCGCCCGCTGGGCAAAAATATCCAGGATCAAACTGGTGCGGTCCAGCACTCGGCAGTTGAGCTCGCGCTCCAGATTACGCTCCTGGGACGGGCTCAGGCCGTGGTTGAAAAGCACCAGCTCAGCCTCGTGCGCCGCCAGCATGGCACGCAGCTCTTCAAGCTTGCCCGAGCCGATAAAGGTGCGGGTATCCGGGCGGTTGCGGCTGGCGGTCAGCAGCGTGGCCGCCGTCGCGCCGGCGGACCGCACCAGCTCGAGAAATTCGCCCGGGTCCTCCCGGGCGTGCTCGTCGGGAAAATCGACGTGCACGAGTACGGCCGTTTCACCGGCATCGGGGCGCTCAAAAAACAATCAGTACCTCATGGCTTGGTTGGTGCAGCATTAGGCCTCGACGTCGCCGGTGTCCGATGCCGGAAGGCGCACGTTGCGCGACGGCACAACGGTGGAAATCGCGTGCTTGTAGACCATCTGGCTGACGGTGTTGCGCAGCAGAATGACAAACTGGTCGAATGACTCGATCTGACCCTGAAGCTTGATGCCGTTGACCAGGAAAATGGACACCGGAATGCGCTCCTTGCGCAGGATATTCAGGTACGGGTCTTGAAGGGACTGCCCTTTGGACATGATGCTCTCCCAAACTGTCTTGGAGTTGGTTATTAAAAGTGCGCCAGAGGCGCCCTGCAGCAGGGTTACCCGAAAGGCCGGCGCGCGACCGCTCGAAAACGCTAACGATAAAGCGCTCATCTTACGCTAAGCGGCGCGCTCACGCACGGCCTTAAAAGCGCCTATTTCAGCCGGCGCCGTGGCCGGCCAGCGCCATGACGCGCTCAAGCGCCCCGGCGTCCGTGGCATCTACCCAGTGCAGGCCCTGCCAGCGGCGCAGCCAGGTCAGCTGGCGCTTGGCCAGCTGGCGCGTGGCAATGACGCCGCGCTCGACCAGCGCCTCGCGGTCGTACTCGCCGTCCAGATAAGCCCACACCTGGCGGTAACCCACGCTTTTCATCGACGGCAGATCAGCGTGCAGATCACTACGCTTTCTGAGGGCGACGACCTCATCTATCAACCCCTTGTCGAGCATTGCGGCAAAACGAGTGGCGATTCGCCGGTGCAGCACGGCGCGATCGGCGGGCGCCAGGGCTATGGACAGCACCCGCCAGGGAAAGGTTTCCGGGCGCTGCTCGGCCCAAAGCTCGGTGAGCGTGCGCCCGCTCGCCTCGAAAACTTCCAGAGCGCGCAGAATGCGCTGGGGGTCGTTGGGGTGAAGGCGCGCGGCGGCGGCCGGGTCCACCTGCCCCAGGCGGCGGTGCAAGGCCACCAGGCCGTCCCGAGCCTGCTCGGCCTCGAGCCGCGCGCGGATGGCCGAGTCGGACGGCGGCAGGTTATCAACGCCGTCCAGCAGCTGCTTGTAATACAGCATGGTGCCGCCGGTGAGCAGCGGAATCCGGCCCCGGGCGGTGATCTCGCGCATCTCATACAGCGCATCCCGGCGAAAATCCGCCGCCGAATACGGGTCCGCCGGGTCACGGATGTCGATCAGCCGGTGCGGCGCCCGGGCAAGCTCGCAGGCGTCAGGCTTGGCGCTGCCGATATCCAGCCCGCGATAGACCATGGCGGAGTCGACGCTTACGATCTCGCAGCCCAGCCGCTCGTGCAGAGCGATCGCCGCATCGGTCTTGCCCGAGGCGGTGGGCCCCATCAAAAAAATCGCCGGCGGGCGTGAGTCGGTCATGAACCTGGTAGCTCCTGTAACACTCTGCTGGCCGCCTATTGGCCGCGTAAAAACAGCCGGTCCAGCGCCTGCATGTTCATCTGCGTCCAGGTCGGGCGGCCGTGGTTGCACTGGTCGCTGCGCTCGGTGCGCTCCATATCGCGCAGCAGCGCGTTCATCTCGTCGATCGTCAGGCGGCGGTTGGCGCGCACGCTGCCGTGGCAGGCCATGGTCGACAGCAGCTCGTGAATGTGCGCCTCGACCTGGCGGGTGCGGCCGTAGCGCTCGAGCTCCTCGAGCATGGCGCGCACCAGCGCTTCCGGATCGGCGCCTGACAAAAGCGCCGGCAGCTGGCGCACCAGCAGCGTCTCGGGGCCGGCCACGTCCAGGGTGATGCCGAGCTTTTCGATGGCCTCGCGCTCGCTTTCCGCGGCGGCCACCTCGCGACCGCTGGCGGAAAGCGACACCGGCACCAGCAGCGGCTGGGCGTCCACGCCGGCGGCGTCCAGCTGGCGCTTCATGCGCTCGTAGACGATGCGCTCGTGGGCGGCGTGCATATCGACGATCACCAGCCCCCTGGCGTTCTGGGCGAGGATGAACACGCCGTGCAGCTGGCCCAGGGCAAAACCCAGCGGCGGCGCGGCGGCGGGGTCGGCCGCGGGCATGGCGGACGCCTCAGGCGTCGGCGCCTGGCGCACCTCCCGGGCGCTGTCTTCCGGCGCACGCGGCGTCAACAGCGTCTCTTCGTGGTCCGGGTGCAGCGCCTGGTAGCCCTGCATAAAGCGGCGCACCTTGGCGGCCCCCGGGTGGCCGGCGCCGCCGGGCGGGCCCGCCGGCGAAGACGATCCGGCATGGTGGCCGGGCGCGGGCGCAAGCGCCATGCCCTGCTGCTCGAAGCGGCCGTCGTCTGCGCCCACACCGCCCTGCGTCGCTTCCTCCGAGGCGCCAGCGTGGGCCTCCGCGGCGGACGGCTCGGCTACGGCGTCGGGCCGGGTGTCGGCCAGGCAGTGATGCAGGCTGGAAAACAGAAAGTCGTGTACCGTGCGCCCGTCGCGAAAGCGCACTTCGTGCTTGGTCGGGTGGACGTTGACGTCGACCACGTCCGGGTCTACGTCCAGGTAGAGCACAAAGACCGGGTGGCGGCCGCCGTAGAGCACGTCGCGGTAGGCCTGGCGCACGGCGTGGGCCACCAGGCGGTCGCGGACTACCCGGCCGTTGACGAAAAAGTACTGCTGGTCGGCCTGAGCTCGGGAGTGCGTAGGCAGCCCCACCCAGCCGGACAGGCGCAGATCGCCCACCTGGCGCTCGATGTAGCGGGCGTGCTCGATAAAGGTCTTGCCCAGAAGCGAGGCGATACGCCGCTCCCGGGCGGCGGGCGAGTCGCCCGGCGGCAGCTGGTGAACGGTCTTGCGGTTGTGGCGCAGCGTCCAGGCGACGTCGTAGCGCGACAGCGCCTGGCGGCGAAACGCCTCTTCCAGGTGGGCAAACTCGGTTTTTTCGGTGCGCAGGAACTTGCGCCGGGCCGGCGTGTTGAAGAACAGATCGCGCACCTCGACGCTGGTGCCGCGGGGGTGCGGCGCCGGGGTGACCCGGGCCTCCATGCTGCGCCCCTCGGCCACCACGCGAAAGCCTTCGCGGGGGTCGTCTAGGGCATTGGAGGTCAGCGAAAGCCTGGATACCGCGCTGATCGAGGCCAGCGCCTCGCCGCGAAACCCCAGCGAGCTTACGCCCTCCAGGTCGTCGAGGTTTTCAATCTTGCTCGTGGCGTGGCGGGACAGCGCCCGGGCCATGTCGCCTTCGGCGATACCGGTGCCGTCGTCGCGCACCTTGATCAGCCGCGCGCCGCCCTGCTCCACCTCGACTTCGATGCGCCGGGCGGCGGCGTCGATGGCGTTTTCCATCAGCTCCTTGGCCACCGCCGCCGGGCGTTCGACCACTTCGCCAGCGGATATCTGGTTGGCCAGGCGCGGGTCGAGCACGTGGATTCTGGGCGCTGCGGCCGCGTTATCGTCCACTATCTACCTCCAACACTCACCTTGTCAGGATTCGGGAATATGCAGCACCTGGCCGACGCGGATCACGTCGCCGTTGAGCTCGTTGGCCTGGCGCAGGCGGCCCACCGGCACGTTGTGGCGCGAAGCAATGGCCGACAGCGTGTCGCCCTGTTGAATGCGATACTCGTCGCTGCCGGGGCGACGGTCGTGGTCGCGCTGCCAAGCCAGCAGGCTGGCCGGCGGCGGATGGCGCTCAAAGTGCTTGCGGACACCGCCGAATATCGCCTTGGCCAGGCTTTCCTGGTGCGACGGCGTTGCCAGGCGCTCCTCTTCGGTGGGGTTGGAAATAAACCCGGTCTCCACCAGCAGCGACGGAATATCCGGCGACTTGAGCACCACAAAGCCGGCCTGCTCGACCCGGGACTTGTGCAGGTGGTTGATCCGCCCCAGCTGGTCAAGCACCTGGCCGCCGATGGTCAGCGAGTCGTTGAGCGTGGCGGTCATGGTCAGGTCGAGTAGCACCCCGCGCAGCACCTGGTCCTTGTCGCGCAGCGAAAGGTTGCCGTCCACCCCGCCGATCAAATCCGAGCGGTTTTCGCTGTCGGCCAGCCACTGGGCGGTTTCCGACGTTGCCCCGCGCTGGGACAGCGCAAATACCGAGCTGCCCTGGGGCCGCGGGCTAGTAAAGGCGTCGGCGTGGATCGAGACGAAGAAATCCACCTTCTGCTCCCGGGCCAGGCGCGTGCGCTGGCGCAGGCCAAGGTAGTAGTCGCCGTCGCGGATCAATACCGCCTTGAACCCTTCGACGGCGTTGATGCGCGCGGCCAGCCGCTGGCTGATCTCAAGCACCACGTCCTTCTCCCGGGTGCCGCCGGGGCCCACCGCGCCGGTATCCTCGCCGCCGTGGCCGGCATCCACGGCAATGATGATATCGCGCCGCGGGTGCGGTTCGGCCTGCTCGACGACGGACGTCTCCTCGGGCGCTTTGCCCAGCGCCTTGGCTTTGGTACTGGCGCGCTTGGCGGCGATTTCCTGCTCGCGGATCATCGACTCGATGGGGTCGATGGGGTTTTCCACCGCGCTTTCGCCCGGGTATTCCAGATCCACTACCAGCCGGTGACCGTACTCTTCGTTGGGCGCCAGGTTGAAATGGCGCGGCTCGATATCACGGCTGAGCTCGAGCACCACGCGCAGATCGTCGCCCTCGCGCACGCCGGTGCGCACCGCCGAAATTGCGCTGCCCTCCAGGGGCAGATCGTCCATCTTTGCCTGCAGATCGCTGTCCGCCAGGTCGATCACCAGCCTTGACGGCGAGTCCAGCGCAAACACTTCGGCCTTGGCCGGCTCGGACAGATCAAACACCAGCCGGGCGTGGTCCGGCGCCGCCCACAGGCGCACGCTGTCCACCGTTGCCGCCTGCGAGACGGCGGGCAGCGCCAGGCCCAGCGCCATGAGCACCGCCAGCTTCGCTCTGCGCATCCTTTCCCGCGCCGCCATCACACGTCGCCCCGGAAGCCGGCTGCGTCGTCGTCTAACCCGCGAGCGTCTGCCAGCTCGGCAAGCAGCGCCTCGCCCCTGACCGTTGCGCTTTCCAGCCGCGCGCGGCGCCCGGCCCCGGCGACGTCCAGCGTCAGGTCCACATCCGCCGGGGGCAGCCAGCCCGCGCCGCGGCTGGGCCACTCGACTACGCAAAGGGCGTCGTCGGCGAAGACGTCGCGCCCGCCGATGAACTCGAGCTCCTCGGGGTCACCCAGGCGATAAAGATCCAGATGATAGACGCGCTTGCCGTCAAGCGCGTAGGGCTCGACCAGCGTATAGGTGGGGCTTTTCACCGCGCCTTCGTAGCCGTAGGCGCGCAGCACGCCGCGGGTGAGCGTGGTCTTCCCCGCGCCCAGGTCACCGTGTAGATAAAGGCGCCCGCGGCCTTGAAACAGTCGGCCCAGGGTTTCGCCGAACGCGACGTGCGCGCTCTCGTCGGGGAGTTGCACCTGCATGGGGCTAATACCTTGATGATAATGAGTACCTTGATGGCAAACTGTCAGACCCGGGGTTGATCAGCCGGCGCGCACAGGATGCCAGATCGCTCGCCAGCAAACCACGTTCGCCGTGGTCCCGGGCGGCCATATCCGCCGCCAGGGCGTGAATCAGCACGCCGAGCCGGACGCTGTCATCATTCATGCCGCGCTGACCGGCCAGCGCCCCGAGCATCCCCGCCAGGGCATCGCCCATGCCGCCGCTGGCCATGCCCGGGTTGCCGTAGGGGCAGACACCAAGCCCCCCGGGGCCGGCGACCAGGGTGCCGGCGCCCTTGAGGACGATAGTGCCGCCGTAGCGGCGGCGCAGCGCTTCGGCCGCCGCCGGCCGGTCGGCTTCGACCTCGGCGGCGGTGATGCCCAGCAGGCGGCCCGCCTCGCCGGGGTGCGGCGTCAGCACCCAGCTATCGCGGCGCTCAGCGGTAAAGCGCGCGGCCAGCAGGTTCAGCGCGTCGGCGTCCACCACCAGCGGCCTGTCGCTCTCAAGCGCCGCGGCCAGCACGGCCTGGCCAAAGGCGCCCTGACCGATGCCGGGGCCCACCACCAGCACGTCGCTCTGCTCCACCAGCCCGGCCAGGTCCGCCCCGCCGCATACGCCGTGGGCCATGACTTCCGGGCAGCGGATCAAGCTGGCGCCGACGTGCTCCGGCGCGGTGGCCAGGCTTACCTTGCCCGCGCCCAGCCGGGCGGCGGCCTGGGTGGCAATCAGCGCCGCGCCGCCCATACCCGGCGCACCGCCCAGCACCAGCACGTGGCCCATGTCGCCCTTGTGCGCGGTGCGCCGGCGCGGGGCAAAGGCCTCGGCCAGCCGGCTTGCGCTCAGCAACACGCCGCGCGGCACAATGTCATCAAACGCCCGGGCGTCGACGCCCAGCGGGCAAAACATCACCTCGCCGGTATGGTCGGGCGCCCTGCCGGTATAAAGCCCCAGCTTGTCGGCGATGAACGTCACCGTGGCGTCGGCGCGCACCGCCACGCCCAGCAGCGCGCCGGTATCCGCGGCCAGCCCCGAAGGAATATCCACCGCCAGCGTCGGCTTACCGGCGCGGTTGATCGCGTCAATCGCCTGGCGGTAGGCTCCCCTGACGTCGCCGGCAAGGCCGGTCCCCAGCATGGCGTCCACCACCGCCTCGCCGTGCAGCGCAGCGTCATCCTGCCACTCCTCGACCGGCGCGCCCGCTGCCCTTGCCATGGCTGCCGCCCGGGCGGCATCGCCTTCAAGCTCACCCATCGGCTTCAGCGCCAGGCACTGCACGGAAAGCCCGGCCTGGGCGGCCAGAGCGGCAATGACGTAGCCGTCGCCGCCGTTATTGCCGCCGCCGCACAGCACGCTAACGCTGCGCGCCTCGGGCCAGCGGGCGCGCAGGTGTTGCCAGGCGCCGGCGGCGGCGCGCTGCATCAGGGCAAAGCCTTCGATACCGGAAGCGACGGTGCGCCGGTCGATTTCCCCCGTCTGGCCGGCGGTGTACAGCGGGCGCAGGGGCTGCGAGATCACAGAGCTCACGGAGTCTCCTCTTGCCGGGGTTGAATCAAGCGTGCGGCGCGTTTCGCGCCGGCGCGGCTTGTACGTTAGCATAGCGTGACAGTCTGACCGTTGACCCGCCATGGCCGCCTCCGTTCCCACAGACGTTCCCAACGACGTTCCCACCCGCTATGCGCCCGCCGACGAGGCTTCCGACTCGCCGCTGTCTCCGGCCGAGCTTTCCGCCCTTGCCGACGAGATCAAAGCCTGGGGCGACGAGCTGGGCTTTCAGCAGGTGGGAATTACCGATACCGATCTCTCTCAAGGCCCCGGCGGCGACCACGAGGCCCACCTAAACGACTGGCTCGACCAGGGCTACCACGGCGAAATGGGCTTTATGGCCAAGCACGGCACCAAGCGCACCCGCCCCGCCGAGCTTGAGCCCGGCACGCGGCGGGTGATCAGCGTGCGCATGGACTACCTGCCGGCAGATATGGACAGCATCGCCGTACTCAGCCGCCCCGAAAGCGCCTATATCTCGCGCTACGCCCTGGGCCGCGACTACCACAAGCTGATGCGCAAGCGCCTGGCGGCGCTCGCCCAGCGCATCGAGGCGCGGGTCGGCAAGATCGGCTACCGCGCCTTTGTCGACTCCGCCCCGGTGATGGAGCGGGCGCTGGCACAAAAGGCCGGGCTCGGCTGGTTCGGCAAAAACTCCATGTTGCTCAACCCGAAGGCCGGCTCGCTGTTCTTTCTGGGCGAGCTCTACACCGACCTGCCGCTCCCCGTGGACGCCCCTTTCGAGCGCGACCACTGCGGCAGCTGCAACAGCTGCCAGACCGTCTGCCCCACCGGGGCCATCGTCGATGACGGCGTGGTCGATGCGCGCAAGTGCATCTCGTACCTCACCATCGAGCTTCACGGCGCGATCCCCGAACAGTACCGCCGGGCCATGGGCAACCGCATCTACGGCTGCGACGACTGCCAGCTTTACTGCCCCTTCACCCGCTTTGCCCACCCCACTCGGGAAGACGACTTCCAGCCGCGCCACGACCTTGATCGGGCGGAGCTGTTAACGCTGTTTGGCTGGGGCGAGGAAGAGTTTCTCGCCAGGACCGCCGGCAGCGCCATACGGCGCATCGGCTACGAGCGCTGGCTGCGCAACGTTGCCGTGGCGCTGGGCAACGCCCCCTTCAGCCCGGCGGTGGAGGCCGCCCTGATGGCAAGGCGCGCTTACCCCAGCGCGCTGGTACGCGAGCACGTGGCCTGGGCGCTGGCCGAGCAGCGCGATAAAGGCCGGCAGCGCATTGCTACCGCCGGCTAAGCCGCAGCGCTACTCTTCTTCGCCGTAGAGGTCTTCTGCGCTGTTGCCGGTCTGCAAAAACGTGCGGCGGTAGTGCGAAAGCTCCTCGATGGACTCCTTGATATCGTCCATGGCGAGGTGCGCGTTGCGCTTTGTGAAGCCCTTGAGGGCGTCCGGGTTCCAGCGCTTGGCCAGCTCCTTCACCGTGGACACGTCCAGGTTGCGGTAGTGGAAGAATGCCCAGAGCTCGGGCATTTCACGCTCCAGAAAGCGCCGATCCTGGTGGATGCTGTTACCGCACATGGGCGAGGTGCCCGGCTCGACGTAGCGGCGCAGAAATGCAAGCGTCTGCGCCTCCGCCGCGGCGGTATCCGTGGTGCTTTCCTGAACCCGCTTGACCAGGCCGGACTCGCCGTGGGTCTTGCGGTTCCAGTCGTCCATCTGTTCGAGCAGGCTGTCGGGCTGCTTGACCGCAATCACCGGCCCTTCGGCCACGGTGTTCAAGTCGCCGTCGGTGACCAGGGTGGCCACCTCGATAATGCGCTCCCTGTTGGGGTCCAGCCCGGTCATTTCCAGGTCGATCCAGATCAAAAGATCCTTGCGTGGCGTTGTCTCGCTCATGGTGGCTCCCTGATAGATTCAGCGGCGGCGCAGCGGCAGGCCACTCAGCCGCCGCCAAAGCCGTTACAATGCGGAAAAGCGCTAGTGTACCCTTCAACTGTACCGATCAACAGGTGGCCATGAGCAAACGTAAACTGAGCCGTCAGCAGCGCTGGCGAGTGGAAAAGGTCCAGGCCGAACGCGAAAAGCGCGCCGCCAGGCACAGCGCCCGGGAGAACGAACAGCTGGCCGCCGGCGAATACGGCGCCGAGCAAACCGGCCGGGTGCTTGCCCACTTCGGGCGCACGCTTGAAGTACGCGGCGCCGACGGCGCGGCGGTGCGCTGCCACCTGCGCGCCAACCTCCAGGGACTGGTCACCGGCGATGTGGTCATCTGGCGCGAAGGCGAGGACGGCTCCGGCGTGGTGGTCGCCGCCACCGAGCGCGAAAGCGTGCTCTCCCGCCCGGACCCTCAGGGCCGGCTCAAGCCCGTCGCCGCCAACGTCGATCAGATCCTCATCGTTTTTGCCGTGGAACCTAGGCCCCACGCCAACCTCATCGACCGCTACCTGGTGGCCGCCGAGGCCACCAGCATCGCCCCGGTGCTGGTGCTCAACAAGGTCGATCTGCTGCCCGACGACGGCGGGGAGCTTGGCCAGCTGCTCGAGCGCTACCGGGCGCTAGGCTACCCGGTAGTCAGCACCACCACCGAACAAAGCGCCGGGCTCGACGCGCTCAACCGCCAGCTCGCCGGGCGCACCTCGGTGCTGGTGGGCCAGAGCGGCGTGGGAAAGTCCTCGCTGGTAGGCCACCTGCTGCCCGACGAAAGCCTGCGCATCGGTGCGCTGTCCGAAGAGACGCGCAAGGGTACCCACACCACCACCACCGCCAGGCTTTACGCCATGCCCGGGGTAGACGGCGGCGTGCTCATCGACTCCCCGGGCATCCGCGAATTCGGCCTCGCCCACCTGGACGCCGACACCGTCACCGAAGGCTTTGTCGAGTTTCGCCCCTACTTGGGCCACTGCCGCTTTCGCGACTGCCGCCACCGGGCCGAACCCGGCTGCGCTTTACTTGCCGCGGTGGAGGCAGGCAATATTCATCCACAACGCTTTGCCAGCTATCGGCGCATTCTCGCCAGCCTGGACACGCCAAGCTGAATAAGCCACGTCAACGTAAGGAGTTGTCATGAGCACCCCACAGCAAAGCTCGGAAGCCCACCTGCTGCCGTTGATCGTCGAGCCGGAAACGCTCAACGACCACCTTGACGACCCGGAGCTTCTGATCATCGACGTGCCCAAGGACCCCGGCAGCTACGCCCGGGGCCACGTTCCCGGCGCGGTGTTTCTGGAGTGCCGCCGCCTGATGCGCGGCGAAGCGCCGGTCCCCAGCGAGGTGCCGGATATCGACACGCTCTCGGCCATGCTCAGCGAGCTGGGGCTTACCCGGGACACTCATGTGGTGGCCTACGACGACGAAGGCGGCGGCTTTGCCGCGCGGCTGCTGTGGACGCTTGAGCTGATCGGCCACCGGCGCTATTCCTACCTCAACGGCGGCATCACCGCCTGGCGCGCCGAGGGCCTGCCCCAGGAAACCGAGCCCACCAAGCCCACGCCGACCGACTACCGCGCCGAGATTCTCAACCCCGAGGCGCGCATTACCTGCGACGAGATCAAGGAGCGCCTGGGCGAGGCCGACTTTGCCGTCTGGGACGCCCGCTCGCCGGCGGAGTACAACGGCGAAAAGGGCCAGAACAAGCACTTGGGCCATATTCCCGGCGCGGTCAACATGGAGTGGACCAACGCCATGGATCCCGAGCGCGACCTGCGCATTCGCGGCTACGCCGAGCTGATCACCGAGCTTGACGCCATGGGCATTACCCAGGACATGGAGATCGCCACCCACTGCCAGGGCCATCACCGCAGCGCCTTTACCTGGCTTGTTGGCCGCGCGCTGGGCTTCAACATCCGCGGCTATGCCGGCTCCTGGGGCGAATGGGGCAACCGCGACGACACGCCGATTGAAACCTGATCCGATAACACCCGACGGAAACCAACGCCCGTGACGCTTTCCCAAAAAGCCTTTGCGCTCATGCAGTACCCGCTGCCCCACCACGCCATCTCAAGGCTTGCGGGCAGCCTGGCCGAGTGCCGTTCCCCGGGGCTGAAAAACGCCCTGATCAGCGCCTTTATCCGGCGCTTCAAGGTGGATATGCGCGAGGCGCTGGAGCCGGACTACCGCGCCTATACCACCTTCAACGATTTCTTCACCCGGGCGCTCAAGGACGACTCCCGGCCCCTGGGCGAAGGCTTCATCAGCCCCGCCGACGGCACGCTATCGCAGTACGGGCGCATTACCGCCGGCGAACTCGTCCAGGCCAAGGGGCATCGTTTTTCCGCCCGCACCCTGCTCGGCGGCAACGCCGAGCTGGCCGATACCTTCGCCGGCGGCAGCTTCGCCACGGTGTATCTCTCACCCAAGGACTACCACCGCGTGCACATGCCGATGACCGGCACCCTGCGCGAGACGATCTACGTGCCCGGGCGGCTGTTCTCGGTCAACCAGGCCACCGCCGGCTATGTGCCGGGGCTCTTTGCCCGCAACGAGCGGCTGGTATGCGTGTTTGATACCGCGCACGGCCCGCTTGCCGTGGTGCTTGTCGGCGCGATGATCGTGGCCGCCATCGAAACCGTCTGGGCCGGGCAGATCACCCCGCTTGCCGGCACGCCCCAGCGCACCCGTTTGGACGAGTCCGTCACGCTTGAAAAAGGCGCCGAGCTCGGCCGCTTCAAGCTCGGCTCCACGGTGGTGATGTGCACCGTAAACCCGGTAGCATTCGACGACTTTACCCCCGGTGCCAAGGTGGCGATGGGACAAAGTCTGGGACGTATGGAAGCAAGCCGGGAGAACAGGCAAGGCGGCTAAGCGCGGATAATCGGTCCGGTTGAAAACTGATATAAACAAGATAAGCTTAGGGCCTGTTGACGTTTCACATTGGTAGCCATAAAAAGCCGCATGCCAAGGCCACCATGCTTTCGTAATTTCGTTTGAGCTTATCGTAGCGCGTCGCAATGGCGCGATACGGTTTCAATC
>NZ_JASSZF010000011.1:0-73047 GCF_031935715.1 Halomonas garicola | reverse complement strand
TCTTTCAGAAAATCAAGAAGTTCCGGCGGTTATCTACACGCTATGAGCGACTGGCAAGAAACTACCAGTCACTCCTCTGCCTCGTGTCAGCCGCCATATGGCTGGCCTAATTGTTAACGCCCCTAGCGTCGTTGAACTGGACCATACGGCTGAGCCGGCGACAGGCCTGCGAGGGGCGCTGTAAATCCATCCCTGGACGCTACCTACGCCATCCATGACGTAGAACCCCCTCTTCGACCTGTCCCCGGCGCCGTATAAGCTATCCAGCGGCAATAGCCCGTCACACCAAGGAGACCCCGATGTGTTTGCTCGCCTTTGACTGGCAGCCCGGCGCGCCGGTGCCGCTGCGCCTGATCGCCAACCGCGACGAGCTCCACGCCCGTCCTACCGCTCCCCTGCACCGCTGGACGCCAGCGAGCGGGCCGGACGTGACGCTGTTGGGCGGCCGCGACAAGCAGGCCGGCGGTACCTGGCTTGCCGCCAACGCCTTCGGCACCGTGGCGGCGCTGACCAACATGCGCGACCCGCGGGAAGAGTCGCCGGCGGGCGCGCCCAGTCGGGGCGAGCTTGTCTGCCAGGCGCTCGCCTGCCGGGACCTGCCCGCCTGGCTGGACGCGCTGGCCGCCACGGCACACCGCTACGCCGGCTTCAATCTGCTGGTCGCCACCCCCGAGCGCCTGTGGCACCTGCACCGCAGCCGCGAACGCACCGCGCTCAGGCGCGTGGCGGCGGGCATTCACGGGGTTTCCAACGCCGATCTGGATACGCCCTGGCCCAAGACCCAAGCGCTGTGCCGGGCCATGGAAGAGGCGCGGCAAGGCGGGGACTTTCCCGGGCCGGCGCTGGCGGCGATCCAAAACGATCGTCGGGCGGACGACGCCGCCCTGCCGGATACCGGCGTCGCGCCCGAAGTTGAAAGGGCGCTGTCGGCGGCGTTCATTCGCGGCGAGACCTACGGCACCCGAGCCACGACCTGGCTTACGCTTGGCCGGCACGGGCGAGTGACCATGACCGAGCAGCGCTTCGGCGCGGGCGGCGTATTGGCGGGGAGTACGGCCGGCGCGATCGGCTGAGCGCAGACGGCGCCCGGCCGATCAGTTTTCCGGAGGCAAAAGGTGCGCCAGCTGCCAGCCGCTCATGCGCGACTGCAGGTGCCGGCGCACCTCTTCCGGGGTGTCCTTTTCCATGACTTCGGCTAAAAGCGTTTTGGCGTCATCCAGAGCCACCCGGCGAATGGCGGCGCGCACCTTGGGCAGGCTGGGGGCGTTCATCGACAGGCCGGCAAAGCCCATGCCCATGAGCAGAAGCGCCCCGGCCGGGTCGCCGGCGAGCTCGCCGCACAGCGAAATCGGCCGCTCAAGGCGCCGGGCGTCCCGGGCGAGCTTGTCGAGCGCGGTCAAAAGCGCCGGATGCAGCGGATCGTACAGGTCCGACACCCGGGGGTTGTTGCGATCCACGGCGAGCAGGTACTGGGTCAGGTCGTTGCTGCCCACCGAGAAGAAGTCCACCCGCTTGGCCAGCGCGTCCATCTGGTAGAGCGTGGCCGGCACTTCGATCATCGCTCCGACCCGAGGGCGCGTCACGGCCACGCCCTCTTCGCCCAGCTCGACGATGGCGCGCTCCAGCAGCCCCAGCGCCTCGTCCACCTCGGCGACGTTGGTGATCATCGGCAGCAGCACGTGGAGGTTATTAAGCCCTTGAGAGGCCTTGAGCATGGCGCGCAGCTGGACGATCAGCACTTCGGGGTGGTCCAGGGTCACGCGCATGCCGCGCCAGCCGAGAAAGGGGTTGGCTTCGTCGATGGGAAAGTAAGGCAGGTCCTTGTCGCCGCCGATGTCCAGGGTGCGCATGACCACCGGCAGCGGGGCAAAGCCCTCGAGCTGCTCGCGGTACAGCCGGGTTTGCTCCTGCTCGCCGGGGAAGCGCTGGGCAATCATGAACGGAACTTCGGTGCGATAAAGCCCGACGCCGCTGATGCGGCTCTTGAGCAGGGTCACGGCGTCCACCGCCAGGCCGGTGTTGACCATCAGCGGCATCTCGTGGCCGTCGGTGGTCACGCTGGGAAAGTCCTGCTCGTGCTCCAGCAGCTCGCTGAGCTCGCGCTCCTCTTCGACCAGGGTGGCGTAGTACTTGTCGAGCTCCGCACTCGGGCGCACAAACAGCCGGCCGCGGTGGCCGTCCACCACCACCGGCGCGCCGGAAAGCCGCGGCAGCGGCAGATCCATCATGCCAAGCACGGTGGGAACGCCCATGGCCCGGGCGACGATCGCCACGTGGGAGGTGCTCGACCCGCGCACCGACACCAGGCCCTTGAGCTTGCTGCGCGGCACCTCGCCCAATAGCGCCACGCTGATCTCGTCCCCTACCAGCACGGTGTTGTCGGGGTAGGAGTCCGGCGTGGCCGAGGCATCCCGCTGCAGGTGCGCGAGCACTCGCCGGCCGAGATCGCGGACGTCGGCGGCGCGTTCGCGCAGGTAGTCGTCGTCCACCCGTTCCAGGTACTGCACGTGGCGGCGCACCACGTCGGCCAGCGCCCCGGGCGCCCACTGCCCTTCGCGGATGCGCTTTTCCACCTCCCGGGACAGCGCCGATTCGCCGAGCATCTGCTGGTAGACGTCAAAAAGCGCCAGCTCCTGGGCGGAGATCCGCTTGGCCAGCCGGCGGCCGGCAGCGCCGATTTCTTCCCGGGTCTTGTCGATGGCCTCCTTGAGCCGGGCCACCTCGAAGGCCTCGTCCCGGGGGATCAGATCGGGCACGCTGTTGAGATCTGCCGGCGGCGTAATCACCACCGCCTCGCCCATGGCAATGCCCGGGGAGGCGGGCACGCCCTTGAAGGTCATCTGACGCCCGTCGGGCGCCGGGCGCGTCAAGTCGCCGGTGGCCAGGGCGTGGGCCAGCACCCCGGAAAGCTGTGCGGCCATGGTGACCAGAAAGGCCTCGTCTTCATCGGTATAGCGGCGGTTCTCGGCCTGCTGCACCACCAGCACGCCGAGCATGCGGCGCTGGTAAATGATGGGAATGCCCAGAAAGCTCGAATAGCGCTCTTCCCCGGTGGACTCGAAATAGCGAAACCGCGGGTGGGCCTGGGCGTCTTCCAGGTTGAGCGGCTCGCGGCGCTTGGCCACCAGCCCCACCAGCCCCTCGCCCAGCGGCAGCATGACGCGCCCTACGGCGTGGGTGCGCAGGCCGATGGTTTCCATCAGCACCAGGGTTTCCAGCGCTTCGTCGTAGAGGTAAAAGGAGCATACGTCGGTGCGCATGGCCTTGCGGATGCGGCGTACCATGGTCGCCAGGGCGGCATCAAGGCTGCGCGCGCCGTTGACTTCCTGAATGATGCGGCGCAGCACCTCGAGCATGGACGTCTTGTTCTTCACAAATTCATGCCTCGCTGGGGTTTCAGCCGTCACTGCGGCTAGCGGGTGCCGTCCCGGGCAATGCGCTGCAGCCGCGGCGAAAGCTCGCGCAGCGCGCGCCGATACACCTCCCGCTTGAACGGCACGACCTGCCCGAGGGGATACCAGTAGCTCACCCAGCGCCAGCCGTCGAACTCTGGCTTGGACGTGGCCGTCATACAGATCCGGCTATCCTGGCAGCGGATCCGGAGCAGATACCATTTTTGCTTCTGGCCGATGCACACCGGCCGGGAATGCGTGCGAATCATGCGTCGCGGCAGGCGGTAGCGTAGCCACCCCCGGGTGCAGGCCTCAACGGCCACATCATCGGCGGTCAGGCCGATTTCTTCGTGCAGCTCACGAAAAAGTGCCTGTTGCGGCGATTCATCTGCCTTGATGCCTCCCTGGGGAAACTGCCACGCGTTTTGCCCGACCCGACGCGCCCAAAGCAGCTGCCCCTGGGCATTGGCAATGATGATGCCAACGTTGGGGCGAAAGCCGTCTGCGTCGATCACGGACGTCACCTTGATAAACTGTAGTTAAGGCCATTTTTCCACAATGGTCACAGCACTATCAATACATTCGTTATACCGTTGAGGATTTAGGGCATGTTGACGGCAGGCGTTGGGAAAACCCGGCGGCTTTTGCCATAATCCCGCCCCGCCGCCGGCGCAACGCCTGCGGCGCGCGCCATGGATGCCATCAACGTTAAGGGGAATGCCGTGAGCCTGGCCATTTTCGACCTGGACAATACGCTGCTGTCCATCGACAGCGATCACGCCTGGGGGGAGTTTCTGCTCGAACAGGGCGCGGTGGACGCCAAGGCGTACCGCGAGGCCAACGAGCGCTTCATGGCGGATTACGACGCCGGCACGCTGGATATCGACGCCTTTCTTGCCGTGGCGCTCAAGCCGCTGGCCGACAACACGCCGGAGCAGCTGGCCGCCTGGCACCAGCAGTTCATGGCGGCTAAGGTCGAGCCCGGCATTCTGCCCCGGGCCGAAGAGCTGATTGCCCGCCACCGCACCCAGGGCGATACGCTGTTGATCATCACCGCGACCAACCGCTTCATCACCGACCCCATTGCCGAGCGGCTGGGCATCGATCATCTGATCGCCGTGGAGCCCGAAGTGGCCGACGGCCGCTATACCGGCCGGGTTTCAGGTACGCCAAGCTTTCGCGAAGGCAAGATCACCCGGCTCAACGAGTGGCTCGAAAGCCGCAGCGATACCCTGGACGACGCCTGGTTCTACAGCGACTCGCACAACGACCTGGCGCTGCTGGAGATGGTGGACAACCCCGTAGCCGTGGACCCGGACGACACCCTGCGCCAGATCGCCCGAGAGCGCGGCTGGCGTATTATCTCGCTTCGCGAGTGATAAGCAGACTCCGGAATCGGGCCATAGCGAGCGCTTCCCCTGGGTCATGGCGAGCATCCAAAGGGCGGGTATAAACGAAGCGCAGCCATCTCGGGGTTGGGTGCTACACAGCACAGCATGAGATCGCCACGTCGCTGCGCTCCTCGCGATGACCGTAGCGGGAAAAGCGCCCGTGCCCACTACGCCATAGCGAGCGTTCCCCCATAGTCATTGCGAGCGTTCCCCCATAGTCATTGCGAGCGTAGCGAAGCAATCTCGGGGTTGGGTGCTACACAGCACAGCAACCGGCAGCTTAAGGAGATCACTTCGCTTGCGCTCGTGATGACTCGGCAATCACCAGGCCGGCACGGTGCAGCTCGCCCATGAGCGTCGCTACGTCGTCGGTAACCGCCCCGGCGGGTGCGGCAAAGTAGTCCGCCAGCAGCTCGCCGAGCTCGTTTACCGTCAGCGCTTCGTGCTGCAGCAGCTGCCACACCAGCCGGCCGGTTAAGTTGAGACGGTGAATTTCGCCGCTCGGCGTGTGGATCAGAAACAGTTCGTCGCCCAGCGGGTAGACGTTGACGTGGGTCCCCGGCTTCCAGGGCGCGTCCCGGGCAACGGCCGGCGTTTCCGCGCTGTGTGCCGCGGCCCCTACTGCCGGCGCGGGGCCGGTATCAGCGAACCCCTTCTTACCGATCAGCTTACTCTCACCGCGCTCCAGCACCTGCGCCAGGTGCCTTGCCCCGGCCAGCGGCTCGCTATAGCGCAGCAGCAGGCACGGCAGATGCTGCATCAGCGGCATAAAGCGCGCCATCAGCGCCTCGGGCGGCGTTTCCCGAGCAAAGTTTTGGCACAGCAGCTGCAGTAGCCCCTCCCCCGGCGCCAGCGGCAGCGCTTCGGGCGCCACCGGCGCATCGTGGCGCTCGAGCAGCACCAGCGCCCCCAGCGGGCGAGTTTCCTCGGAACGCGCCAGGCCGCCGTCGGGCGGCACCACAAAGCGGTAGCGGTCGTCCTCGGGGCCGGCCCGGCGCCGGGTATAGTCGGCAAACTCGGCGGAGAAGGAGGTTGGCAGCGGCAGGCGCAGCCGCGGCGCCACGCCCATGGCCATGCCCTTGCCCGCAGGCGTTAATCCCAGGACGTCGTCGCCGAACAGCCGGTACCCGGCGGCGGCAAAGGCCGTCGCCAGGGTGCTCTTCCCCGCCCGGCTGCTTTGCGGAAACAGCGCTAGCCGACCGTCGATCTCGACGCTGCCGCAGTGCAGGCCCACCAGCTCGTTATCGTGCTCAAGACGCAGGGACAACAGGTCCGCCGCCAGGCTGCAGGCCGCGGACGCCGATGAGGGCAGCATAAACTCCTCGGCGGTGCCGGGGTCGCTCTGCCACAGCCCTTCGCCGTCGCGGTAAACGTAGAGCCCCGGAGAAACGCCGGCGGCCGGCTCCCGGCGCAGGGGCCAGCCCGGCATCGCCCTAACGAGCGCTTCCAGCACCTCCGGGGCGTTGTAGACCCGCAGGCAGCGCCCGAGCCCCGGCAGGGTCACGTCCACCGGCGCCGTATCAGCGGCTAACGGCATCATCAGCGCCGCGGCGGGCCGAGCAGGATATCCTCAAGGATCCGCACCGGTTCATCTTCGTATTCGTGCAGCCGCCTGCGTTCGCGGCGGTAAGGCCCGCGATAGCGGCTGGGCCGAGAAGGCCGCGAATAGCTGGGGCGCGAGTAGCTGCCGCCGGCGCGGGCCTGGCCCACGCTGAACAGCGTCGGTGCCACGTAAGCGCCGGCCAGCCCGGTACCCAGCGCGGCCAGCAGCCGACGACGACGCTGGCGATGAAGATCAGGGGTTATAGCTGTTTCATCATGCTCTGATATAGGCTCTGACATGGCGCGCCTCGCTGGTTGGAAAGTTATCGAACGGTGTTCATGATAACGCCGCGCCGCCCTTGTCTCTACCAGTCCATGAGATTTGTGGAATATTTGTCGATTTGAAGGATGGGCAGAATCCGTCAGCTCCGCGCAACGCGCTCGGCATATAGCCTCACACCTCGCCCAGCAGCCCAAGGCTTGCCGCCGGGGCCTGGCGGCGCAGCCCCCGGGAAAGCGCATGGCCGATCACGCCGATGGCAAGCGCCCCGCCCAGCGGCAACGCCAGCCACACCCAGCCGTGTAGCTGAGGCGGCAGGTCCAGCCAATAGCGGTACAGGTAGACGGTGGCAAGCTCGGCCAGCGCCGCCCCCAGCAGGCCGCTGGCGCCGCCGAGCAGGGCAAACTCCGCCCCCTGAATCCGCGAGATCAGCCGGTTGCCGGCGCCAAACACGCGCAACAGCCCGCTTTCGTGGGCGCGCACCGGCTGGCTGGCGGTAAGCGCGGCGTACAGCACGCTGACGCCGGCGAGCAGCACCAGCGCGAGGATCAGCTCGATGGCGCGAGTTACCTGAAACAGTACCTCGCGCACCTGCCCCAGCAGCGCGTCGACGTTGAGCAGCGACACCCCGGGGAAGCGCTCCGCCAGTCGGTTGGCCAGGCCCTGGTCGTCGTCGGGCAGGTAAAACGCGGTGATGTAGCTGTGGGCGAAGTCCTCGAGCACCCCCGGCGGGAAGATCACGTAGAAATTGGGCGTGAAGCTGTCCCAGCTGAGGCTGCGCAGGTTGGTAATGCGCGCCCTGAGCGTTTCGCTGCCGATGCTGAAGGTCAGGGTATCGCCGAGCCCCAGCCCCAGCCGCCCGGCCAGGCCGTCCTCCATCGAGATCGGCACCGGGGCCTTGGCGGGCACGGCGTCCACCGCGCCCAGCCAGCCCTCGGCGGCGGCGTTCGAGGCCGCGTCGTTCGAGGAAGCGTCTCGCTCGATGCCGGCGTCGGTGAACCACTCGCCGGCCACCACGCGGTTGCCCTCGGGCACTGTGGCTCGCCAGGTCAGGTTCAGCGCCCGGCGCAGGGCGTTGTCGGCCCGGGCCTCGGGCGACAGCGCATCAGCCGGCGGCGCGCCGTTTACCGCGCTGACGCGCCCGCGCACCATGGGGTAGAGCGCGCTTTGGGCTTCGACCACCGGCGCAATGGCCTCGGCGAACGCCTCGCGCTCGCCGGGCTGGATGTTGATGGCGAAGTAGTTGGGCGTGTCATCGGGCAGCTGGGCCTGCCAGGTGGCGAGCAGGTCGCCGCGCACCATTACCATCATCGCCATGGCAAAAAACGTCACGGCGAAGGCGAGAAGCTGCCCAAGCCCCGCCTGGCGCCGCCGGGCGAGCTGCCCGCCGCCCAGCCGCAGTGCCCGGGACCAGGGGCCGCTGCCCGCCAGCCGCACGGCAAAGGCGAGCACCGCTCGAAGCAGCAGCGTAGCGCAGACCCAGAGCACGCCGAGCGCGGCGCTGCCGCCCAGCAGCAGGGCCAGCGCCAGGCCGAAGTCGCCCGAATACAGCCACAGCAGGCCGCCAAACACCGCGGCCGCTACGCCGGCCACCAGCCAGGCCGAGGGCGGCAGCGGGTCAAGCTCCCGGCGCAGCACCTTCAGCGCGCTGACGCGCCGGATGCGCAGCATTACCGGCCCGGCAAAGCCCGCCAGCACGGCAAGCGCGGTCAGCGCCCCGAGAAACAGCGGCGCCATGCCCGGCGCGGGCAGGGTCAGCGGCAAAAAACCGGCCAGCAGCCGCACCAGCAGCGCCTGGCCGACCAGGCCGACAAGGGCGCCCAGCAGCGAGGCCACCAGCGCCAGCCCCAGGAGCTGGCCGGCAAAAATCAGCGTCAGCTGGCGCTGGCTGGCGCCAAAGCAGCGCAGCAGCGCGGCGGTGTCCAGGTGGCGCTCGACGTAGCGCCGGCTGGCCATGGCCACGGCCACCCCGGCCAGCAGCACCGCCGCCAGTCCGGCAATGCCCAGATAGCTTTCCGCCCGGGCAAGGGCGCTGCCCAGCCGCGGGCGGTCGGTGCGCACGTCGCGCACCTGCACGCCCGCTTCGCGCAGCCCTTCAAGCAGCGGCGACAGGCGATCGAGCGCCTCGGCCGGACCGGCGCCGAGCAGCGAGTAGTCGATTCGCGAGCCGGGCTGCTCAAGCCCGGTGGCGGCAAGGTCGGCGGCGTTGATCATCACCCGCGGGTTGAAGCTGCCAAAGCCGCCGGAGGGATTGGCCTCGCGCCGGATAAAGCCGCTGACGCGAAGCTCAGCCTCGCCCACCTGGAGCGTATCGCCCAAGCTCAGACCCAGCAGCGACCTCAGCCGCGGGTCGGCCCAGACGCTGCCCGCCTCGGGCGGGCGCTCGAGGGTTTCGGTGCCGGATCGCTGCTCCACCTGGGAGCTACCGTAGTGCGGCCAGGCGCTATCCACCGCCTTGAGGCTTGCCAGCTGAAAATCTTCGCCCCGGCGCAGCATGGACGCCATCTCGACCTGGCGGCTGAGCGTCAAGCCGGCGTCCTTGAGCTTTTCTACCAGGGAGTCATCGAACGGCTCGGACTGCTCCAGCACCAGGTCGCCGCCCAGAAGCTGCCCGGCCTGGCGCTCGAGCCCGCGCTCCAGGCGATCAAGAAAGAAAGCGATCATGGTGGCGGCAGCCACCGCCAGCACCAGCGCCATGAACAGCGCCCGCACGTCGGCGGCGCGCAGGTCGCGCTTGAGGCCGGTCAACGCCAGCCGCAGGGCAGGCGTCATGGGGTTGCCTCCCGAATGTGGGGCGTGTCGGGGTCAAACGCTTCCAGGCGGCCGTCTTCCAGCCGCAGGCAGCGGCTGCAGCGCCGAGCCAGGGCGTAATCGTGGGTGACCAGCACAAGCGTCGTGCCGGCCTCGCGGTTGAGGGTGAACAGAAGCTCGATCACCGCCGCGCCGGTCTCCGGGTCGAGGTTGCCGGTGGGCTCGTCGGCAAACACCAGCTCGGGCTCGGTAACAAAGGCTCTTGCCAGCGCCACGCGCTGCTGCTCGCCGCCGGAAAGCTGTTTGGGCAGGTGCGCGGTGCGCTCGCCAAGCCCCACCCGAGATAGCCACTCCCGCGCGGCCGCGCTGCGATTCTCCCGGGACGTCAGCTCCAACGGCAGCCGCACGTTCTCCAGCGCGCTCAGGGTCGGCAACAGCTGAAAGTTCTGAAACACAAAGCCCACCCGGCCGGCGCGCAGCGCCGCTCGTGCGTCTTCGTCGAGCGTGCCAAGCGACTGGCCGAACAGCGCAAGCTCGCCGGCGCTCGGGGTATCCAATCCGGCCAAAAGCCCCAGCAGGGTGGACTTGCCCGAGCCGCTTTTGCCCAGAATCGCCACGCTCTCCCCCGCCGCTACCTCCAGGGAAAGCTCGTGTAAGATGGCAAGGGTATCTGCCCCGCTTGCCACGCTTTTGGTCAGGCCGGCGGCATGGATCAACGGCGCGGCAGCAGAAAAGGAGTCCGACATGAAAGTGTGTATCCCCGGAAAAAAGTGGTGGCGAAAGCAGGCAGGCAGCGCAGCGCTTGCGGCCCTTGCCCTGCTCACCGCTATGCCGGCCGCCGCCGATACGCGCCCGACGCTTCTGGTCATGGGCGATAGCCTAAGCGCGGCGCACAACATCGAGCAAGACGCGGGCTGGGTGAACCTGCTGCGCGAGCGGCTGGAAGATAACGCCCAAGTGATCAACGCAAGCATCAGCGGCGAAACCAGCAGCGGCGCCGGCGCGCGCTTCCCCGGGCTCCTGGACAAGCACTCGCCCGAGCTTGTGGTGCTTGAGCTTGGCGGCAACGACGGCCTGCGCGGCCTGCCCCCGGACGAGCTTTACGCCAATCTGGCGCAGATGGTCGAGCAAAGCCAGTCGGCGGATGCCCGAGTGCTGCTGCTGGGCATCGATATCCCGCCCAACTACGGCCGGACCTATCGCCAGGCCTTCACCCATATTTACCCGCGCCTGGCCGCTACCTATCACGTAGCGCTGGTGCCGTTTCTCCTCGACGGCATCGCCCTGGACGAGGCGCTGATGCAGGATGACGGCATTCACCCCACCGCCGAGGCTCAGCCGCGGGTGCTGGACAACGTCTGGCCGGTGCTTGCGCCGCTGCTGAAAGCCGCCGAAGGCTGAGTCGAGATTGAGCCAAATCAGGCTTTCTGGCGCTGCTGAAGCGCCAGGCCGCCGAGAATCAGCGCCAGCCCCACCAGGGTCGATGCCCGGATCGGCTCGCCGACGACAACGTAAAGCAGCAGCAGCGACACCGGCGGCGAGAGGAAAATCAGGTTGGACACCTTCGCCGTGCGCGACACCTTGTGCATGGCCAGCTGCCAGAGGATGAACGCCACGCCCATTTCGAACAGGCCCACGTAGACCCCGGCAGAAACCGCCCGCCAGCCGTGCCACTGAAACCCCGGCCCGGCCAGCATCAGCGCGGTGAGCACCGGCAGGCCGACGCTGAAGTTTTGCCACTGGCCGACCAGCGGCTCGCGCGCATCCCGGGTGTTGAGCAGCCAGTAAAGCGCCCACAGCAGCGTCGACGCCAGGGCGAAAATGACGCCTAGCGGGTCAGCGAAGGCCACGTCGATCACCGCCCCCCGGGTGGCAATGACCCAGACCCCGGCGTAGGCAATCAGCCCGGCGGCCACGTCCGTGCGGGTGAGCCGCTGGCCCAGCAGCGGCACCGCCAGAAACGCCATGGCCAGCGCCCAGGTATAGTTCAGCGCCATGGCTTCCTGGCCCGGCAGGCGATCGTAGGCGGCAAACAGCACCAGATAGTAGGCCACCGGGTTCATCAGCCCGGCCCACAGCGCTGTGCGCCAGCCGCTTCCCAGCGCCCGGCCAAGCTGGCCGCGCTTGGCTACCAGCGCGCCCATCAGCGCCCAGGACACCAGCGCGGCGTACCAGATCAGCGCCAGCGGCGACATGTAGCCAAGCGCCACCTTGAACGCGGTGGCCACGGTGGACCAGAGCGCCACCGCGCCCAGGCCGTAAAGCATTGCCTGACGGTCTTGATTCATGCGCCGGGATCCTTTCATAAAGCAGAGGCAGAAAACGTGACATTATACCGTGGACTGGCCAGACGAACGGGGCTTGATACACTGCCCGCCACGGATTGCCCGCAGCATAACAGCCAAGGAGCCCTTCATGGCCGAGCAGGACATCTCCCAGTCACGCCTTTACGAATGGCTGACCGGCGACGAAGACAGCCGCATGTGTGACGACATTCCCGAGGCCGCCTGCGATGACCAGCCGGCCAACTTTGCCCGCCATCTCTGGGCGTCCCTGGGCAACAAGCTGGCCGACGAGCTCTCCAGCGCCCGGCTGGTGCTGCCCTGGCTCATGGGCCTCATCGGCGCCCCGGTATGGATGGTGGGGCTGTTGGTCCCTATCCGCGAGTCCGGCGCTCTGCTGCCCCAGCTGTTCGTCGCCGGCTTTATCCGCCTGAAACCCCGGCGCAAGTGGGTGTGGGTAGCCGGCGGCGCGCTGCAGGCGACCGCGGCGCTGGCATTGGCGCTGCTGGCTCTTTGGGGCCGCGGCGGCCTGGGCGGCGCGCTGGTGCTTGCCGCGCTGGTGGTGCTTTCGCTTGCCCGGGGGCTTTCTTCTATTGCCACCAAGGACGTCATGGGCAAGACCATCGCCAAGAAACGCCGGGGGACGCTGATGGGCTACAGCGGCAGCGTGGCCGGCGCGGTAACGCTTGCCGCCGGCGGGGTGCTGATGCTGTTCGACGACCGCCCGGGGGAGCTTGCGCTGGCCGCTCTGCTCGGCGTGGCGGCGCTTGGCTGGGCGCTGAACGCGCTGTTCGCGGCGCGTATTGTCGAGCAGCCCGGCGCGGTGGAAGGCGGCGAAAACGCCTGGGACAGCCTCAAGCTGGGGCTTTCGCTGCTCCGGGACGACCGCGCCTTTCTGCACTTCAACCTGTCGCGCACGCTGCTGCTGTCGAGCGCGCTGGCGCTGCCGTATATTGCCCTGTTGGGCCAGCGGCAAAGCGGCGCTGAGCTTGGCGGGCTGGGGCTGCTGGTGGTGATTTCCGGGGTCGCGGCCATGGTGGCAAGCCCGGTGTGGGGCAAGCGCGCCGACGTCTCGAGCCGGCGGGTGATGTGCGAAGCGGCGCTCGGCACCGTTGCCTGCTGCCTGATGGGCGCGGGCCTTGTGTGGCTGCCCGGCGAGTGGACGCATCAGGTGCTGCCCTACGCCGTGGTCTACGGGCTGCTGGTGGTGATTCACCACGGCGTGCGCCTGGGGCGCAAAACCTACGTGGTAGATATGGCCAATCAGGAAAATCGGGCCCTTTACGTGGCGCTTTCCAATACGCTGACGGGTATATTAATGTTGCTGTTTGGCAGCTTGCTCGGCGCCCTTGCCCAGTGGCTTGGCAGCGCTGCACTGCTTGCGGTGTTTGCCGCCGCCGCCCTGGGCGCCTTTTTCAGCGCCCGCACGCTTCCCGAAGTCGAATAGCCGGCAGCGCCCGGCGGGCGACGAGCCCCGCCGGTGAAACATTAAGGACTGAAGCAACAACAGGACATCACTATGACACGATCTCCCTTGATCAGCCCGGCGCTGCTTGAACGCATTGTCGACGCCTCGGAAGACGGCATCGTAGTTGCCGAGCAGGAAGGCGATGAACACATCCTGATTTACGTCAACAAGGGGTTTGAACGCCTGACCGGCTATAGCGCCGATGACATCCTCTATCGCGACTGCCGCTTTCTCCAGGGCGACGACCGCGACCAGGAGGCGCTTGGCACCATTCGCCGAGCACTGAAGCAGGGCCAGCCTTCCCGGGAAGTACTGCGTAATTACCGCAAGGACGGCACCCTATTCTACAACGAGCTGTCGATTACTCCGGTGTTCGACGAGGCCGACAACCTGATGTATTACATCGGCGTGCAAAAGGACGTCACCGACCGCGTCAAGGTCCAGCAGGAGCTGGACGCGCTGAAACGGGCCAACGTCACCCGGTAGCCGCCGGCAGCGCTGGCCTTTCCCCGCGCTCGGCACTATCATCGTGGCCCAACCTGGCTTTCTCCGCGTGGCCCTGAACCGCCCGGCGCGCCCGCCTCGGCGGGCTGCGCGGCGACGGCTACCGCTTTCGTTTACCCAATTAATATCGGATACACATGGCGCAATACGTCTATACCATGAATCGGGTCGGCAAAATCGTGCCGCCCAAAAAGCAAATCCTCAAGGACATCTCGCTGTCGTTTTTCCCCGGCGCCAAAATCGGCGTGCTGGGCCTGAACGGCGCGGGCAAGTCTACGCTGCTGCGCATCATGGCCGGTGTCGACACGGAGTTTGAAGGGGAAGCCCGCCCGATGCCGGGCCTGAACATCGGCTATCTCCCCCAGGAGCCCGAGCTCGACGACGACAAGAACGTCCGCGAGACGGTCGAGGAAGCCCTGGGCGCGATCCAAAAGGCCCAGGAAGAGCTCGACGCCGTGTACATGGCCTACGCCGAGCCCGATGCCGACTTCGACGCGCTGGCCTCCGAGCAGGCGCGGCTGGAAAACGTCATCGAAGCCGCCGACGCGCACAACATCGAGCGCAAGCTCGAAGTCGCCGCCGAGGCGCTGCGCCTGCCGCCCTGGGAAGATATCGTCGGCAACCTCTCCGGCGGCGAGCGCCGCCGGGTGGCACTCTGTCGCCTGCTGCTCTCCAGCCCCGACATGCTGCTGCTCGACGAGCCCACCAACCACCTGGACGCCGAGTCCGTGGCCTGGCTCGAGCGCTTTCTCCACGACTACAGCGGCACCGTGGTCGCCATCACCCACGACCGCTACTTCCTCGACAACGTCGCCGGCTGGATTCTCGAGCTCGACCGCGGCGAAGGCATTCCCTTCGAGGGCAACTACTCCCAGTGGCTTGAGCAGAAGGAAGCTCGCCTGGCCCAGGAATCCAAGCAGGAAGCCTCGCGCCAGAAAGCCATCAAGAAAGAGCTTGAGTGGGTGCGCTCCAACGCCAAGGGCCGCCAGGCCAAGAGCAAGGCGCGCCTGAACCGCTTCGAGGAAATGCAGTCCGGCGAGTTCCAGAAGCGCAACGAGACCAACGAGATCTACATTCCGCCCGGCCCGCGCCTGGGCGACAAGGTCATCGAGTTCCACAACGTCGCCAAGAGCTTCGACGACAAACTGCTCTACGACGACCTGAGCTTTTCCATCCCCCCCGGCGCCATTGTCGGCATTGTTGGCGGCAACGGCGCGGGCAAGTCAACCATGTTCAAGCTGATCACCGGCAAGGAGCAGCCCGACGCCGGCGAAGTCGTGCTCGGCGAGACCGTGGACACCGCCTACGTCGAGCAGCTGCGCGACGACATGGAAAACAAGCAGACGGTATGGGAAGCGGTGTCCGACGGCCAGGACATCCTCAACATCAACGGCTACGAAGTACCGTCCCGGGCCTACGTCGGCCGCTTCAACTTCAAGGGCAACGACCAGCAAAAGCGCCTCGACGAGCTTTCCGGCGGTGAACGCGGCCGGCTGCAGCTGGCTCAGACGCTCAAGCAGGGCGCCAACGTGCTGCTGCTGGATGAGCCGTCAAACGACCTGGACATCGAGACCCTGCGCGCCCTGGAAGAGGCCCTTTTGGCCTTCCCCGGCTGCGCCATGGTGATCTCCCACGACCGCTGGTTCCTCGACCGCATCGCCACGCATATCCTCGCCTTTGAAGGCGACTCCCACGTGGAATTCTTCGACGGCAACTACACCGAATACGAAGAAGATCACAAAAAGCGCGTGGGCAACGACACGCCCAAGCGCATGAAATACAAGCGCATTGACGCGTAAAGGCGATAGGCACTATCAAAAAAGGCGCCATTCGGCGCCTTTTTTGTATCTTGATTCTGCCATTGCTGGCACTCCCCTGTGTCATGGCGAGCGAAGCGTGGCCATCTCGGGTTTCGCTTATAACGCCACCGCACATACGAGATCGCCACGTCGCTACGCTCCTCGCGATGACGGTAGTGGGAGGCGTGCACAAGGCTGTCGTGTCATGGCGAGCGAAGCGTGGCCATCTCGGGTTTCGCTTATAACGCCACCGCACATACGAGATCGCCACGTCGCTACGCTCCTCGCGATGACAGTAGTGGGAGGCGTGCACAAGGCTGTCGTGTCATGGCGAGCGAAGCGTGGCCATCTCGGGTTTTGCTTATAACGCCACCGCACATACGAGATCGCCACGTCGCTACGCTCCTCGCGATGACGGTAGTGGGAAAAGTGCCACCGCAAGTGCCAGATCGCCACGCTTCGCTCGCGATGACTCGTTAGCGAGAATGGCGCCTTTCCACGGTATCGCCTACCCCGCCGGCCAGGTGAATTCGCGGCCGCCGAGCAGGTGCATGTGGATGTGGTAGACCGTCTGGCCGCCGGCCTTGTTGCAGTTCATTACCACCCGGTAGCCGTCTTCGGCAAAGCCGTTTTGCTTGGCTAGCTTCGCCGCGACGTACTGCAAACGACCGACGGTTTCCAGATCGCTCTCGTTCATGTCGTTGAGCGTGGCGATGTGCTTTTTGGGGATGATCAGCACGTGGGTCGGCGCCTGAGGATTGATATCGTTGAACGCCAGCACGTGCTCATCTTCATAAACGATGTCGGCGGGGACTTCGCGCTCGACCATCTTGCAGAACAAACATTCCATCAATACCCCTCCTTGCATTCAACAGTGGCGCGGGCGAGCCGCGCACGGCTGCGCTTACGGTAGCGTTTTTGCCCGGCAGTTGCCATCGGCCGCGGCTAGTAAAAGCGTCGCTCGGCCAGCAGCTGGCGCAAAAGCGGCCCCAGAATCAGCTCCATGGCTAGCGCCAGCCGCGCTCCGGGGACCACCAGGGTATGCGGCCGGGTCATGAAAGAGTCGTTGATCATGGCCAGCAGCCAGGGAAAATCCACCCGGGAATGGTCGCGAAAACGGATGACGATGAACGACTCGCCGTCGGTAGGAATATCCTGCACCTCAAAGGGATTCGAGGTGTCCACCACGGGCACGCGATGCAGGTTGATGTGCGTGCGGGAAAACTGCGGCTGGATGCAGCGCACGTAGTCGCCCATGCGCCCAAGGATGGTGTCGATCACCGCTTCCTGGGAATAGCCGCGCATCCGGGTATCGCGATCGATTTTTTGAATCCACTCAAGATTCATCGCCGGGGCCACGCCGATCAGCAGATCCACGTGCCGGGCAATATCGTAGTCCTCGGTGACCAGCCCGCCGTGCAGCCCTTCGTAAAATAGTAGGTCAGTGCTGCTGGGCAGCGGCCGCCACTCGGTGAAGGTGCCAACCCGGTAGCCCGCCTCGATTTTCTGTTTGTCTTCGGCATGAATATAGTGGCGATATTCGCCGCTGCCGTGCTCGCCGTACTCCATGAACAGCGCTTCAAGGCGGTCCAGAAGGTTGGCGCCCGGCGAAAAGTGGGACAGCTTTTCGTAGCGCTCGGGTTCGGCGCAGTACATGCGGTGCAGGTCGTCGCGGGTATAGCGGTGAAAGGCGTCGCCGTCGACCATGGCGGCGTGGACGTCTTCCCGCTGAAACATGCGCTCGAAGCTGCGCCGCACCGTGGTAGTGCCGGCCCCGGAGGAGCCGGTGACGGCGATGATGGGAAATTCGCGTGACATCAGCTACCCCGCGCCTGGGCCCGAGTGGCTTCCCGCGCGAGGGCGCGGTGGGCAATGTCGCGGCGATATTCCGCGCCCTCCCAGCGCACGCAGTCCACGCCCCGGTAGACGGCCTCCCGGGCTTCGAGCACGCTGTCGCCCAGGGCGGTCACGCAGAGAACGCGCCCGCCGGCGGTGACCGTACTGCCGTCGGCAGCACTTGCGGTACCGGCCTGAAATACCTTGCAGCCGCTTTGCTCGGCAGCGTCGATACCGCTGATGGCATGGCCCTTTTCATAGCTGCCCGGGTAGCCGCCGGCGGCCATGACCACGCCCACCGCCGCTCGGCTGTCCCAGCAACACCGGTGCCCGGCAAGCTCGCCGTTGGCCCCGGCCAGGCACAGCTCGGCGAAGTCCGAGGTCAGTCGCAGCATGATCGGCTGGGTTTCGGGGTCGCCGAAGCGGCAGTTGTATTCGATGACTTTCGGATTGCCCGCGGCGTCGATCATCAGCCCGGCATAAAGAAAGCCGCTATAGGGCGTGCCTTCTTCCGCCATGCCGCGCACCGTGGGCTCGATGACTTGGCTCATGATGCGCGCGTCCACCTCCGGGGTTACCACCGGCGCCGGCGAATAGGCGCCCATGCCGCCGGTGTTGGGGCCGGTGTCGCCGTCATAGGCGCGCTTGTGATCCTGGCTGGTAGCCATGGGCACGACGCTATCGCCGTCGACCAAAACGATATAGCTGGCCTCTTCGCCCTCGAGAAACTCCTCGACTACCACCTGGGCGCCGGCAGCGCCGAAGGCGTTGGCTTCCAGCATGTCGCGAATGGCCGCCTCGGCTTCGCTTTCGGTCGCCGCGACCACCACGCCCTTGCCCGCCGCCAGGCCGTCGGCCTTGATGACGATGGGCGCGCCGACCTTGCTCACGTAGTCAAGCGCCGGGGCGACGTCGGTAAAGGTCTGATAGGCCGCGGAAGGGATGGCGTGGCGGGCGAGAAAATCCTTGGAGAACGCCTTGGAGCCTTCCAGTTGAGCCGCCGCCCGGGTGGGGCCAAAAATCGTCAGGCCGGCGGCCTGAAAGCGGTCGACCACGCCCTCTACCAGCGGCGCTTCGGGCCCGACCACGGTCAGCCCGACCTGCCTTTTTTCGGCCAGCGCCACCAGGGCGTCAATGTCGGTGGCGGCCACGTCGACGTTGACAAGCTTGGGCTCGCCGGCGGTGCCGGCGTTACCCGGCGCCACCAGCACCTGCTCGACCATTGGCGACTGGGCCATCTTCCACGCCAGCGCGTGTTCGCGGCCACCGCCGCCTATGAGTAATACTTCCATGCTATCCCTTTTGAGCTTCGTTCAGCCGTTACCGCGTTCGCCACGCGCGCTACTCGGGCGTATTATGCCACAGCCCGGAGCACGGCCGGGCAGGTCGCGCCGGCGTTTTTACCGGCGGGCCTCGGCCACCCGAAGTGCCGCCGTGCTTCACACGCCACCAGCCAGACACGCCATGAACCTGATTTTACTCAGCCCCGACGATATTACCGCCGACGGCGGCGCCACGATCCGCGATCCGCGCCGCCTGCGCCACCTGCGCGAGGTGCACCGGGCAGCACCCGGCCAGCGCTTGACCGTGGGCGTTGCCGGCGGCGCCATGGGTACGGCCGAGCTCACCGCGCTTGACGCTGACCGGGCCACCTTTGCCCTGGCGCCGCTGGAGGAAGCCCCGCCGCCGGCGCTGCCCGTGCACCTGGTGCTGGCCCTGCCGCGCCCGCGCATGCTGGCGCGCACCCTTGAGCACGTGACGGCGCTCGGAGTGAAAGAGATCACCCTGCTGCACACCCGGCGCGTGGAGAAAAGCTACTGGCAGTCGCCGGAGCTTGACCCCGACAAGATCCGCCAGCACCTGGTGCTGGGGCTCGAGCAGGCCCGGGATACGGTGATGCCGGCGGTGACGCGGCAGCGCGGCTTTCGGCCCTTTGCCGAAGACGTGCTGCCCGAACTGCTGACGCACCGTCGCGGGCTGGTCGCGCATCCGGGCATGGCCCGGCCCTGTCCCCGGGGGCTAACCGAGCCGGTCGCGCTGGTGGTCGGGCCCGAGGGCGGTTTTATCGACTGGGAAATCGAGCGGCTGCTCGCCGCCGGCTGCGAGGGCATGCACCTGGGACCGCGCATTCTGCGCGTGGAAACCGCCGTCACTGCCCTGCTGGCGCGGCTGTTCTAAGCCTGCCTGCGCCGGGGCTAGTCGTCGTCCCTGTCTTCTTCGGGCTCGTGCTCGACGAACTCGGCATCCTCACCGCATGCGGGATCCTGGATAAACGTCTTGCTCACGTCCAGATGCCCCAGATGGCCGATGGTGCGACGCCCGAGCAGCACCGGGTAGAACATTTCGCCGCGGTCGCGCAGGCTGAACTGCTCTTCATAGACGGTATCGCCCACGCACAGATTGAGCAGCACCACCGGGCGCTCGTCCCGGCCGCCGGCGCCGCGCACGGTCAGGGAGCGGTAAAGCGGGCGCTCGACCTCTTCGCTCGCGGTCTCACCGCTGTCTTCGTCTTCCATCTCAAAGCGAAAACGCACCCAGTCCTCGTCGTCCTTGGTAAAGGTTTCAATGTCCCGGGCGTCAATGGACGACGTCAGCGCGCCGCTGTCGAGCTTGGCCTTGACCTTGATGTCCCAGGGCTTGAGCTCGGCTTTTTCCACCCAGCCGAACACCTGGGTCGAATCGTCGGCAAGGGCTGCGCCCGCGCTCAGCAGCCACCCGGCGGCAAGGCCGGCAGCCACTCGCTTTACTGATGGTGTCATACGCTATTCTCCGTTAGCCGATTGGCATGGGTATTCAAAGGCCGAGACGCCGGGCACCCCGGGGTATTTCGTGATTGCGGTATGGGTCAGCAGGCTCAGGCGTTTTCCAGCCGCGCAAGCAGCGCCTGGGTGGCAAAGCCGTCCGCCGTCAGCCCCTGGTCGCGCTGAAACGCGCGCAGGCCCTTACGGGTATTGGGGCCCATGATGCCGTCGGCACCGCCCACGTCGTGCCCCAGCCGATTGAGCAGCTGCTGCAGCCGGAAGACGTCGTCCCGGGTGAGCGGCGCCTGCTCCCGGGGCCAGCTCTGAACGATGCCTTCGCGTTCGGCAATGGCGTCGCCTAGCTTGGCCACGGCCAGCGCGTAGCTGGTGGCGTTGTTGTAGCGCAGGATGCTGCGAAAGTTGGGGCCGGTGAGAAACGCCGGCCCCTGGGCGCCGGCGGGTACGATCACCTCGGCGCTTGAGAATTCGGGCAGCGTGTCGTTTATCGCGCGCACGCCCTGGCGGCGCCACTCAGCGGTGCTCCGCCGCCCGGTCTGCGCGTAGTCGAAGTCGTCCGGCAGACGGACCTCGGCGCCCCAGGGCTTGCCCGGCTGCCAGCTGGCTCGCTTGAGGTAGTTGGCCGTCGAGGCCATGACGTCGGGGATGCTGTCCCAGATATCGCGCCGGCCGTCGCCGTCGCCGTCCACGGCGTAGGCCATGAAGCTCGAGGGAATGAACTGGGTATGCCCCATGGCGCCGGCCCAGGAGCCCACCATGTCGTCGGCAGAGATATCGCCGGCGTCGACGATCTTGAGCGCGGCGAGCAGCTCCTGGCGGGCAAAGTCGCGCCGGCGCCCGTCGAAGGCCAGGGTGGCAAAGGCATCCAGGGTGGAATAGCTGCCGAAGTGGCTGCCGTAGTTGCTCTCGATGCCCCAGATCGCCACGATTATCTCGGCGGGCACGCCGTAGCGGCGCTCCATTTCCCGGGCGGTGTCGCCGTGGGCGGCGAGCTTTTCGCGCCCGGTCGTTACTCGGGCGCTGGAAACGGCGGTATCCAGATACTGCCAGATCGGCCGGACGAACTCCGGCTGATGGCGGTCATGCTCGATGATCTTGGCCCGATAGCGCACGCCGTCGAGCGCCCGGGTCAGCGTCTGCTCGCTAACCCCCTGGGCGGCGGCGTGGCGGCGAAACCCGGCAAGCCACTGCTCAAAGCCGGCGCGCTGCTGCTCGCCCGCTGCCGCGTCCTTGGCCGTGCGGCCGTCGACCTCGCTCATCAGCCCGCCTTCGGCCTGGACAGCGCCCGCGGTGAGCATAAGCCCCAGCAGCGACGCCCGGAGGAGCCCTCGCCGGACGGCAAACGGCTGAGCGATAGACAATCTCTGGGTAAAAGACAACATGGCGCTCCTCAAGCGTGGCAGGCAAAGAAGCGATGATCCCTTACAACGCCAGCCAACGCCAGCCTTTACTGCATACCGGGCAGCCCTCGGTGCCTCACCGCCAATCAGGCGGTGTTCGACACGGGCAGCACCCAGCCGCCAAGCTCGTTGTTGGCGATGTCCACCAGCGCCTCGATGTGATCGTCGCGGTCGTTCAGGCAGGGGATATAGGTGAAGGTTTCGCCGCCGGCGGCCATGAAGCTTTCGCGGATTTCGTCCTCGATCTCTTCCAGGGTTTCCACGCAGTCGGCGGTAAACGCCGGCGAAATCACCGCGATGTGCTTATGGCCCTGCTTGGCAAGCTCGGCGACGTGATCCACCGTTGCCGGCCCCAGCCATTTTTCCGGGCCAAACTTGGACTGGAAGGCCGTGTCGATATCGCCCTTCTCCCAGCCCAGCTGCTCGCGCAGCAGACGGGTGGTTTTCTGGCACTGGCAGTGGTAGGGGTCGCCGTCGAGCAAAAAGCGCTCGGGTACGCCGTGGTAGCTGGCCACCAGCTTGCTGGGCCGCTCGCTCAATGGCTCATAGACATCGGTGACGGAATTGGCCAGCGCGCGCAAATACCCTGGATGCTCGAAATAAGCGGGCACGGTGCGGATGGACGGCTGCCATTTCATTTTCATCAGCGCCCGAAAGGCCTGGTCGTTGGCCGTGGCCGTGGTCGGCGAGCCGTATTGCGGATACAGCGGGAAGAACACGATGCGCTCGCAGCCGTTTTCCACCAGCCGCGTCAGCACGCTTTCCGTTGAGGGGTTGCCGTAGCGCATACAGAAGTCCACGACTACCTCATCGCCGTAAAGCGCCTGCATTTGCGCGGCGAACTTTTCCGTTTGCGCCCGGGTTATGGTCAGTAGCGGACTTTCGTCTTTCTCTGTATTCCAGATGCTTTTATAGGCCTGGCCCGACAGAAACGGGCGGCGGGTGAGGACGATCAGCTGCAGGATCGGCTGCCACTTCCAGCGGGCGTAGTCCACCACGCGCTGGTCGGAGAGGAATTCGCCGAGGTAGCGCCGCATGGACCAGTAGTCGGTATTGTCCGGCGTGCCAAGGTTAACCAGTACCACGCCGACTTTCGCTCGGGCAATGGGAGGGTGATCAGTCTGGGTATGCTCAAGGCGGCCCTCACCCGGCTGATCCTTGGCTATCGTGGTACTCATGGCGTCTCTCCTGAAATCCGGCATTTCGACACTCCCGGATGGTAGCACTTTTACCGCTGGCGGCGACAAAAACTTGTGCTAAAAAGAGCCGCTGTATAACTATTGGCAAAATAGCCGTTATGCAAACGGCGCTGGCCAAACGCCCGCCGCTGGATTGCCACCTTGCCGCGGCTAAAAAATCAGAGGGAGACGGGCCGCTGCAGGCTCGTGATGGAAGGCATCGTGGCCGACCAGCTCGTCGTGGGGAATGTACTGGATCAGGCAGGCACGGTAAATGCCGGCGCGCCTGAGTTCGGTATAGACCTCGTCGAGGGCACGAAACAGCATTGGCTTATTGCCCTGCATCAGCAGGTGGTGACGCCCTTCCACGTCCTCGAGTTCGACCTGGTAAAGCTGGCTGCCCGTATGGGTGATTACGCGGATATCAAAATTGTCGTGCTGGCTGGCAAACTGCCTGAGCTCTTTCAGTTCCATAAGCTCCCTCCTGTGGATTACACGCTTGTCAGCATAAATGCGACAGCCGGGTAACGGCACGGCCGGACGGTACGAGATGTACCGCCCGGCTGACGGGCCATTACGCCGGTAGATTACTGTTATGACGGCAAAAGTGCCGTTAAGTTCCCCGGCGGCGAACGCCGGCACCGGGGCCTACTGATATTCGGACGGATCGATGGCCTTGCCCAGCGAGTTGCGATCCACCCAGTTGCCGGCTTTGGTTTCCTTGTAGCGAAATACCACCCGATCGCCAATGGCAACGGGAAGCTCGGCGTCTTCGGTCTGGTAGCTGTATTCCTCGCCGTCTACCGTCAGCGCATAGCGATACAGATCGGGCATGCCCAGCCATTCCTGGAACGGCCCTTCGCGTTTTACGGCCTGAAGCTCTCCGCGAGCCTCCAGTTTGGGCGTGCGTTTACCGCGGCGAAAACCACCTGCCATGGTGCATCCTCTTCATGATGTGTGGGTTGGATACCGGCGCCGTCTTCAACGGGCCGGGCATTATACGTGCTCGCCCACGAGTCTCAAGCGCCCAGGCGGGGCACTTACGAGCCGAAGGCTTCGCCGTAGCTGTCCGGCGCCAGATCCTCAAAGCGCGTGTACTTGCCGATGAACGCCATGTGAACGGTGCCGATCGGGCCGTTACGCTGCTTGCCGACAATCAGTTCGGCAAGCCCCTGGTTGTCGGGATTATCCGGATTGTAGACCTCGTCGCGATAAACAAAGGCGATGACGTCGGCATCCTGCTCGATGGCGCCGGATTCGCGCAGATCCGACATCACCGGGCGCTTGTTGGGCCGCTGCTCCAGCGAGCGGTTGAGCTGGGAGAGCGCCACTACGGGGCAGCCAAACTCCTTGGCCAGCCCCTTCAGCGAGCGCGAAATCTCCGATATCTCCCCGGTGCGGTTTTCGGAAAAGCCTGGAATCTGCATCAGCTGCAGGTAGTCGATCATGATCAGCGCCATGTTGCCGTGCTCACGCACCACGCGGCGAATCCGCGAGCGCATCTCGTTGGGCGACAGCGCCGCGGTATCGTCGATGAAAAGCTGCTTGTCCTTGAGGATGTTGACCGCCGAGGTCAGCCGCGGCCAGTCCTCGTCTTCCAGCTGCCCGGTGCGCACCCGGGTCTGGTCGATCCGCCCAAGCGATGACAGCATGCGCAACATCAGCGACTCCGCGGGCATCTCCATGGAAAACACCATCACCGGCTTGTCGCTGGAAATGACCGCGTGCTCGACCATGTTCATGGCAAGCGTGGTGTTATGTACGCAGATATCCTCGGCAATGAAGTTGTGCGTGCCGTCCACGGTGAGGTCATAAACCTGCTGATAGCCCAGCGGCTCGATCTCGACAATCCTGTCCCAGTACACATCTGAATGTTGCGCAGCCACCAAGCGTGCTTGCTCGCTCGGCATATTGATCTCAGTGGTAAAGATTTCTGCGTCCTCACCCTCCAGAATCTGCAGCTCCAAAGCTGTACAGTTCGAAGCTGTATCTTGCACGACCTTTTTCCGCACCTTGGCTAAAATGCCAAAACGCAGCAACAAATGCTGTACTTCACGGAGCTGATCACGGCTGGAGGAAGCATAGCTCGGTAAAGGCTGGTCGCTCGTCTGCAAATAGGCGCTTCCATTACCGGCAAACAGGCAATTTAAAAACAGCGCAAGCTGGTGCCTCGGCAAGCGGAATACTGCAGGCGGCAGACGACTCTGCAATCCGCCTTCTTTTTCGACCTGATTTGCCAGCTGAATGACCTCATGCTCGGGCATGCTTTCCTGACCAAATACCGGCAGAGACCGCGGCACGGCAACCCTGTCCCCTACCGCCATGTCCCCTAAGGGCTTCCAGCCTCCAGCGGTCAGAAACGGGTGCGTCAGCGTCGTGGCAATTTCACGCCCCAGCGCCGTGCGTACCTTGAATACCGGCTTTTGGCCATCGTCGACAAAGGCCGATGCACAGGACGGCGTCAACGTAAAATTGTCGCTCAGGGTTAGCAGCCCTGCCTGCTTGCGCTCGACCAGCTCATCAATGGTGACCAGCGCTCCGCTATCCGGATCCACCAGGCGTGACCCGGCCATGATGCATTTGCCCATCGACGGCCTTCCGGCAATGATCACCAGATCCGACGGCTGCAGCCCGGTGGTCATTTCGTCGAAGTCGCGAAAG
Source organism: Halomonas garicola (assembly GCF_031935715.1). Taxonomy (GTDB): domain Bacteria; phylum Pseudomonadota; class Gammaproteobacteria; order Pseudomonadales; family Halomonadaceae; genus Vreelandella; species Vreelandella garicola. The sequence goes on along the minus strand of NZ_JASSZF010000011.1, from coordinate 47,804 downwards.
CCCGAGGGTAGCCCGGTCATCTCTCCCTTGAGATTAAAGAGCTCGTCGATGCGATCCACTGCCTTGGTCAGAAGGTCGCTCATACCGATGGGGCCGCCGGTCTTGGGGCGTTCCTCGGCGATCTGGAACACCAGCCGCTCGGCTTCGTTGAGCAGCTCATCCGCCGGGCGCCCCTGGGAGGCGAAGGCACCGTCGGCAATCTGGTTGGCGGCGCGGATCAGCTTGCGCAGGGTGGCCCGCTCGCGCACGATCTCGGCATAGGCACGGATGTTGCTGGCCGACGGCGTATTGCGCGCCAGCTCGGCAAGAAACCCGAGCCCGCCGACAGCACTCAGCTGGTCCCGGGCTTCCAGGGCCTCGGAGAGCGTGACCACGTCCAGGGGCTGGCCGGCTTCGGCCAGATGCGCCATGACGTTGAAGATCAGGCGGTGTTCGTAGCGGTAGAAGTCATCGGCCGCCAGGTGGTCCGAGATATGGTCCCAGGCCGGATTGTCGAGCATCAGCCCGCCGAGCACCGACTGTTCGGCCTCCAGGGAATGGGGCGGCAGCTTCAGCGCCGCGGTTTCCTGATCCACGGGCAGCGCCTCATGGGTGGCGTCCGGCATGGCAAGCTCCTTGGCAGTACGGTCAACGAAAGGATACGGCATCCGGCCGGGAGCCGGGAACACAAAGGGCGCGGGGAGTCTCCCCGCGCCCTTGCATAGCGTCAAGCCAAGCGCCGCTATTGCGCCCCCAGGGGCGCAGCGTCGCTTATGCGGTCAGGGGTTATTCACCCACCACCACGATGCGCACCACGGCGTCGACTTCAGCGTGCAGGTGCAGCGTGATGTCGTATTCGCCGGTCTGGCGCAGCGGCCCTTCCGGCATGCGCACTTCGCTCCGGGATACGTCGATACCCGCGGAGGAGATCGCATCGGCCAGGTCGCGCGGCCCGATTGAACCGAACAGCTTGCCTTCATCACCGGCCTTGGAGACCAGCGACAGCTCAATGTCGTTGAGCTGCTCGGCGCGCGCTTCCGCCTCGGCGCGGCGCTCGGCCGCCTGGGCTTCAAGCTCGGCGCGCTGGGCTTCAAACGCGGCGATGTTGTCTTTGGTGGCCGGTACGGCGTGGCCGTAGGGTACCAGGTAGTTACGTCCGTAACCGGGCTTGACGGTGACCTGATCACCCAGGCCGCCCAGCTTGCCAATATTGTCGAGCAGAATGACTTCCATCTCGTAAACCTCTTGTCAGTTGCTACTGTCAGTTGCTGCGGGCAAGGCGTGCGCGAACGTTGGCGAACGAATCAATCAGCCCTGACAGCAGCACAATGAGAATCATGGGCCAGGTGGTAATCAGCAGCAGGTAAAATGCGCCGAGCCACAGCCCGTTCATCTCCTTTAATCCAATAATTCCGTGTACCAGCGCCACGCCGGCAATCAGCAGCGGCACCCAGCCAATCAGCGCAAATCCCGCTATATCGAACAGCATGCTGATGGCGCCGAGCCCTACCAGCAGGGCAAGCTCCCGGGGCGTCAGGCGCAAGGCGTGAAACTCCTGGCGAAAGCCGCCGGGGTTATAAAGCCCCGCCTGCCAGCTGCGCGCAAGCGCTAAACAGGCAATCGCCAGCAGTATCACCACCAGGCCGGTCACCCCGTTGATGACCAGATCGGCCAGCAGCGAGGTGTCGTACCCCGTATTGCCAAGCTCGGTGACCAGGCGATCGAACTCGCTAGAGTTCTGGCGCAGCTGCTCCAGCATGGCGTCGCTGCCGCCAGGCGGGCTGAAAATGCCCAGCTGAATCATGGCGGCGCAGGCCAAAGTGCCGACAATCAGTGCTTCGCCCCAGCGCATGCGCTCGCGCAGAATCACACTCATCAGCGTTGCCAGCAGCACGCTGGAAAGCGGCACCACGTCGCCCTGGGTCCACCACCATCCCGCCGGGATAGCCGCGGCCAGAATCACCGGCAGCGCGGCGGCAAACCCCTTGCGAAGGGTCACCAGAGCGGCAATCGCCGCCCCCAGCCAGAAAAGCCAGGGCACCAGCGAGGCCAGCACTGCCGCACCCACGGCGTAGCTCGGCCGCTGCATCAGCCAACGGGCAAAAGCCAGCATGGCGTGGGCGGCTTACTGGTGGCTATCGGTATAGGGCAGCAGGGCCAGGTAGCGCGCCCGCTTGACGGCGCCGGCCAGCTGGCGCTGGTAGCGCGCCTTGGTGCCGGTAATACGGCTGGGTACGATCTTGCCGGTCTCGGTGACGTAGGCCTTCAGCGTGTCCAGATCCTTGTAGTCGATCTGCTTGACGCCTTCAGCGGTAAAGCGGCAAAACTTGCGGCGACGGAAAAAACGTGCCATGAAATAGCTCCTTGATACGTGCAGTAGTAAAGCGTTGGCCGCAGCGGGCGACCGTGGCGATGTTACGCGGACTCGCTCTGCGGCTTGTCGTCGCGCGGCTTCTCATCACGCGGCTTGTCGTCGCGAGGCTTGTCGTCACGGCGCTGGCGCTTCTCTTCCACCGGCTTCATCATCGGTGACGCCTCGGTGATCGCTTCCTTGCAGCGCATAACCAGGCTGCGGATGATGGCGTCGTTGAAGCGGAAGATGTTTTCCAGCTCTTCAAGCGTCTCGCCTTCGCACTCGACGTTCATCAGCACGTAGTGGGCCTTGTGGATCTTGTTGATCGGGTACGCCATGTGGCGACGGCCCCAATCTTCCAGGCGATGCAGGGTGCCGCCGTTTTCGGTGACAATGCTGGTGTAGCGCTCGACCATGGCCGGCACCTGCTCGCTCTGGTCCGGGTGGACCATGAACACGATTTCATAATGACGCATGGAATCTCCTTGCGGTTTGGCAGCTTCCATTGGGCGCGGCGCCTCAAGGAAGCAAGGAGTCATACTACAATGCGCCGGGTACGCGCGGTGCGCCGCCGGGCATCAAGCAGAACTGATAAAAATGCCCGCCGGTAAAAAGCGGGCGCAGGCATTCTAGGGAAGCGGGGCTTGACTTGCAAGCCGGCGCTGGCGCAGCGCCTCGAACAGACAGATACCGGTGGCCACGGAAACGTTGAGGCTTTCCACCTGCCCCGCCATGGGCAGCTTGGCCAGATAGTCGCAGGCCTCTCGGGTGAGCCGGCGCATGCCTTTGCCCTCGGCGCCCATGACCAGCGCCACGGGGCCGCTGAAGTCGATCTCGTAGACGCTCTCCCGGGCCTCGCCGGCGGTGCCGGTTATCCATACGCCGGCGTCTCGCAAGGCGCCAAGCGTACGCGCCAGGTTGGTTACCTGGTAGACCGGCACGCTTTCTGCCGCGCCGCAGGCGACCTTGCGCACCGTGGCGTTCAGCGGCGCGGCCTTGTCCTTGGCAACGATCACGCCGTGGGCGCCGGCGGCATCGGCGCTTCGCAGGCAGGCGCCAAAGTTGTGCACGTCGGTCACGCCATCAAGCACCAGCAGTAGCGGCGGCTCAGCCGCGGGCCAGGCCTTGAGCTTGAGCATCAACGAGGCTTCGCTTTCCGCTACCAGCGGCGGGCAGAACGCCACCACGCCCTGGTGGGTGCCCCCCCGAGTGAGCTGATCGAGCGCCTCCCGGGGGTGCTCCTTCACCGTCGCCCCGGCGTCCTTAGCCCGGCGGATCATCGCCTGCAGGCGCTTGCTCGCACCCTGCTGCACCCACAGCTCCCGGGGCGCCTCGCCCCGCTCCAGCAGGCTTTCGAGCGCGTGTACGCCGAAGACGTGATCCAGCCCTTCCGGGGGCCGCGGCCCCCGCCGCGAAGCAGGTGACTTCGCGCTCACGCCGAGTCTTCCTTGGCGCCCGAACCGCTACGGCGGCGGCGCGAAGGACGCTGGGGCTTCGGCGGGCGTTCGTCGGCGAGGCTGAAGTCGATCTTGCGGTCGTCCATGTCGACCCGCGCCACCTGCACGGTGACGCTGTCGCCGAGCCGGTAGGTGGTGCCGGTGCGCTCGCCCTTGAGGCGGTGCTTCTCGGCTTCGTAATGATAATAGTCCGAGGGCAGCGAGCTGATATGCAAAAGGCCCTCGACAAAGAACGCGTCCAGGCGGACGAAAAGGCCGAACTGAGTCACCGCGGCCACGCTGCCGTCGAAGGTCTCGCCCAGCTTGTCGGACATGAACTCGCACTTGAGCCAGCTTTCCACGTCCCGGGTGGCGTCGTCGGCGCGGCGCTCGGTCATCGAGCAGTGCTCGCCGAATTCGAGCATCTGCTCGAAGGTGTAGGGGCACCACTGGCTCGGCGGCTCTACCGGTGCGCCCTCGGCGCGCAGCACGGTTCCGGTCTTGCGCGGCCCGCGGATGACCGAGCGGATGGCGCGGTGCACCAGCAGGTCCGGGTAGCGGCGGATTGGCGACGTAAAGTGGGCGTAGGCGTCGTAAGCCAGACCGAAGTGGCCTTCGTTCTGGGGCGAGTAGACGGCCTGGTTCATCGAGCGCAGCATCACCGTCTGGATGACGTCGGCATCGGGCCGGTCGGCGATGCTTTCCCGCAGCGCCTGAAAGTCCTGGGGCGTCGGGTCGTCGCCGTTGGGCAGGGTCAGCCCCAGCTCGTTGAGAAACAGGCGCAGCTTCTCCAGCCGCTCAGCCGAGGGCTTCTCGTGGATGCGGTAAAGCCCCGGCAGGTCGTGAATGCTGAGGAAGCGCGCGGTAGCGACGTTGGCCGCCAGCATGCACTCCTCGATCATCTTGTGGGCATCGTTGCGGCTGCGCGGCACGATCTTTTCGATCTTGCGCTCGTCGTTGAACACGATCGCGGTTTCGGTAGTATCGAACTCGATGGCGCCGCGGGCCTCCCGGGCCTGGCGCAGTGCGCGATACAGCCCGTGCAGCTGCTCCAGGGGCTTGACCAGGGCAGCGTATTCCTCGCGCAGGGCCGCGCCCTCTTCGCTGTCCTTGTCGAGGATCGCCGCTACCTTGTTGTAGGTCAGCCGGGCGTGGGAGTTCATCACCGCTTCGTAAAAGCGATAGTCCCCGACCTCCCCGGCAGCGGAGATATTCAGCTCGCAGACCAGCACCAGCCGGTCGACCTTCGGGTTCAGCGAACACAGCCCGTTGGACAAGAGCTCCGGCAGCATGGGCACTACCTGGCCGGGGAAGTACACCGAGTTGCCGCGCCGGCGGCCCTCGTCGTCCAGCGGCGTTCCCGGGCGCACGTAGTGCGAGACGTCGGCAATGGCGACCAGCAGCTTCCACTCGCCGGTATCGGTCTGCCAGGCGCAGATGGCGTCGTCGAAATCCTTGGCCGTCTCGTCGTCGATGGTGACCAGCGGCACGTCGCGCAGGTCGATGCGGTGACGCTTGTCGTCTTCTTCGACCTCGGCGGGGATCGTGGCAATCTGGTCGAGCACCTCGGGCGGAAACTCGGCGGGGATCTCGTAGCTGCGGATGGCTATGTCGATTTCCATGCCCGGGTCCATGCGCTCGCCCAGCACCTCGGCCACCTCGCCCACCGGCTGCACCCGGGTCTCGGGCTGCTGGGTGATGTTGACCGACACCACCTGACCGTCCTGAGCGCCGGCGCAGACGCTGTGCGGCACAATGACTTCCTGGGTGATGCGCGGGTTTTCCGGAATCATCACGCCGAACTCGGGGGTGTTGCGCCGATAGATGCCCACCATGGTCTGGGTATTGCGCGCCAGCACCTCGACGATGGTGGCCTCATCGCGCCCGCGACGGTCGCGGCCGCTGACCCTTACCAGCACGTAATCGCCGTGGAAAACCCGGCGCATCTGCCGGGGCTGGAGCACCAGGTCGGGCTTCTTGCCGTCGTCGCGCAGGAGAAAGCCGAAGCCTTCGCGGTGCCCGATGATCTTGCCCTTGATCAGGTCAAGCTTGTCGATCAGCGCGTAGGCGCCGCCGCGGTTGCGCAGCACCTGGCCGTCGCGCTCCATAGCCGCCAGCCGGCGGCGCACGGCCTCCTGAAGCTCCTCATCATCCAGGCCGAGCACGCGGCTCATGGTGTCGTGGGTGATGGGCTTGCCGTAGGCCTCGAGGGCGGCCAGCAGGTATTCGCGGCTGGGCGCCGGATTGGAGTACTTGTGCGCTTCACGCTTGGCGTGCGCGTCATCGCTTAACGTCCATTCTTTCATGCGGTAAGCATCCTTGAGGGCGTGCATGGAAGGCAGTGAAGCCTGGCAGGCGCAGAGCGCGGCGTGCAACGATAGTCAGCGCCCGGGGCGCTGGCGAAAGAAAGCGTTCTTTCGGATATTTTTATGGACCGTGTTCTTTTCATCATGCGGGCAGTATAGCGCTGCCCGCGCTATCACCCAACCGCCAAATGCTCTCGCTTTTCCACCGACGCCTGGCTGACTGCCTTGCCGGCGCCCCGAAGGGGCAGAGCGGCAGGCCACTCCGCCCCCGATGATCTGTTCCCCGATGAAAAAAGCTTGCGTTTTGTTATTACGGCGGTATCATACGCGCCACTTGCCCGGGTGGCGGAATTGGTAGACGCGCTAGCTTCAGGTGCTAGTGTCCGTATGGACGTGGAGGTTCAAGTCCTCTCCCGGGCACCAATTCATCGACGGACAGCATGATTTACGCTGCCGATCATGCATTGGTGCACAAGGTTGTATTCGCCCAGGTGGCGGAATGGGTAGACGCGCCAGCTTCAGGTGCTGGTATCCTCGCGGATGTGGAGGTTCAAGTCCTCTCCTGGGCACCACGCGAATACGACCCCAAAAGCAAGTACTTCAAGGCAACGATGCGCCCGGGTGGCGGAATGGGTAGACGCGCCAGCTTCAGGTGCTGGTATCCTCACGGATGTGGAGGTTCAAGTCCTCTCCCGGGCACCATCGCCACGATGGCTGCCCACGCATCATGCTCCTCCTGCCTTCTCTGTTATTCCCCTTTTCATATTCGCTCCCGCGAGCTTACGCTTACGCACTGGCCGCCCCGGGCGACTTATGCCTGCCTGCAATGCTGCCGTTTTTTGCTGCCTTACTGATTTTGCTGCCCTACTGATAACGTCCGGGCTTGCGTGCCACCGTGTCCAGCGCCCAGCCGTCCGTTTGTTTCTGCCCTTCCAGGCGCTTTTCCGTGGCCTGCGGCAAGTCGGGGAAAAAATCCAGCCCGGTTCTCCCTTCCACCTCGTCAATGCTGACCAGGTAATCATCCAGCGGCTCGTCGCCCCGTACGTCCTGGGGCATGATAAAGGCAAGCGCCCTGGGGTCGCCGGCGTTCGGCGCGACGATAATCTTGTAAAAAGCCGCCGGTACTTCCACCAGCCCCACGCGGTTGAGCAGGTTATCCATGAAATCGGGCGGGTAGACTGGCCCGGTCACCACCTGAAGACGCTCGAATCGCGGCGCAAAGTGATCCATGACCGCCTCTTCCAGGCGCTGCCAAAGCTGGCGGTTGAGCTTTGGCGTCTGGGGCAGCATGTTGCTCATCAGGAAGGTATTGACCTGGGCGTCGCGGCCGTGCACCGCGGCAATGGCGTAGTTGGGGGCCAAGTGGCCGCGGTCGTAGCCGCTGCCCAAATAGCTCGCCGGGGTGATCGGCCACAGCGTGCGCCAATCCGCCTGAAAATCCGGGCGCGAACCGATGCCGCTGTCGTCCACGGCCTCCACCTGGTAGCTCACCCAGAGCGCGCCGGCGCGCACGTCGGACCAGCCCACCAGATAGCCGTCGTTACGCAGCACGCGGTGGACGCTGGTTAGCGTCAGCTCGTCCCAGGTGGGCACGCCCATCCAGGTGTAGTCGTCGCGGTACTGGCGCTCCTGATACTGCCAGAGCCCGGTGATCGCCACCACGAAAAGCAGCGTAACCCCCAGGCGACGCCCGTGTCGTCGAAAGCGTAACGGCTTGGCCACATCGGGCTCCTGTCAGGGCATGTGAGCCGGCTACCAGCCCAGAGAGAACATGCTTTCCAGATCGTGGCGGGAATGCACCTGCATGGCGTTGAGCGTTTCCGTATCGCTGATGCCTTCCACGGCGTTCAGCCGCTCGGTGACCAGCTCGGCCAGGCTCTCGAAATCCCGGGTGCGGGCAATGGCGACCAGGTCGTAGCGGCCGCAGGTGGAGTACACCTCGCTGATGCCGTCCACTTCCGCCAGCCGCTCGGCGACGGGCTTGACCTGGCCTTTCTCGGTGTTGATCAGGATTACTGCGTTTTGCATAACCTCCCCTTGCGCACGCCTTCGGTGCAACGCTGTGTCGAATGGTCAATGGCGATTGCTGCGAGTATATCAGCACAGCGCCAAGCCGCGCAGCCGCTGCCGGGCGCTCGCACCTGAGGCGCGGTTCCGCTAGCATAAGAAGTCGTCATAAGTACCTATCGCGGCCGCTATCTGCCCACCGACATCGTCAAGGAGACACCATGGCCGATCAAAACCGCCGTCGTTTCATGCGCCAAAGCGCGCTGGGCCTTGCCGCCCTGCCGCTGGGCGCCGGCGTTCTGTCGCGCGCGGCGCAGGCGCAGTCCCTGCCCCGGCTGGATCCGTCCAGCAGCAACGCCCGGGCACTCAACTACGTGGAAAAGGCCAGCGACGCCAGCGACCACCCGGCCTACGAGTCGGGCGAAACCTGCGCCAACTGCATGTTTTATACCGCTGACACCCAGGGCTGCCAGCTGTTTCCCCAGCACAGCGTGGCGTCCGGCGGCTGGTGCCAGTCCTGGACCGAAGCCGGGTAGACAGCGGTGTTCGGCTTATAGCGCAGCCGCCACCCGGGTGCCCTGGTCGATGGCCCGCTTGGCGTCAAGTTCAACGGCCCGGTCGGCGCCGCCGATCACGTGGACCCGGCTGCCCCGGCGCTCGAGCGGCGCTAATAGCCCACGCACCGGCTCCTGGCCGGCGCACACCACGACGGTATCCGCGACCAGGTACTCCGCCCGGCCGTCGCGCTGCAGGTAGAGCCCGCTTTTATCCAGCCGCTGATACTCGCATCCGGCCAGCATGGTCACGCCGTGCTTTCTGAGCGACGCCCGATGCACCCAGCCGGTGGTTGCGCCAAGGTCCTTGCCCGGCTTGCTGGTTTTACGCTGCAGCATCGTTACCCGGCGCGGCACCCGCGGCGGCTCCGGCGCCTGCAGGCCGCCGGGCGCCCCAACGGTTAAGTCCACCCCCCATTCGCGGCACCAGGCGTCAACGTCCAGCGCGGTAGCCGCCTGGCTGACGAGCCGTTCGGCGACGTCAAAGCCGATGCCGCCGGCGCCGATGATCGCCACCTGCCCCCCTACCCGCTCCGGGTGCTCGATGGCTTCCGCGTAGGTCAGCACCTGGCCTCTTTCTCTACCTTCTACAATGCCCGGCAGCTCAATCTCCCGGGGGCGCACGCCGGTGGCCAGTATCACTTCGTCACATTCCGCCAGGCTCTCGGCGTCGACGGCGGCGTTCAGGCGAACGTCGACGGCGTACTTTTCCAGCATGACGCGGTAGTAGCGCAGCGTTTCGCTGAACTCTTCCTTGCCGGGAACCTGCCGCGCGTAGTTGAACTGCCCGCCAAGCGCGCCCTGCTGCTCAAACAGCACTACCCGGTGCCCGCGGCTTGCCGCCGTTACCGCGGCGGCAAGCCCGGCGGGCCCGCCACCCACCACGGCAACGGCTTTCGGCGTTTGCGCCGGCTCAATGACAAGCTCGGTTTCATGGCAGGCACGCGGGTTGACCAGGCACGACGCCAGCTTGCCGGCAAAGGCGTGATCCAGACAGGCCTGGTTGCAGGCGATGCAGGTATTGATCTCCTCGGCCTTGCCGGCTCTGGCCTTGGCGATCCACTCGGCATCTGCCAGAAACGGCCGCGCCATAGAGACCATGTCCGCATGGCACTCGGCGATGATGCGCTCGGCGACGTCGGGCATGTTAATGCGGTTGGTGGCAATCAGCGGGATGGAAAGCTCCGTCCGCATACGCCGGGTCACCCGGATAAACGCCGCCCGGGGGACGCTGGTGACAATGGTCGGCACCCGAGCCTCGTGCCAGCCGATACCGGTATTGATCGCGTCGGCGCCGGCAGCTTCGATGGCGCGCCCCAGGGCCACGGCCTCCTCCCAGGTACTGCCGTCTTCCACCAGGTCGAGCATGGACAGGCGAAAGATCAGCGCGAAGCCTTCTCCGGTGGCCTCCCGGATACGGCGCACGACCTCCACGGCAAAGCGAATGCGACGGGCGAAGCTGCCGCCCCATTCGTCGTCGCGCCGGTTGGTGCGCCGGCAGAGAAACTGGTTGATCAGATAACCTTCGGAGCCCATGACCTCGACGCCGTCGTAGCCGGCCCGCTGGGCAAGCGCGGCACAGCGCACGTAGTCGCGTATCTGCTGCTCGACCTCATCAGCCAAAAGCGCCCGGGGCGCAAAAGGGCTGATCGGCGCCTGAATGGCCGACGGCGCCACCGCCTCCGGCGAATAGGCGTAGCGCCCGGCGTGCAAAATCTGCAGGCAGATATGGCTGCCCTCGGCGTGCACCGCATCGACGACTCGACGGTGGTCAGCCAGCTGGGACTCAGCGGTCAGGGCGTGCGCGCCCTGAAACACCGCGCCTTCCGGATTCGGCGCCATGCCGCCGGTCACCATCAGCGAAACGCCGGCCCGGGCGCGCTCGGCGTAAAACGCCGCCAGGCGCGCAAAACCGTTCGGCGCTTCTTCCAGGTTGGTATGCATGGAGCCCATCAATACGCGGTTTTCAAGCTCAAGCGGGCCCAGCCGGAGCGGCTGGAAAAGCCCGGGATACGTCGTCATCGCCCTCTCCTGTGGCTATATTCACCTGCGGCTATATTCAAACAAGCGTATGACATCGACGAACGAACGTACACCTGGCCTTCAGGCTTGGCGCATAGCCGGCCGGAACGAAAGCTTTCATCCGGGGTCTCAGTAAGATACGTTGACCCTGAAGTTCGCGCTGCGTAAAGAAGCGATACCTTATTTTTTGCAACATCTATACTTGTAATATTTCTTGTATGGATTATGTTTATAGGTAGGTCAATGAAAGCCCGGCACTCACGCAGAGCCAATGTCTTAACAACCGCACGATAAGAGGTGTCTATGAAAACGTCACTCAAGTATGGTCTGAAGACAATCGCCGTTGCCAGTGCCTTTAGCCTGGCGTCCGGCATGGCGTTCGCCGCCGAGCCCGGCAACGATCCCCAAAACGCCGTGCATCCGGACCAGGCCACGGATTCCGCCAACAACCCGGATGACGTTCAGAACAGGACGCAGGATCAGGGGCAGGTGGATCCCAATGAGCCGGCTGTTAACCCGGCGGACAGCACCAACAGCGCAAGCGATCCGTCCGATACGCCGACACCCAACGGCGAACTGCCGGAAAATGACGATCTGGACGAAGACCACGGCGTGAATTCCGACAACGTGCCCATGGACGAATAGTGCCTCACTCGCACGCTTGATGCCCCCGCATCGCATGAACAAAACCCGGCTTTTGCCGGGTTTTTTGCGTCGCCTCGTAACTGCGCCGCCTGACGCGCGTGCTACTATTCAGCGTCTTTTTTATCCCCGGGGCCTTGCCATGTCGCTTGAAGATCTGCACCTGAACCTGCGCAACCTGACGCCTGCAGATTACCCGCAGCTCAAGACGCTGATGGACGCCGTGTACCACGATCTCGGCGGTGCCTGGCCCGAACGCACCATCGACACGCTGATCCACGCCTTTCCCGACGGGCAGATCGCTATTGAAAACGACGGCGTGATCGTCGGCGTGGCGCTAACCGTCCAGGTGGACTACGACGCCTTTTCCAACCCCCACCGCTACGACGACCTGATCGACCAGCGCGAGATGGTCCTCAACGACGCCGACGGCGACGCCATGTACGGGCTCGACGTGCTGATCCATCCGGACTACCGCGGCTACCGCCTGGGGCGGCGACTTTACGAAGCGCGCAAGGAGCTGTGCCGCTCGATGAACCTGCGCGCGATACTTGCCGGCGGGCGCATTCCCCGGTACCACGAGCACGCCGACGCGCTGGCCCCAAGCGAGTACATCGAAAAAGTCGCGCGCAAGGAGCTGTACGACCCGATTCTGTCCTTTCAGCTGGCCAACGACTTCCAGGTCAAGCGGCTTTTGCGCAAGTACCTACCCGAAGACGCCCAGTCCCGGGGCTACGCCACCCTGCTCGAGTGGAACAATATCCTCTTCGAGCCCGCCGAGCGCGTGCTCAACACCCGCCCCACCCAGGTGCGCGTGGGCGCGGTGCAGTGGCAGATGCGCGAATTTTCCTCGGTGGAAGCTGCGCTGCAGCAGATCGAGTACTTCGTCGATGCGCTCTCGGACTACCAGAGCGACTTTGCCGTCTTCCCGGAGCTGTTCAACGCCCCGCTGATCGGGCTTCAGGACCGCGCCGCCCAGCAGGACCCCATCGGCGCCATCCGCTTTCTCGCCGGCTTCACCGAGCCGTTCAAGGCCGAGCTTTCGCGCATGGCGGTGGCCTACAACATCAATATTATCGGCGGCTCCATGGTCGAGGTCGGCGACGACGATCGGCTCTACAACATCGCCTACCTGTTCCACCGCGACGGCAGCGTCGAGCGCCAGGCCAAGCTGCACATTACGCCCCAGGAGCGCCGGGACTGGGTGATCGAAGGCGGCGACGAGCTACGTGTATTCGACACCGACGCCGGCCGGGTGGGCATCCTGATCTGCTACGACGTGGAATTTCCCGAGCTGTCGCGCCTGCTGGCCGACCAGGACATGGATATTCTGTTCGTGCCTTTCTGGACCGACACCAAGAACGGCTATCTGCGGGTGCGTCACTGCGCCCAGGCCCGGGCCATCGAGAACGAGTGCTACGTGGTGCTGTGCGGCAGTGTGGGTAACCTGCCCTCCATCGAGAACCTGGACATCCAGTACGCCCAGTCGGCGGTGTTCTCGCCCTCGGACTTTGCCTTCCCTCACGACGCGGTGCTGGCGGAAACCACCCCCAACACCGAAATGATCTTCTTTTCCGACCTTGATCTCACCCGGCTCACCGTGGTGCGCGCCGAAGGCTCGGTCACCAACCTCAAGGACCGCCGCCAGGACCTTTTTGACCTGCGCTGGCGGGACTGGTCATGGAAGTCCGGCGCCAACCTGGAGCACGAGAGCCGGCGCGACGGCGACTAGCCGCCGCGCCCGGGAGCGGCTCAGGGCCACAGCAAATGCGCCGGGATACGACCGGCGGCATCGAAGACCACGCCTTCGGCGGTGAGCCTGTCGCGCTGGCGATCGGCGCCGCCGTGGTCGGCCAGCTTGCGGGTGGCCGCCACCACCCGGTGCCAGGGCAGCTCGCTGCCCGCAGGCAGCTTGCGCATGGCGGTGCCGACCATCCGCGCCGTCGCGCCTTCGGTCATTTTCGCCACGCGGCCGTAGGTAGTGACCCGCCCAGGCGGCACCTGCGCTACCACGGTATGGATCTGCTCCAGCAGCTCAGGGCGCGCCATGAATCCTCCCGCATCGATGAAAACGTTATTTTTTCTCGCGGCCCGCCTCGCGAGCCGGCCAGGCGTCCGAGTCTACCTTACCGGCAAGTTTGGGAAACTGCGCCGGGTCGAAGACCGGCTCTATCCCGGCCCTGAGCTGGCGCTCGTAGTCGCGAAACAGCGCGAAAGCCACCGGCGAGAGCAGCAGGATGGCAACCAGGTTGATAATGGCCATCATACCCATGGACAGATCGGCAAAGTTCCAGATCGGGCCGAGGCTCGCCACGGAGCCGACCATGACCATGGCCAGCACCGCCAGCCGGTAGACCAGCACCGCCGTCGGCGCGCGGCGGCCGGCCAGGTATTCGACGTTGACTTCGCCGTAGGAGTAGTTGGCAATCACCGAGGTGAAGGCAAACAGCAGGATCGCCACGGCGACAAACATGCCGCCCCACTGGCCCACGTGGCTGGAAAGCGCCATCTGGGTCAGCTGGATGCCGTTGGCCTCGTCGCCGGCCAGCAGCTCCGGCCCGGCCATGATGATGATCGCCGCGGTGGCGGTACAGATCACCAGCGTATCGAGAAACACCCCGAGCATCTGGATGAAGCCCTGGGCCGCAGGGTGGTCGGGCTTGGTAGTGGCCGTGGCGGCAGCGTTAGGCGCCGAGCCCATGCCCGCCTCGTTGGAAAACAGCCCGCGCTGGATGCCGTTCATGATCGCCTGGGACACGGCATAGGCCACGGCGCCGCCGGCGGCCTGCTCCAGCCCGAAGGCGCTATTGACGATGGCGGCAATGGCCCCGGGCAGCTCGGCGGCATTCATGGCGACCACCGCCAGCGCCAGGATCAGATACAGCAGCGCCATCAGCGGCACGACCAGCTCGGCCACCCGGGCAATGGACTTGAGCCCGCCGAAGATGATCGGGGTGACCACCACGACCAGCAGCACGCCGATGGCCCAGGTGGGCACCGCAAACGCCTGCTCCATGGCCTGGGCAATGGAGTTGGCCTGCACGCTGTTGAACGCCAGGCCAAAGGCAATGATCAGGCACACCGAAAACGCCGCCGCCAGCCAGCGCAGCCCCAGGCCGCGCTCGATATAGCGCGCCGGGCCGCCGCGAAAGGTGCCGTCGCCGTGATCGGTCTTGAACGCCTGGGCCAGGGTCGACTCGATAAAGCTGGTGGCCATGCCCACCATGGCCGTCATCCACATCCAGAACACCGCCCCGGGGCCGCCCAGGGAAATCGCCACGGCAACCCCGGCGAGGTTGCCGGTGCCCACTCGCGCCGCCAGACTGGTGGAAAGCGCCTGGAACGAAGAGATGCCGCCGTCAGACTCCCGGGAGTGGCGCAACAGCTTGAACATGTGGCCGAAGTAGCGCAGCTGGATGCCCCGGGTCATGATCGTGAAGTAAAGGCCCGCGCCCAGCAGCAGGTAAATCAGCACGCTGCCCCATAAAAGGCCGTTGCCGGCATCGACCAGCCCGGTGAAGGCGGCAAGAAAAGCGTTGTCCATGACGTTTGTCCGTTGCGAATGGTAGTGATATGCCTGCCCGGGATGACGCTATTCGGACAGCGATAATGGCAGTGCCGGGCAAAGGGAGCGCAGACGCAGGCATAACGCCGCGCTGGCCGTGCTTCCGCATTCGGTCTACCCTTTTTGGGCCCGGCACAAAATAGCAATAAATACGGTTTTGAGTAAAAAATTCAGCGCGATTTATCAAAAAATCGCCCAGGCTCAGGGGAACGGTGATGCTCGACCAATGGCTGGACATGACGCTGGACGGCAAGACGCCGCCGACGCGCTCCGGCGTGCTGGCCTCGGGCCGCTACCGGCTGCACGCGCCGGGCGTGCTGGAGCTAGTGCCCGACATTCAGGCGACCGGGGCCCGGGCCTGCGTGTTTTCCGCCGCCGTTCACGGTAACGAAACCGCGCCGGTGGAGCTGGTGGGCGCATTACTCGGCGCTGTTGAGGCCGGCACGCTGCGCCTGGGCGCGCCGCTGCTGGTGATTCTCGGCAATATTCCGGCCCTGCGCGCCGGCACGCGCTATATCGACACCAACCTCAATCGGCTCTTCAAGCGCGGTCTGGACACCTCAGGCGACGAGCCCGACCGCGCCCGGGAGCTTATGGCTCAGGTCGATGCGTTTTACGCTCGCCACTCGGCGCTGCCCCCGCTGCACTACGACCTGCACACCGCCATACGCGAAAGCCTGTACCCGCGCTTTGTCGCGGTGCCATTTTCTGCCACCCCCACGGCGTCGGAGCAGTGGCGCTGGCTCGCCGCCGCCGGCATTCAGGCGGTGCTCGACCAGCACTGCCACAGCTGGACTTTTTCTCACTACAGCCGCCACTACCACAGCGCGCAGGCCTTTACTCTGGAGCTTGGCCGAGTAGCGCCTTTCGGTCACAATGACCTGGCAGCGCTTGGGCCCATGCTTGACCTGCTCAAAGCGCTGGCCGGCGGTGCCGAACCCGCCCGAGCGCCCGCCGACGCCATGAGTTTTTTCCGCGTCGCTCGGGAGGTCAGGCGCGAAAGCGACAAATTTTGCCTATGCTTTGCCGACGATACGCCCAACTTCACCGCCTTTGCCCCGGGCACGCGGCTGGCCCGGGACGCCCGCGCGGGCGATACGGTGGTTGGCCATACGCCGCTGCGCGTGGTCTTCCCCAACGCCCAGGTGGAAATCGGCGCTCGGGCGGCCCTATTGGTAGAGTCTGCCGCACAGCCTAAAACCAAAGTCGAATAAATAGTCATTCAAACAAGACGCGATCGGCCGGGGCGGCCTGTTAAAATCGCCTGCTTTTTTGTGCGCCGATACGTTTTTCCCTGATCGATACGCGACGGTTGCTGCGGCAACCCCTGCTCTGGAGTCCCTTCTATGGCCGCCACTCCTCTGCCCCTTGAAGTGCGCAACATTACCAAGCGCTTTGGCGATACGGACGTTTTGAAAGGCCTTTCCCTCGAAGCCCACAAAGGCGATGTCATTACCCTGATCGGCGCCTCCGGCTCGGGCAAAAGCACTTTTCTGCGCTGCATGAATTTGCTCGAGCAGCCCGATGCCGGCGACCTGATCGTCCACGGCGAAACCGTTCGCTTCAAGACCACCGCCAGGGGCCGAGAGCCCGCCGACTGGAAGCAGGTGGTGCGCATGCGCGCCAAGCTTTCCATGGTGTTCCAGGGCTTTAACCTCTGGGCGCACATGACGGTGCTGGAGAATATCATCGAAGCGCCGATTCACGTGCTCGGCAAATCGAAAAAGGAGGCCATCGAGCACGCCGAGGCGCTGCTCGAACGCGTCGGTTTAAGCCACCGCGCCAACGCCTACCCGACGCAAATTTCCGGCGGCCAGCAGCAGCGCGGTGCCATTGCCCGGGCGCTGGCCATGGACCCGGAAGTGATGCTGTTCGACGAGCCCACTTCGGCGCTGGACCCGGAGCTTGTCGGCGATGTGCTCAAGGTCATGCACGATCTGGCCGACGAAGGCCGCACCATGGTGGTCGTCACCCACGAAATGAGCTTTGCCCGAAATGTCTCGAGTGAAGTGATGTATCTCCACGAAGGCCGAGTGGAAGAAGCCGGCAAACCCGCCGACGTGCTCGGCAACCCGCAATCGCCGCGCCTCAAACAGTTTCTGGCGCCCAAGTACTGATCGCCCAGGTGCTGATTCAGGTACTGATTTTCGAGGATTTCCGGAGGCTGGATCCATGCTGGATTTACAGGGCTACGGCCCCCGACTGCTGGAAGGCGCCGGCGTCACCGTGTCGCTTGCCGTGCTGTCGCTGGCGCTTGCCATCGCGCTGGGGCTGGTCACTGCCAGCGCCAAGATGTCGCGCAGCGTCATCGCCCACCGCGCCGCGACGCTTTACACCACGCTGATCCGCGGCGTGCCCGACCTGGTGCTGATGATGCTGCTGTTCTTCGGCGGCCAGATCGGCGTCAACGCCGCCACCGACTGGCTCTACTACACCTTTGACGTAGATATCTTCATCAACATCAACGAGTTTGTCGCCGGCGTCGTCACCATCGGGCTGATTTTCGGCGCCTACATGGGCGAAACCTTTCGCGGCGCCTTCATGGCCGTGGATCAGGGCCAGATCGAGGCCGGCAAGGCCTACGGCATGAACAATCGCCTGGTGTTCTGGCGCATTCGCTTTCCGCAGATGATGCGCCACGCCCTGCCGGGGCTTTCCAACAACTGGATGGTGCTTCTCAAGACCACCGCGCTGGTCTCGATCATCGGCCTTTCCGACATGGTGCGCATTGCCGCCGAGGCCTCCAAGGCCACCCGGGAGCCCTTTACCTTCATGATGGTGGTGGCCGTGATCTATCTGCTGATCGCAAGCGTCTCCGAGTGGATCTTTGCCCGGCTGCAAAAACGCTACAGCATCGGCTACGGGGAGGGTGACTAATGCAGGCACTTCTTGAAAGGCTCGACGCTTTGCTCGCCGACAACAGCATTTTCACGCTGCAAACCCTGTCCTACTACGGCGACGGGCTTGCCACCACCGTGCAGCTGGTGTTTCTCTCGCTGCTCATCGGCCTGGTGCTGGCGGTGCCGCTGGCCGTGGGCCGCTGCTCGCGCCACCGCTGGATCAAGCTGCCGATTTTTGCCTACACCTACGTGTTTCGCGGCACCCCCCTGCTGGTGCAGCTCTACCTGATCTACTACGGCGTGGTGTTTGTCGAAGGCGTGCAGGAATCCTGGCTGTGGCCGCTGATCAAGGATCCGTTCATGCCCGCGCTGTTGGCGTTTACCCTGAATACGGCGGCCTACACCACGGAGATATTTCGCGGCGCAATCAAGGCGACGCCCAGGGGCGAAATCGAGGCCGCCCGAGCCTACGGCATGTCGCCGGCACTGGCGCTCAAGCGCATTGTGCTGCCCAGCGCCTTCCGCCGCGCCCTGCCGGCCTACGGCAACGAAGTGATTTTCATGCTCCACGCCAGCGCTATAGCAAGCGTCGTCACGCTGATGGACCTGACCGGCGCGGCGCGCTTTGTCTACGCCCGCTTCTATGCGCCCTTTGACGCCTTCTTGTTCGTGGCGGCGATCTATCTGTGCCTGACGTTTACCATTCTTTACTTCTTCCGCTTTCTGGAAAAGCGCCTGCTGGGTCACCTGACGCCGGCGTCCTAGCCGGCCCGGGGCCCGGAAACGGAAAAAAGCCTTTGCCCCGCCGCCGCCGGCAAGGGTAAGTTGTGACGGAGGCACCGCCCGACGGTGCCTCCCTTTCGCAAGGAGATACTTATAATGAAAAAACTGCTGACGTTTTCCCTGCTGAGCCTTGCCGTGGCCGCCACCAGCGCCCAGGCGCGCAGCGACGACCAGATCCGCATTGCCGTGGACGTGCCCTACGAGCCCATGGAATACCGCACGCCCGACGGCGAGCTCACCGGCTTCGACATCGACCTGGGCAACGCCCTGTGCGCCGAGCTAAACAAGGACTGCGAGTGGATTGTGCAAGGCTGGGACGGCATTATTCCCGGCCTTATGGCGCGCAAGTACGACGCTATCATGTCGTCGATGACCATCAACGATAAACGCCGCGAAAAGGTGCTGTTCTCCGAGCCCTACTTCACGCCGCCCTCGGCCTGGTTCGCCCCGGCGGAAAGCCAGCTCGAAAGCACCACCGAGGAGACTCTCGACGGCCTGACCATCGGCGTACAGCGCGGCACCCTGCAGGACAACTACGCCACCGACATGTACGGCAGCGTCGCCGACGTCAACCGCTACTCCACCGCCGACGACATGGTGCTGGACATGGACGCCGAGCGGCTGGATATCGTCTTTCTTGACTACCCGGTAGGCCAGTCAACGCTGCTGGAAAGCGAAAGCGGCGACTACAAGGTCGTCGGCGAGATGATCACCGAGCCCAAGCAGTACTTCGGCGACGGCTTCGGTATCGCCTTCCGCCAGCGCGACAAAGACCTTGCCGAGCAGTTCAACCAGGCGCTGGAAACGCTCAAGGACAACGGCACCTACGACGAGATCAAGGCGCGCTACTTCGACGACGCTGAATAACGACGACGCCGAATAACGTCAGGAAACGAAGCTGAACGCCGGGGCCGGCGCCTCGGGTAGCAATGACGCCAGAGCGTCAAGCTGCTTCGCGAGCTCAGCGTGATTTTGGGCCACCAGGTTAACGTGGCCCAGCTTGCGCCCGGGCCGCTCGGCCTTGCCGTAGCGGTGCAGATGCACGTCAGCCTGGCGTAGCACCTCGGCGCTATCCGGCTCCCGGCCGATCACGTTGGCCATACAGGTGGGAAAACGCGCCCGGGTGTCGCCCAGGGGCAGCCCCTGCACCGCGCGCAGGTGATTTTCGAACTGGCTGGTCACCGCGCCATCCATGGTCCAGTGGCCGGAGTTGTGCACCCGGGGCGCCATCTCGTTGGCCAAAAGCCGGCCGTCCCGAGCCTGAAACAGCTCAAGCGCCAGCACGCCGACGTAGTCCAGCTCGTCGAGCAGCGCGCGAATGTAGCCGTCGGCGGTTTTCTGCACGGCGTCGTCCAGGTCCGGCAGCGGCGCTACGGAATAGCGCAGGATGCCGTCGACGTGGCGGTTTTCCGCCATGGGGTAAAAGCGCACCTCGCCGTCGCGGCCGCGCACGGCAATGATCGACACCTCGCGGACGAAATCGACAAAGGCTTCCACCACCAGCTGGGTATGGCCGATGGCCGCCCAGGCGCTCTCAGCGTCGTCGGGCGTTTTAAGCACCGCCTGACCCTTGCCGTCGTAGCCTTCCGTCGTGGACTTGGCCACTACCGGGCAGCCCAGCTCCCGGGCAGCGCTTTCCAGCGCCTCGGCGCTTTCGACCACACGATACTCGGGAGTGGGGATCGCCAGCCGGTCGAACAGCGCCTTTTCCTCCACCCGGTTCTGGCACACGGCAATGGCGCGGCTGCTCGGATACACCGGCTTATGCGCTTCTATCTCGCGGATCAGGGATACGGGAAGATGCTCGAACTCGTAGGTCACCACGTCGACCCGCTCAAGAAAGGCGTCCAGGCGGCGGTGTTCCGGGTCGCTGATGATCTCGCCGATGGCCGCGCTGTGGCCGCCGGTGGTATCGAGAAAGGTAAAGCGGTTGCCCAGCGGGTAGCCGGCAAGGGCGAGCATCTGCCCCAGCTGGCCGGCACCGAGGATGCCAATGTTCATGTTGAATCTCCTGGAGTAGCGTTGCTCGTGATGCAGCCCGATCCATTCAGGGGCGCGGGTCCGGATTATCCAGCACGGTCTGAGTCTGCTCGGCGCGAAACGCCTCGACGTTGGTGCGCACCTGGGCATTGGCAAGCCCCACCACCTGGGCGGCCAGCAGCCCCGCGTTGGTAGCCCCGGCCTTGCCGATGGCAAGGGTGCCGACGGCCACGCCGCCGGGCATCTGGGCGATGGATAGAAGCGAGTCCAGTCCCTTGAGCGCCTTTGACTCCACCGGGACGCCAAATACCGGCAGCGGCGTTTGGGATGCCACCATGCCCGGCAGGTGCGCCGCCCCGCCGGCCCCGGCGACGATCACCTGGAGGCCGCGATCGGCCGCGCCCTTGGCATAGTCAAACAGAAGATCCGGCGTGCGGTGGGCCGAGACCACCCGGGTCTCGTAGGCCACGCCCAGGCGTTCGAGCATGGCAACGGCGTGCTCCATGACCGGCCAGTCCGACTGTGACCCCATGATGACTCCGACAACAGGTGGGCTTGCTGACGCCATGGCTTTGCTCCCCGGCTGGAATTGCGCTGATAAAAGTGAAAACAGACCGCCGAATCAGCAGCCTTGGAAGAAGGCACAGAGTTTACCAGCACCGCCTTGCCTGCGAACATTGTTGCGGCGGTAAATTTTCATGCCGCGGGCATTGCAAAGCGCCCCGCTTGGCGGCATTGTTGATGCTGTCACTTCCCATTGATGGAGACTCATGAGCACGGCACGTTCGTCTGCCCACGCAGAACTGACTGACCCTCCCCGAACCGGCCCTGACGACTTTAACGTCAGGGAATTGGAAAAACGCACGCGCCTGATGCGCATCATTACCCGGCTAATGGCCATCTCAGAGCTTGGCAGCCGCGACATCGCTCGCCGCGCCGGGCTGCCCGTGCAAAAGGTAAGCGATCTGCTGGCCGGAAAACTTGAGCACCTCAATGCCGACGAGCTCAACGTCCTGCGCCGCACGCTGGAGCCGGAGGCGCCATTGCACTAATCCGGACATGGGATATCCCGCGACTCAGGCGGCCAACGCCCGGCCGCTATAACGCGCCAAGAAAACCAGCCTGCGGGCTGGTTTTTTTATGTCTGCCACTTTTCTGTCTTCCAATATTTTATCAAAACAATCAATGCCTTATGATGTCATTAAGGCAACATTAAAAAAGCTTTTTATTTCCTTGATGCATATCAACTTATAGGCACCTCCTTGGGCCTAACCTGAATCTACCCCGACGATTCACCGAGGCAGCCCGCTACGCTGCTCTCAACCACAGGAGGCGCCATGGATCCCATACGCCGTTCGCTACTCGGCCAGCTGGCACGCCTGAGCGCCGGCGCTGCCATGGTGCCGCTATCAAGCGTCGCCAGCGCCGGCATCAACGACCAGCCGCCGCGCCGGGAAGGCGACCCGGAAAAACGCTACGGCATGCTCATCGACCTGCGCCAGTGCATCGGCTGCCAGGCCTGCACCGTGTCGTGCCATATCGAAAACGACGCCCCGCTGGGCAACTTCCGCACCGTTGTCTCGCAGTTCGAGGTCGAGCAAGAAGGTACCGGCGAGGTCGCCACCTTCATGCTCCCAAGGCTCTGCAACCACTGCGATAACCCGCCCTGCGTGCCGGTCTGCCCGGTGCAGGCCACCTATCAGCGCAAGGACGGCATCGTAGTGGTAGACAGCGACCGCTGCGTGGGCTGCGCCTACTGCGTCAATGCCTGCCCGTATGATGCCCGCTTTATCAACGAAAAGACTCAAACCGCGGATAAGTGTACCTTCTGCGCCCACCGCCTGGAGGCCGGGCTTTTGCCCGCCTGCGTGGAGTCCTGCGTGGGCGGCGCGCGGATCATCGGCGATATGCGCGACCCGGACAGCCAGATCAGCCGAATGATGGCCGAATATCGCGACGAGCTGATGGTGCTGCAGCCGGAAAAAGGCACCCACCCCCAGGTGTTCTACTTAGGCATGGACGAACGCTTTACCCAGCGCCCCGACGCGGCCCCGGGTATTTGGGACATCATCAACGACGCGGGCAAGGAGCTGGACTATGAGTTTGGTCACTGAGGTTGTCGTGCCGCGCTACGGCATCGCCTGGTACCCCTGGGCGGTGCAGTATTTCTTCTTGATTGCGCTGTCCTATACCAGTCTCTGGGTCGCCGCGCCCGGGATTATTCTGGGCAAACAGCACTGGCTTGCCACCTCTCGGCTGGCGCTGCTCGCCTGCGTGTCTACCACGCTCGTGGCGCCGGTGGCGCTTCTCGCCGACCTGCACCAGCCGCTGCGCTTCTGGCACTTTTACGCCCACCCCACCCTCTGGTCGTGGATGTCGCTGGGCAGCTTTCTGCTGCCGCTGCACCTGGTCGCCACGGTGCTTTTAGCCTGGCTTGCCTGGCGCCCGGCGCTTAAATCTCGCGCCCAGTCGAATGACGGCTGGTTTTCGCGCATCGCCGGCTGGATCGCCTGGGGCGACTGGCAGGTATCGCGCAAAGTCATGGTGCTTGTCGGGCTTGCCGCGCTTGCCACCTCGGTGGGCATGATGGTCTACACCGGCGCGGAAGTGGCCATCGTCAAGGGCCGGCCGCTGTGGCACACCGCCTGGCTGCCGTTCATGTTCGTCGCCACCGGCACCATCGGCGTCTGCGGGCTGATTTTGCTGCTCAACCGGATTTCCGGCATGCGCAGCCCCGACACCAACCGCCAAATGCTCGGGATTCTCGCCGGCGCCTGCGTGGCCGCGGGCTTTATCGCGCTCACCTGGTTTCTCGACGGCGCCAACGCGGTATCCGGCTCGGTGGCCGCCGCGCTTGACTCCGTTGACCAGAGCGCGGCCTGGCGCAGCACCGCCGTGGAAGGCGGCATTGCCGGCGTGCTGCTGGCCGTGCTGGCCTTTGTGGCACGCCGCGGGCCCACGCGCCGCAAGCTTTTTGGCTGGGTGCTGGGCCTGCTCGCTCTGCACGTGGCCTGGATGTTCCGCTGGGTGGTGCTGATGAACGTGCAAACCGTAGCGCGCAACAGCGCCGGCTTTCACGACTACCACGTCGCCTTCGGCTCCTACGGGATTACCGGCATCATCGGCATTTTCGGCCTCTGGCTTACCGCCCTGCTGGTGATTGAGCTGTTCGTGCCCTGGCGCGAAGCGTCCCTTGACCCCCAGCGTGACGCTCCGGCTAATACCACCCCTGCCGCCGACGCGCCCACTTCCAGCGCCTCTGTTTCCGCCGCTTCGCCCGTTTCTCCCGCTTCAGGAGTCCGCCATGGATAATTCACGTCGTCGTCTGCTCAAGGGCGCCGCTGCCACCGGCGGCGCGGCGGCCTTCGCCGCCGGCTACTCCGGCCCGCTGGTCAAGATGGCCAAGGGCGTTACCGGCAGCGCCGGGGAAAAGCCCGCACACAACATCTACGGCAACGCCCTGGCGCCGGAGTACCGCGTTGACCTCGAGTCCGGCGAGCTGACCCTGAACCCGGACCAGCGCACCGCCTTCACCGTGTGCTACGGCTGCACCACCAAATGCGGCGTGCGGGTGCGTGTGGATAACAATACGGATGAAGTGCTGCGCACCATTGGTAACCCCTACCACCCGCTCTCAAGCGAGCCGCACCTGCCCATGCGCACCCCGGTCATTGATGCGCTCAAGCACGTCAGCGCCCTTGACGAGCAGGGTCTGGCCGGGCGTTCCACCGCCTGCGCCCGGGGCAACGCGATGATCGGGCAGATCCAAAGCCCCCACCGCGTTACCCACTGCCTGAAGCGCGTGGGCGGACGCGGCGAGCGGCGCTGGGAGCGCATCTCCTTTGAAAAGCTCATTGAGGAAATCTGCGAAGGTGGGGATCTGTTCGACGAAGGCCAGGTGGACGGCCTGCGCGCCATCCACAACCACGACGAGCCCGTCGACGCCGCTAACCCCGAGTACGGCCCCAAGGCCAACCAGCTATTGCTGATGGAAGCCACCGACTACGGCCGCTCGGCGATTCTCAAGCGCTTTGGCTTCAACGCCTTCGGCACCCGCAACTACGGCCACCACGGCTCCTACTGTGGGCTCGCTTTCCGTATGGGATCCGGCGCGCTGATGGACGACATGGCCAAGTTTGCCCACGTCAAACCCGACTACACCCGGGCGAAGTTTGCGCTGTTCATCGGCACCGCGCCCAGCCAGGCGGGCAACCCCTTCAAGCGCCAGGGCCGGCTTCTGGCCGAGGCGCGCGCCACCGGCAGCCTGGACTACGTGGTCGTCGACCCCGGGCTTAACGCCAGCGCCTCCCACGCCGCCGCCGAGCGCAACCGCTGGGTGCCCATCCGCCCGGCAAGCGACACTGCCTTCGCCATGGCGATGATCCAGTGGCTGATCGAGCACGAGGCCTACGCCGCCGACTACCTGGCCATGCCCAGCCCCGAAGCGGTAGAGGCCGCCGGCGAAATCGGCCACACCAACGCCACTCACCTGGTGATCGAAAGCGCCGATCATCCGCGCTTTGGGCACTTCCTGCGCCGCTCGGACATTGAGGACGACGTGGAGGCCGGAAGCGACGCCGACGACGTGATGGTCGTGAATCGCGACGGCGAACTGAAGCCCAGCCGCGAGGTGCGCCAGGCCACGCTGTTTGTCGAGCGCGATATCGACACACCCGACGGCACCCTTCAGGTCAAAAGCAGCCTGGCCAAACTGCGCGATACCGCCAACGAGCACAGCCTGGAAGAGTACGCCGAGCACTGCGGCATCGAGGCTCGGGTGATCAAGCACATCGCCGAACGCTTCGCCGCCTACGGCCGTGACGCCGTGGTCGATACCCACGGCGGCATGATGTCGGCCACCGGCTTTTACGGCGCCTACGGGCTTTTGATGCTCAACCTGCTGGCCGGCAGCTTCAACCGCCAGGGCGGCGCCGCACTTGGCGGCGGCAAGTTCAACGGCACCGGCAAAGGCCCACGCTACGACCTCGCCGACTTCCCCGGCAAGCGCGGCCCCGAAGGCGTGTTCGTCTCGCGCACGCGCTTTGCCTACGAGGACACCTCGGAGTATCAGCGCAAGGTGGACGCCGGCGAGAATCCCTACCCGGCCAAAGCCCCCTGGCGGCCGCTCGCTCCGCCGATTCTCACCGAACAACTGGCCTCGGCGCTCGATGGCTATCCCTACCCCATCAAGGCGGTGATCGGCTGCATGGCCAACCCGCTGTACGGCCAGGCCGGGCTTCACGACACCATTATCGACAAGCTCAAGGACCCCAAAAACCTCGGGCTTTACGTGGCGGTAGACGGCTTTATCAACGAAACCAACCGCTTCGCCGACTACATCGTGCCGGACTCGGTGATGTACGAAGTCTGGGGCTTTACCGGCGCCTGGAGCGGCACGCTGAGCAAGATGACCACGGCCTGCTGGCCGATTGTCGAGCCGCGCCAGGACAAGACCGAAGACGGCGAGCCCATCAGCATGGAGAGCTTCTTCATCGCCACCGCCAAGCGGCTGGGGCTGCCGGGCTTCGGCGACAGGGCCATCCCCGGCGCCGACGGCAAGCTCTATCCGTTAAACCGCGCCGAGGATTTTTTCCTGCGCGCCGCGGCCAACATCGCTTACATGAATAATCCGCTGCCCAAAGCGGAAAAAAGCGACGTCATGCACAGCGGCATCGAGCCGCTATTGCCCAAGCTTACCCGCACCCTGCCGGTGGAAGAGCGCGGCCGTGTGGCCTACCTCTACGCCCGGGGCGGGCGCTTCGAGGACCACGAGGACGCCTTTGACGGGGATAAAAAGCTCGCCCACGCCTGGTCCCGGGCGCTGTGCGTGTACAACCCCCAGGTCGGCACCACCGTCAACAGCCAGACCGGCGAGCGCCTGTCCGGCACGCCCTGCCTGCAGGCGGCAAAAATGGCCGACGGCACGCCCATGCGCGAGGTATACCCGCAGAATGAATGGCCGCTGCTGGCGTTTTCCTACAAGTCCAACGTGATGAACTCCTACGCCATCGGCCTTGAGCGGCTGCGCATGATCAAGCCGTACAACCCGGTGCTGCTGCACACCCACGACGCCGAACGCGCAGGCGTTGCCCACGGCGATACCGTGCTGATCGAAAGCCCGGGACGGGCGGTGAAGGCGCTGGCGCTGGTGAGCAACGGCGTCATGAAAGGGGCGCTTGGCATCGAGCATAGTTTCGGCCATACCGAGCTGGGCGCCAGCGAGCATCAGGTAGACGGCAAGCCGTTTTCCGGCAACCAGTGGATCGGCGCCGGGATCAACATCAACGACCTGGGCTTTGCCGACCCCACCCGCCGGGTGGCGGGCACCTGGCTTGAAGGGGTCAGCGGCGCTTCCGTGCGCCAGGGGCTGCCCGTCCGTGTCAGCCGTGTGGAGGGGTAAAGCGGAGGATTAAGGCGTATGGCCGACGGCGTCAGTCGTCGTCGGTCACCGCGCCGGTGCTGGCCGAGCTGACGAGCTTCGCGTACTTGGCCAGCACGCCTTTGGTATAGCGCGGCGCCGGACGCTGCCAGGCTGCGTGGCGCTGCTCGATATCCTCACCGCCGACGGCCACGTCGATGGTGTTGGCTTCGGCGTCGATGGTGATCACGTCGCCGTCTTCCACCAGCGCCAGCGGGCCGCCGTCAAAGGCTTCGGGGGCCATGTGGCCCACCACAAAGCCGTGGCTGCCGCCGGAGAAGCGGCCGTCGGTGATCAACGCCACATCGTTGCCCAGCCCTCGGCCCATGATGGCGGAAGTGGGCGTGAGCATTTCGCGCATGCCCGGCCCGCCCTTGGGGCCTTCGTAGCGGATGACCACCACGTCGCCGGCAACCACGGTGCCGTCGTTGATCCCCGCCTGGGCTTCTTCCTCGGAGTTGAACACCCGCGCGGTGCCGCGGAAGTGGGTGCCTTCCTTACCGGTAATCTTGGCCACCGCGCCTTCCGGGGCGAGGTTGCCGTAGAGAATCCGCAGGTGGCTTTCCGCCTTCACCGGCTCGTCCAGCGGCGCGATGATCTCCTGGGCGTCGGGGTAGCCCTCGACGCCTGCGAGGTTGTCGGCAAGCGTCTTGCCGGTGACGGTGAGGCAGTCACCGTGGAGCAGGCCGGCGTCGAGCAGCAGCTTCATCAGCGGCTGAATGCCGCCGATGGCAACCAGCTCGCTCATCATGTAGTGGCCGCTGGGGCGAAGGTCGGCGACCACCGGCACGCGCTTGCCGATGGCGGTAAAGTCGGAAAGCGCAAGCTCAACGCCGGCGGTACGCGCCATGCCGATCAGGTGGAGCACGGCGTTGGTCGAGCCGCCCAGCGCAATCACCACGGTAATCGCGTTTTCAAACGCCTCCCGGGTCATGATGTCGGAGGGCTTGATGTCGCGCTTCAGAAGCTCGAGCACCGCTTCGCCGGCGGCTTCGCAGTCGTCGCGCTTGTCGTTGGACACGGCGTTTTGCGCTGAGCTTCCCGGCAGGCTCATGCCCAGCGCCTCAATCGCCGAAGCCATGGTGTTGGCGGTGTACATGCCGCCGCAGGAGCCCGGCCCGGGAATCGCGGTTTCCTCGATGTTCTTGAGCTCGATGCGGTCGATATCGCCCCGGGAGTGCGCGCCCATGGCCTCGAATACCGACACGATGTCGGTGTGGCCTTCACCGGGCAGAATGGTGCCGCCGTAGACGAACACGCCGGGGCGATCGAGCCGCGCCAGGCCCATCATGCAGCCGGGCATGTTCTTGTCGCAGCCGCCGATGGCGACCAGGCCATCAAAGCCTTCGCAGCCGGCCACGGTTTCGATGGAGTCGGCGATCACCTCGCGCGATACCAGCGAGTACTTCATGCCTTCAGTGCCGTTGGCGATGCCGTCGGAGATGGTGATGGTGTTAAAAATCACGCCCTTGCCGCCGGCGCGGTCGGCGCCGTCCCGGGCGTGCTCGGCCAGCTCGTTGATGTGGCTGTTGCACGGCGTCACCATGCTCCAGGTCGAGGCCACGCCCACCTGGGGCTTTTTGAAGTCGTCGTCGTTAAAGCCCACCGCGCGCAGCATCGCGCGGCTGGCCGATTTGCCCACGCCGTCAACCACCCGGGACGAATGGCGGCGGGTACTGTCGGACTGATCGGTCATGAAAGTCTCCTCTGTCTTTCCCGTTGCATTATCACGCAGCGCTATAGCTTGGCGCGCCAGCGCGCCTCCCGCAATACATATGTCTATGGCACCCTGCGTTTATGGCACCATAGCCGTTTGTTGCCCACGCCGTGAAGGATCGCCGCCATGCCGCTTTTATCCGCCCAAACGCTTACCCCGGGCTTTATGGCGGTGCACGCCAACCGCCTGGAAGACCTCCGCGGCCTTGCCATTGAATGGATGCAGCGCCACCCGCTCGCGCCGCTGGAAAACGAAACCCTGCTGGTACAGAGCAACGGCATCGGCCAGTGGCTCAAGCTGGCGCTGGCGGCGGACCCGGCCGACGGCGGCGCGGGCATTGCGGCGGCTCTCGATGTGACCCTTCCCGCGCGCTTTTTATGGCAGTCCTACCGCACCGTGCTTGAGCACGCCCCGGGCGACCACGCCGGCGTGCCGGAAACCTCACCCTTTGATAAATCGCGGCTGGTATGGCGACTGCTGCGACTATTGCCCGAGCTTGTGGAAGACGAAACCTACGCCCCGCTCCAGCGCTTTCTGGCCGTCGACCGCGACCAGCGCAAGCACTACCAGTTAGCCGAGCGGCTGGCGGATCTGTTCGACCAGTATCAGGTCTACCGCGCCGACTGGCTGGACGCCTGGGCCCGGGGCGAGGACGTGCTGATTACCGCCCGGGGCGAGGCACGCCCGCTGGACGAGAACCAGCGCTGGCAGGCCGCCCTGTGGCGCACCCTGCGCGATGACGTGGCCCAAAGCCTGGGCGCAAGCGGGCTTGCCAGCAGCCGCGCCGAAGTCCACCGACGCTTTCTCGCCGCCGCCGAGAGCCTAACGCCGGAAACGCGCCCGCCCGGCCTGCCCCGCCGGCTGATCATCTTCGGCATTTCTTCGCTGCCCCAGCAAACTCTGGAGGCGCTGGCCGCACTGTCGCGCTGCTGCCAGGTGGTGCTTTGCGTGCACAACCCCTGCCAGTTCTACTGGGCAGATATCATCGAACACAAGGACCTTTTGCGTGCCGCGCGCTACCGCCAAACGCGCAAGGCCGGCATGCCCGGCGAGCTTGACGTGCTGGGCACCGGAGACGCCGACGAGGCGCTGCACCTGCACGCCCAGCCGCTGCTCGCCGCCTGGGGCAAGCAGGGCCGCGATTACCTGCGCCTGCTCGACGAGCACGACGATACCGCCGACTACCAGGGGCTATTCGAGCAGCAATCGCTGCGCATCGACATCTTCGAGCCGTTTGCCGACGCCGTCGCGCCGCGCCTGCTCCACCAGCTCCAGGACGACATTCGCGAGCTGCGCCCGCTGGCCGAAACCCGCCAGGACTGGCCGGCGGTGGACGTCGCCCAGGACGACTCGCTGGTGTTTCATATTGCCCACGGCACCCAGCGCGAGGTGGAAATCCTCCACGACCAGCTGCTCGCCGCCTTCAGCGCCGACCCCACCCTGCGCCCGCGGGACATTATCGTCATGGTGCCGGATATCGACCAGTACGCACCGCACGTTCAGGCGGTGTTCGGCCAGTACCCCCAAAGCGACGCCCGGCATATCCCCTACACCCTGTCGGACCAGGCCAGCCGCCAGCGCCAGCCGCTGATGATCGCGCTGGAAACCCTGCTGCGCCTGCCGGAGCTGCGGCTGTCGGTCAGCGACGTGCTGGAGCTTCTGGAAGTACCGGCCTTACGCCAGCGCTTCGGGATTGACGAGCGCGACCTTGCGGTTATCGGCCGCTGGATCGAAGGCGCGGGTATTCGCTGGGGGCTTAACGCCCGTCAGCGCGAGCGCCTGGAGCTGCCTGACGGGCTTGAGCACAACACCTGGGCCTTCGGCCTGCGCCGGCTGCTGCTGGGCTACGCCGTGGGCGGCGGCGAGCGCTGGCAGGGCATCGAGCCCTACGACGACATCGGCGGGCTCGATGCCGCCGTGGCCGGCCCGCTCGCCCACCTGCTGGAAAAGCTCGAAGACGCCTGGCACACGCTCTGCCAGCCGGCCAGCGCCGAACAATGGGTGGCTCGGCTGCGCGGGCTGCTGGAGACGTTCTTCACCACCGAAGACGCCGGCGAAACCGCCCTGCTCGCGCGTCTGGAAGCGGGGCTGGAACAGCTGTATGAAAGCACTCGGGAAGCCCGGCTCGACGCCGAGCTGCCGCTGCCCATGGTGCGCGAGCACTGGCTCTCCCAGGTCGACGAGCACAGCCTGTCCCAGCGCTTTCTTGCCGGCGCGGTGAACTTCGCCACGCTGATGCCCATGCGCGCGATTCCGTTTCGCCGCGTCTGCCTGTTGGGCATGAACGACGGCGACTACCCGCGCACCCAGCCGCCGCTGGACTTTGACCTGATGGGTCAGGACTACCGCCCCGGCGACCGCTCCCGGCGGGAAGACGACCGCTACCTGTTTCTGGAAGCGCTGCTCTCGGCCCGGGACCAGCTCTACATCAGCTGGATGGGCCGCAGCCAGACCGACAACGCCGAGCTGCCCCCGTCAGTGCTGGTTGGCCAGCTGCGCGACCACCTGGCCGACGGCTGGCAGACCCAGGACGGCACGCCGCTGCTTGAAGCGCTCACCACCGAGCACCCGCTGCAGCCGTTCAGCCGTGCGTATTTTCACAGCCCGGCGAATAGCAAGCTGTTTACCTACGCCGCCGAGTGGCGCGAAGCCCACGACCCGAGCGACGCCGAAGCCGATGGCCATGACGAACTCGCGCCGCTCAGCCAGAAAGCGGACGACAACGCCGTTGAGGTTACGCTTGCCCAGCTCGGGCGCTTTTTGCGCGAGCCGGCCAAGGCGTTTTTCAACGAGCGGCTGGGGGTGTACTTCGAGCAGGAGGACGCCGCCGACCTCGACGTCGAGCCGTTTACCCTTAACGGGCTGGAAAACTGGCAGCTTCAGGACCGGCTGATCGCCGCCCAGCGCCGCGCGGTGGATAGCGGCGAATCGCGTATCGAAGCCCTCGACGCCACCCTTGAACGCTTTGCAGGCCAGGGAGTACTGGCCTACGGCGCCATGGGCGAGCGCATGCGCGAGGCGCTGGCCGAGCCCATGGAGGCGCTGTTTCACAAGTACGCCGAAGCGCTGGAAGAATGGCCGCTGGCGCTTGACGGCGGCGAGGCCGTGCAGCACACCCTGGCCGGTGACGACGCCACGCCAACCATCACCCTCAACGGCCGACTGGACGAGCTGCGCCAGTCCACAAACGGGCAGCGCTGCCGGCTGGTGCTGGCAAGCTCAAGCCTGGTCAAGGACGGCAAGTACCGCTGGGAGCCGCTGCTGCGCCACTGGGTGGCGCATCTGGCCGGCAACCTGTCTGCGCCCATGGCAAGCCTGCTGATATCCAAGGCCGGCGACGTACGCCTGGAGCCGCTGAACGCCGACGACGCCCAGCGGCTGCTGGAGACTTTGATCACCCTGCATCAGGACGCCCTGACCGCCCCGCTGCCGCTGGCGGCACAAAGTGCCTTTGCCTGGCTGGACGCTCGGCAAAAAAAGGGCAAGAAAGACCCTCAGGAAGCCGCCCGCAGCGCCTACGAAGGCGGCTTCCAGCACGCCGGTGAGGTAGCGCAAAGCGCATACCTGGCTCATCAGTGGCCGGACTTTGCGCGGCTGGACGCAGCGACCACCGCTCAGGGGCATACCTTCGCCAATTTGGCCGGTGCCCTTTACGCCCCGCTCTATCAACTCGTTAAGCACAAAACGCTCGTCACGCACACAGCGCCCGGCGCCGATCAGGGAGATACGCCATGAACCCCGCTATTCTTGACCCGCTAACGCTACCCCTGCGCGGCAGCCGCCTGATCGAAGCCAGCGCCGGTACCGGCAAGACGTTTACCATCGCCCTGCTCTACGTGCGCCTGGTGCTCGGCGGCCGCGATCCGGACGATGCTAGCGCCTTTGCCCGCCCGCTGACGCCGCCGGAAATACTGGTGATGACGTTTACCAACGCCGCCACCCAGGAGCTGCGCGAGCGCATCCGCCGCCGGCTGGTGGAAGCCTCCGAGGCGTTTGCGGGCGAAGCTGACGCGGGCACTCACGACGCGCTGCTGCTGGCGCTGCGCGCCCAGTACCCCCAGAGCCACTGGCCCGCCTGCGCGCGGCGGCTAGCGCTGGCCGCCGAGTGGATGGACGAGGCCGCGGTATCCACCATTCACAGCTGGTGCTACCGCATGCTGCGCGAGCACGCCTTCGACAGCGGCAGCCTGTTTTCTCTGGATCTGGAGCACGACCAGCGCGAGCTGGAGCTGGAGGTGGTGCGCGACTACTGGCGCTGCTTTTACTATTCGCTTGACGCCGACAGCATGGGCCAGATCAGCGGCTACTGGGGCTCGCCGGAAACCCTCTACGCCGCCGTTCGCCCGCTGCTTAACGAAAGCCAGGCGCTGCCCGACGCCCCGCCGCCGCCGGATACGCTCAAGCAGGCGCAAGAGGAGCGCACTCGGCTGCTCGGCGAGCTCAAGGCCCCCTGGCCCGCCATGCTCGATGAGATCGAACCGGTGCTGGCAGAGGCCGCCCAACAAAAGGCCTTCGACGGGCGCAAGCTGCGCAGCGACAGCCGGCAAAAATGGCTGGGGGCGCTGCGCGAATGGGCCGAAAACCCAGCCGTTGACCGGCCTTCGCTCACCGACGCCGCCTGGAAGCGCTTGACCCCGAGCGGCATGCGAGACATCTGGAAAGACGGCGAGCCGCCCTTTATCGAGGCCTGGGCCGCCGTAGAGGCGCTGCCCGCCGCGCTTGCCAAGCTGCCCGAGCCCCGCGCCAACCTGCTGGCCCACGCCGTACACTGGTGCCGCGCACGCCTTGAGCGCGAGCAGGAGCGCCGCGCCGAAATGGGCCCCAACGATCTACTCACGCACCTGGACCGCGCCCTTGCCGGCCCCAACCGCGAGGCGCTGGCCGAGCAGATTCGCCGCCAGTTCCCCGTGGCGCTGGTCGACGAGTTTCAGGACACCGACCCGGTGCAGTACCGAATTTTCAACGCCGTTTACGACATTGCCACTGATGCCGACGACCGCGCGATTATGCTCATCGGCGACCCCAAGCAGGCGATCTACGCCTTCCGCGGGGCAGATATCTTCACCTACCTGCAGGCCCGGGAAGACACCGCCGGCCGTCACGTCACCCTGGGCACCAACTTCCGCTCAAGCGAGGCCATGGTTGCAGCGGTCAACCACTGCTTTGCTTACGCTGACAAACCCGCCGACGCCAACCCCAGCGGCGCCTTTATGTTTCGCGACGGCGACCACAACCCGCTGCCGTTTGTGCCCGTCAGCGCCCGGGGCCGCGACGATACGCTGACCCTCGACGGCGACGCCGTGGACGCCATGACGCTCTGGCGCCTGGATAGCGACGACGGCAAACCGCTGGGCAAAGGCGCCTACCAAAACGCCGTGGCCCAAAGCTGCGCCAGCCACATGGTCAGGCTGCTTAACGCCGGCCAGCGCGGGCAGGCGGGCTTTGCAAAGGGTGATGCGAATGAGTCTGATGCGCTGACCCCGCTCAGGCCCTCGGACATGGCGGTGCTGGTCAATAACGGCACCGAGGCCGGGCTGATTCGTAACGAGCTTTCTCGCCGCGGGGTCAAAAGCGTTTATCTCTCGGAGCAGGACAAGGTATTCAGCTCGCCCGTGGCCGCCCAGGTAGCCTTGTGGCTTGCCGCCTGCAGCGAACCGCTGGCCAGCTCCCGCCAGGCGCAGTCCCGGGTGCGCGCCGCCCTGGCCACCCGAGCGCTGGGGCTAAGCTTTGCCCGGCTGGACCATCTACAGCACAACGAGCTTGCCTGGGAAGCGGAGATCAAGCGCTTTAGCGACTACCACCGCCTCTGGCAGCGCCAGGGCGTGCTGCCGCTGTTGCGCCGGATCATGGTGGATTTTGCCGTGCCCGCGCGGCTATTGGGGCAAAGCGGCGCGGAAAGCCGCGGCGAGCGCGAGCTGACCGACCTTCTCCATCTGGGCGAGCTATTGCAGGCGGCAAGCCAGGAGCTCGACGGCGAGCACGCCCTGCTGCGCTTTCTCGATGAGGCCATCGCCGACCCCGACGGCTACGGCGACAGCCACCGGCTGCGGCTGGAAAGCGACGCCGATCTGGTCAAGGTGGTAACCATTCACAAGTCCAAGGGGCTTGAGTACCCGCTGGTGTTTCTGCCGTTTATCGCCAACCACCGGCCCACCAAGGACAGCGACTCGCCGCTGCGCTGGCACGATAACAACGGCACGCTGCGCATTAGCCTTGTTGCCGACGACGCCGTGGTTGACGCCGTGGACCGCGAGCGCCTGGGCGAAGACATGCGCAAGCTCTACGTCGCACTCACCCGGGCCAGCCACGCCGTGTGGCTGGGGCTTGCTCCGCTGAAAGACATGGACAAGTCCGCCGTGGGCCATCTGCTGGGCGGCCAGTCCATCGACAACGGCGCGCTGGAAGCGCTGGTAGAAGGCAGCGAAATAGCCCTTGAGCCCGCCCCCGAGGCCAGCGACGAGCGCTTTACCCCGCCGCTTGAGGCCGCCGAGCTGGCACCGGCACGCACCCCCAAACGCCGCGCCAAGGAGCACTGGTGGATCGCCAGCTACTCGGCGCTTACGCTTTCCGGCGCGCTGACCCGGCCGGCGGACCTATCCCCCGCCGCCGCGGAGCCGGCCACCGCCCAGGACGCCACCGCCCTTGAGGTAATCGACGAGCCAAGAGACGTTGACACCACAAGCGACTCGGCCGCCCACCTGCACCGCTTCCCCCGCGGCCCGGGGCCGGGCACCTTTTTGCACGGCCTGCTGGAATGGGCCGGCCGCGAAGGCTTTGCCAAAGCGCTCAATGACGCCGAAGCGCTTGACGACACCCTGCGCCGCCGCCTGCAGCTGCGCGGCTGGCAGTCCTGGCACGAGGTGCTGGGCAGCTGGCTGGGCGAGCTTGCCGCCGCTCCTCTGCCGCTGCCCGCCGTGCCGGAGACGCCGCCCGATTGGGTCACGCTTACCGAGCTTGGCGACTATCAGGTGGAGCTGGAGTTCTGGTTCAGCGCCGGCCGTGTAGACACCCGCGAGCTTGACCGCATCGTCTGCGCCCACCTGATGCCCGGCATTGCCCGCCCGGCGCTTGAGCGCGACACCCTCAACGGCATGCTCAAGGGCTTTATCGACCTGGCCTTTGCCCATCGGGGGCGGTTTTACGTGCTCGACTGGAAGTCCAACTATCTGGGCCGCGATGACGACGCCTACAGCGCCGAGGCCATGCGCCGCGCGGTGCTCGACAAGCGCTACGACGTGCAGTCGGCGCTGTACCTGTTGGCCATGCACCGCCTGCTCAAGGCGCGCCTGACGGACTACAACCCCGAGCACCATCTGGGCGGGGCGATGACGGTATTTTTGCGCGGCAGCCGCACTCAAGCCCGGGGCGTTCACGCCGAGCCTGCTACGGCCGCGCTGGTCAATGACCTGGACGCGCTATTTTCCCCCGACGCTACCCGCCAGGAGGCCAGCTAATGAGCCCACAGCACGCAGCTTCTCAACCCGCCGCTCATCCGGCTCTGAGCGATACCCAAGCCTTATTGTCACTGCTGGAACGCTGGGTAGCACGCGGCTGGCTGCGCGACCTCGACCGCGCGCTGGTGCGGTTTTTCCACGCCGAGGTAGACGACGCCCCACCGCTACTGCTGCTGGGTGCGGCCCTTGCCAGCCACCAGCTGGGCCACGGCCACGTCTGCCTGGATGTGGCGGCCACGCTTGAAGAGCCCAACCTGGCGCTGTCGCTGCCGCCGGAAGGCGACGCCATGAGCGACCCGCCGCCGCTGCCCGGCGAGCTGCTGGCCGGCCTGACCCTGGAGCAGTGGCGGGAGGCGCTTACCCACCCCGAGCTTGTCGGCCAGGGCCCCGGCAGCTCGCCGCTGGTGCGCGTGGATAACGGCGCCAACACGCGGCTTTACCTGCGCCGCTACTGGCAGTACGAACAGACCCTGCAAACGCACATCCACCGGCGGCTGGCGCTGGCCGAGGCCGACGAGCCCGGCCCCAAGGCGACGCTTGCCCGAGCCACCCTGGATACGCTGTTTGGCGAGCCCCAGGGCGAATCCAGGTCACACACCTTCAACTGGCAGAAAGCCGCCTGCGCGCTGGCCGCCCAAAGCCCCTTTGCGATTATCACCGGCGGCCCCGGCACCGGCAAAACCACCACCGTGGTGCGCCTGCTGGCGCTGTTGCAAACCCTCGAGCAGGCCGAAAGCGATGCCGAACCGCTGGGCATCCGCCTGGCCGCGCCCACCGGCAAGGCCGCCGCACGGCTTGGCGAGTCCATCGCCCAGCAGGTCAACGGCCTGCCGCTGGATAAAACTCTTCGCGAGACAATTCCGACCGAGGTGACCACGCTGCACCGGCTGCTCGGCGCGCGGCCGGATACCCGCCACTTCCGCCACCACGCCGATAACCCCTTGAACCTTGACGTGCTGGTGATCGACGAAGCCTCCATGGTGGATATCGAAATGCTCACCGCCGTGCTCGGCGCGCTGCCGGCCCACGCCCGGCTGATACTGCTGGGCGATAAAGACCAGCTGGCCTCGGTGGAAGCCGGCTCGATTCTGGGCGATCTGTGCCGCCGCGCCGACGCCGGCCACTACACGCCGCGCACCGCCGAGTGGCTGGAACAGACCACCGGTGAGGCGCTGCCGGACGCCTACCTGGACGCTAACGGCACGCCCCAGGATCAGGCCATCGCCATGCTGCGAGAAAGCTACCGCTTTGGCGCCGCAAGCGGCATCGGCCGGCTGGCAAGTGCGGTCAACGGCGCGGATAAAAACGCGGTACGCAAGGTGCTAAGCGACGGCTACGCCGACCTGCACCACCAGGTGCTGGAAAGCGAAAGCGACGCCGCCCTCAAGCACACGGTGCTCAACGGCGGCCCGGGGCACGCCTGGGCGGATACCGAGCGGCCGGCGGGCTACCGCCACTATTTAAGCGTGATGCACGACCAGCGCCCCGAGCCAAGCGTCGACTTTGCGCAAAACCCCGACGCCTATGCCACCTGGGCCGAAGCGGTGCTTAACGCCTACGGCGAATTCCAGCTGCTGTGCGCGCTGCGCAAGGGCGTGTGGGGCATCGAAGGGCTGAACCTGCGGGTGGGCAAAGCGCTGCGCCAGGCCGGGCTGATCAAAGCGAGCGACGCCGCGCTGGAACACGGCTGGTTTGCCGGCCGGCCGGTGCTGGTCACCCAAAACGATTACGGGCTTGCGCTGATGAACGGCGATATCGGCGTAGCACTTGAGGTGATCGAAGCCGGCGAAGCGCGGCTGCGGGTGGCGTTTCCCACCGGCGACCCGAACCGCCCCGTGCGCTGGGTGCTGCCGTCACGGCTGGACGCCATCGAGACCGTGTTTGCCATGACGGTGCACAAGTCCCAGGGCTCGGAGTTTCGCCACGCCGCCCTGCTGCTGCCCAGCCGCATGAGCCCGGTGCTCACCCGGGAGCTGGTCTATACCGGCCTGACCCGCGCCCGAAGCTGGCTCACCCTGATCGAAGCCCGCGAAGGCATTCTCGATGAGGCGGTAGGCCGGCAGGTGCTCCGCGCCAGCGGCATTGGCGAAGCGGGCTAAACGACTCGGGCCCGCAGAGTAGCGGAGCCGTCGACAAGATTCTGAGGGGGCGCTGTAAATCCCTCCCTGGACGCTACCTACGCCATCTGACCGCCAAGGATGGCGGAAATGCCGGAACTGCATGGAGCTTTGCTCCGGCCCTGGCGTAGAACCCCCTCAGAATCTTATCCCCGCTCCGCCGTATCTGACACTCAACGCGAGCTATGCCTATTCGCTTGGCTTTGTCGGCCAAAAATCATAGGATGACCAATCATCCCATGAATAAGGTGTTCGCTATGGCCCATTCTCGCCGCCATCGGCCTTCGCTGGTAGATGAAGTGATTGCCAACCTCAAAACGGCGCTTGAGCAGGGCCGCTGGGCGGTGGGCGAACGCCTGCCGGTGGAGGCCAGCCTGGCTGAGGATTTTGCCGTCAGCCGCAACACCGTGCGCGAAGCGGTGCGAGTGCTGTGCCACACCGGCGTGCTGGAAACCCGCCAGGGCGCCGGCACCTTTGTGCGCGCGCTGCGCGGCGCCGGCGATACCCTGCGCGAGGTCGAGCGCGCCCGCCTGCGCGACCAGCTTGAAGTCCGCCAGACGCTGGAAAGCGACGCCGCCCGCCTGGCCGCCCTGCGCCGAAGCGACGCCGACGTGGCCGCTATGCGCGAGGCGCTTAACGCCCGGGAAGCCGCCGGCGAGGATATCGACGCGCGCATTGAGCACGACCAGCGCTTTCACCTGGCCGTGGTCCAGGCCGCGCACAACGAAGCCCTCGCCACGCTGTACGAATACTTTGCCTGCTCCGTTGCGCACACCATCGAGCAGACCGAGCGCAACCGCCATCTACCCGAGCCCGGCCACGCCGAGCACGTTGCCCTGCTCAAGGCCATCGAGGCCGGCCATACCGACGACGCCGAACATATTGCCCGGGCCATGCTCGCCCCCAGCCTCGGCGCCCTGACCGAAGCCTCCTAAGCCATCCAGCCAATGCGACACTGCCCGACACTAGGAGCCCTCATGCGCGCCCGTCTTGATCCCTTTACGCTCGTATTGCTTGCCACCATCGCCGTCGCCTCATTTTTCCCCGCCCGGCCGCCGCTTGACGGCTGGCTGGACCACGCCGGCGTGTTTGCCGTGGCCATGCTGTTCTTTCTCCACGGCGCGGCGCTCTCGCGCGATGAAGTGCTCAACGGCGCCATGCACTGGCGGCTGCACCTGGTCATCGCTTCGCTTACGTTTATCGTCTTCCCGCTGCTGGTGGTGCCGACGACCCTGCTGGCACCTGCCCTGATCCCCAACGACCTGGCGGTAGGCTTTCTGTACCTGGGCGTGCTGCCCTCGGCGGTATCGTCGTCCATT
This sequence comes from Halomonas garicola, assembly GCF_031935715.1. Classification (GTDB taxonomy): domain Bacteria; phylum Pseudomonadota; class Gammaproteobacteria; order Pseudomonadales; family Halomonadaceae; genus Vreelandella; species Vreelandella garicola. The sequence continues at coordinate 8,312 of NZ_JASSZF010000011.1, read as the reverse complement.
GCCTTTACCGCCATGGCCCGGGGCAACGTGCCCGCCGCCATCTGCAGCGCGGCGGCGTCCAACGTGTTCGGCATGATGCTCACGCCGTTTTTGCTGATTCTGTTGGTGAGCTCTTCCGGCGGGAGCTTTGCCGTGGGCGAGGCGCTACGCGATATCTTTTTGCAGCTTTTGCTCCCCTTCGCCGCCGGCCAGGCCGTGCGCCCGCTGATCGGCAGGTTTCTCAACCGCCACAAGTCACTGACCGGCCGCTATGACCAAGGCGTGATCCTGCTCATCGTCTACACCGCGTTTTCCCAGTCCGTGGCCGACGGGCTGTGGCAGAAGCTGCCGCTGCTGGCGATCTTTGCCGCCATCGCGCTGTGCGGGCTGCTGCTGACGGTGGTGATTCTCATCGCCCAGGTGGCCTCCCGGCGCTTTGGCTTCACCCTGGCCGACGAGGCCGCAGTGGTGTTCTGCGGCTCGAAGAAAAGTCTCGCTTCGGGGTTGCCCATGGCCAAGGTTCTGTTCGCCGGCAATCCGGGGTTTGGCATGATCGTGCTGCCGATCATGTGCTACAACCAGATCCAGATTCTGGTCGGCGCCTTTCTCGCCCGCCGCTACGAGGGCCGCATTCAGGCGGCGGGTGCCCACGAATAGGTGTGTCAGACCAACAACATAGCCCGTTCACACGTGCAATTCCGGCAGCCAGATGCCAAGCTATACACAGCTGCAAACGGCACTATACAAACGTTCACCTGATGACCGGGAGTCACTATGGCCCACCAACCGATTATCAACCGCCCTGCCAAAAGCCGCTGGCCGCGCCGGCTGGCCTGGGCAAGCGTTATTCTGCTGCTGATTGCCGCGGTGTTCATCGCCGCGGCGGGCCCGGCCTACCGCATGGAGCTCCTGGCGCTGGGTGGGGCGTTCAGCCTGCTGCGCTACGCCACCTACGCAGCCATTGCCGCCGCGGCGCTGGGGCTTATCACGTTGTTTGCCGCCGCGCTCAAGCGCCGCTTCGGTTCGGGCTTTACCGCGGTGCTGGTCATGGTCGCCGCTGTGGCACTGCTGTACGTGCCCTGGCAGCACTGGCAGCGCGCCCAGGCGGTACCGGCAATTCACGACATTACCACCGACATGGATAACCCGCCGGCGTTCGAGGCGGTCGCCAACGCCCGGGAAGAGGCACCCAACGAGGTAGACTATCCCGGCGAGAGCACCGCCGAGCAGCAGCGCGCCGCCTACCCCGAGGTCGAGCCGCTGATGCTCGACGCGCCGCTCAAGACGGTGCTGGCCGCCACCCAGGCAGAAATGCAGGACGCCGGCTGGCAGATAGCCGACGTCGGCGCTCAGCGCATCGAGGCCACGGCCACCACGCGCTGGTTCGGCTTCAAGGATGACGTAGTAGTACGTCTGAGCGAAGAGGACGATATGACCCGGGTCGACATGCGCTCGGCCTCGCGGCTGGGCAAAAGCGACGTGGGCACCAACGCCGCGCGCGTACACGCCTTTCTCGAATCGCTCGAGGCCCGGGTGGCCGGCGAGTAATCAGGCCATGACGTCGGCCAGGTCGCGCTCACCGTCCAGCAGAGTAAACTCGGCGTTGGCAAGCCCCGTCTGCTGGACGGCATAAAGCAGCGAAAGCGCGACGTTGTCCCGGGAAATCCGGTTGTCGCCGGCTTCGTCGACGTCGGCGGCAAATCGCTCGCTTGCCGGCTCATCGGTCAGCCGGCCGGGCTTGAGAATCACGTAGGGCAGCGCGCTTTGGCGCAGGTGGGCGTCGGCGGCAAACTTGGCCGCCATGTACGGACGGAGCTTTTCCGGCGCGCTCATAGGGTCTTCGGCGCGCATGGCGCTGACCATGACAAAGCGTTCAAGGCCCTTTTCCACGGCGATGTCCACCGCGCGAATGGCCCCGTACAGGTCAATCAGCAGCGTCTTTTCCGGTCCGGTATGCGGGCCCGAGCCGGCGGTGAATATCGCCTGGTCGCAGCCGTCAAAGGCGTGGACAAAGTCGTCTTCCAGGTCGGCCACCACCGTTTCGATGCCGCGCCTGGCGAACCAGTCGGCCTGGTCTTCATGACGAATCATCGCCCGGACCGGCTCGCCGGCCTCACGGGCGCGTTCACAAAACTGCTTGCCGATCTGGCCGTTGGCCCCGATTACCAGTGTTGTCATATTGCCTCCTGTGGCATGGTCCGGCGTGCGGCCTCCAACAGCCGCTGCCACTGACCCAAGGTGCGGCTGACCGGCGCGAGTTTCAACCGGACGGACTCGCGGCAACCTGCTACCGTATAGCCCAGCATCCTATCGGGAGGTGCCATGCTGCGAATATCCAACAACGTTTCCATTGCTGACTGGGAAATTCAGATTGAGCAGGTCCGCGCCCAGGGGCCCGGCGGGCAGAACGTCAACAAGGTGGCGTCCGCCGTGCACCTGCGCTTTGATATCCAACGCTCGACGCTGCCGCCCTTTTACAAGGAGCGGCTGCTGGCGCTTTCCGACCAGCGTATCACCCGGGACGGCGTGATCGTGATCAAGGCACAAAAGCACCGCACCCTGGAGCTGAACAAGGAAGACGCCCTGGCGCGGCTGAAAGCGCTGATCAAAAGCGCCACGGCCCAGCAAAAAGTCCGCCGCCCGACGCGTCCCAGCCGCCGCGCCAAGCGCAAGCGGCTGGACAACAAAACCCGCCGGGGCCAGACCAAGGCGCTTCGCGGCAGGGTCAAGCCGTAATCACCGACTGCTTAGGCTTGTTAGGGCTTACCCGGCAGAGAGGCCTGGCGATCGCTGAGGATATGGTGCAGCCCGGCGCACTCTACCAGCGGGTCGTCGCAGTTAATCACCACATCCGAGTGCGCCAGCACGTAGCTACGCCCGGTCACGGTGTTATCCACCACGTCGAGCTGCCCTTCCCGGCGGATGCCGGTAACGGTGCCGATAAAGCCGGTTTCGCGCAGGGAAATGGTTTCCAGCCGGTCGCCGGCCCGGAGCCTGCCTTCGTAGTGCATCAGCGCCAGCCGAGCGGAAGTACCGGTGCCGGTGGTGCTGCGGCAGATCACTCCGGGATGTACGTAGGTCGCCGAGCGGGAACGATAATACCCCTCGGCTACGTGCTCTTCCGGGCCCATGAAATGCAGAAACGGCAGCGGCCCCACGTCGCCCAGAGTGTAGTGGGAAAAGCCCCGCTCGGCCTGGATGGCCTCAACGATTTTGGCGGCGCAGTCGGCAAGCTCGCGCTCTTCGTCGCGCACCAGGCTGAAGCCCAGGGACGCCGCGTCGACCAGGGCGTAAAAGCCGCCGCTGTAGGCCACCGTATAGGTGACCTCCCGCAGTCCGGGCACGTTGACGCTCGCCCGGTAGGTGTCGATGTAGCTGGGCAGGCCTTCGCAGGTCACCGATTCGACGACGCCGTTGTGCACTCGGGCCTCGATCTGCACCAGCCCCGCCGGGGATTCCAGCTTGAACCGGGAAAGCCCCTCCTTTTTGGGCACGATGCCGGCTTCCATCACCGCCGTGGCGGTGCACAGGGTGTTGGAGCCGGAGTAGATCGGGTAGCCCATGACCTCCATGATGATGTAGCCGGCGGCCGCTGCCGGATCCGTGGCCGGCACTAGCAGGTCCACCGACATTTCGGGAATGCCGTAGGGCTCGGCCAGCAAAAGCTCGCGCAGGCCGTCGGCGCTGTCGCGCAGATATTCCATCTGCTCGCGCACGCTGGCGCCGGGCAGAAGGTCGATACCGCCGGTGACGATACGGCTGACGTCGCCCCCGGCGTGGGTATCCATCAGCTGCAGCTGGTGGGGCGCATTCATGAATCACTCTCCTCCTGACCCAGGGCAAACGGCGCGCCGTGGGCCTCCCACTGGCTGTCGGGCACGATGACGATTTTGCCCAGATAGCCGCTGCCGCGATTGACGAAATAGCGCTCGGCCTCGTGCAGCGCAGAAAGCCGAAAGGCACCGTGGAGCACGGGCTTGAGCTGCCCATCGCGAATCCATTCGATAAGCTGCTCGGCCTCGGCCCGGGTGCCGTGCGACACCCCGGCAATGCGTACCTGATAGAGGTAGATCCGCGTCCACAGGATTTCGCTGACGTTACCCCCGCTGGCCCCGGCAATGGACAGCCGCGGATAGGTCTCCCGGCACGTCATATCCTGAATCATTGTGTCGATGAAGCGCGTGGTCATCTCGCCGCCCACCAGGTCCATCACCGCGTCAACGGGCGCGCCGCCGGTAGCCTTGAGCACCCGCTCGACAAAAGTGGGCAGGTCGCGACGGTCGATAACCGCCTCGGCGCCGAGCGCCTCGAGCGCCTCCGCCTTGGCCGGCGTGCTCACCGCGTAGGGCACGGCACCCAGGATACGGCACAGCTGAATCAGCGCGGTGCCCACCCCACCGCTGGCGCCGGTGACCAGCACCCGCTCGCCGGCCTTGACGTCGGCCGAGGTCAGCATGTGGTAGGCGGTCTGGTAGGAGCACATGCCCAGCGCGGCAAGCTCCGCGTCGGCAAGCTCGGGGTTGTCCACGACGTGAAACTGGTCGGCGGGCACGGCCACGTATTCGGCAAAGCCGCCGTCGGCGCCGTGGCCGTAGTAGTCCGGGGTCAGGTTGATGTGACGGCGCGCATCCGGATACAGGTTGAAGTCCAGCAGGCCGCGCTCGCCGATGCGCGACGCGTCCACGCCCTCGCCCACGGCGGCGATACGCCCGGCCACGTCGGCCCCCTGAATCCGCGGGAAAGTGAACGTGGCCTCGCCGCCCATGGCAAAGGAGGTCACGTCGGCCTTGTCCTCGGTAGGATATAGCCCTTCCCGAGCCTTGCGGTCGGTGTTGTTCTTGGCCGTCGCCGTCACCTGAACCAGCACTTCGCCCGGCCCGGGAGACGGCACCGGCACGTCGTGACGGTACTCCAGCTTGTCCACGCCGCCGTGTCCGCGCAGGGACATCGCGGACATGGCCTCGGGCAGAGGGTTAGGCATGGCGGAACGATGCATGGCAAACTCCTTTGGCAGGACGTGGATAGCAGCCGCTATACTGACGGCCATCCGCGACGGATGACCGTTACCAAGGCAGCGCGACTATCATGATAACAACGTTATTTTTTGGCTAAAGCCGGGAGAGCCGGGGCATGTATCTGGACTATTTCGAACCGCCGGCGGATTCGCCGCTAGGAAGGCTGACCCTGACCGCAAGCGACGACGGGCTTACCGCGGTGGATTTTTCTCGAGGGCTTCTGGGCACCAGGCGTGAACACCCGGTGCTCGAGCGCTGCAAGGCGCAGCTGGCGGAATACTTTGCCGGCACGCGCACGGCGTTTGATCTGCCGCTGGCCGCGGAAGGCACGGCGTTTCAACAGGCGGTGTGGCAGGCGCTGAGGGAGATTCCCTACGGCGAAACGCGGAATTACGGCGAGCTTGCCGCAGCGCTTGGCAAGCCCACCGCATCCCGGGCGGTGGGCACGGCCAACGGCAAGAATCCGCTGGCCATTGTGGTGCCCTGCCATCGGGTGGTGGGCGCCGACGGCCGGCTGACCGGCTATTCGGGCGGACTTGCGCGCAAGGAGTGGCTGCTTGCCCACGAGGCCCGCCACGCCCCGAACTAACAGCTGGGGTTAGCGCGGCATGACCATGTTTTCCGGGCGCAGGGCCTCGGCCAGAGTCTCATGGTCCAGCAGGTTTTCTTCCTGCACCAGCTCAAGCACGCCGCGGCCGGTTGCCAGCGCCTTTTGCGCAATGCGGGTCGCGTCATCGTAGCCGATGTACGGATTGAGCGCTGTCACCAGGCCAATGGAGCGCTCAACCAGCTGGCGGCAGTGGGCCTCGTTGGCCGTGATGTCGTCGACACACAGCTCGCGCAGCATGTCCATGGCCCGGGTCAGCAGACGAATCGAGTCGAAGATCTTGTAGACGATCAACGGCTCCATGACGTTGAGCTGGAGCTGGCCGCCCTCCGCCGCCAGGCTCAGCGACAGATCGTTGCCGATGACCTCGAACGCCACCTGGTTAACGGCTTCGGGGATCACCGGGTTTACCTTGCCGGGCATGATCGAGCTGCCCGGCTGGCGTGCCGGCAGGTTGATCTCGTTAAACCCGGTGCGCGGCCCGCTGGAGAGCAGGCGCAGGTCGTTACAGATCTTTGAGAGCTTGACCGCCAGGCGCTTGAGCATGCCCGAGAACATGACGAAGTCGCCCATGTCCGAGGTCGCTTCAATGAGGTCGTGGGCCGGGGACAGCTCGTGTTCGCTGATGGCCGCTAGGCGCTCCACCGCAAGTTTCTGGTAGCGGGCGTCGGTATTGATACCGGTACCGATAGCCGTGCCGCCGAGGTTGACTTCGCGCAGCAGCTCCGGCACGCGCCTTGCCAAAAGCCCGTGATCTTCGCCCAGGGTCGTGGCGAAGGCCTGAAACTCCTGGCCCAGGGTCATGGGCACCGCGTCCTGAAGCTGGGTGCGCCCCATCTTGAGGATATCGGCAAACTCGTCGCCCTTGCGCGAGAACGACTCGCACAGGCGCAACAGGCTTTCCAGCAGGTCGTCATGGCCCAGCAGCAGCCCCAGGCGAATCGCCGTGGGGTAAGCGTCGTTGGTCGACTGCGCCATGTTGATATCGTTGTTGGGATGCAAATGCTGGTAGTCGCCCTTGGCGTGCCCCAGATACTCCAGCCCCAGGTTGGCAATGACTTCGTTGGCGTTCATGTTGGTCGAGGTGCCGGCGCCGCCCTGGATCATGTCCACCACGAACTGGTCGTGGCGCTCGCCGTCGATGAGACGCTGGCAGGCGTGCTCAATGGCCTCGAAGCGCTTGGTTTCCAGCTGGCCCAGATGGTGGTTGGCGTCCGCGGCCGCCTGCTTGACCATGGCCAGCGACACAATCAGCTGGGGATGGTGCGACAGCGGCACGCCGCTCAGGTGGAAGTTATTCACCGCGCGCAGGGTCTGAATACCGTAATAGGCATCGGCGGGCACGTTCAGGCGGCCCAGCAGATCCTTCTCTTCTCGAGTGGCGCCATTTGTTACAGGAAAGCTATCAGATGTCGTCATAATCAAGGGCTATTGTTGTTTACCGTTACGTTCACAGGTGGAAAAGCAAGGCAGAAACCCTAGCACATCGTTAGCTTAGATAGCCATTTAACTTATAGGGTATTCACATAGCGCATAATGGCTGGAAGACGCTATGCCGTCTCCCACGCTGCCTTGAGCCGATAGAACTCGTTCACAATGGCGTCCATCTCGCCGGCGTCGTACTCGCACAGGCCGCTTACCACCAGCTTTTTTGACCCCACGCCAACCGACTTACCGGCGGACTCGATGGTGAAATCGAGCAGCGCATCGGCGCGTTTGCCCTGCACCTCAAGCGAGGAGCGAGAAAGCGCCAGGTCCGGCGCGAAGCCGTCAAGCCGCTCGAGGGTAAAGCTCATGCTGTGGTAAATCACCAGCGGGCGCTTGGGGTTGAACATCACGCCATGGGCTTCCATCAGCGGCTTTAAATAATGCGGGAAGTTTTTCCCCGAAAACGCCACGTAGCAGCGGGTAAAGGCATCCACGGCGGTACCGTCGAACGTCGTCTCACCGCTGCGGACCACTTCCAGATAGCACTTGCCGGCTTCGTCGGTCACGTGGATGTCGCCGCTGGCCGCCTGGCGGAACGTGAGCGGCGTATCCGCGCCAACCATGCTCAGAAAATAAAACTCCATGTGCTGGGACAGCCCGAAGCGCTCGAGCACCAGAGCAAACAGCAGGTCACCGGGCACGCAGAAACGCCGCGCATCGGGGTTATGAATCGGGTTGTAGTCACCGGCCACGCCCTTGGCGAAGCGGCTGGCCTGCTCGGCGGAGATGATCACGGCATCGCCGCGCTGCGAGTAAAAATCCTTGAACATGGCGTTAACTGCCTGCCTAGCGATGTTGTTGAAAGCCCGTCTTGAACGTCGCGCATCATGCCATAAAATGGCCGACTGGCGCATAAAATTTGGCTTTCAGGTTAGGTGGGGTCTGACTTTCGGGCGCTCAGCAAGCGTATTAAAGTAGCCATACAAGCCAGAAAGCACCCGCGGAGCCTGTCAGCATGGTTGGCGTAGTCACGCCGCCAGACGCGCTCCATTTTCAGGTTCAGGAAGAAGCGCTCCATGACCGCATTGTCCCAGCAGTTCCCTTTTCGGCTCATGCTGGGCCGCAAGTGATACTGGGCCAGCAAGGCGCGATGGGCATCGCTAGGGGGCGTTAACAATTAGGCCAGCCATATGGCGGCTGACACGAGGCAGAGGAGTGACTGGTAGTTTCTTGCCAGTCGCTCATAGCGTGTAGATAACCGCCGGAACTTCTTGATTTTCTGA
>NZ_JASSZF010000010.1:0-79554 GCF_031935715.1 Halomonas garicola | reverse complement strand
TTGCTGTTCGGCTAACGGTTCCCGCTATCAAGGTCCGTAGGGGACTCTCACCCCCAAGTCATCCCGGGGCACTACCCCCGGGAACAGCACCTGTCGGTGCTACGCGCCATGCCTGGCGCACAAAGAAAACCCGCCTTCCATGAGGAAGGCGGGTTAACAAAATCTGGTGCGCCCGGGAGGATTCGAACCTCCGACCACCTGATTCGTAGTCAGGTACTCTATCCAGCTGAGCTACGGGCGCTTTTTCAGGCTTTACCTGCGCAACATTGTTCAGACTCGCGGTTGAACCCAAACAGCACTTGTGCAGGAACGTTGCAAGCAACGCTTGATCCTCTGGAAGATGGTGCGCCCGGGAGGATTCGAACCTCCGACCACCTGATTCGTAGTCAGGTACTCTATCCAGCTGAGCTACGGGCGCTTACCCTCTTGTCGTGCAGTCATGGCGGAGAGAGAGGGATTCGAACCCTCGATAGGGCTATAAACCCTATACTCCCTTAGCAGGGGAGCGCCTTCAGCCACTCGGCCACCTCTCCTCAACGGCACGGCGCGAATATTACCGACTTGAGCGAGGGCTGTCTACCCCTGCGCCGTTTTTTTCATGCTTTCACCGGGTTGCCGTCGCTACCCGGCGGGCACGGCGGGGTGGGCCGCCGCGCTTCAGCTTTCGTCGCTTTCTTCGTCATCGATCTCGCGCTGAATACGCTGGTAAATTTCTTCGCGATGGACAGCCACGTCTTTGGGCGCATTCACGCCGATACGCACCTGATTGCCCTTTACACCGAGCACCGTCACGGTGATCTCATCACCGATCATCAGGGTTTCGCCAATGCGGCGAGTCAGGATAAGCATGGCTGATCTCCTTCTCAGACATTTTATGGCAACGGGGTCGCCAACGCCGGCGGCGCTGGCGTTTAACGCCACCCCTCCCCGTTAAGTTAGAGCGCGCCGCAATACGTTAGCAGGGAAAGCTTTACCAGCGTAGAAGGTTATAACGATGGGGTCGTTAGTCTTCTTCAATATCGGCCTGGTCCAGGCCGAACGCCTTGTGCAGCGCCTTGACCGCAAGCTCCATGTGTTTTTCGTCGATCACCACGGAAATCTTGATCTCAGAGGTAGACACCATACGGATATTAACGTTCTCTTCCGCCAGCACGCGGAACATCTTCGACGCCACGCCGGCGTGAGAGCGCATGCCCACGCCGACCAGCGACACCTTGGCGATGTTGTCGTCGCCGCGCAGCTCGCCGCCGCCCAGGTCGGGCAGGATGGTTTCTTCGATGAGCTTTTTGGTGGCCTTGTAGTCGCTTTTGGCCACGGTAAAGGTAAAGTCGGTGTAGTCGCCGGCGGGCGCCACGTTCTGGACGATCATGTCGACTTCAATGTTGGCCGCGGCAATGGGTCCAAGGATGCGCGAGGCGACGCCGGGAATGTCGGGGGTGTTCAAAAGCGTCAGTTTGGCTTCGTTTTTGTTGAACGCGATGCCGGAAATCAGCGGTTCTTCCATGGAGTCCTCGTCTTTTTCGGATTCTGCAACAATAAGCGTGCCGGGGCCGTCCTCAAAGCTCGACAGCACCCGGAGCGGGACGTTGTACTTGCCGGCAAACTCGACCGCGCGGATCTGCAGCACCTTGGAGCCCAGGCTAGCAAGCTCAAGCATCTCTTCCACGGTAATGGTTTTTAGCCGGCTGGCCTTGGAGCACACCCGCGGGTCGGTGGTGTAAACGCCGTCGACGTCGGTGTAGATCTGGCACTCGTCGGCGCCCAGCGACGCCGCCAGCGCTACGCCGGTGGTGTCCGAACCGCCGCGGCCAAGCGTGGTAATGTTGCCCTCTTCGTCAATGCCCTGAAAGCCGGCCACGACCACGACCTTGCCGGCATCGAGATCGGCCCTTAAGTCGTCGGTATCGATGCGCTGAATGCGCGCCCGGGTGTAGGCGTTGTCGGTATGGATGCCGACCTGGGCGCCGGTGTGCGACGTGGCCGGCATGCCCAGCTCCTGCAGCGCCATGGCCAACAGCGAAATAGTCACCTGCTCGCCGGTGGAGAGCAGCATGTCCATTTCCCGCGGATCGGGATTGGCGTTGAGCGACGAGGCCATGTCGGTCAGGCGGTTGGTTTCGCCGCTCATGGCGGATACCACTACCACGACCTGGTGGCCCCGGTCGCGGAAGCCCTTGACCTTTTCCGCGACGGCCTTGATGCGCTCCGGCGAGCCCACCGAGGTGCCGCCGAACTTCTGTACGTATAGTGCCATAGAGGGTGGTTTCCTTATGCGTTCGGAAGTGGAAAGTAACAAGATGGAAGCAAGCGGGCGGAACATCGTCGGAAAAAAACAGGGCCGATAGCGCCACGCGCTACCGGCCCTGGTATCAGCTTAGCGTATTTTCCAGCCAGGCAGGAACGCTATCCAGCGCCTCCGGCAACGCCTCGGGCCGGCTGCCCCCGGCCTGGGCCATATCCGGGCGGCCGCCCCCCTTGCCGCCCACCTGGGAGGCAACGTGGTTGACCAGCTCGCCGGCCTTGACCCGGTCGGTCAGATCCTTGGTGACCCCGGAGATCAGGCTGACCTTGCCGGCGCTTTTATCCGCTACGCCGAGCACGATGACCCCGGAGCCCAGCTTGTTTTTCAGCTGGTCGAGCATGCCGCGCAGCTCCTTGCCGGAGACGCCGTCAAGCTCGGTGGCCAGCAGCTTGACCCCGGCCACCTCGCGGGCCCGATCCAGCATGCTGCTGCCGGCGGCGCTGGCGAGCTTGCTCTTGGCCTGCTCCAGCTCTTTTTCCAAGGCGCGGTTACGCTCAAGCAGCGCCTCGACCTTGGCTTCGACCTGCTCGGGCTTGGCCTTCAGGCGCTCGCCCAGGCGCTGCACACAGGCTTCCTGGTCGTGGAAGTAGGCAAGCGCGGTCTCCCCGGTAATCGCCTCGATGCGGCGCACGCCGGAGGCGATGCCGGCCTCGCTGACGATGTGGAAGCTGCCGATGTCGCCGCTGCGGGCGACGTGGGTGCCGCCGCACAGCTCGATGGAAAAGTCGTCGGCGCCGATGGTCAACACGCGCACGCTGTCGGCGTACTTGGCCTCGAAAAGCGCCGCCGCGCCCTTGTCCCGGGCCTGGTCCAGAGTCATTTCTTCCACCACGGTGGGCGCGTTAACCAGCACCTGCTCGTTGACCAGGCGCTCGACCTCGGCCAGCTGCTCAGGCGTCATCGGCTCGAAGTGGCTGAAGTCGAAACGCAGCCGCTCGGCGGTTACCAGCGAGCCCTTTTGCTGGACGTGATCGCCCAGCACCAGACGCAGCGCCTGGTGCAGCAGGTGGGTTGCCGAGTGGTTGCGCACCGTGGCGGTGCGCAACCCGGCATCCACCTCGGGGCGCGCCTCGGCGCCCACGACCAGGCGGCCTTCGAGCATCACGCCCTGATGCAGGTGGTGGCCGCCCTGCTTCTGGGTATCGGTGACCTGGAAGCGCCCGCCGTCGACGTATAGGTAGCCGGTGTCGCCGACCTGGCCACCGGACTCGCCGTAGAACGGCGTGCGGCTCAGCACCACGATGCCTTTCTGGTCAGCATCGAGCTCGGCCAGATCATTGCCTTCGGCGTCGACCAGCGCCACAACCCGAGCCTCGTCTTTCAGCTGGTCGTAGCCGGTGAAGGTGGTTTCGCCGTCGATATCCACCGCTGCCGCGTAGTCGGCGCCGAACTGGCTGGCCGCCCGGGCGCGCTCGCGCTGGGCTTCGAGCTCGCGCTGAAAGCCCGCCTCGTCGGGCGCCACGCCGCGTTCGCGGCAGACATCGGCGGTCAGGTCAAAGGGAAAGCCGTAGGTGTCGTAAAGCTTGAAGACGGTTTCGCCGGGCAGCACCTCGCCGGAAAGCTCGTCAAGGGCGGCGTTCAGCAGGCCCATGCCGTGCTCCAGCGTGCGGGCAAACTGCTGCTCTTCTTTCAGCAGGATGCGCTCGATCTGCTCCCGGGCCTGGCGAAGCTCGGGGTAGGCGTCGCCCATCTCGGCGTCAAGCGCGGCCACCAGGGTATAAAAGAACGGCTCAGTGGCGCCCAGCTTGTGGCCGTGGCGCACCGCCCGGCGGATGATCCGGCGCAGCACATAGCCGCGACCCTCGTTGGACGGCATCACGCCGTCGGCGACGAGAAACGCGCAGGAGCGGATGTGGTCGGCAATCACACAGAGCGACGGCGCCTGGAGGTCGTCGTGGCCGGTGGCCTTGGCGGCGGCCTTGAGCAGATTCTGAAACAGGTCGATCTCGTAGTTGGAGTGCACCCCCTGCATCACCGCGGCGACGCGCTCAAGCCCCAGACCGGTGTCGATGGACGGCTTGGGCAGGTTGTGCAGCGTCCCCTCGGCGTCGCGGTCGTACTGCATGAACACCAGGTTCCAGATCTCGATGTAGCGGTCGCCGTCTTCCTCGGCGCTGCCCGGGGGGCCGCCCCAGACGTCGGCGCCGTGATCAAAGAAAATCTCGGAGCTGGGGCCGCAGGGGCCGGTGTCGCCCATCTGCCAGAAGTTGTCCTCATCGAGCTTGGAGAAGCGCTCGGGGTCCACGCCGATCTCGTCTTTCCAGATGCGCTCGGCCTCGTCGTCGCTTACGTGGACGGTGACCCAGAGCTTTTCCGCCGGCAGCCCCAGGGTCTCGGTGAGAAACGTCCAGGCGTAGCGGATGGCGTCGCGCTTGAAGTAGTCGCCGAAGCTGAAGTTGCCCAGCATTTCAAAAAAGGTGTGGTGGCGGGCGGTATAGCCGACGTTGTCCAGGTCGTTGTGCTTGCCGCCGGCGCGCACGCAGCGCTGGGCCGAGACGGCGCGCACGTAGGGGCGCGGGTCGCGGCCCAGAAACACGTCCTTGAACGGCACCATGCCGGCGTTGGTAAACAAAAGCGTCGGATCGTTACCCGGCACAAGCGGGCTCGTGGGCACAACGGTATGGCCGTTTTGCGCGAAAAAATCTAAAAAGGCCTGTCTGATGTCTGCGCTTCGCATAGGGTATCCGTAACAAGAAAGCGTGATGTCCCAGGGCGCTTGAGCCGCTACCCGCCGGGGTCGCCAAAGAGGTCATTATAGCGAACTTGGGCGCCGACTAAAGCCGGGGTTCAACGCAAGGGCTCTTCAGGGCGGGTTTGATACGGGTGTCAAACAAAGGGCAAAGCGGTTTTTGAAGGCGGGCCGGCGGCCGAAAGGCGCGGCTTAAAGGCAGGCGAGCGCATGGCGGATCTGATCGAACTCAAAGCCCCGCGAGGCCAGAAAGCGCTCCCGGCGGGCGCGCTCTCTGGGGCTGTCGCCGGGCGTTTGAAAGCGGCGCGCCAGCACGTCGCGGGCCAGCTCAAACCAGTCAACGTTTTCTTGCGTCTCCACCTCGGCAATCGCCTGGCGCTGCACCTCGGTCGCCACGCCGCGCTGGGAAAGCTCGCTTGTGATGCGCCGCACGCCCTGCCCGCGCAGCACCCGGCTGCGCACAAAGCTTTCGGCAAAGCGCGCGTCGGACTGCAGCCCCTGCTCGGCCAGGGCATCCAGGCAGGCGTCAATGTCTTCGGGCGCCACTTCCTTGCGCGCCAGGCGGTGTTCCAGCTCGGCGCGGGAGTATTCGCGTCGGGCCAGCAAACCGATGGCGATCTCCCGGGATGAGGGCGGTTCGCGACCGGGTTTCATGCTTAGAGAAGCTCGTCGTTGTCGGCCAGGTCGTCAGCCGTGCTTTTTCCTGCCTTCTTGCTCTCCTCCTTTTTATTCTCTCCCTTTTTGCTTTCCTCCTTCTTGCCGTCTTCCTTGGCTTCGTCTTCCCTGGGCTCGGGCTGGGCCAGCAGCTGGGCGCGAATCTGCGACTCGATCTCTTCCATGATCTCGGGGTTGTCTTCCAGGTGCTGGGCGGCGTTGGCCTTGCCCTGGCCGATCTTCTTGCCCTTGTAGCTGTACCAGGCGCCGGCCTTGTCCACCAGGCTGCACTGCACGCCCAGATCGACCACTTCACCGGCGTGGTAGATGCCCTTGCCGTAGAGGATCTGGAACTCGGCCTGGCGGAACGGCGGCGACACCTTGTTCTTGACCACTTTCACTCGGGTCTCGTTGCCGGTAACCTCGTCGCCGGACTTCACCGAGCCGGTGCGGCGAATATCCAGGCGCACGCTTGAATAGAACTTCAGCGCGTTGCCGCCGGTGGTGGTTTCGGGGCTGCCGAACATCACGCCGATCTTCATGCGGATCTGGTTGACGAACACCACCATGCAGTTGGCATTTTTCATGTTGCCGGTGATTTTGCGCAATGCCTGGGACATCAGTCGGGCCTGCAGGCCGACGTGGGCGTCGCCCATTTCGCCTTCGATTTCGGCGCGCGGGGTGAGCGCGGCCACCGAGTCGATGATGATCACGTCGACGCCGCCGGAGCGCACCAGCATGTCGGTGATCTCAAGCGCCTGCTCGCCGGTGTCCGGCTGGGATACCAGCAGGTCGTCGAGGTTAACGCCGAGCTTTTCGGCGTAGCTTGGGTCAAGGGCATGTTCGGCGTCGACAAAGGCGCACACCTTGCCCTGCTTTTGCGCCTCGGCGATGACGGAAAGCGTCATGGTGGTCTTGCCCGACGATTCCGGGCCGAAGATTTCCACCACGCGGCCGTAGGGCAGCCCGCCGATGCCAAGCGCTATATCCAGCCCCAGCGAGCCGGTGGAGACCGAGGGCATGGCCACCCGGGGCGCATCGCCCAGGCGCATGACGGTGCCTTTGCCGAACTGGCGGTCAATCTGGCCAAGCGCGGCTTCCAGCGCTTTGCTGCGGTTTTCATCCTGAGCCATTCGATGCTTCCTCTTCAGAAGGCTGTATAATTAGCCAGTAGTATGCCAAAAAAACGCCGGCAAAAAAATGCCGCTGCGGCTTTACGCCGTCTCGCCCCGGGTATCCAGGGTTTCCACCAGCCGCGCCATGGCCTGGCGCACCGCCTGCTCGCGCACGGCCTGGCGGTCGCCGGGAAAGTGCAGGCACTCCGCGCGCATGTCCCGCTCGCTGCCCCAGGCCAGCCACACCGTCCCCACCGGCTTGTCGTCGCTGCCGCCTTCGGGGCCGGCCACGCCGCTCACGGCCACGCCGATGTCCGCGCCGCTTTGCCGGCAGGCGCCGGCCACCATGGCCCTGACCACGGCTTCGCTGACCGCACCGTGGGCGTTAAGCGTAGCGTCTTCTACCCCCAGCATGCGGGTTTTCGCGGCGTTGGCATAGGTCACGTAGCCGCTGGCGAAATAGGCCGAGCTGCCCGCGACCGAAGTTATCGCCTCGGCAATACCGCCGCCGGTACACGACTCCGCCGTGGTTACCTCAACGCCGTGCTCGCCACAGAGTTTGCCCAGCCGCTGAGCCAGCAGCGATAAATCCAGGTTCTTCAGGCTCTCGACGCTTGGTTCCATGCTCGCTCCTTCATGTCCAGGGTCAGTTAAGCGTAGAATACCCGGTTGCGTTGACTCAACGAAACGTCTGTCACGCATACCCTAAGTCACGCATACGCCCGACCGCCCGCATACGCCCGACCGTTCGGCATCCGGGTGTCCCACGGCGCCGTTAACGTCAGGATAGCCATGGCCACCAATACCCCGGCGCACACGCCGATGATCGCGCAGTACCTGGACATCAAACGCGACCACCCCGACGTTTTGCTGTTCTACCGCATGGGGGATTTCTACGAGCTGTTTTTCGACGATGCCAGGCGCGCCGCGGCGCTTTTGGACATCACGCTGACCCAGCGCGGCAAGTCCGGCGGACAGACCACGCCCATGGCCGGCATCCCCTACCACAGCGCCGAAGGCTACCTCGCCCGGCTGGTGGCCGCCGGCGAGTCGGTGGCCATCTGCGAGCAGATTGGCGACCCCCACGCCAGCAAAGGGCCCATGGAGCGTCGAGTGGTGCGCATCGTCACCCCCGGCACGCTTCACGACGAGGCGCTGCTGGACGCTCGCCAGGACAACCTGCTCGCCGCCATCGCCCCCAAGGGGGATGCCTGGGGGCTTGCCTGGCTGGAGCTCTCAAGCGGGCGATTCTCCGTGCTGGAAGTGGAGAGCGAAGCGGAAATGCTCGCCGAGCTGACGCGGCTCTCCCCGGCGGAGCTGATCCTGCCGGAGTCGCTTACGCTGCCCGACGAGCTGGCCCGCCACCGGGGCCTGCGCCGCCAGGGCGAATGGCTGTTCGACGTAGAGAGCGCCACCCGCACCCTGTGCCGCCAGTTCGAGGTCAACGACCTGCGCGGCTTTGGCTGCGCGCACCTGCACGCCGCGCTCATCGCCGCCGGCGTGCTCATCGACTACGCCCGGGATACCCAGCGCACCGCCCTGCCCCACGTCAACGCCCTCGGCGTTGAGAATCGCGACGACGCCGTGGTCATCGACGCCGCCAGCCGGCGCAACCTGGAAATCGACCAGAACCTCGCCGGCGGCAGCGACAACACCCTGGCAAGCGTCGTCGACACCTGCACCACGGCCATGGGCTCGCGGCTGCTCAAGCGCTGGCTGAATCGCCCACTGCGCCAGCGCGACGTGGTCGCCGGGCGCCAAGCCGGCGTCGCCCTGCTCGGCCTCGACGCCGCCTGGATGGCGCTGCGCGACACGCTTTCCGCGGTGGGCGACGTGGAGCGTATCCTCGCCCGGGTGGCGCTTTACAGCGCCCGCCCCCGGGATCTTGCCCGGCTGCGCGATGCGCTCGCCACGCTGCCCGAGCTGGAGCGCGATCTGGGAGCGGTGGAAAGCGGCAGCGCCCTGGACGCGCTGCGTCCGCACATCAAGCCCTACCCCGACATCGCCGACACCCTGGAGCGGGCGATCATCGACAACCCGCCGGTGGTGCTGCGCGACGGCGGCGTCATCCGCGAGGGCTTCGATGAAGACCTTGACGAACAGCGCGGCATGGCCGAGAACGCCGGCGACTACCTGGTCCGGCTGGAAACCCGGGAGCGCGAGCGCACCGGCCTTGCCAACCTGAAAGTCGGCTACAACCGCGTGCACGGCTACTACATCGAGCTGCCTCGGGCCCAGGCCCTCGAGGCGCCGGCGGACTACATCCGCCGCCAGACGCTGAAAAACGCCGAGCGCTTCATCATCCCCGAGCTCAAGGAGTTCGAGGACAAGGCGCTGTCGGCCAGGTCCCGGGCGCTGGCCCGGGAAAAACTCCTCTACGACGAGCTGCTGGAAACCCTCAACGCCGAGCTTGATGCCCTCCAGGCCTCGTCCCGGGCGCTGGCCGAGCTCGACGTGCTGTGCACCTTTGCCGAGCGCGCCGAAGCGCTGGACTGGGGGCGGCCCACCCTTGCCGAGGCCACCGGCCTGACCATCCACGGCGGGCGCCATCCGGTGGTCGAGCACGTCAGCGACGAGCCTTTCGTGCCCAACGACGTGGCCCTGGACGCCGCCCGGCACATGCTGGTGATCACCGGTCCCAACATGGGCGGCAAGTCGACCTACATGCGCCAGACGGCGCTGATCGCCCTGCTCGCCCACTGCGGCAGCTTCGTCCCCGCCGACGCCGCCGACATTGGCCCGCTGGATCGCATCTTCACCCGCATCGGCTCGTCGGATGATCTGGCCGGCGGGCGCTCGACCTTCATGGTGGAAATGACCGAGACGGCCAACATCCTGCATAACGCCACCGGGCAAAGCCTGGTGCTGATGGACGAGATCGGCCGCGGCACCAGCACCTTCGACGGCCTCTCGCTTGCCTGGGCCAGCGCCGAGCATCTCGCGGACCTTGGCGCGCTGACGCTCTTTGCCACCCACTACTTCGAGATGACCGCGCTGCCCGAACACCGCGACGGCGTGGCCAACGTTCACCTGACCGCCGCCGAACACGGCGAGCGCATCGTCTTCATGCACCGCATCGAAGACGGCCCGGCAAGCCAGAGCTACGGGCTCCAGGTCGCCAGGCTTGCCGGCGTGCCGGAAGAGGTCATCCGCCGGGCCCGGGAAAAGCTCGGCACCCTCGAGCCCCCCGACGGCCAGGAAGCCCCGCCCCCGGCCGCTGCCGGGGAGCCGGCGCCGCGGCAAAACGATCTCTTTGCCACCGCCGCGCACCCCCTCGTCGAAGCGCTGGAAACGCTCGAGGTGGATGACATTTCGCCGCGCCAGGCGCTGGCGCTGTTATATGAATGGCAGGGCCGTCTGTAATATACTTTCGGGTTACATAGCGTGCGAGCGGCACGGCCCTACCGCTCAAACGGCCGATCCCCCGGCCGTAGCCATGTTTCGACGCGTTTGACTTTGACAACGCGACTGATGACCAGCGGCCGGCCAAACGCCCGTCCGCGCAAGAGGATACCGCGATGACGTTTGTCGTGACAGAAAACTGCATTCAGTGCAAACACACCGACTGCGTGGAAGTCTGCCCCGTGGACTGCTTCTACGAAGGCCCCAACTTCCTGGTGATTCATCCGGACGAGTGCATCGACTGCGCCCTGTGCGAGCCCGAGTGCCCGGTCGATGCCATCTACTCGGAAGACGAGTTGCCCAAGGGGCAGGAAGAGTTTATCGAGATTAACGCCGAGCTGGCGGAAGAGTGGCCCAACATCGCCGAGAAAAAGGACCCGCTGCCCGACGCTGAAGAATGGGACGGCAAGCCCGGCAAGATCGACAAGCTCGAGCGCTGATACGCTATGCGATAGGCGAAACCGGCTTTCCGCCAAGCCGACACGAGAAGGAAGATCCTATGCATATCGGTATTCTGACCCTGACCTTTTTCATGCCCGGCTGTAGCTCTCTGAAAGAAAAGCGCCAGCGCATGGGCGGCGTGCATGAGCGCTTCGGGCGCAACCCGGCGGTGGCAGTCTGCGAAAGCGGCGAGCATAACAAACACGACTCCACCGAATGGTCCTTTGTGGTGGCCGCCAAATCGCAGCGCGAGGTCGAGTCGCTGTGCAGCCAGATCGAAGACAAGCTGCAGCGCACCGTCGACGGCCGCGTGTCGGACGTCAGCCGCGAGTTTCTTTAGCCCTTTCTGCAGATCGACGCGCCCCAGCCGCCGCTCTCGGCCGCCGGGGCCAGCTTCCGCGCTGTCGGCCCTTTACTGCCCCTTGATGGCCTTGCGCCCGGGGTAGGTCACGCCGGCAAGCTCGTCTTCGATCACCAGCAGCCGGTTGTACTTGGCGACGCGATCCGAGCGGCACAGCGAGCCGGTCTTGATCTGCCCGGCGGCGGTCGCCACGGCCAGATCGGCAATGGTGGTGTCCTCGGTCTCGCCGCTGCGGTGGGAAATTACCGCGGTAAAGCCGGCGTCCTGGGCCATCTTGATGGCGTCCAGAGTTTCTGACAGCGAGCCGATCTGATTGAACTTGATCAGAATCGAGTTGCCGATCGCCTCGTCGATGCCGCGCTTGAGAATGCGGGTGTTGGTCACGAACAGGTCGTCGCCCACCAGCTGCACCCTGTCGCCCAGCTTGTCGGTCAGCGCCTGCCAGCCGTCCCAGTCGGACTCGTCCATGCCGTCCTCGATGGAGACGATGGGGTAGTCGTCGCAAAGGCCCGCCAGGTAGTCGGTGAAGCCCTGGGCGTCATAGCTTTTGCCTTCGCCGGCGAGGTTGTACTGACCGTTTTCGTAGAACTCGCTCGAGGCGCAGTCCAGCGCCAGGGTGATGTCGTCCCCCAGCGTGTAGCCAGCGGCTTCCACCGCCTGCTTGATCACCGCCAGCGCCTCGGCGTTGGACTCAAGGTTCGGCGCGAAGCCGCCTTCGTCGCCGACCGAGGTGGAAAGCCCGCGCTCGGAGAGCACTTTTTTCAGCGCGTGGAAGATTTCCGCGCCGACGCGCAGCGCTTCGCTGAAGCTCTTCGCCCCCACCGGCTGGATCATGAACTCCTGGATATCCACGTTGTTGTCGGCGTGCTCGCCGCCGTTGAGGATATTCATCATCGGCACCGGCATGCTGTACACGCCCGGCGAGCCGTAGAGCTCGGCGATGTGGGCGTAAAGCGCCACGCCCTTGGCGTTGGCCGCCGCCTTGGCCGCGGCAAGCGACACGGCGAGGATGGCGTTGGCGCCCAGGTTGGCCTTGTTGTCGGTGCCGTCAAGCCCGAGCATGGCGCGGTCCAGGCCGCGCTGGTCGCGCGCGTCCATACCGACGAGCGCCTCGCGGATCTTGCCGTTGACCACTGCGACCGCCTTCTGCACGCCCTTGCCCAGGTAGCGGTTTTTATCGCCGTCGCGCAGCTCGAGCGCTTCCCGAGAGCCGGTGGAGGCGCCGCTCGGCGCGCTGGCCTCGCCGGTAGCGCCGCTTTCCAGGCGCACTGCGGCAAACACCGTGGGGTTGCCCCGGGAGTCCAGCACTTCCAGCGCGCGAATATCAGCAATGTTGCTCATCAAGGTATCCTTTTTTTATCGTGGACGAACAGTCTCGTTAACGTATTGCCAGCGGCTCAAACCCCTTCACCAGGCCGTCAATCGCGGCGAGCTGGTGCAAAAACGGCGCCAGCTGATCCAGCGGCAGCGCGCAGGGACCGTCGCACCGGGCGTGGTCGGGGTCGGGGTGGGCTTCCAGAAACAGGCCGGCAAGCCCGGTGGCTACCCCGGCGCGGGCAAGCTCCGCTACCTGGGCGCGGCGGCCGCCGGCGCTGTCGGCGCGCCCGCCGGGGCGCTGCAGCGAATGGGTAACGTCAAAAAACACCGGATAGCCGGTCTGCTTGAGCTCGCCAAAGCCCAGCATGTCGACCACCAGGTTGTTATAGCCGAAGCTTGTGCCGCGCTCGCAAAGCATCAGGGTATCATTGCCCGCCTCGCGGCACTTGGCGAGGATGTGGCGCATCTCGTGGGGGGCAAGAAACTGGGGCTTTTTAATGTTGATCACCGCCCCGGTTTGCGCCATCGCCACCACCAGATCGGTCTGGCGGGCGAGAAATGCCGGCAGCTGGATGATATCCGCCACTTCGGCGGCGGGCGCCGCCTGCCAGGGCTCGTGGACGTCGGTGATCACCGGCACGCCGTAGCGGGCCTTGATATCGGCGAGCAGCTGCAGGCCCTTCTCGAGCCCCGGCCCGCGGAAGGAATGAATCGAGCTGCGGTTGGCCTTGTCGAAGCTGGCCTTGTAGACGTAGGGCATGGCAAGCGCCCCGGTAGCCTGGACAAAGGCGCTTGCCACCTCGTCGGCAAGCGCCGGGGACTCCAGCACGTTCATTCCGCCCAGCAGCATCAGCGGCAGGGAGTTACCGGCCGTCAGCCCGGCAACGTCGATGTGGCGCTCGCTCATGCCGCATTACTCCTGGTTGGCCGAGGATGTCGAATGAGAAGACGTTGAATGTGCCCGGGTACGCGCCGCCTTGAACTCGACCGCCGCGTTGACAAAGCCGCTGAACAGCGGATGGCCGTCGCGCGGGGTCGAGGTAAACTCCGGGTGGAACTGGCAGGCAAGATACCAGGGGTGGTCGGCAAGCTCGACGACTTCCACCAGCGTTTCGTCAACGCTGCGCCCGGAGACGGTCAGCCCCGCCGCTTCCAGTTCACCGATGAACTGGTCGTTGACCTCGAAGCGGTGGCGATGGCGCTCGACAATCTCGTCGGTGCCGTAGGCGTCGCGCGCCCGGGTGCCGTCGACCAGGCGGCACACCTGGCCGCCCAGGCGCATGGTGCCGCCCAGGTCGGAGGCGGCGTCGCGAAGCTCAATCTTGCCTTCGGCGTTGAGCCACTCGGTAATCAGCCCGACCACCGGGTGCTGGGTGTCGTGGGTAAACTCGGTGGAGTTGGCGTCTTCCCAGCCGGCGACGTTACGCGCAAACTCGATCACCGCTACCTGCAGCCCCAGGCAGATACCCAGGTACGGCACGTGGTTCTCACGGGCAAACCGGGCGGCCATGATCTTGCCTTCCACGCCGCGCTCGCCAAAGCCACCGGGCACCAGGATCGCATCCTTGCCCGCCAGCCGCTCGGTGCCGTGGCGCTCGATGTCCTCGGCGTCGACGTAGTCGACGTTGACCTTGATACGCCCCTGGATACCGGCGTGGATCAGCGCCTCGTTGAGCGACTTGTAGGCGTCGAGCAGCTCCATGTACTTGCCCACCATGGCGATGCTTACCGACTTCAGCGGGTTGAGCTTGGCGTCGAGCACGTGGATCCACTCGGTAAGATCGGCCTCGCCGGCGTCAAGGCGCAGCTTGTCGCAGACGATATCGTCCAGGCCGTGCTCGTGGAGCATCAGCGGGATGCGGTAGATGGTGTCGGCGTCCTGCAGCGGCACCACGGCGCGCTCTTCGACGTTGGTGAACAGCGCGATCTTGCGCCGCTCGGCCTCCTCAAGCTCCACTTCGCTGCGACAGATCAGGATATCCGGCTGGATACCGATGGAGCGCAGCTCCTTGACGCTGTGCTGAGTGGGTTTGGTCTTGGTTTCCCCGGCGGTGGCGATGTAGGGCACCAGCGTCAGGTGCATGTAAATCGCCCGAGTGGCGCCAAGCTCGCTTCTGATCTGGCGGATCGACTCGAGGAACGGCAGCGACTCGATATCGCCCACGGTGCCGCCGATTTCCACCAGCGCCACGTCGAACCCTTCACCGCCGGCGTACACTCGGCGCTTGATATCGTCGGTGATGTGGGGGATCACCTGCACGGTGCCGCCCAGGTAGTCGCCGCGGCGCTCCCGGCGCAGCACGTGCTCGTAGACGCGCCCGGTGGTGAAGTTGTTGCCCTGGGTCATCTTGGTACGGATGAAGCGTTCGTAGTGCCCCAGATCCAGATCCGTTTCGGCGCCATCCTCGGTGACGAACACCTCGCCGTGCTGAAAAGGGCTCATGGTGCCCGGGTCGACGTTGATGTAGGGGTCGAGCTTGAGCATGGTGACTCTGAGGCCGCGCGCCTCGAGAATCGCCGCCAGCGAGGCGGAGGCGATGCCCTTGCCGAGAGAGGACACAACGCCGCCGGTCACGAAGATATATCGTGTCATGGAAAACCTGTCGAAACGTGATCAGAAGGCACGGCAGAAAGCCACGCCAGGATGGGACGACAGAATAGCAGACTCGGGTAAAAGGCTCAATTTGCCCCGTGGACTCAATCCCCCAGGCTGCGCCGTCAACAGGTCTGCGAGGGGCGCTGTAAATCCATCCCTGGACGCTACCTACGCCATCTGACCGCCAAGGACGTCGGAAATGCCGAAACCGCAGGTAAGCACGTTTCGGCCATGGCGTAGAACCCCTCTTCGACCTGTTCCCGGCTTCTCCGGACGTATCCATCTGCGCTAGCCCTGGCAGGCGCGCGGGTAGTCATCAAGCAGTTCGTCAAGCATCGCGGCGGGGGTATCGGCGCTGATGCAGGCGTCGCCCAGCGCGCGCATCAGCACCAGCCGCAGCCGGTCATCGATGTTTTTCTTGTCCCTGCGCATCTGGGCCAAAAACGCCTCGCGGCCCATGCCCGTGGGGGCGCTGACGGGCAGCCCGGCCGCCTCGATCACGGCTCGGCAGCGCTTGAGCGCTTCGGTATCGATCCAGCCAAGGCGGTGAGAAAGCGTTGCCGCCATGGCCATGCCGGCACCGACGGCTTCGCCGTGCAGCCAGGCGCCGTAGCCCTGCTCGGCCTCGATGGCGTGGCCAAAGGTGTGACCCAGGTTAAGGAGCGCGCGCACGCCCTGCTCGGTTTCGTCCTCGGCCACTATCTCGGCCTTGATTTCGCAGCTTCGCGCAATGGCGTGGGCCAGGGTGTCGGCGTCGCAGCCGCGCAGCGCGGCCATGTTGGCCTCCAGCCAGCCAAGAAACGCCGCGTCGCGGATCAGCCCGTACTTGATGACCTCCGCAAGCCCCGCCGACAGCTCCCGAGCCGGCAGCGTCTTGAGCGTATCGATATCCACCACCACCGCCCGGGGCTGCCAGAAGGCGCCGATCATATTCTTGCCCAGCGGGTGGTTGACCCCGGTCTTTCCGCCCACCGAAGAATCCACCTGGGCGAGCAGCGTGGTGGGCACCTGGATAAACGCCACCCCGCGCTGGTAGCTGGCCGCGGCAAACCCGGTCATGTCGCCGATGACCCCGCCGCCCAGGGCGACCAGGGTACAGCGGCGGTTGAAGCCCGCCTCCAGCAGCGCGTCCCAGATGCGCGCAACATAGTCCACCGACTTGTACGCCTCGCCGTCGGGCAGCACCACCGCGCGCACGTCGAGGTCGTCGGGCAGCGCCGCGCGCAGCGCGCCCAGATACAGCGGTGCTACGGTCTCGTTGGTGACGATCATCACCTGCCGGCCGGCCAGATACGGCGCGATGGCGTCAGCGCTGCCGATCAGGCCGGCGCCGATGTGGATGGGATAGCTGCGCTCCTCGAGGGCAACGCTGAGCGTGCGCAGCACGCCGTCAATGGGCTTCATGGCATTACCTTGTCTTGTTTTCCGGGGTGGCGCGTTTTCTGGGGGAGCACCGGCGAGATGGCGAAAGCAAAACGAGCCGCGCCGGGGCTCAGCGCAGCGTTCGGGTATCGCTGTCCGGCAGCGGATCGGCCAGCTGGCGGACCTGGCGCAGGATCTCGTTGACCATGGCCCGGGGGCCGCGGCGGTCGGTGCGTACGATGACGTCCGCGGTGGCGCGGTACAAAGGGTCGCGCCGGGCATACATGTCGTTGAGCACCTGCTCGCGGTTATCGCACTGCAAAAGCGGGCGGTTGCGGTCCCGAGCGGTGCGCCTAAGCTGCTGCTCGACGGTGGTATACAGATAGACTACCGTGCCGCGCTCGCGCAGGGCGCGGCGGTTTTCCTCGCGCAGCACCGCGCCACCGCCGGTCGCCAGCACGACCTTCTCGCGCCGGGTCAGCTCGTCGATCATGTGCACTTCGCGCTGGCGAAAGCCGTCCTCGCCTTCGACGTCAAAAATCCACGGAATATCCGCGCCGCAGCGCGCCTCGATCACGTGATCGCTATCGAGGAACTCGCGGGTCAGCTCGGCCGCCAACAGGCGCCCGATGGTGCTTTTACCGGCCCCCATGGGGCCGATCAAAAAAAGGTTGGGTAAATCCTGCATCAGCGAAACGCCTGACCCTCATCCAGTAGCCGGGGAGTAATGAATACCAGCAATTCTACCTTCTCGTTACTCTCTCCGGTAGAACGAAACAGATGTCCAATCACCGGCAGGTCGCCAAGCAGCGGCGTCTTGGCGACCTGGCGCAGCTCCTCGGTGGTAAGAATGCCGCCCAGCACCACGGTCTGGCCGTTGTCCACCAGCACCTGGGTTTCAATGGTGTTGGTGTCGATCGGCGGCTCGCCGCCAAACTCGGATTCGCGGAAGCTGTCCTTGGTGATCTTCAGCTCCATGATGATGCGGTCGTCCGGGGTGATCTGCGGCGTCACCTCCAGAGACAGCAGCGCCTCCTTGAACTCGGTATTTTCTCCCTGCAGTTCAGTACTATTTGTGTAGGCGCGCTCTTCGCCCTGGCTGATGGTCGCCTTGCGCTGGTTGGCGGTGATGATCCGCGGCTGCGAAATGGTCTGGCTCTTGCCCTCGCTTTCCAGCGCCTTGAGCTCCAGGTCCAAGAGCACGTCGCCGGACAGATAGCCAAAGCCGAAGCTGGTTCCGCCTCCGCCGGAGGGCCCCAGGTCTACTGCCATTCCGCCCATAGCACGATTCAGGCCGTCAGGGTTGATATCGCGACTTTCAAAGTTGCCGTCGCTGCCTTCCTGAAAGCCCCGAGTGCTCGAGATCCCCCAGTTGACCCCCAGCTCGCGCGTGGCGGAGTCCCGGGCAATGACGATGCGCGCCTCGATCTGCACCTGGCGCACGGCCACGTCCAGCTGATCGAGCGTATCGACAATGACCTCGACCTGCTCGGCGGTGTCCTGAATCAGCAAGGTATTCGTACGCTGGTCGACGGCCACGCGGCCGCGATCGGTCATCAGGCCAAAGCCGCTGTTGGAGCTCTCGCTACCGCCGCCGCGGTCATCGTCGCTTTTCAACAGTGCCGCCAGATCCGTTGCCCGGGCGTATTTGACCTTGATGAACTTGGTCACCAGCGGCGCCAGCTCTTCTTTCTGGCTGCGCGCTTCCAGCCGCTGGCGCTCCATGGCGGCGAGCTCCTCGGCCGGCGCCACGACAATCACATTGCCCCGCTTACGGCTGGCGAGCTGCTTGCTCTGCAAGATCAGGTCCAGCGCCTGGTCCCAGGGCACGTTGTTCAGGTTAAGCGTCACCCGGCCGGCGACGCTGTCGCTTGCGACGATATTCAGGCCGGTGAAATCGGCAAGCGTCGACAGCACGGCGCGAACCTCGATGTCCTGGAAGTTGAGGCTCAGGCGCTTACCCGCGTAGTCTTTTTCCTCGTCGGGTTCGGGCACCGACGAGGCGCTTTCAGAGGGCTTTCTGGCAGGCTCGATATCCACGGTGACCACGCGGCCGTCCTGGGACGTCATCATCGCGTAAGGGCCGTCGGTGAGCAGCTGCAGCCGGGTGCTGCCGGGGTTGACCTCGGGCACGATACGCCGCACCGGGGTGCCGAAGTCGGTCACGTCGTACACCTGGTCGAGCGAGGCCGGCAGTGTGCTGTCGCCCAGATCCACGATCACGCGGTTGTCGCCGCCTTTGCTGACCTCAGGGCGCACGCCGCTGCGGTCGAACGTAATCGCCAGCCGGCCGGTGTCTCCGGCGCCGCGGCGAAAGTCGATGTCGTCTATCTGGGCGCCCCCGCCTGGCCGCGCATCGGCTGACTGGGCTATGGCTGCCAGCGGCAGCCATAGCCCCGCTGACGCCAGCAATACCAACCCTGCCTGTCGCAGTCTTTTGATCATGAACGTATCACTCGCCGTTGGTATGCATCATTGCGTTTACTTGTCATTGTCCGGCCTCGTCGACTGCCAGCTCCATCGATACGCTGTGCTCTTGCCAGCCTTCTCGGGGCGTAAAAATACGCTCGATCACCACCAGCCGCTGGGGCTCGATCTGCTCCACCCGGCCAAAGTTGACGCCCATGTAGTTACCTTCGTGGACCGAGGTCACCTCGCCCTGGGGCGTTTTGATCAGCGCGCTGCGGCGCTCGCCCATGCGCATGGTGCCAACCAGCTCAAGCTCGGGCAGCGGATAGCTTTCCAGCGGCTCGGCGCTGCGCGACTGATCCGGCGCCAGCTCGCTATCGAACGTTTTTGTTATGTCCTTGTGCCCCAGCTCTTCCGGCGGCACAAAGGGGCTTCGCTGCTCGGGGTAGGCATAGGCGACCGGCGTGTACGCCGGCATTTCCGGTACCACGACGTCCGGCGGCTCATCGGCGAACCGCCGCATCTCATCCAGCGTTGTCTGCAGCTGCCCAAGCTCGGGATCGGCGCAGCCGGCGAGCAGCAGCGCCAGCAGCAAAACGCCTGGCTTACGCATCGGGCGCCTCCTCAACCACGGGCGCCTGATAGCTGTAGGTTCGCGCCTGCATGGAAAGGCTGAGCAAGCCTCTGTCCTTCGCCTCATCAACCGGCTGCAGCACAAAATCGTGCTGGGTCACCACCCGCGGCAGCGCGGCCATTTCCGCGACAAAGCCGGCAATCTGGTGGTAGCTGCCCTGCACCTGGATACTGAACGGGTGCTCCACGTAGAACGCCTTGTCGACCGTTGGCTGCGACCGGATATGATCGATTTGCAGACGATGCTCCACCGCGGCGTCGTTGATGCTGTCGAGCAGCGTGGATATTTCCACCGTCGTTGGCAGCATCTCCCGCACTTCCTGCATCTGCTCGCTGAGCAGGACAAGCTTTTTTTGCACCCGGGGCAGGTACGCCGCCTTGACGGCTTTTTGCTCGTACTCGTCCAGCAGCTGCTGCTCTTCCTCCCGAGCCTCATCCAGCGCGGCACGGTGGTCTTTCACCACCAGCCAGCCCACGGCGGCAAACGCCAGCGCCAGCGCCAGCGCGCAGCTGATGAGCTTGAGCAGCATCGGCCAGCTGCCGGCTTCGCTGAACTCAAGCCCCCGCCAGTCAACCCGTTTAAGCTGGCGCCACTCCTTTGCCAACCGCTCGCGGTCAAACGTCACGGCCTGTCCTCCTTCCGATCATTCGCCGGCCTCCTCTGCCGTATCGCCATCCTCTGCGGCCATGCCGTCATCCCCCGCGCGCTTTTGCTGCACCCGAAAACGGAACTGGCGCACGGTATCGCTTTCGCTTTCCACCTCGGAAAACCGCGGCACCCCCATCGCCGGCAGCTGGGCGATGCGCCTTAGCTGTTCGGAAATCTGCCTGTCGCTGCCCGCCCGGGCCGTCACGCTGACCTCGTCATCGGTGCGCGCCAGGTGCTGGTAAACCACCCCCTGGGCCACGCTTTCGGAAACCGCATTCAGCAGCCGGATCGTCTGCAGGCGCTCGTCCTGCAGCGAGGCAAAGAGCGCTATCTGCTCCTTGAACTGATTCACCTGGCTTTCGTACTGCTTGACGTCGCGGATGTTCTTGTCCAGCCGCTCGGTTTGCTGGCGAATGTACTGATTGCGCTCCTGCTGGACCTCAAGCGCCGCCTGATAGTAGCGGGCCACGCCAAAGCCGAGCGCCGTGCCCGCTATCAGCATGGCCACCAGCCATAGCTTGACCCGACGCGTGCGACGCTCACGGCGTGCCGCGCGCCAGGGCAGCAAGTTGATCTTGACATGCATTATCTGGCCCTCATCGCAAGCCCGAACGCCGTGAGCATGGCCGGCGCATCGCGGTCAAGCGCGTCCATGTCGATACGCCGGTTCACCGTCATGCGCTCAAAGGGATTGGCGATCGTCACCTGCATGCCGCTGTCCTCGGCGATACGCTCGGCAAGGCCGGGGATCAGGCTGGTACCGCCGGCCAGCACGATTTCGCGCACCTCGTGGTGGCGGCCCGCCGAGTAATATAATTGCAGCGAACGCCCCACCTGTTGCACTATCGTGTCCAGAAACGGATCCAGCACCTCGGCCTGATAGTCGTCGGGCAGCCCGCCGTACTTCTTGGCATAGCCGGCTTCTTCCCTGGACATGTCGTAGCGGCTGCCGATGGCGTCGGTGAGCCTGCGCCCGCCAAAGACGGTATCGCGGGTATAAATGATGTTGTCGCCGCGCATGACGTGAAAGGCGTTAATATTGGCGCCGACATCCACCAGTCCGACACAGGCCTCGGGATCGCTTGCACTTCTGTCCTTGAGCTGGCGTCTCACCACCCCAAAGGCGCGCTCCACGGCAAACGACTCAACGTCCACCACTACCGGCTCCAGGCCGGCGCGCTCCAGGGTATCGGTCAGCTGGGCAATCTCCTGGCGGCGGCAGGCCACCAGCAGCACGCGCTGCTCGTCCTCGTTGAATGCCGACGGGCCCAGACACTGAAAGTCAAAGGCCACCTCATTGAACGGAAACGGTATATGACGATCCGACTCGGTGACAATACGCTCTTCGATATCTTCCTCGCTCAGCGAGGCGGGAAATGCCAGCGTCTTGGTGATCGCCGAGCTTGCGGGTACGGCCACCGCCGCCTTGCGGGTGGTGGGCCTGGCGCGGCTTACCGCGCGACCGAGCACCTCGGCCACGGCTTCGACATCCTGTATGCGGCGCTCCTCAACGGCGCCGTCGGGCAGCGGCCTCACGGCGTAGCTTTCCACCTGGTAGCCGCCGCCCGACGCCTTGAGCTCCAGCAGCTTGACCGTCATCGAGGTAATGTCGATGCCGATCAGCCCGTCGTGTCTGTTAAAAAGTCGCATGGTGGTGGCTCCGCCTATACCAGAATGCACAGAGATTACTTGATTTTAACGCAGCTAACACACGCGGATCCCTTACCGTTGGCACCACTGGTGGCCGTTACGCTGCCTCTTTATAATGCGCCTTTCGCCATGGCTGGCCTCAAGGCCCGGCATGTCCCATTTATTTTCACGGGTACCCTGTTTCCATGACGCTTTTCCGCACCCTTGTGCTATCACTCATCGGCATACTGGTCTCCCTGGCGGGGGCCGTCGCGCTGGCCACGATAGCTGCTGCGCTGTACTTCGCACCCGGGCTTCCCGACGTGCGCCAGCTGGAGGACTTCGACCTTCACACTCCCCTGCGCATCTATACCCGGGACGGCCAGCTGATGGGTGAATACGGCGAGGAGCGGCGCATCCCCGTGGATTTCCAGGACATTCCCGAGCCGCTGATCAATGCCCTGGTCGCCGCCGAGGACCAGCACTACTTCGAGCACCCCGGGGTTGACCCGCGCGGGCTGGTGCGCGCGGCTGTCGAGCTTGCCCGCAGCGGCGGCACCATTCAGTCCGGCGGCTCCACCATTACCATGCAGGTCGCGCGCAACTACCTGCTGACGCTGGACCAGACCTTTACCCGGAAATTTCGCGAGATCCTGCTGGCGCTGCAAATGGAGCAGGTGCTCAACAAGCAGGAAATCCTCTCGCTCTACGTCAACAAGATCTTTCTGGGTCACCGCGCCTACGGCATCGCCGCCGCCTCCCGAACCTACTACGACCGGCCCATGGACGAGCTGACGCTTGCCGAATCGGCGATGATTGCCGGGCTGCCCAAGGCGCCGTCGGCGTTCAATCCGCTGTCCAACCCCGAACGCTCGCTGATTCGGCGCAACTGGATTCTGTTTCGCATGCGCGAGCTGGGCTTTATCGCTCCGGACGTCTACCAGGAAGCGGTCCAGGCGCCGATCACCGCCCAGCGTCACGTGGCCCAGGCCGAGGTGGAAGCCGCCTACGTTGCGGAAATGGCGCGCCAGTATGCCATCGAGCAGTTCGGCGACAAGGCCTATACCAGCGGCTACCACATTTACACCACCATCGACAGCGAGCTTCAGCCCCTGGCCCGCCGAACGCTGGCCCAGGGGCTTCTGGCCTACGACCGCCGCCACGGCTTTCGCGGGCCCGAGCAGAACGACATCCCCGCCAGCCTGGTCGAGGCCCAGGAGAAAACCGCCACCGAGGGGCTTGAGGAAGAGCTCTCCGAGTCGCCGGAAATCCGCCAGACCGCCCGCGAGGCCGCCGAGCGCAGCCAGACCGAAGTGGCAGGCATCGAGGGCGACGTGAGCAACTGGGTGCAGGTGCTCCAGCGTACGCCAAGCTACGGCCTGCTCGAGCCTGCCATCGTGGTCGAAAGCGGCGAGCGGGAAATGCGCGTGCTCACCGATGAGGAAAACGTCTACACCCTGAACTGGGAAGGCATGAAATGGACGGGCAAGGGAAGCGCTGAACAGATCGCCAAGCGCGGCGATTTGATCCGCGTGATCATCGACGACGAGGAAGACACCCTGCGCCTGTCCCAGCGCCCCGAAGCCGAAGGCGCGCTGGTTGCCCAGCAGCCGCGCACCGGGGCCATTGTGGCGCTGCAGGGCGGCTTTGACTTTGACGCCAGCAAATTCAACCGCGCCATCCAGGCCCGCCGCCAGTCCGGCTCGATCTTCAAGCCGTTCATTTATCTGCCAGCACTCAACGACGGCGAAATGAACGCCGCAAGCGTGGTCAACGACGCCCCCATCGTCATCGACGACGGCAGCGATTCGCTGTGGCGCCCGGTGAACTCCAGCCGCGACTTCAACGGCCCCATGCGCCTGCGCCCGGCGCTGGCCCGCTCGCGCAACCTGGTCACCATCCGCATCCTGCAAAGTATGGGGCTTGGCTATACCATCAACTTCCTCGAGCGCTTCGGCTTCAACCCCGATCACCTGCCCCGGGGGCTGTCGCTGGCGCTGGGCAGCGCCAGCCTGACGCCCCTGGAGATGACCAACGCCTACGCCATCCTCGCCAACGGCGGCTTCAAGGTGTCGCCCTGGTACATCAAGCGCATCGAGCGCGGCGAGGAGGACAGCGCCACCGAGGTCTACAAGGCCGACCCCACGGCGGCCTGTCGCGACTGCGCCGAGGGGCAAGAGACCGTGGAGATCGACGGCGATAGCTACCGCATAGCCCAGCGCATCGCCGACAAGGAAGCCGTCTACATTCTCCGCGACATGCTCCGCGACGTCATCGAACACGGCACCGGGCGCGCCGCGCTGACCCTTGAGCGCGACGACATCGTGGGCAAGACCGGCTCCACCAACGCCCTCCGGGACGCCTGGTTTGCCGGCTTCAACGGCAATATCGCCACCGCCGTCTGGGTGGGCAAGGACAGCAACCAGACCATCGCCGAATACGGCTCCCAGGCGGCCCTGCCGATCTGGAAGGACTTCATGGGCGGCGCCCTTGAGGGCACCCCCGAAGCCTGGCCGGAGCAGCCGGAAACCGTCGTCAGCATGCGGGTCGACCCGGATACCGGGCTGCGCATGCGCGACGACGAGTCCGGGGGCATCAGCGAGCTTTTCGACGAGGAGCACCTGCCCAGCTATCAGCCGCGGCGCGTCAGCCGCGAGCTGGAAAGAGTCAGCGGCTCCGAAGGCTCCGGCACCGCCGAGTCGATCTTCTGATCCGCCGTTGATCCTGCACGGTCGCTGTGCCTGCGTGGGCGCCGCGACCGCTGCCTGATCGAGGGCCCATGCAACTATCCGACCAGGACACCGGCCAAGACGGGGCGGCCGCCAAGGGGCTACACTGAGTCGAGGAGTTTCGACAGAACAACGCAGCAAGGAGCCCTCATGTCTAAAAACAGCACGGCCAAAAACGTTGCCCAGAAGCTGATCGAGGCCCACCTGGTGGAAGGCGAAATGAACGCCACAGAGCCGATCGCCATCGCCATCGACCAGACCCTCACCCAGGACGCCACCGGCACCATGGTGATGCTGGAGCTGGAGGCCATGGGCCTTGATCGGGTCAAGACCGAGCTTTCCGCCCAGTACGTGGATCACAACCTGATCCAGGGCGACAACAAGAACCCCGACGATCATTTCTTCCTGCAGAGCTCCGCCGCCAGGCTCGGGGTGTGGTTCTCCCGGGCCGGCAACGGCGTCAGCCACCCCACCCACCAGCAGCATTTCGGCAAGCCCGGCAAGACCCTGCTGGGCTCGGACAGCCATACCCCGGCAGCAGGCTCCATGGGCATGCTGGCCATCGGCGCCGGCGGCATCGACGTGGCCATGGCCATGGCCGGGGAGCCCTTCCATCTCAAGATGCCGGAAATCTGGGGAGTCAAGCTGACCGGCAAGCTCAACGACTGGGTCAGCGCCAAGGACGTCATTCTGGAGATGCTGCGCCGTCACGGGGTCGACGGCGGCAGCGGGCGCATCATCGAATACTACGGCCCGGGCCTTGAGACGCTGTCCGCCATGGACCGCCACGTGATCGCCAACATGGGCGCAGAGCTCGGCGCCACTACCAGCGTCTTTCCCTCCGACGAGGCGGTGAAGCGCTTTCTGACGTCGGTAGGCCGCGAGGACGACTGGCAGGAGCTCAAGGCGGACCCGGGCGCTGAATACGACGTCCACGAGACCATTGATCTGTCCACGGTCAAGCCGCTGATCGCCAAGCCCTCGAGCCCCGGCAACGTAGTGCCGGTAAGCGAGGTCGCCGGGGAGCCGCTTTCCCAGGCCTACATCGGCTCCTCCGCCAATCCGGGCTATCGAGATCTGGCCATCGCTGCGGCCATGGTCGAAGGGCGCCAAATCCACGATTGGATTTCCCTTGATATCAACCCCACCTCGCGTTCGATCCTCGAGACTCTGGTGCGCGACGGCCACGTGGCGAACCTGCTGGCTGCCGGGGCGCGGCTGCATCAGGCCGGCTGCAACGGCTGTATCGGCATGGGCCAGGCGCCGGCCAACGACACCAACAGCCTGCGCACCACGCCGCGCAACTTCCCCGGCCGCTCCGGCACCCGGGAAGATAGCGTTTTCCTGTGCAGCCCGGAAACCGCCACCGCCTCGGCGCTGCGCGGCGAGATCACCGACCCGCGGGACCTGGATTTTGACTATCCCTCTATCGAGGAGCCCGAATCGCCGATCATCAACACCCAGAACCTATTTGCGCCCCTGAAGGAGGAGAAGGCCCGGAAGATCGAGCTGATCAAGGGCCCCAACATCGAGTCGCTGCCGGAATTCGAGCCCATCGAAGACAGCGCCGAACTGCCCCTCCTGGTCAAGGCCGGGGATAACGTCTCCACGGACGAGATCATGCCCGCGGGCAGCGAGGTGCTGCCCTATCGCAGCAATATCCCCAAGATCGCGGAATTCTCCCTGCGCGGCGTCGATGAGAACTACGTCGAGCAGGCCAAGGCAAAAGGCGACCATATCATCGTCGCCGGCGACAACTACGGCCAGGGCTCTAGCCGGGAACACGCCGCCATCGCCCCGCGCTACCTGGGGCTGCGCATCGTGATCGCCAAGAGCTTCGCGCGCATTCACTGGCAGAACCTGATCAACTTCGGCGTCCTGCCGCTGACCTTCGTTAGCGACGACGATTACGCCAAGCTGGAAGCCGACCAGACGTTGAGTTTCGAAGGCCTGCACGAGGCCTTGAAGCAGGGCGATACGCTCAAGGCCAGAGGCGCAAGCGGCGAGATAGCCCTGAAGCACGGCCTGAGCAGCCGCCAGGTCGAGGTGCTGCTCGCCGGCGGGCTGATCAACTGGATGCGGGCCAACAAGAAAGCGGCCTGACGCCGGCTTTGTAGAACCCGGCTTCTTTCCGGGGGTTGATCGCACCGGCAAGCCGCAAGCCAGGGGTCGCACCATGATCCAGGTCAACTGCGACCTCTCGGCTTCGCCTTACCATGACGGCCTTACCTATCACGGGAGGCTTAACATGGAGCTTGTCTGCCCGGCCGGCAATCTGCCCGCGCTCAAGCGCGCCGTAGACGAAGGTGCCGACGCCGTCTATTTCGGTTTTCAAAACACCACCAACGCCCGCCAGTTTGCCGGACTCAACTTTACCGACAAGCGCGCACGGGAAGGCATCGACTACGCCCACGCCCGGGGCAAGCGGGTATTCTGCGCGATCAACACCTACCCCCAGCCCGAGAGCTTTGCCATGTGGACCCGCGCGGTGGACGACGCTGCCGAGCTCGGCGTGGACGCGCTGATTCTCGCCGACATGGGCCTGCTCGACTACGCCGCCAAGCGCTACCCCGACCTTTCCCGCCATCTTTCCGTCCAGGGCTCGGCGACGAGCCATGAGGCGCTCAGGTTCTACCACGAGCAGTTCGGCATCCGCCGCGCGGTGCTGCCCCGGGTGCTGTCGATGACCCAGGTGCGCGACCTGGCCGGGCAGTCGCCGGTAGAGCTCGAGGTCTTTGCCTTTGGCAGCCTGTGCATCATGGCCGAGGGGCGCTGCTATCTGTCGTCGTATCTTACCGGCGAGTCGCCCAATACCCGGGGCGTGTGCTCGCCGGCGGCCCACGTGCGCTGGGAAGAAACCGACTCAGGGCTCGAGTCGCGGCTAAACGGCGTGCTCATCGACCGCTACGGCGCGGGCGAAAACGCCGGCTACCCCACCCTGTGCAAGGGCCGCTTCGAGGTCGAAGGCGAGACCTATCACGCCATCGAAGAGCCCACCAGCCTGAATACCCTGGAGCTTTTGCCCGAGCTTGCCGAACTGAATATCAGCGCGGTGAAGATCGAAGGCCGCCAAAGAAGCCCCGCCTACGTGTCCAAAGTCGCCGGCATCTGGCGCTCCGCCATCGACCGGCTGGAGGCCGCCCCCGGGCGCTTTCACCCAGACCCTGCGTGGACTGCGGGGCTCGGCGAGGTTTCCGAAGGCACCACCACCACCCTTGGCGCCTACGAGCGCCGCTGGAAATAGGAGGAAACATGGCGGATACATCATCCAAGGCGGACGCGCTGCGGCTAGCGCTGGGGCCGGTGCTGTTCTACTGGACGCGCGAACGCTACGCGCAGTTTTACCGCGACGCCGCCGACTGGCCGGTGGATATCGTCTATCTCGGGGAATCGGTGTGCTCGCGCCGCCGGGACATGAAGCTCGACGACTGGCTGGGGATAGGCCGCGAGCTTGCCCAAAGCGGCAAGGAGGTGGTGCTTTCAAGCCAGACGCTGATCGAATCCGAGGCCGACCTGCGCGATTTGCGCAAGCTGTGCGACAACGGCGAATTCAGCGTGGAAGCCAACGACCAGAGCGCGGTGCAGCGGTGTACAAGCGCAGGCCTTGAGTTTGTGGCGGGAGCCGCGCTCAACCTGTATAACGCCGCGGCCATCGGCGTGCTTGCCCGCGCGGGGATGACGCGCTTCAACGCCCCGGTAGAGATGTCCGGGGAGGACGTCACCCGGCTTTTGGCCGACTGCCGCGAACAGGGCGTTAATACCGCCTGCGAAGTGTTTGCCTACGGCCACCTGCCGCTTGCCTGGTCGTCGCGCTGCTTTACCGCCCGGCGCTACCAAACTCCCAAGGATCGCTGCCAGTTCGTCTGCCAGAAGCACCCGGAAGGCATGACGCTGCGCTCCCAGGAATCGAAAGAAGTGTTTACCCTGAACGGCGTCCAGACGCTCTCCGGCGCCTGCCAGGATTTGCGCTATGACGCCGCCTCCATCGCCGCCTCGGGCGCGAGTGTGGCGCGCTTAAGCCCCCGAGCCGAAGGCATGGCTGATGTGGTAGCCGGATTTGACGCCGCCAGGCGCGGCGAGCTTGCCGCCCCGGACCCGCTGGCGCTGGTGGACGCCGACGTCTGCGACGGCTACTGGCACGGCCGCCCGGGCATGGATCACACTCGGGCGGCCAACGCATCCAGCTGACGCAATACCGCACCCAAACGCCCTTCGGAAAGCCCCTCCTCGCGGCCGTCGAGGAGGTTTTTTACCGTGAGCCCAAGCTCGGTGTCGCCTTCGATCAAAAGCCTTCGCTGAAAGAACATCGCGTCCGGGTCTTCCCGGCGCGTGGCCAGGCATAAAAACTCCCGCCAGCCGCCGCGGATGGTGGCTTCCCCGTCTTCCCGGCTCAGGGCAAAGCGCGCGTTATCAAGCGCAAGCGTCAGGCGCACGCCCAGGTCTGCCACCTCGAGGGTCACCCGCCGCCCTTCCAGGGCGTCGAATTCGCCCTCAGCCAGCGGCTCGGCAAAGGTGCGGTTGAGCAGCGGCTCGACCACCCGGCGCTTGAGCGCCAGGGGCACCCGGGGGTCCAGCAGGGCAATCAGCCGCGACGGCGCGGGCACGGCACCGGTGAATGGCAGGTGAGAAAACGGCAGAGCAGACATAACAATCCTTTAGGTCGCCTTACACCGTGCGCGAATAGCGCGCCTCGGCAGGGTTCAGGTAGGCATCGAAGGCCATAGCCAGGTTGCGCATCATCAGCTGCCCCGCGGGCAGCACGTCAAGGCGCCGCTCGCCGACTTCGACCAGGCCGTCGGCCTGCATTTCGTCAAGGGATGCCAGGGCGTCGGCAAAATAGCGCGTGAAATCGATCCCGTGGGCGGCGCTCACGGCGGCAAAGTCGAGCTCGCCGTGGCACATCAGGGTGCTGATCACGTCCCGGCGCAGGCGGTCGTCGTCGCTCAGCCGGTAGCCGCGCATCACCGGCAGCCGGCCGTTTTCCAGGCGGTGCTGGTACTGGGCGGTTTCCTTGACGTTCTGGCTGTAGGTGTCGTCCACCTTGCCGATGGCGGTGACCCCCAGGCCGATCAGGTCGCAGTCGGCGTGGGTGGAATAGCCCTGGAAGTTGCGCTGCAGGGTGCCGTTGTCCCGGGCAAGCGCCAGCTCGTCTTCGGGCAGGGCAAAGTGGTCCATGCCGATGTAGACATAGCCCGCCGCGATCAGCCGCTGGATGATCAGCTCGAGAAGCTCGAGCTTGCGCTCCGGCGGCGGCATGTCCTCATCGCGGATCAGCCGCTGGGCCTTGAACAGCGACGGCAGGTGGGCGTAGCTGTAGGTAGCGATGCGATCGGGCTTAAGCGCCACGATCTTGTCCAGGGTGGCGTCGAAGCTAGCCACCGTCTGCAGCGGCAGGCCGTAGATCAGATCCACGCTGATCGAGTCGTACCCGGCATCGCGCGCCGCCTGCATCAGCCCCACCACCTGCTCCTCGCTCTGCACGCGGTTGACCGCGCGCTGAACGTCGGGGTCGAAGTCCTGCACGCCGAAGCTCAGGCGGTTGAAGCCCAGAGCGTGCAGCTCGTGAATCTGCTCGGCGGTGACGGTGCGCGGATCGACCTCCAGGGAAAACTCGCGCTCCTCCGGCGCGGCAAAGTGGAAGGCGTCATCGAGGGCGGCCATCAGCTCGGCCAGCTGATCGTTGCTCAGATACGTCGGCGTGCCGCCGCCCAGGTGCAGCTGGGTCATGCGCCGGGACTCGTCAAAAAGCTCGCCCTGCAGGCGGATTTCATCCTTGAGCCAGTCGAGATACTCCGCCGCCCGTTCGCGGTTGTGGGTGATGATCTTGTTGCACGCGCAGTAGTAGCAAAGGCTTTCGCAGAAGGGGATGTGCACGTAGGCCGA
Organism: Halomonas garicola; assembly: GCF_031935715.1. Classification (GTDB taxonomy): domain Bacteria; phylum Pseudomonadota; class Gammaproteobacteria; order Pseudomonadales; family Halomonadaceae; genus Vreelandella; species Vreelandella garicola. The sequence goes on along the minus strand of NZ_JASSZF010000010.1, from coordinate 49,383 downwards.
CAGCGGCTTGGGACGGTCCGCGGCGTTGCTGCGCGCCGCGGCGGCGCGGTAGTCGTCTTCGGCAAAGGCCGTGTGAAACTGCGGCGCGGTGGGGTAGGACGTATAGCGCGGCCCCGGGCGGTCGTACTTTTCCACCAGTCCGCGATCAAACAACAGCTCGTCTTGCATAGCATCAAGGCCCTTTTCGTCTTTGCGCTCTCGGATCTGTACCGCCGCCGGGCAACGGCGGCGGTCAATGCCGCCCAACATAGCGCCTCTGCCGGGCCGGGGCTACCCGTCCGAGCAGAGGCGTTATGCGACCGAATGCCACGCGGCCCGGGGGCTACCTCCTTGGGAGTAATGGCCGTATTTTATGAGAGTAGCCGGCGCAAAAAGTGATCCACGTCAACGTCCGCCGGATTCAGGCGCTCTAGTCTAGGACCACGCACTCGGGCAGCCTCCGACCCGGCTACCTCAATAACGTTTCTCTTTCCCCAAAAAGATGCATAAGGAACACTCATTATGAAACTGCTTGCCGTAACGCTGCTTCCCCTGGCCTTTGCCCTCACCGCCACCGCCGCCCAGGCCGACGGCGAAGCCACCTATAGCCTGCCACATGACCGGGGCCGCGGGTGCGCCGAAGCGCGGCGACGCCGACGCCTGGGCGCCGCGCCAGGAAAAAGGCATCGACACCCTGTACGACCACGCCATCAACGGCTTCCAGGCCATGCCGCCCAAAGGCGGCCAGGTCAGCCTGAGCGACGACGACGTCAAAGCCGCCGTGGACTACATGCTCGAACCGACGCTGTAACGCCGTCTCCGGCCCCCAGTCCGAGGAGGACCCCATGCCCCGCCCCGTCTGCCGGCTACGCGCCGCCTGCGTCTGGCTTATCGCCGCCGGCCTGCTGCTCATCGCTACGGCGAGCCAGGCCGTCGAACTCTCTTCACTCAAGGCGGGGTTTCCCTCGGCCAACCGGCTGGAGCCGGCTGACTCCCAGTGGCCGGTCAGCCGCGTGATGCAGGACGACACCCTGCTCGGCTACGCCTTTGAATCTATCGACGTAGCCCCTATTCCCGCCTATTCGGGCAAGCCCATCAATCTGCTGGTGGGCATCGACACGGAGGGGCAAATCGTCCAGACCGACGTGCTTGGCCACGAAGAGCCGATCATGCTGGTGGGCATCCCCGAGTCGAAGCTGGAAAACTTTGCCGACAAGCACATCGGCGCCCACGTTAGCGATCATCTCAAGGTCGGCAGCGAGCTTGACGCCGTCTCCGGCGCCACGGTCACGGTGATCGTCGCCGGCGACACCATCATGCGCTCCGCGCGCCTGGTGGCCGCCGACCGGGGGCTGATTGCCGATCCTTCGGCCATGCCGCCGGCCGAGGTGCTTGACGGCGTGTATGACCCGGCCGACTGGCAGACCCTGGTGGGCGACGGCACCGTTCGCCGCCTGCACCTGACCCACGGCGAGGTCGACGAGGCCTTCGTCGGCACTCCGGCGGAAGACTACATGCATACGCCGGAGCCCGCGGATAATACCTTCATCGAGCTTTTTTATACCTACCTGAACGCCCCCACCGCCGGGCGCAATCTGCTCGGCGACAGCGGCTACGCCTCGCTGATGGACGAGCTTGAGCCCGGCGAGCACGCCGTGGCGCTGATGGGACGCGGCGACTACTCGTTCAAGGGCTCGGGCTACGTGCGCGGCGGCATTTTCGACCGCGTCGAGCTTGCCCAGCACGGAAGCTCGATCAGCTTTCACGACAGCGATCACATCCGCCTGGGGGAGCTTGCCATCGACGGTTCCCCGGCCTTCAGCGAGCGCGACATCTTCATCGTCCGCGAAGGTGCCGCCTTCGACCCCGGCGCTCCCTGGCAGCTCTCGCTTCTCGTGCGCCGCGCCTCCGGCCCGCTGGACACCGAGTTTGCCCGCTTCAACGCCGACTATTCGATCCCCGAGGCCTACATCGAGCGCCCCGAGCCGCCGGTGGAAGAGGCCATCTGGGTACAGGTCTGGCGCGACAAGGCGTTCCAGATCGGCGTGCTGGGCGCCGGACTAATCGTGCTCACCGGCATCATGCTGTTCCAGGACGTGCTCGCGCGCCATCCGCGCATGCTCAACCCGCTGCGCCTGGGCTTCAAGTTCTACACGCTGTTCTTCATCGGCTGGTACGCGCTGGCCCAGCTGTCGGTGGTCAACATCCTGACCTTTAGCCATGCCCTGATCACCGACTTCAGCTGGGGCGCTTTCTTGATCGACCCGATGATGTTCATCCTCTGGTCGTTCGTGGCGGTCACTCTGCTGCTCTGGGGCCGGGGCGTGTTCTGCGGCTGGCTGTGCCCCTTCGGCGCGCTTCAGGACCTGGTCAACCAGGCCGCGCGCAAGCTCGGCGTCAAGCAGATCGAAGTGCCCTTCGGCCTGCACGAGCGCCTCTGGGCGATCAAGTATCTTATCCTGCTGGCGCTGTTTGCGGTGTCGCTGCATTCGCTGGGCACCGCCGAGCGCTACGCCGAGGTCGAGCCGTTCAAAACTGCCATCACCCTGCGCTTCCAGCGCGACTGGGCCTTTGTCGCCTACGCCATCGGGCTGGTGGTGGTCTCCGCCTTCAACCACAAGTTCTACTGCCGCTACGTCTGCCCGCTGGGCGCGGGGCTGGCCATTCCTGCCCGGCTGCGCCTGTTTGACTGGCTCAAGCGCCACCGCGGCAGCTGCGGCACGCCCTGCCAGATCTGCGCCCACGAGTGCGAAGTCGGCGCCATCCATCCGGACGGGCACATCAACGCCAACGAGTGCCACTACTGTCTCGACTGCCAGATCCTCTATCACGACGAGCATCGCTGCCCGCCCATGGTGAAGCGGCGCAAGCGTCGGGAAAAGGCAACGCGCATGGCCGAGGATCGACCTGTCGTTGCCACCCATGACCCCGGCAAGGCCGGGAAAAGCAAATTAGAGCGTATTCCCGCCCTGCAACAGGAGTAAGACATGAGCGAGAAGAGAAACGACGTGAAAAATCTGGGCCGCCGCCACTTTCTGCGCAACAGCGCGGTCACCGGCGTCGCCGGCGCGGGCCTTGCCAGCGGCTTCGGCACCGGCGCGCTGATGACCAGCCGCCAGGCCAAGGCCGCGGAAAGCGGCATCGAGGTTGCCCCCGGCGAGCTTGACGAATACTACGGCTTCTGGAGCGGCGGTCAGTCCGCCGAGGTGCGCGTGCTCGGCGTACCCTCCATGCGCGAGCTGATGCGCATCCCGGTGTTCAACGTCGACAGCGCCACCGGCTGGGGCATCACCAACGAGTCCCGGGAAGTGCTGGGCGCGTCCGCCCGCTTTCTCAACGGCGACGCCCACCACCCGCACATCTCCATGACCGACGGCAGCTATGACGGCAAGTATCTGTTTATCAACGACAAGGCCAACACCCGCGTGGCCCGGATCCGTCTGGACATCATGAAGACGGACAAGATCACCACCATTCCCAACGTCCAGGCGATTCACGGCCTGCGCCTGCAGAAAGTGCCGCACACCAAGTACGTCTTCGCCAACGCCGAACTGCCGATTCCGCAGCTCAACGACGGCCGCGACCTGGAAAACCCCGACAATTACGCCACCATGTTCAACGGCCTCGACGCCGAGTCCATGGAAGTCGCCTGGCAGGTGATCGTCGACGGCAACCTCGACAACACCGACGCCGACTACACCGGCCGCTTTGTCGCCTCGACCTGCTACAACTCGGAAATGGGCATGACCCTTGCCGACACCATGCGCGCCGAGCGCGACTGGGTAGTGGTATTCGACGTCGAGGCCATCGAAGCCGCCGTGGAAGCGGGCGACTACGAAACCCTCGGCGACTCCGACGTGCCGGTGCTCAACGGCCGCCACGGCACCAAATTCACCCGCTACATCCCGGTGCCCAAGAACCCCCACGGCCTCAACACCTCGCCGGACGGCAAGTACTTCATTGCCAACGGCAAGCTCTCGCCCACCTGTTCGATCATCGCCATCGACAAGCTCCCTGAGCTTTTTGACGACGCCATCGAGCCCCGGGACACCGTGGTCGGCGAGCCGGAGCTGGGTCTTGGACCGCTGCACACCACCTTTGACGGCCGCGGCAACGCCTACACCACGCTGTTCATCGACAGCCAGATCGCCAAGTGGAACATCGAAGACGCTATCAGCGCCTACCAGGGCGACGAAGTCAACTACCTGCGCCAGAAGCTCGACGTTCACTACCAGCCCGGCCACAACCACGCCAGCCTCACCGAAACCAAGGACGCCGACGGCAAGTGGCTGGTGGTGCTGTCCAAGTTCTCCAAGGACCGCTTCCTGCCGGTCGGCCCGCTGCACCCGGAAAACGACCAGCTGATCGATATTTCCGGCGAGGAAATGAAGCTCGTCCACGACGGCCCGACCTACGCCGAGCCCCACGACTGTATCCTGCTGCGCGCCGATCAGCTCACCCCCAGCCGTACCTGGTCCCGCGACGATCCGTTCTTTGCCACCACCCGGAAAATGGCCGAGGATGACGGCATCAACCTGGAAGGCGACAACAAGGTCGTGCGCGACGGCAACAAGGTACGCGTCTACATGACCTCGGTCGCGCCGCAGTTCGGCACCACCGAGTTCAAGGTCAAGCAGGGTGACGAAGTCACGGTGGTCGTCACCAACCTTGACCAGGTCGAAGACCTGACCCACGGCTTCTGCGTGGTCAACCACGGGGTGCAGATGGAAATTTCCCCCCAGCAGACGTCGAGCGTCACCTTTATCGCCGACCAGCCCGGCGTACACTGGTACTACTGCAACTGGTTCTGCCACGCCATGCACATGGAAATGACCGGCCGCATGCTGGTTGAAAAGGCCTAACGCCGATGATACGACGCACTTTCGTGGTGAATATCCGCGGCGTCGGTATCGGGCTGATTGCCGCCTGGCTAGGGCTTTGGACAAGTTTCTGGCCGGGCGGCGCCCCGCGTGCCGCCGACTGGACGGCAGCGCCCGGGCAACCTTTGCAGCCGCTGGTGGCAAACGCCGCCGGCGGCGACCGTATTCTATTGGCCAAGGGCCGCTATACAGGGCCCTTGGTGATTGACCGCACGCTTGAGCTACGCGGCGAAGACGGCGCGGTGATCGACGGCGGCGGAGCCGGCCACGCCGTGGTCATCGACGCCGCCGACACCGTCATCGACGGCGTTGACGTGGAAAACTGGGGCGCCGACCTCACCGCCATGGACGCGGGCATTTTCATCGCCCGCAAGGCCACCGGCAGCGTGGTCAAAAACGCCCGACTTGACGGGCCGGGCTTTGGTATCTGGCTTGACGGCGTGCACGACGCGGTGATCGAAAACAACGTCATCCGCGGCGACGCCGAGCGACGCTCCCAGGACCGCGGCAACGGCGTGCATCTGTTCAACGTGGAAAACGTCCGCGTCGAGGGCAACGACATCCGCCGCACCCGGGACGGCATCTATATCGATACCAGCAGCCACAGCCTGCTGCGGGGCAACCACATGGAGGATCTGCGCTACGGCGTGCACTACATGTACGCCCACGACAACCGCCTGGAAAACAACAGCACCACCGACACCCGCACCGGCTACGCGCTGATGCAGTCCAAGCGTCTGACCGTGCTGAATAACCGCTCGCACAACGACCGGCGCTACGGCATCCTGTTGAACAACATTACTCAGTCGACGCTGCGCGGCAACCGCATCCGCGGGATTCGCCAGCAGGAGCCGGACGGCGCCACCGCCATCAGCGGCAACGACGGCAAGGCGCTGTTCGTCTACAACGCCCAGTACAATCGCCTGGAGGGCAATCGCCTGGCGGACAGCGACATCGGCATCCACCTGACGGCGGGCTCCGAGGATAACGACGTCACCGGCAATGCCTTCATCGACAACCGCCAGCAGGTCAAGTACGTGGCCACCCGGGCTCAGGAGTGGGAGGGCAACTACTGGAGCAACTACCTGGGCTGGGACCTGGACGACGACGGCGTGGGCGACACCGCCTTCGAGCCCAACGATGCCATGGACCGCCTGCTGTGGCGCTACCCCGCCGCCAAGCTGCTGATGGACAGCCCGGCGGTGCTCGCCCTGCGCTGGGTGCAGCGCCAGTTTCCGGTGTTTCGCCCCCAGGGCGTGCGCGACAGCGCGCCGCTCATGGCCGAGCCCGCTCCTCTTACCAGTGACGCTGGAGACGCCACGCCATGACCCAGGTGATCGACTTTCACGAGGTAACCCACCGCCACGGCCGGCTTACCCGGCTGGACTCCCTGAGCTTCAGCGCCAGCCAGGGCGAAGTGCTTGCGCTTTTAGGCCACAACGGCGCGGGCAAGACCACCACCATGCACCTGATACTCGGGCTGCTGTCGCCGGCGTCCGGGCGGGTTAGCGTGCTGTCCGGCGCGCCGGACAGCCGCCACGCCGCCGTGCTGCGCAAGCGCCTTGGCTACCTGCCGGAGAACGTCAGCTTCTACGAGGCGCTGAGCGGTTTCGAGGTGCTGACCTACTTTGCCCGGCTCAAGCGCGCCGACCGCGGCCAGATCACGCCGCTGCTGGAAAAAGTCGGCCTGGGCCACGCCGCCCACCGTCGGGTAAAAACCTACTCCAAGGGCATGCGCCAGCGCCTGGGGCTGGCCCAGGCGCTGCTGGGCGAGCCCCAACTGCTGCTGCTCGACGAGCCCACCACCGGCCTTGACCCGGCGGCCACCCGGGATTTCTACACCACCCTTGACGAGCTGCGCGGCCGCGGCGGCACCGTGGTGCTGTCGTCGCATATCCTGCCGGGGGTAGAGCCCTACATCGACCGCGCGCTGATCCTCGGCGACGGCAGGCGCCTGGCGCTGGGCAACATGGAGGCGCTGCGCCGGGAGGCGGCGCTGCCGCTGGTCATCCGGGTGCGCGGCCGCCTTGGCGGGAACGACTGGCAGGCGCTGATCAGCCGGCCGGACCATGCGCTGCTGGCCCAGGACGAGGCCGGTGCCGACCTCGCCGCCCCCGAGACGGCCAAGCTCGACACCCTGCGCCGGCTCACCGGCATGGCAGGCGTCGCCGACATCGCCGTGGAGCCGCCGACCCTTGAGCACCTGTACCAGCACTTTTCCCGGGGGGCCAACCAATGAACGCCATCATGATTATCGCCGGCAAGGAGTTCCGCGACGGCCTGCGCAACCGCTGGGTGCTCTCCATTACCCTGGTGCTGGCGGTGCTCGCCGTGGGCATTGCCTGGGCGGGCGCGGCGGCCAGCGGCGGCCTGGGCTTTACCTCCCTTGCCAGCACCCTGGTCAGCCTGACAACGCTTGCGGTGTTTTTGATTCCGCTGATCGCCCTGCTGCTGGCCTACGACGCCGTGGTCGGCGAGCGCGAATCCGGCACCCTGCTGCTGCTGCTCACCTACCCCATCAGCCGCTCGGCGCTTCTGCTGGGCAAGTTCTGCGGCCACGGGCTGATTCTCGGCGCGGCGACGACGCTTGGCTTCGGCATCGCCGGGGTGACCATTGCGCTGGGCGCTGACGGCGTCGCGCTTGGGGAGCTTGCCCGGGGCATGGGGCTGTTGATTGCCAGCACCGTGCTGCTGGGCTGGATCTTCATCGCCTTTGCCTACCTGATCAGCGTCGGCGCGGTGGAAAAGCAGCGCGCCGCCGGGCTGGCGCTGGGGGTATGGTTTTTCTTCGTGCTGGTGTTTGATCTGGCGCTGCTGGCGCTGCTGGTAAGCCTTGAGCAGGGCGGCGACTGGCTGGCCTGGCTGCTGCTGTTGAACCCCACCGAATGCTTCCGGCTTTTAAACCTGGCAGGCTTTGCCGCCGCCCGGGAGCACGCCGGCGTCACCGCCATTGCCGCCCCGGGAGCGTTTCATCCCGCCACCCTGGTGGCGCTACTGCTGGGCTGGGCGGCGCTGCCGCTGGGGCTGGCGCTGTGGCGCTTTCAGCGCCGCGCGGCCTGATCCGCCCGGCTGCCTTCAACTTTTCCGGGAGAACGCCCCATGAGCTATGCCGCCAACACCTTCGTCAAACGCCTGCTGGCGTATTCCGCCCTTGCCTGGCTTCTGGCCGCGATGCTGCTGCTTGCCGGCTGCGAGGAGCCCACGCCCAAGGCGCTGGCTGACGCCGAGCCCATCGCCTCCGGGGACAGCTGCCACGTCTGCGGCATGACCATCCGCGAGCACCCCGGCCCCAAGGGCGAAGCCTTCATGGGCCGCGACGAGGCCCCGCTCAAGTTCTGCTCCACCGCTGAGCTCTTCACCTTTCTGCGCCAGCCGGAAAACGAGTCGCAGCTCTCCCACGCCTACGTCCACGACGTAGGCCGGACCGACTGGGAAACCCCCGAGGATGACGCCTTCATCCGCGCCGACGAGGCCGTCTACGTCATCGGCCACGACCGCCGCGGCAGCATGGGCCATACCCTTGCGCCCTTCGCCGACAAAAACGCCGCCGAGGCCTTTGTAAAGGACCGCGGCGGCAAGGTGGTGGCCTTTGACGACATCACCCTTGAGCGGCTCGCCCAGCACCGATAAAAGGCAAGACGCGGCGGGAGTGCTTAGTTGAGGCTCAGCGCTTCTCCATTCTTGTCGAAGGCGATATAGGAGCCGACGTTGCCCGTCTGCAGCGACTCGGTCATTTTGGTCAGCTGCTTTTGAATTTCGTCGTCGTCCTTCGGATCGTCCATGGCGGCAACGAAGAACAGGTCCCACTCGGCGCCGGTCTTCTCGGCTTCCTTGACCAGCGTGTTCATGTCCTCGAGCTCGTCCGGGGTTTTATCCACACAGACCGTGGGGGCCAGCACGCCGCCTTCGCTTTGCTCGAACTGTCGGCGCTGCTCGTCGTCGGGGAAGTCCGGCAGCTCCGCCCTGGCAAAGACCAGTAAAAGCCGCTGGGGGCGATGCTGGCTGCGCGCCTCACCGAGAAGATCGTTGAAGCTGGAAATGGCCATAGCGGGATCCTCTTGTAGATATCGATCGGGCCGACCAGTATAAACGCCCGAAGCCGGGCAAGCCTACCGTCGGCCGTGCCTTTAATGCCAGCCCGGATTAATGGCTGGTTCCCTCTTCATAGCGCGTCTTGTTCCACACGTTGTATTTGCCCGAGGGCTTGCTCATGGGAATGCGCTCGAGCTCTTCCAGGCTGTCGCCGTCGTAGACGATCACCGCGCCGTCGTCTTCCCAAAGGCTCAGCAAAAGCTTTTCTCCATAGCGGTCAAACTCCACGTGGGCGGCGGTCTTGCCAGGCTCCGGCGTCAGCGTTTTGACGATCTTAAGGCTCTGCTTATCGATCACGTGGACCCGATCGCGGTTAGGGCCAAAGAAGACGTCCACCCAGGCGTAGGGCGAGTTTTCGTGGCTGCGCATGAAAAAGCCCGGGCCGTCAGTTTCCAGTGTCTTGATCAGCGCCCAGCTTTCCATGTCGATGATCGACACCTCGGCCCGGCCCAGGTGCGGAAGCGCCATCACCCGCCGGCCGTCGTGCTCCCAGGTAATCCCCGAGCCCAGGTGGGGCATGCCCTCCAGGGGCAGGTCGGCCACTTTCTCGCCGCGGTCGAGGTTAACCACCATGCCGCCCTGCCCGCCCCGGGAGGCGCCGATGACGTGCGCGTAGCCCGGGTCAAAAAAGAAGTCGTCAAGGTAGTCCGGCACCTCGATGCGGCGCACCTTGAAGCTTTCCAGGGACGGGTCCCGGCTCGGCGCCAGCGGCGTTTTCATATGCCCGGTGGACACCACCGACTCCGTAGGCAGCGGCCAGGGAATTTCCCAGACCTCCTTGATGTCCTTGAGCGCGGCGATAAAGCTGCCCCGGGGCGGTGCGGCGTACACCGCGCTGACCCGGGAGCTTTCCCCCGCGGCGTTTTCCACCGGGTAGACCTTCATCAGGTCGAGGTTGTGGGCGTCGAACAGTACCAGGCGGTGGGGCAGGTAGTTGGCGGCCATGACGTAGCGGCCGTCGGCGGACACCGCAATGTTGCGCATGTTGATGCCGGCGCGCACCTCGGCCACGGTTTCCAGGTTGTAGAGGTCGTATTTGGTGATCCAGCCGTCCCGGGAGCCGAAGAACACGTAGCGCCCGTCCGGGGTGTACTTGGGCCCGCCGTGGAGCGCGTAGCGGGTTTCAAAGCGGTGGATGCGTTCAAAGGTATCGCCGTCGAGGACGCTGGCGTGATGGTCGCCGGTTTCCACTACGATAAAGAGATTCAGCGGGTCGGCATCAAAAATCGGCGTGTCGGGCAGGCTGCCGTCGGGGTGCAAGACCGCATGACTTGCCGCGATCTCCGGCTCGCCCCAGCGCGGCTCGGTCTCCGGCGGGCGGTAGAGCCACTCGGCAAGCGCCTCGATTTGCGACACAGCAAGCGTCTCGCCAAAGGCGGGCATCTGGCTTGCCGCGCGGCTGTTGGCGATCACCTCAGCGGCGGCGTCGGGCTTGAGCCGGGACAGGTTGCCCGGCAACAGCGCCGGCCCGATACCCCCCAGGCGGGCCTCGCCGTGGCAGCTGGCGCAGTGGGTCTGATAAAGCGCGGCGGTGTCATCGTCGTCTGCGGCGAACGCCGGCGCCGCGGCGGCCAGCATCAGCGGCGCCAGGGCAAGGCGCAGCGGAGAAAAGGCAGCGCGTAACAGGGTCATAGGGCGACTTTCTCCCGGTAGACAGAAGCCAGCGCGGGGACCGTGGCGGGCACCGGCGCCTCGACCTGGGCCGGCATCAGCGTATCGGCAAGCGCCACCACCTCACCCACCACCATCAGCGTGGGCGGGGTCAGGCCTTCACGCTCGATGACCCGCGTCATCTCGCCAAGGCAGGTGATGACTCGGCGCTGCTCGGGAGTGGTGCCGCGCTCGATAAGCGCCACCGGGTGGCTTGCCGGCAGGCCGGCATGCATAAGCTCCCGGCTGATCAGCGCAGCGTTGGAAAGCCCCATGTAAAACACCGAGGTGTGGTGCGGGGTCGCCAGTGCCTGCCAGTCCAGCGCCAGCTCGCCGTCGCTTTTGCAGTGGCCGGTAACGAAGGTCACGCTCTGGGCGTAGTCGCGGTGGGTCAGCGGGAAGCCGGCGTAGGCCGCGCAGCCCTGGGCCGAGGTAATCCCCGGCACGGCGTGAAAGCCGATGCCGTGCTCCACCAGCGCTTCGGCTTCCTCGCCGCCGCGGCCAAAGATGTAAGGGTCACCGCCCTTGAGCCGCACCACGCGTCGGTTTTCCCGAGCCAGACGCACCAGCAGGGCGTTGGTTTCGTCCTGGGTCAGGGCGTGGCAGCGCGACGCCTTGCCCACGTAAAAGCGCTGCACGTCCGCGCCGGCCAGCGCCAGCACTTCGGCCGACACCAGGCGGTCGAACACCAGGCAGTCGGCCTGCTCGATCAGCGCCAGCGCCCGCAGGGTCAAAAGTCCGGGATCGCCGGGGCCGGCGCCGACAATGGCCACCTCGCCGGGGGCAAGCGTCGCCCCGGCCACGTCATATACAACGCGATGTAACGACATGTCATCACTCCTTGAACGCCCGCGGCGCTAAAAGATTTCCACGGCCTGGATCGGGGCAAACGGCGCGTAGAGCTGCCGGTCCGGCGCATCAGGCAGACCGATTTCGGCGTTGGTAAGATAGCAGCCGGGATCCTCTTCCCAGGGGTCCCCGGTCACCTTCCACGCCCGCACCCGGGTATTGCCGTTGCAGATCGGCAGATACTGGCATTCCCCGCAGCGGCCCTTGACCGGGCGCAGCCGCTGGCGAAAGCCGAGCATCAGCGGGTCCTGCGTATCGCGCCAGATCTCGGAAAACGAGCGGTCGCGCACGTTGCCAAGGTCATGGTCCCACCAGAAGGTGTCCGGATGGACGTTGCCAAGGTTGTCGATGTTGGCGATATATTCCCCCGAGGCGTTGCCGCCCCAGTGGGTCAGCCGCTCGGTCAGCGCCGGCACCTGGTCGGGGAAGTGTTCTTGCGCCCACATGAGCATGAAGGGGCCGTCGGCGTCGTTGTTGCCGGTGACGTACTCCCGGGTGATGCCGCGCTCAAGCTCGTCGCGGCAGTGGTCGAACAGCTGGGTCATCGCCACCCGGGTCATCTCGTGCCAGGCGTCGTTTTTGCTGTGGCGACGGCCGCGCCCGCCGTAGTTGAGGTGAGAAAGATAGAACTTGTCGACGTCGTGGTAGTCGATCAGCTCGAGGATGTCGCCCAGCTGGTCGGCGTTTTCCCGGGTCAGGGTAAAGCGCAGACCCACCTTGATACCGCGCTCCTTGCACAGCTTGACCGCGTGCATGGACTCGCGAAACGCGCCCTTTCGCTGGCGAATGACGTCGTGGGTGTCTTCCAGGCCGTCGATGCTGATGCCCACGTAGTCGTAGCCCACCTCGGCGACCTCGTCGATGTTGTCTTCGGTGATCAGCGTGCCGTTGGTGGAAAGCCCGGTGTAGATGCCAAGCTCCCGGGCGCGGCGAGAAAGCTCGAAAATATCCGGGCGCATCAGGGGCTCACCGCCGGAGAGAATCAGCGCCGGCACGTGAAACCCCTTGAGGTCGTCGAGCACCCTGTGCGCCTCCGCGGTATCGAGCTCCCCGGCAAAGTCGATATCCGCCGAGGTGGTGTAGCAGTGCTTGCAGGTCAGATTGCAGCGGCGGATCAGGTTCCAGATCACCACCGGCCCTTTGGGCTTGCGCGCCGGTGGCACCGGGCCCGGCGTCATCAGCGACTGCATATAGCGCGTTACACGAAACATGGCGTCTCTCCCACCGTTATGATTTGCCCGCGCCCGCCAGGCGCAGGCCGGTCTTTTTCAAGATCCGCGAGCTGTAGAGAATGCGGTAGTCGCGGCAGGCACTGCCAAGGCGAAGACGCAACGCTTCAGCCTGATGCTCCACCTCGTCACGGGTCCTGCCGTGGAGCATGGCAAAGAGGTTGTACGGCCAGTGCGGCAGGTGCCGCGGCCGGCGATAGCAGTGGCTGACGCCGTCTACGCCGGCGATTTCCCGGCCCAGGCGGTCGATGTCAGCATCGTCCACGTCCCACACGCTCATGCCGTTGGCCACATACCCCAGCCGGTAGTGGTTGGGCACCGCCGCCACCCGGCGGATCACCCCGGCCTTTTGCATGGCCTGCATGCGCGAAAGCACTTCCCCGCCGCTAACGCCCACCTGCTCGCCCACGGCGCGCCAGGGGTCGGGGTAAAGCGGCAGCCCCGCCTGGGTGGCAAGCACTATCGCGCGGTCGATGGCGTCCGGGGCAAAGGCCGGCACGGCCGTTGGGCTGTCCGGCTTAGACCGGCAGATGGAGTCGTACATGAAACTCCTCCTCCTTGGGCATGTTGTAGACGGCAAGGCCCGTGGCGGCTTCGATCTCGTCGATAGCCTCGGCAATGCGCTCGGGCGTCTCGGTAGCCAGCACAAACCACATGTTGAGGGCGTGCTCCCGGCGGTAGTTGTGGGCTACCTCGGGGAAGGCGTTAACAATGCCGGTCACGCGCTCGTAGTCGTCCTCGGGCACCCGGAGCGCGGCAAGGGTCAGCCCGCCGCCCAGGCGCTCGGCGTGATACATGGGCCCAAAGCGGCTGAGCACGCCGCTGTCGCGCAGCTGCTCCAGCCGGTACAAAAGCCGGCCTTCGCTCAGGGAAAGCTCCTCGGCGACCCGGGCAAAGGGCCGCTCAGCCAGCGGCAAGCCGTCCTGCAGCCGATTGATGATCGTGCGGTCGGTGGCGTCAAGCGCCATTGGTGCCTGATTGGCGGCGGTTCTGGCGGCACTCATGAGTGTTCCTCCCGGGTGTAGCGGGCGCCACGCTGGCGGTAGGCGTGGTGGCTGAACAGCACCTGATGGGCGGTATCAGCCAGCGCCTGGCGGGCGATGATGGCGTCAAGCTCGGCCAGCACGCGCTCCCGGCGCACGCCGTGAATCATGCAGAAAAGGTTGTAGGGCCAGTCCGGCAGGCGGCGCGGGCGGCGGTAGCAAAGCGTCACCGCGGGCTCGGCGGCAAGCGCTCTTCCCACCTTGCCCACGCGCTCGTCGGCAATGTCCCACACCACCATGGCGTTGGCCGCCATGCCCAGCCGGCGGTGGCGCACCACCAGCCCCATCCGTTTGATCAGGCCGTCGTCCTGCCAGCGCCGGGCGCAGGCCATGGCCTCGTCTTCTCTCATGCCGGCCTGGCGGGCCAGTTCCTCCCAGGGGCGCGGTACCAGCGGCAGGCCTTTTTCCAGCAGGCCGCGCAGGCGCTGCTCGGCGTCAGTCCGGGTCATACACCCTCCGTGACGGCGTGACGGTCAAGCTCAGGGCTTTCCAATTCGTCCCAGGGCAGCGGAAAGGCCAGGTCGATATGAAAGCTTTCGAGCATGGGCAGGCGCAGCACCGCACGCCCGAGGCGCTGCTCGAGCGCTGCGAGGCGGGCTTCAAGCTCGGCTTCGTCGGGGGCGGTCATCACAAACCAGAGGTTGAATCCCCGGGCGGCGTCGCGCAGGTAGTTGTGGTTGATGCCGGGGGCGCGGTTGATCTCGGCGGCCACGGCGTCGCGCTCAACATCATCGGCGGCCACCGCCGCGAGCAGGCTGGCGCCGGCCCGGGCGTGGTCGAATACCGGCCCTGCCCGGCTGATCACGCCCAGGGCGTGCAGCCGCTCAAGGCGGTTTAGAATGTCTCCTTCCGTGGTCTCAAGGCGCTCGGCCAGCGCACGGTAAGGCCTGGCTTCAACGGGAAGGTCGCGCTGGCAGGTATCCAGCAGGCGGCGATCGAGGGCGTCAAGCTCGCCCGGATCAAGCTTGCCCGGACCAGAACGGCGCGTCTGATCGTGCATTTGATTCGGCATAGGCTCTCCCCTACTCTCTTCATCCGTTGTGTGCCGGGGCCGGCGAGCAGGGCGCCCGCCGGCCGGTTTTACGGCTTAGTAGATGTCTTTCTGGGTGTTGATCACGTTGAACTTGCCGGTCGGCGTGACGATCCGCTCGTCCTTGATGACCTTCTTCAGCTCGCGAGTGGTGTCGTCAACCACCACCAGCGCGGACTGCTGGTCCATGGTGTTCCACACCGAGAACCACACTTCGTCGCCGGCCTGGTTGTACTCCGGCTGCACCACGCGCTTGGGGCCTTCGCCCACGTCGGCCCATTCGGCGATGGGCAGCACCTCGAAGCCGTCCTCCAGGTTGTTGATATCAAAGACGGCAACGCTCTGGCTGATGTCCTCACCGGGGTTCAGCGCGGTATCCACGTAGAGGTTGTCGGACTCGGGGTGGGTCTTGACGAACAGCGAGCCGCCGCCCTGACCGTCGATGCTGCGCACCACTTTCCAGGCGTTGTCCGGATGCCCTTCGGGGTCGGTGCCGATCAGCTGGATGCTGGCATCGCCCAGGTGGCTGGTAGCCCAAACAGGCCCGAACTCGGGGTCGACGAAGTTGGCGCCGCGACCCGGGTGCGGGGTCTTGCCGACGTCGACGATGGACTCAAGCTCGCGCTCCTTGGCGTCGATCACCACGATCTGGTTGGACTCGTTGGCCGCGGTCAGGAAGTAGCGCCCCGAGGCGTCCCAGCCGCCGTCATGCAGGAAGCGCGAGGTGTCGATCTCAACGGTGGAGATGGCGTCCATGTCCTCGTAGTTGACCAGGCGTACCTTGCCGGTTTCCTTGACGTTGACGATGAACTCGGGATGCTGATGCGAGCCCACGATCGCCGCCACGCGCGGTTCCGGGTGGTACTCCTGGGTGCCTACGGTCATGCCCCGGGTGCTGACGATCTTCTTCGGCTCCAGGGTCTGGCCGTCCATGATTACGTACTGGGGCGGCCAGTAGGCCCCGGCAATGGCCAGGTCGTCTTCGTACCCCTCAAACTTGGAGGTCTCCACCGAGCGCGCTTCCATGCCGATCTTGATGGTGGCGACGATGTCCGGGTCTTCCATCCACAGATCGATCATGTCGACCTTGGCGTCGCGGCCGATGACGAAGATGTAGCGTCCGGACGCCGACATGCGTGAAATATGCACGGCGTAGCCGGTGTCGAGGATCTTGGCGATTTCCTTGGTCTCGCCGTCGATCAGCGCGATCTGGCCGGCGTCGCGCAGGGTCACCGAGAACAGGTTCTCGATATCCCAGTCGTTCATCTTCTCCGTGGGCCGGTCTTCGGGGGCGATCACCACTTCCCAGGTGTCGCGCATATCGGACATGCCAAACTCCGGCGGCACCGGCGGCTCGTGCATCACGTACTTGGCCATGAGCTCGACTTCATCCTCGGTGAAATCGCCCGACGTACCCCAGTTGGGCATGCCGGCGGGCGAGCCGTAGTTGATGAAGGTCTTGAGGTACTCGATCCCACGTTCCTGAGTAATGTCGGTGGTCAGCGGCTTGCCCGTGGCCCCCTTACGCAGCACGCCGTGGCAGCCGGCGCAGCGCTGAAAATAAATCTCCTTGGCCTTTTCGAACTCGGCTTCGGTCAAATCCGGCGCGCCGGGCGTTTTCACCACCTTCGCCGACTCCGCGTCTACGGCCGATTCGCCCCCTTTATACGCCGCCTCAGCTTCGTCAATGTCCTTGTGCTGGGCGCTTGCGGTTCCCATTCCCAACGCCAGTGCGGCAATGGCCACGGCTAGCGGCGTCCGGTATCCCTTTTTCATCGTCATCGTTCCACCTCTGTGTCATGAGACTGACTGCGTCATCAAACTGCACGGTTTTCGTCAGGTTGCGATGCTTGTTGTTATCTGGGCTCAGTGTGACGCACAAAGATGCCTCTCTCATGCCTGTTCGCGCGTTTCTCGCCGTTATCCGCCGGCTTTTTGACGTGCGTCAACAACCCGGCTACCACCCGGGAGGAAACGTTGCGGGGTCTAAGGACTTGTGAAGCGTGAACGGCAGCGGCGCTTTCTTGACGTGCATCAAGGCAAGGCCGGCGCTAGCCGGCAAGACTGTAAAGAGGCATTCGCGGCACGGGGTTGATACCTGCCCGGAACCCACTCGACATTCAGGAGACACCATGGCGTCAGGCACTGCTCGTCACCCCGCGCGAAAGGCGCGTCACGCCGCAGGCGCAGCGCTCGCCGCCTGCCTGCTGGCAGCGGCCCTGGCGGGAAGCGCGGCCGCCGACGGCGGGCTTTCCGCCGCGCGCAAGGCCGAGCTCGACACCCTGCTCTATCAGGACTGCGGCTCCTGCCACGGCATGACCCTGCGGGGCGGGCTGGGCCCGGCGCTCGACGCCGAGCGCATGCGGGCCTACGGCGAAGACGGCCTGACGGCGCTGATTCTCAACGGCGTCCCCGGCACCGCCAT
This sequence comes from Halomonas garicola, assembly GCF_031935715.1. Lineage (GTDB taxonomy): Bacteria > Pseudomonadota > Gammaproteobacteria > Pseudomonadales > Halomonadaceae > Vreelandella > Vreelandella garicola. The sequence goes on along the minus strand of NZ_JASSZF010000010.1, from coordinate 32,206 downwards.
GCCCGCCTGGAAGTCGCTGCTAAGCGAGCAGGAAGCTCGCTGGCTGGCCGACCAGCTCCAGCATCACAATGCCTTGAAAACATCAGGTTCTGAAAAACCGGCCGCCACAGGAGACACGCCATGACGTTTGTGCCCCACCGCTTTATCCGCCGCCGGCCTTTCCCCCTTGGGGCGCTGGTCGCCGCCTCGGCCCTCGCCCTGCTGGCAAGCGGGGCCCCGGCGGTCGCCGCCGACGAACTGCGCGGCACCGGGGACCTGGGCGTGATCGTCGAGCGCGCTTCGGGCCGCGTGGCCGTGGTGGACACCAGCGCCCGGGAGGTGCTCGAGCGGATCGACGGCCTGGGCGATCTCTCCCACGCCTCGGTGAAGTTTGCCCGGGACGGGCGCTTCGCGTTTATCTTCGGCCGCGACGGCGGGCTCAGCCGGGTGGACCTGCTGAGCGGCGAGATCACCCACCGCATCATCCAGTCGGGCAACAGCATCGGCGGGGCGATTTCCCAGGACGGCTCGCTTGTCGCCGTAGCCAACTACGAGCCCGGCGGCGTGCGGGTGTTCGACAGCCGGACCCTTTCGCCGGTGGCCGAGTTTCCCGCCCTCTACGAGGACGAAAGCGGCGAGGAGCAGCGCTCCCGGGTGGTGGGGCTGGTGGACGCGCCGGGCAATCGCTTTGTCTACAGCCTGTTTGACGCCGGCGAAATCCGCGTGGTGGATATGAATCGGGAGCCGGGCGCGGGGGAAGCTGAGGGCGGCGAGGAGGCGTTTGACGTCACGCGCTTTGCCGACATCGGCAAAAAGCCCTACGACGCGCTGATCGGCCCGGACGGGCGCTACTACATCGCCGGGCTGTTCGGCGAGGACGGCCTGGCACTGCTGGATCTATGGCATCCGGAAGACGGCGTCAAGCGCATCCTCCCCGACTACGGCCGCGGCGAGGAGCGCCTGCCGGTGTACAAGATGCCCCATCTGGAAGGCTGGACCATGGCCGGGCGCCAGGCGTTCTTCCCCGCCGTTGGCCGCCACGAGGTGCTGGTGGCGGATACCGCCGACTGGTCGCTTGCCGAGCGCATCCCCGTCCACGGCCAGCCGATCTTTGTCATGAGCCGGCCGGACAAGCGCCAGCTGTGGGTCAATTTTGCCCACCCGGACAACGACGTGGTGCAGGTGATCGACACCGAAAAACGCGAGGTGATCGCCACGCTCTCGCCGGGCGAAGCGGTGCTGCACATGGAGTTTTCGCCCAAGGGCGAGCAGGTGTGGGTATCGGCCAGGGACAGCGACCGGGTGACGGTGTACGACACCCGCACCCTTGAGGAAGTCGCCCGGCTGGAAAGCGAGTCGCCCAGCGGGATATTTTTCACCCACCGGGCGCACCGCATCGGGCTTTAGGCGGACATCAGCCGCGCGGGCGGCGGTCGCCTTCGAGGAAGTTGGCGGTAAAGGCGGCCTTGCCGTAGGTCTCGAACGACCACTTCATCAGCGCGGAAAGCGCGTCCATGACCGCGTCGAACTCGCCAAATACCTGGGTGCTCATGCGGTTGGAGTAGACTTCAAGCCCGCTGGCTTCCAGGCGTTTGACCACTTCCCGAACCGGCTGCTTGTAATCGTCTTTCAGCGGATAGTAGCTAAGCTGCACGGATAGATACATAACACCTCCTAGGTTGCCTGTGGCAGGCTCCACGCTAACACAGAAGGGAGCGCCGGCGGCGCCACCGCCTCAAAACAGCGACAGCTGCGCCTCGGGCGCCGGCTCGGCCAATCGGTAGCCCACGCCCAATAGCCGCACCGGGCGGCGGCCGCGCTGCCAGCCGGCGTCGAGCAGCGCGGCAAAGGGGGCGTCGTCCAGCACTGCGCCGGCGTGTTCCACGGTGGTCTGGGTGAAGTCGTTGAACTTGATCTTGACCATGGCCCCGCGCACCCCGGGCGGCGGGTCCAGGCGCCGGTAGCGGCGCGCCAAATCGTCGATCAGCGTCGGCAGCTCGTCGTGGCAGGCGGCAAGCGTGGGCAAATCCCGGGGGTAGGTCTGCTCGGTGCTCACCGACTTGCGCTCGCGGCGGGTTTTCACCGGGCGCTCGTCGATGCCCCAGCTCAGCTCGTAAAGCCGCTTGCCAAAGCTTCCGAAGTGCTCGGCAAGCTCGGGGAGCGTGCGCTTGCGCACATCCGTGCAGGTTTCAATGCCCAGCGCCCTGAGCTTTTCGCCGGTGCGCGGCCCCACGCCGTGGATCTTGTTCACCGGCAGCGCGCGGACAAAGTCGTCGATGGCGTCAGGAGGGACCACGCAGAGCCCGTCGGGCTTGTGCCAGTCGCTGGCAATCTTGGCCAGAAACTTGTTGGGCGCCACGCCGGCGGACACGGTAATGCCCACCTCTCGGGCGACCCGGGCGCGGATCGCCTGGGCCATGCGGGTGGCGCTGCCCTGGTGGGCGTTCACCCCGGTCACGTCGAGGTAGGCTTCATCCAACGACAGCGGCTCGATGCGCTCGGTGACGTCGCGGTAGATGGCAAACACCTCCTGGGCCACCGCCTTGTATTTGGGCATGTCGCCGCGAATCACGGTGAGGTGCGGGCAGCGCTTGAGCGCCTGGGCGGTGGGCATGGCCGAATGAATCCCGTATTCTCGGGCCGGGTAGTTGCAGGTAGCGACCACGCCCCGGCGCTCGACGCTGCCGCCGATGGCAATGGGGATGTCGGCAAGCGCGGGGTTATCGCGCATCTCCACCGCGGCATAAAAGCAGTCGCAGTCGCAGTGGATGATCTTGCGCACCGGCGGCGCGGAAAGTGTCATACCCGGGCCGGCTCAGGTGCCGCAGAAGGTGCGCAGCACGCGCTCGCTGGCGGTGGCCGGCGCGGCCAGACGCCGGGCGTCGGCCGTGTCGTCGAAGGGCGCGATAACCACGGCGAGCAGCGCGTAAAACGGCTGATAGTCGCCCTCTTCGGCGGCGCTGATGGCCTCCTGCACGCGGTGGTTACGCGGGATGATGATCGGGTTGGCCCGGCGCATGGCGGCAAGCCGCTCGGCGTCCTCGCCGGCCACCTGCTCGCCCTGCCACCGTGCGAGCCATTCCGCCACCTCCCCGGGCGCCTCGCCGAGCGCCAGCAGATCGTCGCGGCGCGCCTCACCGGGGTCGGCGGCGAAGTGATAAAGCGCGTCAAACGTTGCGGTCATGTCCATCTTGCCCCGCTGCATGGCGTCTTCCAGCGCTTCCATCAGCGGCGCGGCGCGCTCGCTGTCGGCGGCAAGGCCGAGCTTGTCGGCGCTCACTTTTCTGCGCGCCTCGGCAAAGACTTCGTCGAAGCGGCGCAGCACCGCGGTGGCCTCGTTCACCCGCTCGTTTTCCTCGCCCTCCATGAGCATCAGCAAGCACTCGGCCAGCCGGGCCAGGTTCCACTGGGCAATGGCCGGCTGGCGGGAAAAGGCGTAGCGCCCGCCCTGGTCGATGGAGCTATACACCTTGTTCGGGTCGAACGCCTCCATAAAGGCGCAGGGGCCGTAGTCGATGGTTTCGCCGGCGATGCTGGCGTTATCGGTGTTCATGACGCCGTGGATAAAGCCCACGCCCATCCAGCGCGCGACAAGGTACGCCTGGCGGCGCATGACGGCGTCAAACAGCGCCAGGTAGCGGGCGTTGCCGCTTTCTTCCCGTATCGAGGGGTAATGACGCTCGATGGCGTGCTCCACCAGCGCTCCGAGCGCCTCCATATCGCCCCGGGCGGCGGCAAACTGAAAGGTGCCCACGCGGATATGGCTCGCCGCTACCCGAGTGACCACCGCCCCCGGCGCCGGTGGCATGCGCATTACCCGCTCGCCGGTGGCAACCGCCGCCAGCGCCCGAGTGGTGGGAATGCCCATGGCGGCCATGGCTTCGCTGACCAGGTACTCGCGCAGCACCGGCCCCAGCGGCGCGCGGCCGTCGCCGCCCCGGGAATACGGCGTGCGCCCGCTGCCCTTGAGCTGAATGTCCCGACGCTCGCCGTCGGCGTCAAACGCCTCGCCCAGCCACAGCGCCCGGCCGTCGCCGAGCTTGGGCACAAAGTTGCCGAACTGGTGGCCGGCGTAGCCAAGCGCCATGGGCCTGGCCCCGGGCAGCAGCTCGCTGCCGCTGAAATAGCGCGCCAGGGTGGCATCGTCGGGCTGCTCGTCCATGCCCAGCTCGCGGGCAAGCGCGGTATTGAAGACGATCAGGCGCGGATCGGCGGCGGGCGCCGGCTCGCAGGCGGCCCACAGCGAGGCGGGAAGCTCGGCGTAGCGGTGGTGAAGCGTGAACACAAGGCTCTCCTCGATCAAAGTCGTCGGGCAAAACAGACAGGGGGTAAAACAAAAGCCGACCGCTCAGGCCGCGCCGCTGGCCTGCTTCAAATGGCCCACGGCCTGCTCCAGCACCGGGGTCAGCGGCGCGCGCCACTTTTCCGTGAGCAGCGGGTCGGCCCGGGTCACGCCAAGCGACAGTGAAGCCAGCGGCATGCCCCGGGCGTGGGCCTCGCGGAAAAACCGGTAGCCGGAGAAGACCATCAGCGAGGTGCCCACGGCCAGGCCGGCGTTGGCGCGGAAAAGCCCGTCGAGGGCGGCCTCCCGGCGCGCCCGGGGCACGACGTCACCGTAGTACACCACGTCGGGCTTGAAAATGCCGCCGCAGCGGCGGCAGTCAAGCACCCGGAAGGTGCTGAAGTCGAGCTCCAGGTCGGCGTCGCCGTCCGGGGCGTGGCCGGCGTCGAGCCCGGTGAAGGCCGGGTTGTGGCGCGCCATCTCGGCGTGCAGAGCATAGCGCATCATCTTGTAGCCGCAGCTCATGCAGCTCACGGTATCGGCGCGGCCGTGCAGGTCGATGACCCGGCGGGAGCCGGCGCGCTGGTGCAGACGGTCGACGTTTTGCGTGACCAGCTGCTCGACAAAGCCCATGGCTTCAAGCTCGGCCAGCGCCCGGTGAGCGCCGCCAATTCTCGCCTCGCGCATGGCCTCAAAGCCCACCAGCGCCCGCGCCCAGTAGCGCCGGCGCACCGCCCTTGAGGTCATGAAGTCGCGATGCAGCACCGGCGGCGAGCGCTTCCATTGGCCCCGCGCGTCGCGGTAGTCGGGGATGCCGCTGTCGGTGCTCACCCCGGCGCCGGTAATGATCCACAGGCGCTTTTCGCGCCGGATAAAGTCGGCCAGCGCTTCGCCGGCGCGGGCAACGGCCTCTGCGGTGTGGACGCTTTGCATCAATTTCCCCCTAGGCAAGGCAGGCTCCCCTCGACGATACTGGGCTCAGGTCCCGTTATACTACGCTATGACTCGTTTTTACCGGAGGATGTAACATGCAGCGCGATCATGAAATCGTTATCGTCGGCGGCGGCATGGTAGGCGCTGCGCTGGCTGCTCGGCTGGGTTACGCGGGTGTCAACGTGGGGCTTGTCGAACGCGGCGACGCGCCCGCCGAGCCCCGGGGCGATTTTGACCTGCGTATCTCGTCGCTGAACACCCGTTCGCTTGCCTTTATCGAAGCCGGGGGCACCCGGATTCCTCCGGACCGCAGCTGCGTGTTCCGCCATATCGAAGGCTGGAACCAGGACGGGCGCGGCCACAGCGTCTTTTCCGCCGCCGACAGCGGCCTTGACGACTTCGGCCGCTTCGTCGAAAACAAGGCCCTGCAGTACGCCCTCTGGCAGCAGCTTAAGCGCCTGCCCGGCGTGACGCTCTACACCCGCTGCGCGCCGCTTTCCACGGTGGCCGGCCACCAGGCCCGGCTGCTGGAGCTGGACAGCGGCAAGACGCTCTCCGCCGCGCTGGTGGTCGGCGCCGACGGCGCCAGCTCGCGCCTGCGCGAGCTGGCCGGCATCGAAGTTAGCACCTACGACTACCGCCAGCGCGCGCTGATCACCAACGTCGAAACCGAGCTCCCCCAGCAGGACGTCAGCTGGCAGTGTTTCACGCCTACCGGGCCCATGGCCATGCTGCCGCTGCCCGGCCACCACGCCTCGCTGATCTGGTACGACCGCGACAGCACCACCCGGGCCCGGGAGATGCTAAGCGACGACGCGCTTGCCCGCGCCATCGAGGCCGCCTTCCCCCCGCGGCTGGGCAACATTCTGCGCGTGACCGGGCGGGCGAGCTTTCCCATCAAGCGCCAGCACGCCCGGCGCTACGTCGGCAAGCGCCTGGCGCTGATCGGCGACGCCGCCCACGTCGTCCACCCGCTGGCGGGCCAGGGGCTGAACATCGGCCTGCACGACGCCGACACCCTGGCCGAGCTGATTCTTGCCCGACGCGACGCCGGCGACGCCCGCGCCCTGCGCCGCTTTGAAATCAAGCGCCGGCTGGCCAACCAGGCCATGCTCGCCGCCACGGACAGCTTCCACCATCTCTTTACCGGCGCCCGGCCGCTGCGCCAGCTCGGCGACTGCGGCCTGACCCTGGCCGAGCGGCTGCCCGCCGCCAAGCGCATGATGTCGCGCCAGGCCAACGGGCTGAACCCGTTTTCCCGCCGCTGAGGCGACGACAGGCTAACCACAGAGTTCTGGAGCGTTTATGCCCCGCTATCCGCATCACCTTGACGGCGACGGCCCGCACAATCCCTTCCCCGGCATCAGGGTGCTGGAGCGCAAGCTCGGCCACGCCATCCCCCACCGGCTGGGCGCCAACGAGGGGCTGGACATGCCCCACCGCGCCCTGCGCGAGCGCTTCGGCGACGCCGCCGTCGAGCACGCCTACGGCTACGGTGACGCCGAGGCTCTGGGCGTGCGCCAACGGCTTGCCGCGCAGCAGGGCATCGACCTTGAGACCCTGATCGTCGACGCCGGCGCCGACAGCCTGATCGCGCTCTCGCTGCGCGCTTTGGTGGCGCCGGGCAACGCGGTCATCGCCACCGCGGGCACCTACCCCACCTTTGGCTACTTTGCCCGGGGCCACGGCGCCGAGGTGGTGGAAGTCGCCTACCGTCAGGCCCCCGGCGTGCTCGCCCCGGACCTCGAGGCCCTGGCGGACGCCGCCCGACGCCACAAAGCCCGGCTGGTCTATCTGGCCAACCCGGACAACCCCGGCGGGCACCTGCATACCGACGCCGACGTGGCCGCCCTGCGCGAACGGCTGCCCGAGGACTGCTGGCTGCTGCTCGACGAGGCCTACGGCGACTTTCGTAATGATGCCTCAGACGGCTCTCTTGCCCGGGCGCTACCCGGCGTGGTGCGCCTGCGCACCCTGTCCAAGGCTCACGGCCTGGCCGGGCTAAGAGTCGGCTACGCCATTACCGAGCCCTGGGTGGTGGCGCTGATGATGAAGGTGAGGATCCACTACGCGGTGTCGACGCTGACCCAGGCCATGGCCGAAACCGTGCTCGACCACCCGGACGAGACCCGGGCGCATATCGACGGGGTGAAGGAGCGCCGCGAGCGCCTTGCCGCGCATCTGCAGCGTCTGGGCGGCGAAGTGCTGCCCAGCGCCACCAACTTCGTCGCCCTGCGGCTGAAAAGCGCGGAGGCGGCGGCGCGGGTCCACCAGGCGCTGCTGGGCGAGGGCAAGCTCATCGCCCGCCCGGGCCACCCGGACATCGCCAGCCTGCTGCGCATTACCGCCGTGGAGGACGCCCTGGCCCCCGGCCGGCTGGCAACGCTGGAAGCGGAACTAAGCGCTAGCTGACTCAGGCCTAACTGACCCGAGTGTAGCCGCCCTCGACGCCGTGCTTGCTCAGCACCAACTGCCACAGCTGCAGTTCCCGGGCGCGGAAGCCCCCGGCGCAGCTCAGCAGGTAATAGCGCCACATGCGGTAGAAGGTATCGCCGTACGCCTCGCGGAACTGGGGCCAGCTCTCGCAGAAGTTGTCGTGCCAGGCCATCAGAGTGTGATCGTAGTCGGCGCCAAAGTTGTGCACGTCTTCGAGCACGAACAGGCCATCGACGGCCTCGGCGATACGGTTGAACGAGGGAATTTCGCCGTTGGGGAAAATATACTTGTCGATCCAGGGATCCGGCGGCGTGGAGGCCACGTTCTTGCCGATGGTGTGCAGCAAAAACATGCCGTCCTCTTTCAGGCAGCGGTTGGCCACTTCCATGAACTCGCGGTAGTTCTTGCGCCCCACGTGCTCGAACATGCCGATGCTCACCACGCGGTCGAATTTTTCGGTTTCTTCGCGATAGTCGCGCAGGCGAAACGCCACCGGTAACCCCTGCTTCATCAGCCGCTTGCCGAACTCGGCCTGCTCTGTGGAAATCGTCAGTCCCACGCACTCAACGCCGTAGTGCTCGGCGGCGTAGGCCATGAAGCTGCCCCAGCCGCAGCCGATATCCAGCACGCGCATGCCGGGCTCAAGGCCCAGCTTGCGGCACACCAGTTCGAGCTTCGCGGCCTGGGCGTCGTCCAGGGTGGCCGCGTCTTTCCAGTAGCCGCAGGTGTAGGTCATGCGCCCATCGAGCATGGCGGCGTAGAATTCGTTGCCCAGATCGTAATGTTCCTGGCCCACCTGCCAGGCGCGCTTGGCGCTTTGTAGGTTGAGCAGGCGGGCGCGCAGCGCGTGATACGCAAGCTGGGTAGACTTGACCCGGCGGTTGAGCCGGGCACGCATCAGGCGATAAAAAAACTGGTCCAACGCCTCGGCTTCCCAGTCGCCGTGCATGTAGCTTTCGCCCAGCCCCAGGTTGCCCCGGGACAGGGCCTGCTCGATCACCCCCGGCGCCTTTAGCTGAATGTCCCAGGGGCGGTCGCCGTTGATGCGGATATCGGCTTCGGCCAGCAGCGCCTCGGCATAGCGGTGGGTCGACGAGGCCGGATCAAAATACGTATCTCGTTTGACTGTCATTGGAACAAGACCACCCAAGCATCGTGAGAAACTTTAAGCTTTATCCAGGCAACATGCCCTTGCATAGCATGCTACCTACTTGCTCACCCCTGGACCACCTCACTTTCGTCGACGGCAATCGGCGTCAACGGTAGCCGGCGTTAGCGTAAAATCAGCGCCGGAACATGCGCGTTGCGCAGCATGCTGGTGGTGGTGCTGCCCACCAGAAAATGGCGGATACGCGAATGACCGTAGGCGCCCATGACGGTAATGTCGATGTTGTTGTCGGCCTCAAAGGCATGCAGCGTGGCTTCCACTTCGCCGGCGCGGATAGTGCCCTCGGCATGAAGCCCGGCCTGCTGCAGCAGGTCCACCGCCCAGGCGAGCGCCATGCGGTGCTCGGCGGTATCCGCCCCCACGGATACCACGTGGCAGGCGACCCCCTGAAACAGCGGGCTTTTGGCCAGCATTTCCACGCCCTTGCGGGCGGTCTTGCTACCGTCGAAGGCGATCATGACGTTTTCCGGCGTCTTGAAGCCGGTACGCGGCACCATCAAAATCGGCCGGCGCAGCTCGCGCACCACGCGCTCCAGGTTCGACCCCAGATGGCCGCTGGCCTGGTCGGCGTTTTCGCCGCGCTTGCCCAGCACCAGAAGGCGCGTCTGGCTTTCGTACTCGGCCAGGGTATCCACCAGGGTGCCGTTGCGCTGGCGCGGTCGGGCATCGCTCACGCCCTTGTCGCCGGCCCGGCGGCAGGCCTCGTCAAGCATCAGCCGTCCCTGCTCACGATTGATCCGGGCGCGCTTTTCGTCAAGCTCGGCAAGCTCGTTGAGCAGCGTTTCCCGGGCGCCCAGGCGCAGACTGCCGGACAAATCGGGATCTTCCACCGTTGGCGGGTGGTTATCCACGGCGTGCAGAAACATCAGCGGCGCGGCTAGCATCCGGCTGGCCCAGGCGGCGTAATCACAGACGCTTGCAGAAAAAGACGAGCCGTCGATCGCGGCCACTACGTGTTCGGTCATCCTGGTCTCCAGATTGGCGGCCCCGTTGGGCGGGTCCGGCTTGCCGGCGTGCTGCCTGCCGGGCCTTGTAGGGCGTGTAGGCTAGCCCATGAGCTTTTCTACCGCTTCGGCGTCGTTATGGATCGCGTAGCGGTCAACGATGGTGGCGCTGGCTTCGTTCAGCCCCACCAGGTTCACCCTGGTGCCTTCCCGGCGGAACTTGATCACCACCCGGTCCAGGGCCTGTACCGCGCTGATATCCCAGAAATGCGCCCGGGACAGATCGATGGTCACCTCGTCGACGCTTTCCTTGAAGTCAAACGCCGCGCCAAAGCGTTCGCAGGAGGCAAAGAACACCTGCCCTACGACCTGGTACTCCCGGGCTCTGCCGGCTTCGACCTCGTGCGAACCAATATAGAGGATATTGCCCACTTTGTTGGCAAAGTTCATCGCCGCCAGCAGAACGCCGACGAAAACGCCCAGCGCCAGGTTGTGGGTGAACACGGTTACCGCCACCGTGGCGAGCATTACCATGTTGGTACTCATGGGGTGTTTTCTCAGGTCGCGGATGGACTCCCAGCTGAACGTGCCCACGGAAACCATGATCATCACCGCCACCAAGGCGGCCATGGGAATCAGCGAGACAAAGTCCGACAGAAATACCACCAGCAACAAAAGGCCGATACCCGCCACCAGCGTGGAAGTACGCTGGCGCCCGCCGGATTTCACGTTGATCACCGACTGGCCGATCATCGCGCAGCCGGCCATGCCGCCCAAAAGCCCGGCACCGAGGTTGGCAATGCCCTGGCCCTTGCACTCGCGATTCTTGTCGCTCGGGGTATCGGTCAGGTCATCGACGATGGTCGCCGTCATCATCGACTCCAGAAGCCCTACCACGGCGAGCATCAGCGAATAGGGAAAAATGATCCTGAGCGTTTCCAGGTCAAGCGGCACATCGGGCCACAGAAACACCGGCAGGCTGTCGGGCAGCTCGCCCATATCGCCCACGGTGCGAATGTCCATGCCGGTCGCCAGATACACCGCCGTGAGCACCAGAATGCACACCAGCGGCGAGGGAATTGAAGTACCCACCCGGGGCAGGTAGGGGAAGCCGTAGATGATCGCAAGCCCCGCGGCGGTCATGGCGTAGACGTGCCAGGTCACGCCGGTGAGCTCGGGCAACTGGGCCATGAAGATCAAAATCGCCAGGGCGTTGACAAACCCGGTGACCACCGAGCGCGAGACAAAGCGCATGAGATCGGCGAGGCGCAGGTAGCCGGCGAGTATCTGCAGCACGCCGGTGAGCAGCGTCGCGGCAAGCAGGTACTCAAGCCCGTGCTCCTTGACCAGGGTGACCATGAGCAGCGCCATGGCCCCGGTGGCCGCCGAAATCATGCCCGAACGCCCGCCGGCAAAGGCAATGATCACGCAGATGGCAAAGGACGCGTACAGCCCCACCTTGGGGTCGACGCCGGCGATAATGGAAAAGGCAATGGCTTCGGGAATCAGCGCCAGCGCGACGACGATGCCCGACAGCACATCGGCTTTCAGGTTGGAAAGCCAGGTTTGCTTGAACGACTCGATCATTGATCCGTCCCGCGGTTGGAAGGTTAAAGCACGTAAAAGAGCAACAGGGCCGCGCATTCTACCTGCCCGACACGCCTCTTGCATGTGCGGGCTCCCGGGCGCCTTACGCGTCCGGCGGAAAGCCCTGGTTGGCCAGATAGCGACGCCAGCGCATTTCCATACGCCGCTCGATCAGGCTCTTGATCACCAGAGTGCCGATCACCAGAGCGCCACCGATAAAGGCAAGACTGGAGGGCTGCTCGCCGAGCAGCCACCAGACCCAGAGAGTGCCGGTGACGGTTTCCAGCAGGAACAGCAGGCTGACTTCCGCGGCGGGCAGATATAGCGGGCCGCGCTGGATCAAGGTAAAGCCGATAGGAATCAGGATCAGGCACAGCAGAATCAAGTATTTGGCTTGATCTGCGTTAGGCAATGCCCAGCCGCCGCTGGCGAGCCAAGGGGACAGCAGCGCCACCATCAGCCCCGCCAGCACCAGCATGGGGCTCATGTCCACGCCCGGACGGGTGCGACAAAGGGTAAAGTTGGCCGCCAGGGAAAGCGCTGCCAGCAGGGCGAAACCATTGCCGATCCAGGAGCCCGCGCCGGCGTCGTCGAAGACGATCAGCGAGGTGCCGAACAGGCACAGGACGATAGCGACCCAGGTGCGAAGTGGCTGACGCTCATGCAAGAAGAAACGCGACAGCAGCGCGGCGATCAAGGGCGCCCCGGCCAGGATCATCAGCACGTTGCCGCCCTTGGTGTACTGATTGCCCAGCACGAAGCCAAAGTTGGAAAGCGTAAAAAGCCCCACCACGCCGAGCCCTACCAGGCCACAGCGACGAAACACCGTCAAGGTCCGGCGACCGCTGCGCAGTACCACGATGGTAAAGAATCCGATCGCCGTCAGAAGCCCCCGCCAGAACAGCATCTGGCTGTCCGGCAGATCGATCAGCTTGATAAGAAGCGCATCCGGGGAAATGATCAAGGGCCCCGCCGCGGTGATCAGAAGACCCTTCTGGCGGCGGGAAAGCGATTGCGTCATGCGTCGGGTGTTACCTCGGTTGAAATCCCTGAGTCAGGCCCCCGGCCGGAGTCGGAACCAGCGCCCGCGCCGCCATCTGATGAAGTTCCTTTTGTTTTCATGTGCTTAAATGCCTCCATGATATCCATGGGCAGTGGAAACACAATCGTCGAGGCATTTTTATTGCTCATGTCGCTCATGGTCTGCAGATAGCGCAGCTGCAGCGCGGCGGCGTTTTCGTTCATGACGTTGGCCGCCTCCACCAGTTTCGCCGCGGCCTGCTGCTCGCCCTCGGCATGAATCACCTTGGCCCGGCGCTCGCGCTCGGCCTCGGCCTGGCGCCCGATGGCGCGGATCATGCTCTCGTCCAGATCCACGTGCTTGATCTCCACGTTGGCGACCTTGATGCCCCAGCTCTCGGTGGAGCTGTCGATGATCTCCTGGATGTCGTCGTTGAGCTTGTCGCGCTCGGAGAGCATTTCGTCCAGGTCGTGCTTGCCCAGCACCGAGCGCAGGGTGGTTTGCGCCAGCTGGCTGGTCGCCACGATGTAGTTTTCCACCTGGATAATGGCTTTTTCCGGGTCCACCACGCGGAAGTACAGCACCGCGTTGACCTTCACCGTGACGTTGTCCTGGGAGATGACGTCCTGCTCGGGGACGTCCATGGTGATCACCCGCAGGTCGACCTTCTGCATCGACTGAATCAGCGGAATCACGATGATAAGCCCGGGCCCCTTGACCGCCTGATAGCGCCCCAGGAAAAACACCACGCCGCGCTTGTATTCCGGCAGAATACGAATCGACAGCGCGATCAGCAGGACCAGTAGAACGACGGGGACAAGATACGGAAGCATCATGAGTCAACTCCTTCAGTTAACGATTCGTCAAAGGCCTGACGCTGTCTCCCAGCCTAGCAGCAATGCGCCCTGCCGTGGCCGCGGGCCGGCAGGGTGACGTTTTCCGCCCGCTTGGCGTACCATTACGCAGCGTTCGCCGCCGCGCGTTCACCCCCTTCAGCGATCAGTTTAAGGAGCACGAAATGAGCCAGTCTATTGCAGTCATCAAGGGCGACGGCATTGGCCCCGAGATCATGGATGCCACCCTGCGCGTACTCGACGCGCTGGACTGCGGCTTTACCTACGACATCGTTGATGCCGGCCTGGGGGCGCTCGAGCAGCACGGCACGCTGGTTCCCCGGTCCTCGCTGGACGCCATCGAAAAGCACGGCCTGGCGCTCAAGGGCCCGCTGACCACGCCCATCGGCAAGGGGTTTTCTTCGATCAACGTGCAGCTGCGCCGCCACTTTGACCTCTACGCCAACGTGCGCCCGGCGGTCAGCTTTCCCGGCACCCGCTCGCGCTATGACAATATCGACATGATCACCGTGCGCGAAAACACCGAAGGCGCCTACATGTCCGACGGCCAGGAAATGCTCGACGACGGCAATACCGGGATTTCGCAAATCAAGGTAACGCGCAAGGGCTCCGAACGCATCGTCCGCTACGCCTTCGAGCTGGCCAGGAAAAACGGCCGCAAGAAGGTCACCGCGCTGCACAAGGCCAACATCATCAAGACCGCCTCGGGCCTGTTCCTCGACGTGGCCCGGGAAATCGCCAAAGAATATCCGTCGATCGAGTTCGAGGAAATGATCGTGGATAACGCCTGTATGCAGCTGGTGATGGACCCCTACCAGTTCGACGTCGTGGTCACCACCAACCTGTTCGGCGACATCACTTCAGACCTCTGCGCCGGCCTTGTTGGCGGGCTGGGCCTGGCGCCCGGGGCGAACATCGGTGAACACGCGGCCATCTTCGAAGCCGTTCACGGCTCGGCGCCGGACATCGCCGGCAAGAAGATCGCCAACCCCTGCGCCCTGCTGCTGGCCGCCGCCCAAATGCTCGACCACCTGGGGATGAACGACAAGGGCACCGCCATCCGCGAGGGCATCCGCGACGTGCTGGAAAAGCGCCGCGACATGGTCACCCCGGACATGGGCGGCAGCGGCACCACCGATACCTTCGCCGACGCGCTGGTGGAATACGCCACCGCCCGCGCCTGAGACGCCAACCGTCAGGGAGACACGCCATGAGCACACCCCGCCTCGGATTTATCGGCATCGGCCTGATGGGCGCCCCCATGACCCGCCGTCTGCTCGGGGCGGGCTTTGACGTCACCGTATGGAACCGCTCGGCGGACAAGGCCCGCGCGCTCGAAACTGACGGCGCGCGGGTGGCATCAAGCGTTGCCGAGCTCACCCAAAGCGTTGACGTCATCATGCTGTGCCTGGCCAACACCGCCGTGGTGGAAGAGGTGATGTTTGGCGAAGGCGGCGTGGCCGATGCCGGCAGCGCGGAGCAAACGCTGGTGGACTTCTCCAGCAGCGACCCGGCGGCCACTAGGGACTTTGCCCAAAAGCTGCAGGAGGCCTGCGGCATGGCCTGGGTAGACAGCCCGGTCTCCGGCGGCGTTGCCGGCGCCGAGGCCGGCAGTCTCGCCATCATGTGCGGCGGCGAGGCCGAAAGCATGGCCGCGGTTGAGCCGCTGCTGGCCCCGCTTGCCGCCCGCGTCACCCACATGGGGGCGGTGGGCAGCGGCCAGGTCACCAAGGTGTGCAACCAGATGGTGGTGGGCTGCCAGGCGGCGGTGCTGGCCGAAATGGTAGCGCTGGCCGAGTCCAGCGGCGTGGACGCCACCCTGCTGGTGGAGGCGCTATCCGGCGGCTTTGCCGACTCCAAGCCGTTTCAGATCCTCACCCCGCGCATGGCAGCGGCAAACTACGCCGCGCCGCCCTGGCACCTGCGCACCCTGCTCAAGGATCTCGACATGGCGGTGGCCCAGAGCCAGCGCAGCCACAGCGCCACCCCCATGAGCGGCCTGGCCGCCCAGCTGATGCGCACCCACGCCACCCACGGCCACGCCGATGACGACCCGGCAACGCTAGTGAAAAGCTACCGTGCGCCTGAAAGCTGAGCCCGCTCGCGTTATGGGGCGGCTAACCGCTCAACCCAGCCAGACGTCAAGAAACAACATGATCACCAGCCCCAGCGCAAGGCCCAGCGTGGCCTTGTTCTGGTGCCCGCTGCGGTGGGTTTCGGGGATAATCTCATGGCTGATGACGTACAGCATGGCGCCGGCGGCAAATGCCAGCCCCCAGGGCAGCAGCATCTGTGAAAGCGTCACCACGCCGGCGCCAAAAAGCCCGCCCAGCGGCTCAATCAGCCCGGTTAACGTGGCAATAC
Organism: Halomonas garicola; assembly: GCF_031935715.1. Classification (GTDB taxonomy): domain Bacteria; phylum Pseudomonadota; class Gammaproteobacteria; order Pseudomonadales; family Halomonadaceae; genus Vreelandella; species Vreelandella garicola. The sequence goes on along the minus strand of NZ_JASSZF010000010.1, from coordinate 16,638 downwards.
CCACCGCGCGCCAGCGTGAATATCCTTCGCCCATCAGCGCCACGGCTACCGCCAGCCCCTCGGGCATGTTTTGCAGGCCGATCCCGATAGCCAGCGGCATGCCGCCCGTCAGGCCGTTCGCGCCAAAGCCCACGCCCACCGCCAGCCCTTCCGGCAGGTTATGGATAGAAATGGCGAACACGAACAGCCATACCCGGCGCAGGGATGCCGCTTCCGGCCCTTCGCGTCCCTGGGTAAAATGCTCGTGGGGCAGGCGCTCGTTTAACAGAGCAATGGCGCCCATGCCGAACAGAATCGCCAGGCATACGATCAGTGCCGGCACGGCACCGTTGGCATAGTGCTCATCGGCCGCCGCCAGCGCGGGAATAATCAGCGAAAAGAAAGACGCCGCCAGCATGACCCCGGCAGCGAAGCCCAGCGCCAGATCACGAAATGCTCGCCCGGGCGCTTTGCCTGCCAGCACCGGCAGCGCGCCCACGGCGGTCATCATGCCGGCCACCAGGCTGCCCAGAAATCCCAATAAAAGTGTACTTTGCATGATACATCAGCCCGGTTGCCTGCTTTTGCCGTCGCGGCGTGGGCGCGTAGTTTAACGCGCCCGGGGCTTCAGGGCGATTTGCGTGCCCGCTGAATACGCTGCAGCCAGCGCTGGCGGGCGTAGCTCTGCAGGTTGTCCACGCGGTCGGTCTCATCGACGATCTCCTGGCCCAGCAGGGTTTCGAGCACGTCTTCCAGGGTGATCAGCCCCACGAAGCTTCCGTGGGCATCGTAGACCGCGCGCATGTGGTGGTTATCGCCGAGCATGGCGGCAAACGCCTGCTCGACGTTTTGCTCCGCCTCCAGCCGGCCAATGGGATGCATCATCGAGGACATGGTGGCGTCCGGCTCGGCCTGGTACATATCCACCTTGTGCACGTAGCCAAACGCCTGTTCGCCTTCGTCCATCACCGGAAAGCGAGTAAACGGCGCCTGCCCGTATTCCTGCTCGAACTCCTTTACCGTCATGTGCGGCAGCACCGTCTGGCACACGATGCGCGGCGTCATCGCCCGGGACACGGGGATTTCGTGCAGGTTGAGCACGTTGGTAATGGTGCGGGTCTCGTCGGCGTCGAGCACGTTCTTCTCCTGGCCTACCCGGGCCAGCACCTTGATCTCGTCGCGCAGGTCGATGGCGTTTTCTTCCTGCCCGCCCAGACGCCGGGTAATCTGTTCGGACAGCCAGATAAACGGCAGCAGCACGGCGGTCATCACGCGCAGCACCGGCGGCAGCATGACCGCCAGACGCTTCCAGTGGGTAGCGCCCAGGGTCTTGGGGATAATTTCGGAAAATACCAGGATCAAAAACGTCATCACTGCCGAGACCATACCCACCCAGGACTCGCCGAAGACGGCTGCCGCCCGGGCCCCCACGGCCGTGGCGCCTACCGTATGAGCAATGGTATTGAGGGTGAGAATCGCCGCCAGCGGGCGATCAATATTGGCCTTAAGGCGTTCGAGGGAGGCGTGCAGCCCCGGGTTGTCCTCACGCTGGCGGGCAATGAAGCTCGGCGTGATCGACAGCAGGACAGCCTCGAGCACCGAGCACAGAAACGAAAAGCCGATGGCGAAAACGGCAATGATGATCAGCAGCAGCATGGGCCCTCGGCGCGGTCAGGTATCGCGCTGTTATAGACGGCCCGTGCGTTGACCGTCAAGGCCCGGCCGTTGCGATACCGAGCCTTGCTTCCCTCCTCTTCTCAGGGTATCAGGGTCTGTGCCGCTTCCAGGTACGTCTGGCCGCTGTCGGCCACCTGCTCCGGCGCACCGGTTTCCGAGCCCACGTGAACTTCCTCGAGCGATACAGCCATGCCCTCCACCTCATCATCGATTTTCGCCAGGGCGTTTTCCAGCGTATAGCTCAGCTGATGGATCTCGGCCAGCTGCTCGTCGTCCAGCGTATCGGCCTTTAGCAGCTCGGCCAGGCGCTGGTTGCCCTCGGAGAAGTTGGTTACCGCGGCTTCCAGCGTTTCTGCGGGCTTGCCGTCGAAATGATCGGGGCGGTCGTTGTCATCTGCGGCGGCGGTGCCGGTGACCAACAGCGCGGCGAACAGCGTCATGGCAAAATTTTTCATCTTTGTCTCCCGTTGAAAAGCGGTTCTCGTTAACAATAAATCGCGCGGCCGGTGGCCACACAGCGAATGAACAAGGTAAGGCGAACAATTCGCATTAACTATAGTAAACAACGAAAGGCGTAGCGCAAGCGGTTTCGTTCGCCGCAACGCGGGGCTATGATCCAGGTCATGGTTTGCCGTCAACAAACGGCGCCGGCGGCAGTTAACCTCGCTATATCGCTGTAAAAAAGGCGTTTCTTCAGCAGAGCTTGACCGTTAAAATCGCCGCCCTTTAGCGCAAAACAACAGTGATAACCTTCACAGGAGACGCATCATGGCAGCCGGTTCCGCTTTTAATTTCTGGCGACGCATCCCGCTCTGGCAGCGCATTCTTGCCGGCCTGTTTCTGGGCATTGTGGCCGGCGCCCTGATGGGCGAAAACGCCGGCGTGTTCAAGCCGCTGGGGGACATTTTCATTAGCGCGATCAAGATGCTGATCGTGCCGCTGGTGTTTTCCACCCTGGTGGTGGGCATCACCGCCATGCGCGACCCGCAGAAAATGGGCCGCATCGGCGCGCGCACCATTGGGCTTTACCTGCTCACTACCGCCTTTGCCATCGCCATCGGGCTTTTGGCCTCGACGATTTTCCAGCCCGGCGCCGGCGTGGACATGAGCTTTGACAAGCCCATGGAATCCAAGGACGCGCCTTCGCTGGTCGAGATTCTTGTCGACCTTGTCCCGCAGAACCCCATCGACGCACTGGCCGAGGGCAACATCCTGCAGATCATCGTCTTTGCCCTGGGCCTGGGCATTTCGCTGATGCTGATTGGCGAAAGAGGCGAGCCGGTAGTGCGCCTGTTCGAAAGCTTCGCCGAGGCCATGTACAAGCTCACCGAAATCGTCATGGCCTTTGCGCCGTTCGGCGTGTTCGGGCTGATTGCCTTTGTCGCCGGCAACTACGGGCTCGAGGTGCTGCTGCCGCTGGCCAAGGTGATCGGCGTGGCCTATCTCGCAAGTGTGATTCACGTGCTGGTGGTGTACAGCGGGTTTTTGGCGCTGCTTGGCCGGCTCAACCCCAAACGCTACCTGAGCGGCATTCTCGATGCGCTGGTGGTGGCCTACTCCTCGGCGTCGTCCTCGGGCACGCTGCCGGTGTCGATCCGCTGCGCGCAGAAAAACCTCGGCGTCTCCGAGGGCGTCTCGGGCTTTGTGCTGCCGGTGGGTGCGACCATCAACATGGACGGTACCGCCATTTATCAGGGCGTGGTGGCCCTCTTTATCGCCCAGATGCTGGGGGTGGACCTGAGCGTGGCCGACTACGGCATGATCATCCTCACCGGCACGCTGGCCTCCATCGGCAGCGCCGGCGTCCCAGGGGCGGGGCTGATCATGCTCTCGATTGTGCTCTCCCAGGTCGGCCTGCCGCTTGAGGCCATCGCCGTGGTCGCGGGCATCGACCGCATCCTCGACATGGCCCGCACCAGCGTCAACGTCGCCGGCGACCTGATGGTGACCACGCTAGTGGGCAAAAGCGAAGGCGAACTGGACGAAGACGTTTACAACGGCCCGAACCAGGCTTGATAGATTAGTTGGCTTGGTAAGAAAAACGCCCCCTTCGTTGTGCGGTTCATGCAGCGAAGGGGGCGCTTTTCACGTTTAAGGGGGCTTTTTGGGTGGCTCAGCGGTGCGGCGGTGCATTGTTTGGAATATAACGCCTGCATAAACGGCTGCTTTTACGTAGCGAAGCGGAGAAAAAGCCGTCCGGTGGAGACCCTTTGGGTCGGAGCGAATTTGATGAAATTGTTAGGCTTGTACGCTTAGAACATAGGTCTTGACCCACGAAATAAGCCGAACACTTGCCCGTTGCATAACCGATGCAGGGAAATGCGTCAGCGTATGGCCGTAGCGAATTTCGTTCGGGAATTTGGACGCCCCGAACTCCTCTGCTTCAAGCAACTTACCCAGTGTAGCGTCACTGTATTCGTCGGCTGCCTTGATGCCTCGAATGCAACTTGCCGGAATACGCCTGATGACACCCGTTGAAATTTCTCTCTCAATCGAGCAATTCGACACGAGGCCAATTAGTCTTGAGAGGTCATGAGTCTTTGGGACAGAAACACCGGCCTCAGACAAAACATATTTCAGTGCTATCTCGCATGCAACGAGGGCAGTATACAAAGCTGCCCGCTGAGCTTCCTCAGGCAAAGAGTCGCTACGAAGAATCAGAGCACTGGACTCAGCCATAGCTTCGGCAAATTCGAGGTTGTATTCGCTCATAGCTCGTGGGCCTCCCCCTGCCTAACGCCTAAGCTCAGGTGCGCCGGAGCGCGTAGCGCGGAGGGAACCCAAGCCGCGACAGCGGGTTGGGCGTCACCTGCAGCGCCTCGTTAGGCTGTTACGCCTTGATTTTGCTCATATTCAACTGATACCGAGTAATTTTTTAGGACGCGATCATATTTCTCTTTCACGCCGGCTTTTCCAGATATCCAATCATCCTTGGTTAACCCCAGGAGGTAAACACCGATACGCGCTCCATTCTTTAGGATATTCGACCGCCTAAAACCTTCCTCCTCAAATAGGAACTTCCGGTGCAACTTTACAACGGCATCGTTCCCTTCGATTACTTCACAGTTCAATTTATCGAGGCCCAAACCGTCAAAAACAAAATCGATGAATGAGTACTCGAGGCATGAGCCAAGACCACCTCTCGCAGCCTCCGTTAAATAGTATGCCCAATCAGCCTTCTTGTGGAGGCGATCTATTGCATTGACGCTCACCACCCCCAGTGGACAACGTTAAACCACGAAGACAAGTTGTCGCTCATCTTGCTGCAGCCGCTCTATCCAGCGCAGATGTTCCTTCTCGCTGATAACGTGATCCGTATACATCCATTTACGGACATTTTCCTCATTTCTGATAGTTCTAACCATCAGCTGCAATTCGGTTTCCCCCACTGTCACGCTAGTTGGAGTTTCAGCGGCTGTTAGACTCTGAACCATATGGGGCGTGATGAGGTTCCGATGAAGTACTCCGACGAGCGCCGGGAAGCCATCCTCAAGAAGCTGCTCCCGCCGCACAACCGCACGGTGACGGAAGTCGCCCAGGAAGAAGGCATCTCCGCGGCGACGCTGTACCACTGGCGCAAGAAGGCTCGGCAAGCAGGCCGTTTGCTACCTGACCAGGGCGATGATCCCGAGGGATGGAGCTCGCAGGACAAGTTCCACGCCGTGCTGGAGACGGCGGCTATGAGCGAAGCCGAGCGTGCCGAGTATTGCCGCCAGCGTGGCCGCTACCCCGAGCAGATCCAGCGCTGGCGGGCGAGCTGCGAAGGCGCCAACGACCGGAGTGATGCCGCCTCCAGGCAGCAGGGTGAAGCCCGCAAGGCGGACCGCCGGGAGAACAAGGAGCTCAAGCGTGAGCTCCGCCGCAAGGAGGCCGCCCTCGCGGAAACCGCGGCGCTGCTGACGTTGAGAAAAAAGGCCCGAGCGATCTGGGGGGACGAGGACGAATGATCAGCACCGCAGATCGCCAGGACGCCGCACAGCTGATCGATGAGGCGCGTGCCGAGGGAGCCCGCCTGCAAGCCGCGTGCGCAGCGCTCGGCATCGGCACCAACACCTACCGCCGTTGGGTGCGGGGTGATCAGGATCGCCGGCCTCAGGCCGTGCGACCTGTCCCGCGCCATGCCCTGTCGCCTGAGGAACGTCAGCAGGTGCTGGAGATCTGCCATCGTCCTGAGTTCGCCAGCCTGCCGCCCGGGCAGATCGTGCCGCGGCTGCTGGACGACGAAGGCCGCTACGTGGCGTCAGAGTCCAGCTACTACCGCATCCTCCGGGCGCATGGCGAGCAGCACCACCGTGGCCGCGCTCGTGCCCCACGTCCCCAGGGCGATCCTCAACGACACCGGGTGACACGCCCCAATGCCTGTTGAAGCTGGGACGTGACCTACTTACCGACCCCGGTGCGTGGGCAGTTTTACTACCTGTACATGATCGTCGATATCTACAGCCGCAAGATCGTCGATGCCGAGGTCTTCGACCAGGAATCCATGGCCAACAGCAGCGAGGTCATCCAGCGTGCCGTGCTGCGCGAAGGCTGCATCAACCAGCCACTGGTATTACACGCCGACAATGGCTCCGCCATGAAAGGCTCGACGCTCCAGGCGACGCTGCAGCGGTTAAACATCACCCCGTCGTACAGCCGCCCCCGGGTCTCCAACGACAACGCCTTCTCGGAGTCGCTGTTCAGGACCTGCAAGTACCGGCACGACTACCCGATGGATGGCTACGAGAGCCTGTCAGCGGCGCAGCAATGGGTGACGCGATTCGTGCACTGGTACAACCACGAGCACCGCCACAGCGCCATACGGTTCGTCACCCCGGGTGAGCGGCATGCCGGCCAGGATAACGAGGTGCTGGCAAGGCGAGAGGCCATCTATGCCGAGGCGAAACGACAACATCCCGGGCGGTGGAGCAGCGCCACCCGCAACTGGACACCGCGCCGTACGGTCTGGCTGAACCCGGACCGAGAAGACCCGCTGGTTCAACGCGATCAGCGATTAGAAGCCGCCTGATTACAGGGTCGAGTAGCCCGAGGGAACCGCCCCCTCAGGCTCTCACAGAACCGTACGTGAACCTCTCGATTCATACGGCTCCTCCTATCCAACCTTCTTCGAGTAGACGAACTCCCAGTGCGCAAAGAGAGTTGGCTGTGCTTCACGGACCTTCTTTACCCAAGCCCATGACCGGCGCTTGTGCCCTCTCAAACGCTTGTACTTGTTGCGTGCCCAACGGCCCAGACGGAGGTCGATCTTCACCAGCGCTCGTTCCAGAGGCTGCGGATAGAACTTTCCATAATATGTCACCCAACCTCGCACCATGGGGTTGAGCCAATCCGCCAGTTGACGAAGGTCTGCCCATGTCGCTCGATTGATATTCATACGTCGGAGCGTTTCATGTATCCGCTTAAGTGCCTTGCGGCTCACCCCGGGGTTGAACCCAGTAAATAGATTTCCCTGCTTGTCCTGCACGGTTCTAGCGTGGAAGCTGAACCCCAGAAAATCAAAGCGAGTATGCGGGTGACCACCCTTTCGGCGGCCGTCTTTGCAGTACACCACTTTAGTCTTCTCAGGATGCAATTCCAGGCGGCATTCGCTCATTCTGTAATGCAAGGCGGTCAGCAGCGCCTCTGCCTCCTCCTTTGTCCGACAGTGGCAGACCACATCATCGGCGTACCTTTCAAAGGGAAGATGAGGAAACGTGCGTGCCATCCAGGCATCAAAGGCATAATGCAGGAAAAGGTTCGCCAATATTGGTGAAATGACACCGCCTTGCGGCGTGCCTCTATCCCTCTCTACTTTCGACCCATCTTCCTGCATCACTGGGGCTTTTAGCCATCTGCGAATATAAAGGCGAATCCAGGGCTCAGGCACATGCTTCTCCACCGCTTTCATCAGTAGATCATGGTCGATGGTATCGAAGAATGCCTTCATATCCAGATCTACCACCCAGTCATATCGCCAGCAGTTTCGACGTGCTTGCATCACCGCCTGGTGTGCACCACGCCCTGGGCGATAGCCGAATGACGACGTGTGGAAGAGTCTTTCGAGCCTGGGCTCCAGGATCATCTTTACTGCCATCTGCGCAACCCTGTCGCCGACCGTAGGAATCCCCAGCGGCCTGAACTGCCCATCACCTTTCGGTATCAGAACTTGGCGAACAGGTGCAGGATGATAGCTGCCCGAACTCATGCGGTTCCACAACTTGTACAGATTGGGACCAAGCTTATCCTGAAAGGCTGGGATGCTCTCCTTGTCGACGCCCGGCGCACCTTTGTTGGCCGCCACGCGTTTCCAGGCCTCCCAGAGCGTCCGCTTGGGTATCTCGAAGGGTTTTGCCATCACACGAAGGTCATCCTGCCTCATGACAGTTGCCTCCTTGCTCAGGCTGGATAGGGCCGTGCCTTCGCTCCAAGGCCATTACAGCCTTTTCATCGCTACTACGCACGACTCCGCCCCTGTACGTCGCATTGGTACTCAGATTCTCTCAGGGTTTCTGATTGAATCGCTCCCTTGGCATCGACGTGACAGGTTCCCCTGTTCCGTATCTGCGCCTGAATAACGGTCACGCCACCTCTATGCCGGATACCGCCAGGCCCACGTTCAGGTTGCCGCCTGACTTGTCCTGGGGCATTGGAAAGACCCCAGTTTTGATATCGGTTGCAATTATCGACACTTCGTCGGTGGTTCACTTTCGTTCGTCTCCGCTATTCACACCTGACAAGGTCTCGCCTTGCCTTTTCCACTGACGCTCACCACCGACGCTCTTGACGCCAGCAGCTCAGGGTGGTTTGGACACACCGCCTGATCGGCGTATCCGAGGGGCCCGCCCTCATCACAGATACAGCATGACTGGCACGTTACTCATGCTCAGCCTTCAGGGCACACTTCCAACAAGCTTGACAGGCATCGGTTTCTAGCGATGTCAAGGGTACAAGTACTACCGCCCGATGATTTTTTGTGCTCACTACGAAGCTCCCTTTTGTATGCAATGTTGCCGCCTAACAGGTATTAGGTTTTGTCTGAAAAGTCTGCACGCAAGCACCGATCTATGCAGGCTAGGCATACCATCGCTTTGAAGCTGCTGGCGAGTTTGTCGTAACGCGTGCAGATTCGACGGAGTTCCTTGATCCAGCCAATGCAGCGCTCAATGATATTCCTCTCTCGGTATAGGGGCTTGTCGAAGCCCCTGGGCAGTCCGGGGCGTGGCTTGCGGTGCATCTGGCGTTTGGCGATGATCGGCTTCATCCGATGGCGATCGCAGTAGCGGCGCAGCGCCTCACTGTCATAGCCTTTATCCGCCACGATGAAACGGCAACGCTTCCTTGGCCGCCCCCGGGAGCCGGGCAGGTGGATCTGCTCCAGGGTAGACATAAAATGGCGACTATCCGCCTCCTGCCCTGGTGATACGGTGAACGTTAGTGGCCAGCCATGGCGGTCGCACACCATGTGAATCTTGGTGCTCAGGCCACCACGGCTGCGTCCCAGCGCATGGTCTACGGGTTCTTCCGATCCCCCTTTTTGCCACCTCCCGAGGCGGCACGTGTGGCGCGGATCGATGTGGCATCAACCATCCAGGTGTCGAGATCCATCAGCCCATCCTCACGCAGCCTGAACTGGAGGCGCTCCAGCACCGCCTCGAACGTGCCGTCATCGCGCCACAGGCGGAAGCGGTCATAGACCGTCTTCCAAGGACCATACCGCTCCGGGAGATCACACCACTTCGCGCCGGAGCATAGGATCCAGAAGATTCCGTTCAACATCTGGCGGTCATCTCGGCGTGGACGACCCATGGGCTGAGGAGGTGACACGATGTCTTCGACCATCTGCCAGCTTGCGTCGGAGAGTTCGTAGCGTCCTACCATTTGCCATGCTCCACCTATGCAGCTGCGACATCGGCTAGATTAGCAAATCCGACTTTTCAGACAAAACCTAACGGGGGGACCACTGTTGGTGGGCAAGATCAGACATCACATGCCGCCTCCGCACTCCAGCGAGCACGATCCAACAGGCACTGCACGCCATCGGGAGTGGCATCACCGAGCCACTCGGCCAAATGCTAGCTATTCTTGCGTTCGCACTGACCGAGCAGTCCCTGAAGGTAACGTAAGGCACGATCAAGTGTCTCGGATCGCACAAAGAGCGGGCCTAACCGCGCTGCCAGGTCATCCAATAATGCTGAAAAAGAGAAATCCAGTTCTTGCACCTTTTACCCTGTAATTGCTTCCATATCAACCACATGCATTGTAGCTTATACAGTTACGGCTGTAGTACTAAGTTGACTGCATCTCTTAAAGATTGGATATAACCTATATGCTCGTAAAGAATATGATCTCAGACGATATAGCCTGATCCCGCATTCTCACGCTTGTCATTGACAGTTTGTCGCTTTGATGTAAATCGCTCCAAAACACCTGGGTTGTACATTTTCACATCTATATAAATTCCTAACTCATCCTTTAAATATTTCTTGAGATTTTCTGAAACATTGTAAATATGGGATCTTTCAAGATTGTGTTTTCCTCGTGCTAGCTCCACATTGAGAATAACATTATCTGAAAACCCACGCCTTTCTATTTCCAACAAGTAATATGGCGATAGGTCTGAATAGTTGCATAAAACAGCCCCCACTTGGCTTGGGAATATATTAACCCCTTTGACAATCAGCATGTCATCAGACCGAGAGGCTATACGTTCCACCCATACACCATAAAGCCCATTTCTCTTTATAATACGAGTAATGTCACCAGTTCTATATCTTATAAGCGGAATCGCTTCTTTCAAAAAACTCGTAATCACTAACTCTCCATAACATCCATCAGGGACTAATTCACCTTTTTCGTTCACAATCTCCACATAAAAATGATCACCCCACAATATAAGGCTGTCACTATCATCCGGGTCTTCAATCCCAACACCTGGCCCCATTATTTCTGACAAGCCATATATATTCACAGCTTTAATACCAAGTCTTTTTTCTATTTGACTTTTCATGTTGTCTGGCCATGGTTCGGCCCCCATAAAACCTAGTCTTAGAGGACTTTTCGCAATGTCAAAATTTATTTTTTCTGATTCATCAGAAAGATGCATTGCAAAGGAAGGGGTGCTCAAAAGAACGGTGGCTCCAAGGTCTCGTAATAGGTCTATCTGTTTTGCTGTTTTTCCAGTAGAAGCAGGTATCAAAGTTGCGCCGCTAGCTTCAACTCCAAGCTGAAGACCTAGGCCACCGGTAAACATCCCGTACCCAAACGAGTTAAGTACAATGTCCTCTTTTGATAACCCATGCATCATTAGACAGCGAAGAACAAGTGCTCCCCAGTTCCTAATGTCATTCTTGGTATATCCAACAATCTTTGGCTTACTTTTTGTGCCACTTGAAGAATGAATCCTAATGACTTCAGAAGTCGGAACGGCGAATAATCCATAAGGGTAATTATCTTGGAAATCTGCTTTCGTAGTAAATGGAAGGGATTCTATATCATTCAAAGAGGTAACATTTTGATATGATACGTCGAAATCCAGGAGTTTTGACTGATAAACTGAACCACCGAAATGAATCCTCTTCAGAGCATTCGAAATACAGTTCACATAATATTCTTCCAGAATATGGTTTGAATTTTTCTCCCCATTGAAATCTGAAATTTCAAACATTGCTATTACCTCCCAAAGTCAGAGCAACGATACTTGAAATAGAAAAAACGATACCTAAAACTCTAATACGGCTAACTCTTTCCTTAAGGTATATCACACCGAGAATCACAGGAATTAGAGGGTACATTGAAATAATCAGAACACTAATTATAACTAACTGTCCTTCTTTAGCGATAGTATAGAGAACAAGACCAAGAGCGCTTGTTGCACCGGCAAACATAGCTTTTCTTGCCTGACTCCTGGTCACCTCAAAAATACTAGGCTTTGCATAGGGAAAAATTGCTGTGGCGCCAACAAACATACTCACTGCGACAGCAGCTAAGGCTCCTGAAGAAGGTACATTCCCTAATGTTACTAATTGACATGCAAATCCAAGCCCAGAAAAAATAGCTTGACTAACTCCACCTTTTTTCCGCTCAGTTATATAGTTACTATTAGAATGATCAGTATTCAAAGTCATAAGTATAATTGCTGGGATTGAAAAAACAATCCCTAGACTACTGAATAAACCAATACGTTCGCCAAGAAATAAAATGGATATAATTAGAGAGAAAACTACCATTGAAACGCCGCTAAGCGGGACAATGGCACTAACGGCACCAGTACTCATGCCTCGATAAAGAAAAATTGCGCCCCATGCTGAAGCAATACCTGACAACGCCCCCCAATAAAGAGAACTAAAGGTAAAATTAGAGAAAAAAATAGCGGCCATTAATACTATTAAAAAACCGCCCATATGTGTAAAGAAGCTTATCTTCTTCACCTCATAATGCCTAGACAACATACCATTTATAAAGTGAGTAAGCCCTAGACACGCCATTGCTATAATTGAAATAAAAATAGACAATCCGTCTACTCCACCAGGTCATCTATTGGAGGATACCCCCCTGCTTCATCATGTACCTCATCGCCTCTTGTCGGTGGCGTGAAAATACAGATCCCCCGCAGATCAGTAATGGCATGCAACTCATGCCCATCACCGATACTCAGGTAATAACACACCCCCGGATATAGCACGTGCCTGACTCCACTAAAAAAGTCATCAACATACCCAGTTCCAGAAATTATATAAACAAATTCTTCTTGATACTTGTAACAAATATTTAAAGTTTCACCAGAGCGTATGATCGTATCATGCACCGAATATATAGCGCCGTCATCACTAACAAGAAGTCTATAGCTATCAAAGTGATGATTATCTACATGCTGAAAAGATTTCCTTATCTTATCCTTGCTCCACACCCTCATTTAGCCAACTCCTCTTTCCTTTCAAGTCGTATCAGAGTTTCTTTATGATGATTGCTAAAAAAATCGCATTCTAAAAATAAATATTTTTGAGTTATATTAGCGTTATAAGTTTTGGCAAGTGATATCAACGTGTTGTATGCTGCATCATTACCAATATCAATTGTAGCTTCAAATGCCCTAACATTTTCGCCTAAACTATCGATCAATCTTTTCACTAAAGCAAAACCCAAACCATAACTTCTTACATCAGGATCAACAGCTATCTGCCACAAAAAAAAGTGTCTTGCCATCGGGTCTGATATATGCAAGTATGTAACCAAATAATTTATTCCCAGACTTGGCCATCAGAGATGTATTTCTGAAATCTCGCGACCAAACAAGATAAAAATACTCAGGACACAAATCCAAATCATCATTGCATGCTGCCATTCGAAACAAGCTTTTAGCATCACCTACCGACGGATGCTCGAATCTAATTCCACTTTGGTTCATTGCAACACCTGATTAATTTCTGTTTGATTTAGGATGCCGCAAAAATTAGGATATATAAAATCAATCCACGTCATCTTTAATATGAGGTGATTCGATGAGCAAAAAAAATGAAATAACCCTGTCACAGCTTCGCGCTTTCAAAAGTGTTGCAGATACACAATCTTACACTAAAGCTGCCTCATGTATGGGAGTAAGCCAGTCGGGCATAAGTCACTCTTTAAAAAGGCTTGAGGATTTTTTTGAGACTCCACTTTTTTCCTACAATGGACGAAACATTTCTGGACTTACTCCTGTCGGAATCGAACTATATACTTGTTCTGAAGACATTATAGTAGAACTAAACAATATTAATACACTTGCAGATTTTTCCAGAAGCTCGCCCAAGGAACGGCTTAATATCGCTTCAATCAATAGCGTTGCCACATCATATCTAAACAATATAAAGAACAAAAAAGTTGAGGGCTGTATTGGAAACATACTCACTGGTTTTGAGCATGAAGTTGAAAGGTGGGTCGTGGATGGAATAGCTGATGTCGGATTTACAACTGATATTTCAAATACTGTCTCGCAAAAGTGGAAAGGGACGTTTTATGGGAAAGTTGCATTCCAAGACGAGCTTGTTGTGGTGGTCCCCAAAGAACACCCTCTAGCTAGTAACCTTGAGGTTTCCCTTGATCAAGCTAGTGACTTCCCACTAATAATTTCTTCAGGTGGATGCGAGGATTTAGTATATAAATTTTTCGAAGAATCAGGGGTTTCACGAAATGAACTTTTGATTCGCTTATGGGTTAATAATTTCAGCACTTTAATTCAAATGGTTAGAAGTGACATTGGCGCCTCTATTGTTCCTAGACTTGCACTACGCAAGGAAGACAGTAGAGGCATTGAGACACTAAGCCTAAAGCCTAGCTTGTATAGATCTATCATAGTTTTCGGACTGACGATAAATATGGATCGTCCTGAGGTAAAATATTTCTTCGAAAACTTCAAGAGCGAGTCAAAATAATTACTAATAATGAAATAAAACAGGCGATAAATTAGCCTATTTGAAAAATCACATTGTTGATGCGCCTGATAACTTTATTCTGCGGAAGAGCACTCAACAATTACTAAGAAGTACCCGCATGAAGATAAACATGTATAAATATCGAGGCACCTATAGCGAATAGGGTGATTTTCCTGAATTCACGACACGTACCGATATCTGAAACAGCGTACTTAGATTCATAAAATAACTACAACCATTTGGACCACAAGATAGAAGCAGGAGGGTCTGCACCGTTGCCCTCCCTGCTTTACCGACCAAAGTGAAGCAGAACATGGGATTCCGACAGCTGACCCAGACACAACGATACCAGATTTACGCTCGTGATGACTTAGATATGAGCCAGCGGCAGATCGCTAGAGAGCTCGGGCTCCACGGCAGACAAGGGTTACGACAGCAATGCATTACGACATTACTGCACACGTTACGGCATGCGCCCGATTATCCCCCGACGCCTTTTGGATCGACGCCCACGGCCAGTCCTACCGCATCAGTTTGACCGGCCCAAGTATCGCCAGCATAATATGGTAGAGTGGCTCTTTGGCTGGCTCAAGGAAAAACGCCAACTTAATACTCGGTACGATAAGCTCGCCAGCAGTTACAGAGCGATGGTGACGCTGGCTTGCATTGAGCGGTGTATGAGAGTCGACTTTTCAGACAAAACCTAATTGTTTAGTCCCGAGGTGTAGTGGTCTATCCCGCCTATTTCATCACAGCCTTCGCCGAGCGGCATTTCGGGGCTTCCCGACGGTGCTGACTGAGTGACCGCTGAATTCCGTCTCCGAACAGCGCGGCATTGATAGCCTTTAGTTTTCATTTCTGTCGATTTTATTGCCCTCAGCTATTGATCGCTGTCGATCGGCCACGGGCGATGCTCGGCGAGACGCCGATCTCGGTAGCTATTCGTGCTGTCGTGGCGTGAGCTACGCTAAGGCGCCCCATCGGGGTAGCGCCTTCAGCGCCGAGGGCCACCATCGGTTTGCGGCGGCGCCCAGCCGCAGCGTGATCTGCCGGGCGTGCACCGTGATCGTCGCCGCGACCTTGAGCAGTTGCTCTCGCAGCCGTATCAGGCTCCAGCCCTGCTGCGTCTGACCCTCGATCAGGCAGCGCAGCCCATGCAAGACCTGGTAGGCGCAGAGACTCAGCAACAGGTTGACCTGGTTGCGTGCCATCACGTCCTGCACCGTGGAGGCGCCGCGATCCGTCGACGAGAGGTGAACGTTGAGGGCCGACTTCAGCTCCCCCATGTGGGCCTCGGCCTTGCCACGCTTGCGGTACAGCGCTAACACCGTCTCCGGTGGATAATCGAGCTTGTTGAGGTTGGTGACCAGGAAGAAGGCGTGGAACAACAGATTGTCGGGATTCTCCTGAACCACCAGCACCACGCGGCGCGGTGACGCCCAACTCTCCGCCTGGTATTCCAGGTCATGGCACCATTCGCGGGGTGTCTCGGGCGGTCTGCCAGGCGGCCGGGTGAGGTAAGGCTCTGCCTTGGCCTGCAATACCGAGTTGCTCTTCAGCCTCCCCAGATAGGCGATGTCCCGGGCGTCCATGGCACGCAGCGTCTCGCCATCGGTGAAGCCGGCATCCAGGCGCACCCGGATCTGCGCCACGTCCAGATTCAGGCCTTCCGCCATGCGCTGCACCAGATGGGGAATCCAGGTATCGGCATCCTCGGCCGGTCCGACATTGCCCTCGCGCAACAGGCCGCCCAGCATGTCGCCGGTCTCGGCGATGGAGGCAATCAGCGGCGAGTAAATGCGGGCCCTGGCATAGCGATTGAAGGCGGAGCCACCTTGGTGACCAAAGACCTCGATCGGCAGGCCGTCAATATCCAGGGTCAAGTGCTTGGGCCGTTTACCGCTGTATAGCGAGCGCAGTCGCCAGATGGCCAGGCGCAGCAAGCCCTCGTGGAGCGTATCGATGTTGTCATCCATCCCCAGACAGCCGAGTAGCCGTGACAGGGTCGCTTGGGAGGGACACGCCTGGCCCAGGGGGGTCAGTCCACGGGCATCGCTACATGCCAAGTGCCAGAGCGGGTCCTGCTGGAGCGTGCCGGTATCGCTCAGGTCGTACCAGCCCATGGCGCGCTGGAGCACCACGGTGCGGATCTGACGGGCCAACGAATGGCGGACCCGCAGCGGGTCACGCGGGTCGATGAGGTGGTCTTCCATGGCCTCGATGACACCGCTGCGATCGAGGGCTTCACGGAGCAACAAGGTGCCGGCATCACTGGTGGTCGCGGCGCCGCTGAGCTGGACGTTGATGGAGCCGTTGCAGGAGGGCGACCAGGTCGTTAGGGTTTCACCCATGGCGGTTGGTCCTCTGGAATCAGGCTCTTGGTCGAATTTTCTGATTTATCAAGAGGATACCATCCGCCATCTTCTTTTCCAGGACTGCCCGGTGAATATCCAGGGATCATGTGCAATACCCTAGGGCCTGTTGACGTTTCACATTGGTAGCCATAAAAAGCCGCATGCCAAGGCCACCATGCTTTCGTAATTTCGTTTGAGCTTATCGTAGCGCGTCGCAATGGCGCGATACGGTTTCAATC